>JBILLJ010000130.1:0-23872 GCA_044376125.1 Sandaracinaceae bacterium
TTCTTGCCGGAGGGTCTGGCCGCAGCCCCTCCCTCTCGCCGAGTGAATCGGCGAGAGCCTCCCTCCCGCCGATTCGAGCACGTGCCACTCGCATCGATCAATCCGAGTGCCACGTGCTCTCAGACGCCAACTCACGCTCGCACGGCTCGGCGAGTCGAGAGGACGCGCGACCACCACGCGGCGATCGCGAGACGCGCGTCCTCGATGGCCGTCGCGAGGACCGGGGTGGCGACGAGCGTGAGAAGGAGAGACAGGCTCTGACCACCTACGATCACGGCGCCGATCGATTGGTTCGTGCCTGCGCCCGATCCGGTCGAGAGCAGGAGCGGCACCGCGCCGACGACGAACGCGAGCGTCGTCATCACGATCGGCCGGAGTCGATCGCGATTGCCTCGCAGTACCGCGAGGGCGCGAGGCATCCCGGCCGCGCGCAGCTGCCGCACGTGGTCGACCTGGAGGATGGCGTTCTTCTTCACCACGCCGAAGAGAACGAGCACGCCGAGCGCCGAGAAGATGTTCAGCGTGAGCCCGGTGCCGAGCAGCGAGATCAGCGCGAACGGCACCGTGAGCGGCAGCGACGCCAGGATGACGGCGGGGTCGACGAAGCTCTCGAACTGCGCGGCGAGGATGAGGTACATGAAGACCAGCGAGAGCACGATCGCGAGGAGGAACCCGCGCGCGGTGCGCTCGAGCTCCCGCGCGTTGCCGGCCGGCTGACCGCGGTGCTCGGCAGGCAGGCCGAGGCGCTCTTCGGCCTCGCGGATCGCGTCGAGCACGGCCTGGTCGCCGAAGCCGGGTGCGACGCTCATCGTCAGCGTCACCTGCCTCATGCGATCGGTCCGAGAGATCGCCGACGGGGTGGGTCGAGGGGCGAGCGACGCGACGTCACCGAGGCGCACCAGCTCGCCCGATGCGCTCGCGACGTGGACGTCGAGGATCGCGCGGGGATCGTCGCGTGTGGCCGCGGGCGCGACCATGCGCACCTCGAGGCTCCCCAGGCCGCGCTCGTCCGGAGTGGTCGCGAGCACGGTGTCGCCGGACAGGAGGGCGAGCGTCGAGGCGAGCTGTGCCGCCGTGACCCCGCGCGCGGCACCTCGCTCGCGATCGAGCGTGAGCGCGGCCTCGGGTGCGCCGGTGCGGAGCGTCAGCGCGTGATCGAGGGTGCCCGGGATTCGTCGCGCCTCGGCGAGCAAGCGCTCGGCGCTGACACCGAGCTCGTCGAGATCGCGACCGCGCATCGTCCACTGGATCGGCGCCGCGTCGGTGCCGGAGCTCCCGAAGGCGTCGACTGCACCGACGAGGAGGAGCGGCACGGGCATGCCCCGCGTGGTCGTCGCGAAGCTGGGCGCGACCTCGCTGCGCACGCGAGCCATGAGATCGTCCTGGCTCGACTCGCGCTCCGAGACTGGCGCGAGGCCCACATACACGGTCGCCTCGTTCGGTCCGCGCGCCGCCGAGTCGTCGGGCGAGCTCCCCGCCTGCACGACCGTGACGGCGACGCCAGGGAGCGCCCGGATCGCGCGCGCCAGCCGACCGGCGAAGAGCGCTGTCTCCTCGAGCGAGGTGCCTTCTGGCAGACGGAGCGCCACCTCGAAGCGCGACTCGTCTTCGCGAGGCAGGAACGTCGCCGGCGTGACGAGCGCGAGGGGCACCGTCGAGGCCAGCACGCCTGCGATCACGAGCCCGACCACGGCGCGGCGACGCATCGCGAGCGCCAGGAGGCGCACGTAGGCGCGCTCGAGCCAGCCGTCGTGGCTGCCGTGCCCACCACCGCCGATCGGAGCGCCCGCCTGAGCGGCTGCATACACGGCCGCCTCGTCGTTCGTGTCCATGAGATCGAAGAGCGGCGCGCTCTCGCGGCCCGGCTCGTGCGGCGTGCTCGACCGGCGCATCCACCGCGCCGCGAGCATGGGTGTGAGGGTGAACGCGACGAGGAGCGACACGAGGATCGCGAACGACATCGTGAGACCGAACGACGACAAGAACCTCCCGACGATTCCGTCCATGAAGGCGACAGGGAGGAACACGGCGACGAGCGAGAGCGTCGTGGCGAGCACCGCGAGGCCGATCTCGCGCGTGCCCTCGATTGCGGCCTCGGCGGGCGTGAGATCGCGCTCTTCGAGCACGCGGAGGATGTTCTCGAGCACGACGATCGCGTCGTCGATCACGATGCCGACTGCGAGCGTGAGACCGAGCAAGGTCACGGTGTCGAGCGTCAGGCCGAAGAGGTCGAGGATCGCGAAGGTCGCCACGATCGACGAGGGGATGGCGAGGGCCGTGATCAGCGTGGCGCGTCCTGAACGCAAGAAGAGGAGCACCACGAATGCGGCGAGGACCGAGCCCACCACGAGGTGCTCCTCGACGGCGTGGACGGCGTTCTCGATCGGCTCGGCCTCGCTCCGCACGAGACGCAGGGTGAGCCCGCGCGGCAGGGACGACTCGAGCCGGGGCAGCTCGCGCTCGAGGGCATCGAGGATCGCGACGGTGTTCGCGCCGGCGCGTTTGCGCACCGCGACGAGGATGACCTCCTCGCCGTCGACGGCGGCGACCGAGGTCGCGCTGGCCGCGACGTCGCGCACCTCGGCGACGTCGGCCACGCGGACGGCGGGCTGGCCCGAGCCGGGGATCACGAGCGCCCCCAGGCTCGCCGCATCGCGAGCGCGGGCCCGAAGGCGCACCGGCTCGCGCGCGTCGCCGTCGATCGCGACCGGCCCGGAGGCCTCGACGCTCTCGCTCTCGAGCGCTGCGCCGAGGTCTGCCACGGTGAGGCCGCGCGCCTCGAGACGAAGGAGATCGGGGGCGATCTCGAAGCGCCGCGGTCGCGCGCCGACGAGGGAGACGCGACCGATGCCGTCGATCGACTGGAGCGAGCGACGAACCAGCTGGTCGGCGATGGCTGCGAGCTCGCCGGGGCCGCGCTCGGGCGAGGCCGTGTCGCGCGGTCGAGAGAGCGCGAGGAGCGCGACCGGCGCGTCGTTGGGGCGAAAGGTCTCGACGCGCGGCGCGCGGGCTCGTGGCGTCATGGTCGCTTGCGCTCGGGTCACTTGTTCGCGCACGTCGTCGACGGCCTCGCGGGGGTCGCGGTGGAGCGCGAACTGAGCGATGACGACGCTGACACCGTCGAGGCTCTGCGAGTCGAGGCGCTCGAGCGCGGACACGCCGCTCACGGCGTCCTCGATTCGCATCGTGACGGCCTCTTCGATCTCCGCGGCGCCGAGCCCAGGTGCTTCGGTGGTCACCACGACGAACGGGACCTGCACGTCGGGGAACCGATCGGTGCGCAGCCTGGCGAAGCCGACGACGCCGAAGACGACGAGGGCCAACACGAGCACGGAGGCGAACACGGGGCGACGAACGGACAGGCGGGCGAGCCATTGCATGAGAGAGCTCCTCGGGGCGAAAGGGGCAAGAGAAGGCCGCTTGCGACGTCGCCGGCTACTCGACGATCGCTCGCAGCTCGAGCAGCCGCGCGCGCGCGAGCTGCGCTTCGGCGTCGGCCTCGTGGCGCGCGACGACGCTGCGGAGGTACGACCCTTCGGCGAGCGCGAGGTCGGCCGCGGTGAGCGCTCCGGCGTCGTACTCCGCGCGTCGAACGGTGAGGAGATCGCTGGCGAGCCGGGTCGCGTCGAGCGCGGCAGCGCGGCGGGCGCGAGTGATCTCGAGGTCACTCTCGGCGATCGCGCGCTCGGCGGCGAGGCGATCGGCGAGCTCTCGCTCTTCGGCCCGGAGCGCTTCGGCTTCGCTCGCCAGCTGATCGGCGCGTGCGACCGACGCGAGCGCCCGCGCGAGCGAGAAGCTGACCACGACGCCCGCGTCCCACGTCGCGAGCGGCTCGAGCTGCGTCTGGGCGAACGCGCGCGGATGGGGTGCGGCGACGTCGACGCCGAACGTGAGGGCCACCGACGGCAGCGCGGCGATCCGCTCGGCGTCGGCCATCGCGAAGAGCGCGCGTCGCGAGCGGGCGAGCGCCTCGAGCTCGGCGGAGGCGAGTGGCTCGGAGGCCGGGCCGACCGACTCCGCCGCATCGAGGCCGGCCGTACGAAGCTCGGCGGTCGCGGAGCGCCCGAGCGCGAGCGCGAGGCGCCCACGTGCAGCCCGGCGCCGGGCTTCGGCAGCGAGCCTGTCACGCCGGACCGCGACCCACTGGGCCTCGACCTCCAGGCGCCCGGCGTCGGGGGAGAGACCGGCCGCGACGCGTCGCGCGACCTCTTCCCGCCACACCGCGTGTCGCGCCTCGATCGTGACGAGCGCATCGACGAGGGCTTCGGCGAGCGCGAGCTCGACGTAACGGCTGCGGGCCTCGCTCGCGACGCGAACGCGCTCGGCCTCCATCCGCGCCGACTGCGCCGCGAGTCGATCGCCCGCGGCATCGAGGAGCCGCGCCGACCGGTAGAGGAGGTCGGTGACGGGGAGCGACAGCTGCGCGCGACCGACGTGCTGATCGAGCAGCTGCGGCAGGACGAAGCGCCCCGTTTCGCCAACGCCGAGATCGAGTGCGCGCGCGCTCTCGGGGAGCTCGCTCAGGCGGGTGTAGCGCCCAGACACCTCGAGCTCCGGCGCGAACGCCGCGTGGGCGCCGAAGAGGTCGGCCTCGGCGCCGCGTCGTCCTGCCTCGAGCGCGCGCAGCGTGGGGCTCGCGATCAGCGCCTCGGACACGGCGGTCCGCTCGTCGATCTCTCGGGGCGCACGCCTGTCCGCCGGGAGGTCGCTCCACTGCGCGAAGGTCGACGCCGGGAGGGCGCTCAGCAGCAACGCGACCGCGAGCGGTGCGATCGCACGCGGGGCGCGCTGCCTCACGAAGCACCTCCGGGGGCGCCCCGAACCGTCACGGCATCGCCGTCGCGGAGCGCGCTCGGACGAAGGACCACACGCTCGCCAGCCACGACGCCGCGCTCGACCCAGGCGGCCTCGCCGTCGACGATCACCACGGCGACGAGACGCTCTCGCACACGGCCGTCTTCGCCCACGACGAACAGGCGGCGGGCGCCGCCGCGATCGTCGAGCCCGACGCGCGGCACGCGCACGAGGTCGATCGGCGCGAGGCGTACGACCACCTCGGCCGAGGCGCCGGCGAGGAGCCGCGTCGCGCTCGGGAGCTCGGCTTCCGCGAGACGTCCGTGCCGCACCTCGTCGAGCGCACCCGCGAGCGCGACGATGGTCGCCGCTTCGCCTGCGCTCGCGCTGCCCGGCTCGCGCACCACGACGCGATCACCCACCGACACGACCCGCGCGAGGTCTTCGGGGAGCTCGAAGCGCACGCGGCGAGGGCCGTTCTCGACGACCTCGAACAGCGGCGTGCCGGGCGCCACGAGCTGGCCGACTTCGACGCTGCGCCGCACGACGCTGCCGTCGAAGGGCGCTCGCACGAGCGCGTCTTGGCGAGATCGCTCGGCGCTCGACCACCTCGCCGCGAGGCCTTCGATCGAGGCCGCCGCGCCGCGGAGCTCGGCCTCGGTCGCGCGGAGCTCCGCTTCGGCGAGGCGGAGCTCGGCCTCGGCGCGATCGCGATCTCTCGCGCTCACGGCGTGACCGTCGGCGAGCGAGCGCGTGCGAGCGAGCTCGCGCTCGGCGTGATCACGTCGTGCCCGTGCCGCTTCGAGCCGAGGGCTCTCGGCGGCGGCGTGAGGGCCGGAGCCGAGTCGGGCCCGCGCGTCCGCGATCGCGGCGCGCGCTTCGCGTGAGGCGTCGCGGTGCTCGCCATCCCGGATCTGCGCGAGCGGTTGCCCGATCTCGACGGAATCGCCGAGCGCGACGAAGACCTCCTCGACGGGCCCGCCCCCCCGCGCAGCGACGACCACGCGACGCGCATGGACGGTGCCGAGCAGGCGTCGCTCGGGCCCCCGCGGTTCAAAGGCCGCCTCCATCACCTCCACGTCTCGCGCGCTCGCGGCAGCTTCGTCGGCAGCCTCGGTGCGCGCGTCGGCTCGAGCCTCGTGGCATCCGGTCACGAACATGCCGAGCGCGCACAGCCACGTCGTCGCAAGCAGTCCGCGCGCTCTCGGCCTCAACGCGCCCTGTCTCGAACCGACCTCTCTCGCTCCGCCCGCTGCACGTCGTCCGGCACGCATCGTCGCTCCTTCCGCCCGACATCGGTCGAGCACGGAGCGAATCTGGTGCGCGTGAGGGCGCCCGAGAGACTCCTTCCGACGAACCGCCGGTTCCTGCCGACCGACCGCGTCGCCAGCCCTCCTCGTCGATGAGCCGCGCATCGACCACGGGCTCCGACGGAGCGTTTGCTCCAGCGGCTGGAGCGCGCTGCCGCGGAGAGGGCGGCCTCCTCGCGTCCGCACGACACGGGTCGACGGATTCGCGCTGTCAGCTCCCGCGGCGAAGCCCGATCGCCGTCTCCACGAGGCGCTCGCGCACCTCCATCACACGCTCGCGCGCGACGGGAACTTCGAGCCTCGGGTCGGTCCGGCCGAGCGTCAGCGACGTCTCGCCGTCTGCGCGCTCGAGGCCCGACACCATGGGGAGGTGAACGACCCAGCTTCGATGCACGCGAAGGAGCGGCTGCCCCGCGAGCGCGACCTCGACCGCAGCGAGCGAGAGATCGAGATCGAAGCGGCCTCGCGTCGAGTGGACGAACGTGAGACGCGCCTGCGACTCGAACGCGAGGATCTCGTCGATGGCGAGGAACACGAGTCCGCGACCGTCACGCGCCACGATCCGAGGCGCGCTCACCGGTCCGACGCGTGTGGTCTCGGCGCGCTGCGCCAAGAGGCGCTGCACCGTCGCTTCGACTCGCTCGGCCGTGAACGGCTTGAGGAGGTAGTCGACGACGCCGAGTCGGTAGCCATCGAGCGCGTGATCGGGCGAGGCCGTCGTCAGCACGAAGCGCGGCGGCGAAGGACGCTCGGCGACCTCGCTCATCCACCGGAGCCCGGCACGATCGTCTCGCGAGCCCGCGAGGCGCACGTCGACGAACGCGGCCTCGATGCCGAGCGTCGGCACCTCCGCCAGCGCCTGCGAGGCTTGCTCGGCGCTCGCGACGGCGGCGACGACCGAGACGCGCTCGGTGTCGTGCAAGAGCTCGACGAGGTAGTTCCGCGCCGGACGCTCGTCTTCGAGCACCAACGCGCGCAGGGGCCGCTCGGTCGGCTCGCTCATGGGCCCTCCGTCTCTGCGCTCGTGCGTGCCACGATCGGCATCCGGATGCGCACGACCGTGCGATCGCGCTCGCGGAGCTGCTCGAGCGAGGCGCCCCGGCCCTCGAGGGCGAGGCGCCGCTCGACGATCGCGAGCCCCCGCGCCCCTTCGCGTCGCGTGGCTGGAAAGCCGGGTCCGGGATCCTCGATGCGGACGACGAGCATGCTGCCGTCGCGCTCGGCGCGGACCTCGACCACGCCGCCGGCTTCGCACGCGAGCACGCCGTGCTCGATCGCGTTCTCGACGATCGGCTGCAACAAGAGCCGCGGGACCCGGACCGCGGCCGCGTCGTCGTCGACCGCGAAGCGCACCTGGACGAGGCCGGGGTGGCGGGCCTCGAGCACCGCGGCGTACCGCTCGAGCCAGGCGATCTCGTCGCGGAGCGGATGCTCGGGGCGGCCGTCGCGCACCGCCTCACGGAAGAGATCACCGAGCGCGCCGAGCAGCCTGCGCGCCTCGCGTGGCGACTCGCCGACGAGCCCCGCGATCGTGTTGAGCGTGTTGAGCACGAAGTGAGGCTCGAGGCTCGCCCGCAGCCTCAAGAGCTCGGCCTCTCGGCGGAGCGCGTCGGCCTCGGCGGCCGCGCCGAGCGCGCGCGGATAGAGGACGACGAGGGCCCACACGAAGAGCACCGGTACGGAATCACCGATCGCAGTCGTGACGTAGAACGCGGCGCTGGATGGCGCACCGGGCTCGACGAGCGCCGGGAACGACGCCGAGAGGGCCCAGCAACCGAGATAGAACGGGGCGAGCACCCCCGCAGCGATCAGGCATGCGATCACCGACAGCCGGACCGGATGCGAGGACTCTTCGAGGCGCGGACCGAGCACCGTCGTCAGGACCGCGACGACGGTGGCGATGCTCGCGGCGGTGAGCGCGGTCTGCGCCACCACCTGCTCGAACGGGAGCATGCCGAACGCGCCGCGAAGGCCGAGCGGTATGCCGACGACGACGAGGACGACCACCATGGCGAGGAGCGCTGCGCGCCCTGGGGAGCTCGCGCGTCGGGACACCGTGAGCGGCGCCCACGGCGAGGCTGCCGCATCCGAGGTCGAGCGCGACGAGGCATGCATCGTCCCGAGCGTACAGCGCGGGCGCGCCTCGCGTGGCAGACGCGTCGACCAACCCGTGCTCCATGTCGACGAGCAGTGTGTCTCTGCCGACGAACGGACCTCGGAACGCCGCCTCGACCGAGCGTCCGGACCCAAAGCGAGTGCGGGGTGCGGCCTCATTCGTCATGCCGATCGTGGGCGGTCGGTTCGCCGTGCGCTCGCGACCAGGATGCGGGCTCGTACTCGGGCCCGGACACGACCATCCTGAAGCGCTCCATCGCGCTGGGGGCGCGACGCAGGTCGTCCCACAGCCGGACGAGCTCGGCCGTGTGGATGTGCAGTGGATGGCTCGACGCGATCGGCTTGGTCAGTCCGTAGGTGACCGGCCCGCTCTCGCGGGCATACGTACCGAAGAGTCGGTCCCACACGACGAGGACGCCGCCGTAGTTCTTGTCGAGGTGCTCGGGCAGCGAAGAGTGGTGCACGCGGTGGTTCGACGGCGTCATGAAGATGTCGTCGAGCCAGCCGAGTCGGCCGATCGTCTCGGTGTGGATCCACTGCTGGTAGGTGATGACGACGCCGAAGCACGCGAGCACGAGCACGGGGTCGAAGCCGAGGACCACCGCGGGGAGCTGGAACCACGGCGAGGTGTAGCCATCGACGAAGGACACCCGGAGCGCAGTCGTCTGGTCGTACTGCGGAGAGCTGTGGTGCACCGAGTGCGAGACTGCCCAATAGGCTCGGATCCGGTGTCCTGCCGTGTGATCCACGTAGTAGAGGAAGTCGCAGAGCACCAAGCACGCGAGGGCCGAGAGCGGGGTCGTGGGCAAGCGCGTGATCGCGAGGAGCGAAGCCGCCCCGAAGAGCGCCACGATGAACGCCGTCGTCGCCGCTCCGAGCGCCAGCGTCGGCAGGAGCACACTCGCGCTCCCCAGCATCTCGCGGACGGTCTCGCCGCGGAGAGCCTCGCGCCGGTGTCGAGACCAGAGCTCGAATGGAAGGAACACGAAGAAGAGTGCGCTCAGGGCGGTGCCGAGCGACTCCAGCAGCTGGAGGATGGTTGGCATGACGGCTCCGTGGTTCGCAGACACCCACGGGGCATGCCCCGACACGGTCAGGAGCGGCGTCGTCATCCGACGAACCGCGGCGAACCTCGCACCGACCGGCCGCATCCGCCGACGACGGGCGGACGCCTCTTCAGAACGCGACCGAGCCGCTGAGGGCGACCGAGGCGGCGCCGAAGAGCGCTTGGCCGTCGCGGTTGAGGCCGAAGCGCATGCCGAGGCCGAGCACGACGGGATCGAGCTCGAGCGCGAGCTGAGGCGCGATGCCCACGGCGAAGAGGCTCGCCTCGATCTCGCTGCCGAGCACGAGGTCGACCTCGACGCCGACCTCGAAGGGACCCCAGACGTTCAGATCGACGCCGTAGGCGGAGGCCCAGAGGCGCGCGCCCGTGTCGTCCAGATCGAGCAGCGCGCCTTGCCGCGTGCGGAACGCGGCCACGCGCTCGATCGCGTAGGCCACCTCGATCGAGGGCGCGAGGCGCACGAGCGGAAGGCCCGATCGGTCGGTCCTCGTGAGGCCCTCGGGGTGCGTGGGGAACCACGCGCCGAGATCGATCGCGAGCGCGAGCGAGTCTTCGTGCGAGGGATCGCGTCGGAGCGGGATCCAGCGCGCGTGCGCGTAGACGTCGAGCGAGCCGGCCTCCCACGTGGCCGTCGCGCGCCCGGCCACGTCGATCGGCACCACGGTGCCGAGCTGGATCTGATCGTCGAGCAGAGACACGTCACCCGCGATCGCGATGCGCGTGCGCTCGGTGCGCCCGTAGGCCCGCGGTGCGGGCGCGATCTCGGCGACCGAGAGTCCGATCGTGCTGCCGCGTCGATCGACGTCGGTGAGCGCCAGCGAGCTCACGACCGGCGAGCGCGCGTAGGCCTCCGTGAGGCGTGGCTGGCGCGGCGCTTCGGGCGGGGGCGCGGGCTCGACCTCGGCGCTCGGCCTCGCGACGATCTCGGGATCGCGCAGCGCCACGGGCACGACGCCGATCACCTGGCTCGGCGCGCTCGCGCGCACCCAGCGCAGCTCGGCGGGCTGTGCTGCGTCGGCGCGTGCGGAGAGCACCACGAGGAACAGACCCGAGTCGTTGCGCACGTCCTCCACGACGATGCCCTCGGAGCCGACGAGCGTGAGGTCGTCGGGCATCGCGACGTCACCGAGCATGACGCCGAGCACGGCCGAAGCGCGCGCGCCTCGCTCGAGCGAGATCGGCGCCGCGTCGGTGCCATCGACGCTCGTCGCGATGCCGTGCACCACGAAGCGCGGCGCCGTCACGGCGTCTGCGCCGCTGGTGCACGCGAGGGCGGCCGCCGACGCGAGCGTGACGCGATCGGTGTCGCCGCAGCGCACACCCGCGGGCGGCACGTAGATCGAGCCCGCGAGCACGTCGATGTCCCCCGCGGGCTCGACCGTGGGATCGCCCGGATCGTAGGCCGGTGCGGGGCTCGACGCGTCCTCACCCGGCGCGAGCAAGCGTCCCTCCGCGATCTCCATCGCGAGCGCCGTCGAGGGGCGGCTCTCGAGCAGGTCCGCATCGAGCGTCGCCACCGTCACGTGGTAGCGGCCGGCCGGAAGCCGGTGCGCCTCGAAGCGCGTCACGCTCGCGGGGACCTCGGTCGCGAAGACCACGTCGCGTCCGTCGGGCTGTCGCGCGATCTCGATGCGATAGCGCGCGGCGGCGGGCACCGGCGCCCAGGCCGCGGCGAGGCTGCCGCCCAGGCCCGCGACGCCCGCGAAGCGCGTCGATCCGGGCTGCCACGTCGGCGCGGCGGGGAGCGGACGAGGACGCGAGGGCCGCGCGCCGCGCTGCACGATCGAGCCCGTGTCGGTGGGCAAGGTGACGGGCGGACCCGAGGCGCCTGCGAGGCGCGCGCTGCTCGAGTGGTTCGAGAGGCGGCTCGTGCCCTGCGCATCGACGCCGACGACCGCGCTGCCGCCGAGCAGCGTCGCGGTGCCCGAGGGCGTCACGACGCGGAGCGAGTTGCCACCGCCGGCGTCGCCTCGCAGCTCACCGAGGCGCGTGCGGAGCGCACCGGTCTCGAGCGTGGCCTCCATGCCCGCGGTGCGCGTGCGCGTGGCGCTCGGCCCGAAGATGATGACGAGCGTCTCTTCGCGCAGCGCCACGACCGAGGTGTCGCGGAACGTCAGCTCCGCGGCGCTCCGTGCCTGCGTCGCGACGCGCCCACCGCGGTAGAGGCCGAGGCCTCGCTGCGCGGCGACCCACGCCTCGTCGGCCGGTCGCGGCCGCGCCTCGACGCGGCGCTCGACACCGGTGACCGTCGCGTCCGCGAGCTCGCTCGCCGGGGTCGCGCGTCGCGGCAGCCGGAGCACCGTGCCCGGCACGAGGTCGTGCGGCGGCGGTCCCATGCCGGGGTTGTAGGCGTGGATGAGATCGTAGCGTCGGCGGTTGCCGAAGAAGCGCTCCGAGATCGCCGCGCACGTGTCGCCCTCGACCGTCGTGTAGTCGAAGAGCTCGACCTCCGCGGCGCTCGCGGGGGGCAGCTCCTGGGCGCGCCCCGGGCTCGCGAGCGTGGCGAGCGCGAGCGTGGCGAGCGCGCACGAAAGGAAGGAAGAACGCATCGGGCCAGAGCGGTACACGGTCGGGCGGCGACCGCAAGTGCGTCCGAGCCGTTCTCGCGCGCGCGTCAGGTGCGCTTGTGCTTGCGGATGGCGCGGGTGAGCTTCTTCGCGAGCTCCTCGACGCGCACGGGTCTCGCGAGGACCTCGGCGGCGCCCGCGCGCAGCATCGCGGCGAGGCGATCGTTCTCTCCCGGGGCCACGTCGCTCAGCACGGGGCCGCGTCCGAGCGTTGCGAGGCGCGCGACCTCCTCGACGCTCGCGCGCGGCGCCCAGATCGCGCTCGCGCCCTCGAGCGCGCCATCGCCCTCCGCGATGTAGGCGTGGAGGCCTTGTGCCGCGAGGCCGATCGCGTGACCGTCGCCGAGGGCCGCGCCGTCGCTCGGTGCGATCACCGCGATGCTGTGCTCGGCCTCGAAGGAGCCGCTCGTGAGCGCCGAGTCGCGCGGCCTCGCGCCGATGGCCGAGATCATGCGCGCCGAGCGCCCCTCGAGCGAGAGCTGCGCGCGCGCCCGCTCGTGCGCCTTCTCGCTGAGCGTCGAGAGCTCGCTCCGCACCTCGCCCGCGGTGGGCCGCGCGGAGGCGTCCTTGTCGAGCAGGCGGAACACGAGCGACTCGAGCGCGTGTGGCACGTGCAGATCGGGCACCACGCTCGTGAGCGGCGGGGGCACCGAGTACACCTGCTGCGTCAGCACCTGCACGTACGCGCCCTTGAACGGCACTCGCCCGCACAGCATCTCGTAGAGCATGCAGCCGAGCGCGTACATGTCGCTCGGCGGGCCCACGTTGCGACCGAGCGACTGCTCGGGAGAGAGGTAGTCCGGCGTGCCGGTCACCTGCCCCTCCCGCGTGAGGCGGCCGATGTCGCCCGCGCCGTCGATGAACGCGAGGCCGAAGTCCACGACGACCACGCGCTCCTCGGAGCCCGCGACGACCGGCGGCTCGAGGAAGACGTTGTCGGGCTTGAGATCGCGGTGCACGAGGCCGATCGAGTGCGCCTTCACGAGCACGCCCGCGACCTCCGAGACGATCCGCACGACACGCGGCAGCGGAAGGAGCGGCAGGTGCTCGTCCACCAGCGCGCGCAGCGGCGCGCCCGAGAGCAGCTCCATCGCGAGGTACACGTAGCCCTGCGACTTGCCGTAGTCGTAGATCTCCACGGCGTTGGGGTGATCGAGCTGCGCGGCCACGCGCGCCTCTCGCTCGAAGCGCGTGAGCGCGCCTTCCTGCGCGGCGAGCTCGGGGCGGAGCACCTTGAGCGCGACCTTGCGCCCGAGGTTGAGCTGCGTCGCGCCGTAGACCTCGCCCATGCCGCCTGCGCCGAGCATCCGCTCGATGCGGTACTTCCCCGAGAGGACGAGCCCGGGGTAGGGGCGCTGCGTTTCGACCGACACGCCCGCGATGATAGGCGAAGGCCGCTCTTGCGTGCCGCGAGCGCCTGACCTTCGTGATGGCGTCTGCTGCCTCGCGCGGGGACGTCGGCCTCGACGTCCTGCGAGCGCCGCCGCGCGCCGTCGCGTCGCCGTGCGGCGCGCCGACGTCAGCGGCGCGTGCGCACCGCGGCCGTGCGCAGGGCGCGGAGCTTCGGCGTCTCCGCGAGCGGCTGGCCCAGGCGCTCGATCGCGCCCCAGTAGCCATCGCGCCCACCGGCCGAGCAGTCGCTCATGTGCACCATGAGGCGACCGCCCTCTGTCTCGAAGGAGGCGAGGTAGCGGTCGTAGAGCGCCTCCATCCTCGGATCCCGCGCGGCGCGGCCGAGGAACGCGGTGACCTCCTCGTCGCCCTGCGCGACGTAGTGCTGGCCGCCCTCGTACGCGACGAGCGCGAGGCCTCGTTCGCGTGCGATGCGCGCCTGCTCGGCGATCGCGCGGCGCGCGGGCTCGAGGTCCTCGGCCTCGGCGTGCGCGAAGAAGTCCTCGAGCGACATCGTGCGCCACTCCGCGTAGTGCTCGGGCGGCACGGGCGAGCCGAAGTACGGCGCGATCGCGAGCACGTCGGCGTGTCGGAACGTGTCCTCGAAGTCGAGGATCTGCTCGCTCCGCCACGGGCTCACCGACTGGCTCGCGTACACGCGCACCATGCGCGTCGGTCGCTCGGCGTCGTCCGCGAGCCCCGCCGCGAAGAGGCCGTGGAGCTCGCGCGAGCGTCGCGCGTAGAAGCGGAGCACGGCCTCGTCGTCCTCCTCGGCGAGGCCGAGCGCGTGCCCACGCTCGAGCGCGTAGCCGTGCTGCGGGAACTGCGCGTTCCACACCTCGTTCGAGTACTCGACCCACACCCGCAGGCTCGGATCGAGTCGCGCTCGCACGAGCTCGCCCGCGCGGCGCGCGTAGTCGTCGTCGGCGCGCGAAGGCAGCGTGAGCCAAGGCTCGACGTGCGCCTCGTTCGCGAGATCGATCATCACCTCGAGCGGCACGCGGCCGAACCACTGCGCGTCCTCGAGGGACACGCGCGAGGACCACGTCGTCTCGAAGCGCCGCGCCTCCGGCAGCGAGCTCGAGGGTGTGGAGTTCGCGTCCGCCCAGTTCATGAAGCGGATCACCGCGTAGTCCTGCATCGCGCGGAGGAAGTCGGGGTGGAAGCGGTGCCGCGCGTGGCTCTCCTCGAAGGGCACGCACCGCACGCCCGGCTCGCAGGCCCGCGTCGCATCGCACGCGCGCGTCGCGTCGTCCTCGCACGAGCCGCCCGGCACGAGCACGCGCACGTCGCGGATCGGATCGTTCGGATCGATGCGCACGAAGTTCACCACGATGCCCGGGCCGTCCCGCGGAGGGTCGAGCTCGAACACGAGGCGGTGCGGCCCGCGCTCGACGATCCGCCCCGCGTCCGCGAGCCGACCGATCCGCCCCGCGAGGATCTCGAGCTCACCCTCGCCCTCCCAGAGCACCACGTAGCGACCCGACGGATGCGCGGTCGTGTCCCACGCGAGCAGCGTCCGCACGATCTGCCCTTCCTCGAGGCGTGCGGGCCAGCCGTGCGCATCGAGCACGATCGGCGGGCCACCTTCCCACTCCTCGATCGTGCCCGAGATCCACGGGCGCCCCGTCCGCACGAGATCGACGAAGGGCAGCTCGCTCGACCAGTCGACGACCAAGTCGAGGTTCGTGCCGACGCCATGCGGCAGCGCGGCGGTGGGATCGCGCGGCGGCTGACGCGGCGCGCCGCACTCGCAGCCCACCGCCCCGACGACGATCGCGAGACAGGCCATCGCTGAGGGACGGTTCATCGAGTCGACCTTGGCACGGGATGGCCGCACGAGGGACGCGCCACTGGGGGATCGGCTCACCAGGACGCGAGCGGGCTGGGGGCTGCGCCCTCCAGGGATCGCGCGATCTGCCCACGATCGGGGCGGCGCGGCTCCTGCGATGGACACACGCGTGGAGGTCGCCATGTCGCCGCTGACGTTGCTCCGCTCTCTCGTGTCGTCTCCGTCGCCCTCGTCCTCGCCCGTGCGGCTGCGGGCGCACGCGGCAGGGCGCACCACGGTGGGCCGCCGACAGAACAACGAGGATCGCCTCCTCGTGCGCGAGGATCTCGGTCTCTTCGCCGTCGCCGACGGCATGGGCGGCTACGAGGGCGGCGAGGTCGCGAGCCAGATGACGATCGACGCGATCGAGCACCTCTACGCGTCGCACCAGGCCGACGAAGAGGTGACGTGGCCGCACGTGCCCGACGGCGAGCTCTCGCTCGAGGGCAAGCGCGCCTACCTCGGCGTCGAGCTCGCGCACCGCGCGGTGCGCGCGCGCCGCCGTGGCGTGCTCGCGCAGATGGGCTCGACGGTCGTGCTCTTCTCGTTCGTGGGTGGGCGGATGATCGTCGCGCACGCAGGCGACAGCCGCGCCGCGCTCGTGCGCCGCGGCAGCTTCCACGCGCTCACGAGAGACGACTCGTTCCTCGCCGAGCTCGAGTCCCGCAGCGCGGCTGGCTCGCCCGACGAGCGCGCGCGCATGGCCGCGCAGTTCGGTCACGTCGTCACCAAGGCCATCGGGCACGGCGAGAGCCTCGAGCCCACGGTGCGCGAGCTCGCCGTGGAGGAGGGCGACGTCTTCCTCCTCTCGTCCGATGGGCTGCACGGCGTGCTGGAGCCCGACGAGCTCGCGCAGACGCTCACGATGTTCGCGCCGGAGGACGCGTGCGAGATCCTCCTCGCGCGCGCGCTCGAGGAGGGCTCGAACGACAACGTCACCTGCATCGTCGTGCGCCTCGAGCGCACCTGACGCGCAGAGACCGAGCGCGAGGGCTCGCCTCAGGCCTCGGTCGAGCTCTCGGCTTCGCTCTCGGTCCTCGCGCCGACCTGTGCCGAGGGCGCGCGGAGCACGATGCGGCCGAGCGCGAGGCTCGCGAGCGCCGACACGAGCGAGCCCGCGAGCACGGCCATCTTGGCCACCTCGAGGCTCGCCGGATCGTCGAACGCGAGCTCCGCGATGAAGAGCGCCATCGTGAAGCCGATGCCGCCGGCGGCGCCGACGACGAGCAGCTCCTTGGCGCCCACGCCCTTCGGAAGCCGCACGAGGCCGAGCTTGGCGGCCACGAGCGGCACGAGCACGATGCCGAGCGGCTTGCCGATCGCGAGGCCGAGCCCGATGCCCAATGCCTCGCGGAGCTGCGCACCCTCGAACGTCGCGCCCGCGAGCGGCACGCCGGCGTTCGCGAGCGCGAAGATCGGCATGATCACGAACGCGACCCACGGGTGGAACGCGTGGATGAGGCGATCGACGGGCGAGACGGCCTCGCGCCGCGCCCGATGCAGGCCCTCGAGGTGTGCGAGCAGCGTGGGCTCGTCGGGCGCTGCGGCCAGGGCACGGGCGCGCAGCTCGAGCTCCTTCTGGAACTGCTCGGGGCCCAGCCAGGCGCGCACCGGCGTGAAGAGACCGATCACGACGCCCGCCAACGTCGGATGGATCCCCGCGCCGTAGACGCCCGCCCACGTGAGCATCGCCGGTGCGACGTACGCCCAGGGCGAGCGCACCCCGAGCTTCTGCAGCGCGAGGATCAGGACGATTCCCACCGCCGCGAGCACGAGCCCCGCCCACACGATCCCGGACGAGTAGAAGATCGCGATGACGAGGATCGCGCCGAGGTCGTCGACGACCGCGAGCGCGAGCAGGAGGATGCGCAGCGCAGGCGGGACGCGCCGCCCGAGCAGCGTGAGCACGCCGACGGCGAACGCGATGTCGGTGGCCATCGGCACGCCCCATCCGCGCTGCGTCGAGAGCGCGTGGTTCAGCGCGAAGTAGATCGCGGCCGGCGCGATCATGCCGCCCAGGGCCGCGGCCACCGGCAGCGCGGCGCGCGCGGGCTCGCTCAGCTCGCCCCGGTGGATCTCGCGTCGGATCTCGAGGCCCACCACGAAGAAGAAGACCGCCATCAGCACGTCGTTCACGACGAAGTGGAGGTCGCGCTCGAAGCGCCACGCGCCCACACGGAGGCCGAGCTCGGTGTGCCAGAGCGCCTCGTAGCTCGCGGCCCACGGCGAGCTCGCCCACACGAGCGCGACCACGCTCGTGACCAGCAGCAGGATGCCACTGGCGGCCTGGATCGAGAGGAAGCGCTCCACCGGCGCCCAGAGGCCACGCGCGAGACGCACCGCGGGCGCCCAGCTCTCGGGCGCGGGCGACGTCGGGACGAGGGGACGCCGATGTCCGGCGCCGGGGTGCGTGGCCATGCTCTCTCCTTCGCGCGTGAGCGCCTCCGCGCCGTGGTTCGACGCGGAGGAGAGGCGGCCCGACCTCTCCGGATCCTGCGCGGCCGGGATCGTTCGATCGCTGGCCTCGCACCCTTGTCCGGATGAAACGTGTTCGCCTAGTTGAGGCGCCTCGGTCGGTGCGTCAAGGCCGAGTCGTCGCGTGTTCTCGCGGGGGGCTCGACGCGGGCCTCGGCGACGTCGCACGATCGGCGCCCATGTCGATCGAGCCGATGCACGCACATGCGGCCGCTGCTGCGCTCGCGCTGGCCGCGCTCTCTGGCTGCGCGAGCGGCGGTGACGGCGCGACGCGCGATGCGTCGGGCGGCGGACTCGACGCCACTCGGCTCGATGCCGGTCCGATCGACGCCAGTGCGATCGACGCGCGCTCCACGGAGGCGGACGCGCCCTCGAGCGAGGATGCGTTCTCGCGCGACGACGCGTACGTCGGCGAGGACGCTGCCTTCGTCGCGGATGCGTTCGCCAGTGCGGATGCGTTCACCAGTGCGGATGCGTTCGTCGCGCCGGACGCGCGCAGCGGCCCGGTCGCGTGCACGGCGATGACCGCAGGCGCCGTCTGCGGCGGTCGCCCGTGCGTCGATGGCTACTGCTGCTCGAGCGCGTGCGCAGGCCCGTGCGACAGCTGCGCGATCCCCGGCCTCGAGGGCAGCTGCACCGCGGTGCCTGGCATCGCGTGCGACGACGGCAACGCGTGCACGCATGGAGATCTCTGCGGCGCGGGCGGCGCGTGCGCGGGCACCGCGATCACGTGCGACGCGATGGACACGGCCTGCCTCGACTACAGCTGCACGGGCACGAGCGCGTGCGCGATGGCGGTGCGCTCGGGCGCGAGCTGCGACGACGGCAACGCGACGACCAGCGGTGACGTGTGCCGCGCCGACGGCACCTGCGCCGGCACCCCCTCGGCGTGCACGCTCCCCGCGAACGCGTGCGACGACGGCACCGAGAGTCGCGATCGCTGCACCGGCGCGCGCGTGATCGGCCGCCGCTCGGCCGCCTCGATGGCGGGCTTCACGGTGACGGGCGACACGTGCGCGGCGTCCAACCGCTTCGACGACTGCAGCTGGGACGCGGGCAACGATCACGCGTACCGCCTCTGGCTCCGCGCGGGCGAGGTGCTCTCCGCGCGCATCGTGAGCCGGAGCGCGACCTGCTACGTCGCCTCGGCGTCGATCACCCTCAAGCTCTACCAGAGCACGGGCTGCAGCGACGTCACGTGCTCGGGCGATCTCTGGTGCGACGACTTCGTCGGCACCGAGAGCCACACGTACACGGCGCCCCGAGACGGCTGGGTGGTGCTCGTCGTCGACGGCTCGACCGCCTTCGAGGACGAGGGCCGCTACACCCTCAACGTCACGCTCCGCAGCTGCGCCACCGCCGGCTGCGAGTGCTGACCGCCCCTTGCACCAGCGCCTCGGCCTCCGTCATCGTCTCGGTGAGGTGGCCATGATCTTCGGCGTGCTCTCCGGTCTCGCGGGTCTGGTGGCGGTGCTCGGGTGGTTCGTCGCGGCGGTGCATGCATTCCTCTTGCTCGGGCACGTCGCGCCGCCGAACACCAAGGCGGGTCTGCTCTTCCAGGGCTACAAGTTCTTCCTGAGCGGCACGTTCCTGCCGAGCGGGCATCCGCTCCAGCGGCGCATGCTGATCGGCATGGGCGTCTTCTTCGGAGGCGCCGTCGGTGCAGGCGTGCTCGGCGCGATCGGCAGCGCCCTCGGCTGACGAATTCTCAGGGCCCGAGAGAGAATCGATCGGGGCGCCGTGCGGCGGGGTGAGCGCAGCTCACCCCTGGAGCAGGAGCGAGGAGGAGTCTTCGACGATCGAGCCGGCGATCGCACACGCGCGAAGCTCACGAAGTGAGGCGAGCACGGGAGAACCCGGCGGGGTCCGGGGGCGCCCGAGCCCCGAGCGCGCGCCGAATGGCGCGCAGGATCAGTGCGCCGCGGCGCGCTTGCCGGGCACGTGGCCGCTCTCGGCGACGTGGAACGTGCCCGCGCGCCCGAAGGTCACGCGGTAGATCGGAAGCCCGGCGGCGAGCGTGCCGAGGGTCGCAGCGGTCTGCGTCGCGGCCATCGCATCCATCGTCTGGGCGATCGCGTCGGTGTGCTTGATCCCGACGCGGAGCGCGTCGTCCTGCCGCGCGAGGAAGTGCGCGATGTCCGAGCGCAGGTAGCTCGCGATCTCCGGGTGGCTCACGAAGGACTGCGTGCCCTGCGCGAGCGGCGAGATCAGCGGCACCTGCGTGAAGGCGCGAAGCTCCTCGTCGAGGCGCACGTCGAGCACCGCGCCTTCCTCGTGGCCGCCCGGGAGCGCCGTGAACTCCGCGTCGATCGCGCCATCCCAGCGCGCGCGGAAGAACGCCTCGAGGAGGCTGAACACGAGCTCGGGGCGCGCGCCGTAGACCTCCGGCCTGGTCGCCATGAGCCGCAGGTGACCGCAGCCGATGTGCGCCGGCAGGAGCGCGTGCTCCATCACGATCTCGCGCACGTGCGCGGGCGGGCTCGCGAAGAATCGGCGCCACTGCATGGTCTCGCTGATCTGCGAGAGGGTGCTCTCGAGGCGCCGGTCGCTCCGCATGGAGGCGATGAGCGCGTTGGCCGCGCCGACGTCGCCGTGGAGATAGAAGCGACCGAGCGTGCCGAGGCGACGCCCGAGGATCGTGCGGATCTGGAGCGGTGTGAGCTTCTCGCCCGAGACGGCCTCGACCGCCGAGAGGCCGAGCAGGAGCTCGCCCGCGTCACCGCCCGGCGTGCCGATCACGGCGGTCTCGTCGCGACCATCGACGCACGACTGCCGACCGTGGAGGAGGATCGCCGCGAGCTTCATCCAGCGCACGCTCGACGGGTCGCCCACGTGCGCCTCCACGTCCGCGAGGCTGAGCAGGCCGTGGTGCGCCGGCGGCTCCACGTGCGGCCGCACCAGGTCGCGCCGCGCGAGGATGCTCGCGTCGCGCGTCGTCGCGTAGCCGAGGTAGCGCCACGCGACGATGCCGCCGACCATCGAGCCCACGAAGGACATGCCCAGCTCCTCGAGCTTCGCGGCGAGCGGGCCCGAGCGCTCCCCCGCGCGGCTCACGAGCACGACCTTGGCGTGCTTGCCGAGGCGCTCGATCAGCGAGGGCACACGTTCGGGAGGCACCCAGTCCGAGCCGGGAATGTGACCGAGCGGCCCCACGAGCTCCTCGGGCTCGCGCACGTCGACGATGTGCACCGAGCGTCCCTGGCGCGCGACGAACTCCGGCCAGAGCAGCGGCTTGCCCGAGGGCGAGCGCTCGATCGCCGCGAGCCAGTTCGCGCGGAGCATGCGCTCGGTGGGTGCGACGGAACCGATCGGAGGCAGGAGCGAGTCGGGGTCGGTCTGCGACATGGCGACGGAGGCTCTCACGAACCCGCGCCGACGTGACCTCCCCACGCGAGGGGCGAGGCGCAGCGGCGGGATGCGCGCGCGCCGTGTGCTCACGCGCAGGGCGCGCCATGGTCACGCGCCCCGGCGTGCGAGGGCGCGCAGGTGCGGCGTCAGCCCCGAGCCCTCCACGAAGAGCGAGCGGAACCAGCGTGCGCCGGCGTCCTCCTCGGCGCGCTTGCTCCACACGGCCACGAGCGCGGGCGCGGGCAGCGCGATCGGCGGCTTGCGCACGACGAGGCCGTGGAGCGCACGCGCCCGCTCCGCGATGCTGCTCGCGATCGTGCAGAGCGCGTCGGAGCCGAGCACTGCGAGCGGGGCCGTCGCGAAGTGCGGCACGCGCAGGCAGACCTCGCGCCGCGCGCCGTGCGCCTCGAGCGCGCGATCGACCGCACCGTCGGCGCGCCCCTCCACGGTCACGACGACGTGCGGGTACGCGAGGTAGCGCCCGAGCGTCAGCGTGCGCGCCCGCGCCGCGGGGTGGCCGGGGCGCAGCAGCACGGCGAACGGATCGCGGTAGAGCGCCTGTCGTGCGAGCGCGGGCAGGCGCGGCAGGGAGGCCTCTCCGACGAGCGCGAGATCGACCTCCCCCGCGAGCAGCGCCGGCAGCGTCGCGCTCGACAGGCGATCGATCCACACCGACGCGTGGGGCGCGTGCGCCCGCAGGTGCGCGAGCAGGCCCTCGAGCGCGACGACCTCGAAGTAGTCCAGGGTCGCGAGGCGGAACGTGCGCCGCGTCGTCTTCGGATCGAAGGGCTCCCCCGGGGCGAGCGCGCGACCGAGGCCGTCGAGCGCCGCGGGCAGCGTCGTCGCGAGGCGCGCCGCGCGCGGGGTCAGCACGAGGCCGCGGCCCTCTGGCACGAGCAGCGGATCCCCGAGCACCGCGCGGAGGCGCGCGAGGGTGTGGCTCATCGCGGACTGCGAGACGTGGGCCCGCCGCGCCGCCGCGCTCACGTTGCGCGTGCTGAGCAGCGCCTCGAGCGCGGGCAGGAGGTTCAGGTTGATCGCCCGGACGTCGAGCGCGGAGGTATCCATCGTGTTCATGGGTGGCATGACGAGCATGCAGTTCCGCTCATGCTCTCGCGCGCCCAGGCTCGTGTCCATGAGCACCCCCGAACGCACCTCCACCGCCCTCGCGGGCTCCCCCGACGTCCTCGTCACCGGCGCCACCGGCCTCGTCGGGCGCTGGCTCCTCGCCGCGCTCACGCGCCGCGGTCACGTCGTCGCCGCGCTCGTGCGCGGGGCCGACGCCCGCGCCGGAGCGCTCGCCTCGTTCGTGGCGCGCCTCGGTGGTGATCCTTCGCGCCTGGTCGTCGTCGAGGGCGACGTGGAGCGCGAGGGCCTCGGGCTGCGCGCGCCCTTGCCTTCGGTGCGCGTGGTGCACCACCTCGCGGCGCGCTTCGCGTTCGGGCTCTCGCGTGAGGACGCGCGTCGCGCGAACGTCGAGGGCACCGAGCACGTCATGCGCTGGGCGGCCGCGCTGCCTCGGCTCGAGCGCTTCGTCTTCCTCGGTGGCTACCGGATGACCGTCACGCCATACGCCGCGCTCGACCCAGACGCGCTCGCTCACCACTACGCGACGGGCGCGTACGAGGGCTCGAAGGTCGAGGCCTACGTGCGGTTCCGGCAGCTCGCCTCGGAGCTCGGTCTGCCGTGGACCGCGGTGCATCCGAGCAGCGTGATCGGGGATTCGCGCACGGGGCGCACGACGCAGCTCACGGGCCTGGGCGAGACGGTGCAGCGCCTCTTCGAGGGCCGCATGCCCGCGCTCGTCGGGACCGAGCGGACCTTCGTCCCGGTCGTGACGGTGGACTACCTCGCGGACTACCTCGCGACGGTGCCGGACGACGCGGCGTGCGAGGGCCGCGATCTCGTCGTCTTCGATCCCGCGAGCCCGGCCCTGCCGGTGCTCGTGCGCACGCTCGCGGACGTGCTCGGTGTGGAGGCGCCACGCTGGACGCTGCCGCTCGGCCTCGTGCGGGCGCTGCCTCCGCGATGGACGGGCCTTCACCCCGAGAGCACGGGCTTCCTCGTCGAGGATCGCTACGACACGCGGGCCGGCGACGCGCACGCGGTGGCCGCGGGCCTCGTGCATCCGGACCTCGGTGCTTCGCTCGCGCGCTGGTGTGCCTTCCTCGTCGCGAGCCGCTTTCTCGCGATCGAGCCCGGCGAGGCGCGCGTCGCGTTCGAGGAGGGGACCTTCGTCGTCGGGGATCCGAGGGAGGCCGACGTCGTGCTCCTCCACGGGATCCCCTTCGATGGCGAGGCGATGGCGCCGCTCGCCGACGCGCTCGCCGCTCGCGGGGTCTCGAGCGCGCGCGTGGATCTGCCGGGGCTCGGTCGCTCGGGTTCGCTCGCGAGCGAGGCGGGCGCGGCCGAGCTCGCGTGGCTCGAGCGGCGCCTCGCGGGTCGCACGAGGCCGCTCGTCCTCGTGGGCCACTCGCTCGGCGCCGCGATCGCGACGCGCTACGCGGCGGCGCACCCCGACGTGGTCGCGTCCGTGGTCCTCGTCGCGCCTGCGTTCCTCACGGCGCCCGCGAGCTGGACCCTGCGCCTGTCCCCGCTCGTCGCGCAGGTGCTCGGTGGTCTCGACGCCGCGCGGTTCCGCGCGCGCTTCCTCGCAGAGGGAGCGGGCGGGCCGGGCGTCGAAGCGGCCACGCAGAGCGCGCTCGTCTCGCTCGCACGGCGCGGTGCTGCCTCGCGCCACGCGTGCGCGCTCGCGGACGCGGTCGGGCCCGCGTCACGTGCCGCCGCGCACGATGCCTGGATCTCGCTCCGCGCGCCGGCCGTGATCGTCCACGCGCGCCGCGAGCCGCTGGTCGCCGACGTGCGTGACGCCCACGTCGTCACCCTCGAGGACGCGGGCCACAACCCGCAGCTCACCCACATCGAGGCCACGTGCGACGCGACGCTCTGGGCCGTCGCGCGGAGCCGCACGACC
>JBILLJ010000356.1:0-7290 GCA_044376125.1 Sandaracinaceae bacterium
CGAGAGGCCCGATTCGTTCACTTCTTGCCCGCGCCCTTGCCGGCCTTGCCGGCCTTCTCGCGGACCTTCTCGTCGACGAACCGCACACCCTTGCCCTTGTAGGGCTCCGGCGGACGGAACGAGCGGATGTGCGACGCGGTCTGGCTCAGGAGCTCCTTGTCGTAGGAGCTGAGGTGGAGCCGCGGCTTCTTGGTGCCACCGACGTCGATGATCTCCACGCGCCCCTTGACCGACGGGGGAAGGGGGAAGTTCACCTGATGCGACAGACCGAGCGCGAGCGTGAGGTCCTGGCCCTTGAGCTCGGCGCGGTAGCCGGTGCCGATGAGGTCGAGCGCGACGTCGTACCCCTTCGAGACACCCTCGACCACGTTCTTCACGAGAGCGCGCGCGAGGCCCTGGTACTGAGCGCCCATGACGCCCAGGCCCGCCTTCGGCGTCACGTGGAGGTCGTTGCCCTGCTTGGCCACCTCGACGTTCGGAGGCAGGTCCTTGGAGAAGGTGCCCTTGGGGCCCTTCGCCTCGATCTTCGTCGCGGACAGCGTGACCGTGACGCCGGCGGGAACCGGGACCGGGCGCTTGCCGACGCGCGAGACGCGCGTGTTCGTCGTCGGAGTAGACATCACCACACCTCGCAGAGGATCTCGCCGCCGATGCGCTTCTCGCGCGCCGCGCGGTCCGTCATGATGCCGTGCGACGTGGAGAGGATGGCGATTCCGAAGCCGTTCTGGACCTTCGGGAGGCCGTCGACGCCCACGTAGAGGCGGCGACCGGGGCGGCTGCGACGACGGATGCCGATGAACGCTGCCGAACGGTCGCGACCGTACTTGAGCGTCACCGTCATCGTACGGCCGTCGACCTTGACGTCCGAGATGTAGCCCTCGGACTTGAGGAGCTCGGCGACGCCGAGCTTGAGCTTCGAGAGCGGAACCTCGGTCGTCTCGTGGCGCGCCTGCGCGGCGTTGCGGAGCCGAGCGAGCATGTCGCTGAGGGGATCGGTCATCATGGGAAAAGTCTCCGAAAAATCAGCGAAGGACGCGAATCACCACGACGCCTTGGTCACGCCCGGGATGTCTCCCGCGAGCGCGAACTTCCGAAGGCAGATGCGGCACAGCTCGAACTTCCGGTACACGGCCCGCGAACGGCCGCAGCTCTTGCAGCGGTTGCGGTACCGAACCTTGAACTTCGGCTCCTTCTCCATCTTGGCGAACGCCCGGGTGCTGGCCATGGCTCGGTTCCTCTCACTTACGGAAGGGCATGCCGAGCTCGCGGAGCAGGGCGCGGCCCTGCTCGTCGTTCGGCGCGGTGGTGACGAACGTGATGTTCATGCCCTTGATCTCGTCGATCTTGTCGTAGTCGATCTCGGGGAAGATGATCTGCTCACGCAGACCGAGCGTGTAGTTGCCACGGCCGTCGAAGGCCTTGGTCGACACACCCTTGAAGTCGCGCACGCGCGGCAGGCTGAGGTTGATGAGGCGGTCCGCGAACTCCCACATGCGGTTCTTGCGGAGCGTCACCATGACGCCGATCGCCGCGTTCTCGCGCAGCTTGAACGTCGCGATGCTCTTCTTGGCGCGGGTGACGACGGGCTTCTGACCCGTGATCATCCCGACTTCCTCGACGGCGGCCTCGATGATCTTCTGGTTCTGAACCGCCTTACCCAGGCCCATGTTCAGGACGATCTTCTCGAGACGCGGGATCTGCATCGCGTTCGTCAGCGTGAACTCCTTGCGGAGCGCGGGGACGACGTGATCTCGGTAGTACTGCTGGAGACGCGGAAGCTCGGTCGTGGACATTTCCTCACCCGTCCTTCGAGCGGCGGCGTTCGCTGCTCGATGACTCCCCGCTCGAGCGGGGTGAACGACTCGGCCCCGCGCAGGCGGGGCCCTCTCGGCTCATCTCTCGACGAGCGTCACTTGATGGCAGCGCCGCTCTTCGCGAAGCGGACCTTCTCGCCCTTCTCACCGACCTGGAAGTGGACGCGCGTCGGCTTGTCCGTGGTCGGATCGATCAGCATCACCTTCGACAGGTGGATGGGCTGCTCGCGCTCGATGATGCCGCCGCTCGGGTTCTTCGGCGTCGGCTTCGTGTGGCGCTTGACCTTGTTGATGCCCTCGACGACCACACGCTCGAACTCGCGCTGGACGAGGAGAACACGGCCCCGGCTGCCCTTGTCCTTGCCGGAGATGACGACGACCTGGTCGTCCTTCTTGATGCGCGTGGCCATCACACCACCTCGGGCGCGAGGGAGATGATCTTCATGAACTTCTTGGCGCGGAGCTCACGCGCGACCGGCCCGAAGATGCGAGTGCCGACCGGCTCGAGCTGGTTGTTCAGGAGCACGGCGCTGTTCGCGTCGAACTTGATGTAGCTCCCGTCCGCGCGCTGGTACTCGCGCGAGGTGCGCACGATGACCGCCTTGGAGACATCGCCCTTCTTCACCTTGGCGGTGGGAAGCGCCTCCTTGACGGCCACGACGATGAGGTCACCGAGGCCGGCGTAACGACGACGCGAGCCGCCGAGGACCTTGATGCACTCGACACGCTTTGCGCCGCTGTTGTCGGCGACGTCGAGCTCCGACTGCTGCTGGATCATGTCAGACCTCCTCCGGACGCTCGACCAGGCGAATCGCCACCCAGCGCTTCGTCGCCGACATCGGGCGGCTCTCGCGGATCTCGATCAGGTCGTTGGTCTTGAACTGCTCGGTCTCGTCGTGTGCGTGGAAGCGCTTCGCGCGCTTGACGTACTTGCCGTAGACCGGATCGCGAAGGCGGCGCACGACCTCGACCACGACGGTCTTCTTCGCGCGACCCGCGTTCGCGGTGTCGTTGACGACGCGGCCGACGATCGTGCGGCGGTTGCCGCGCTCTTCGCTCGCCTTGGGCGTGGGGCCCTTCTTCTCTGCTTCGGCCATCGTCGTCCTCACTTGCCTGCCGAGCGCTTCTGAGTGAGCGCGGTCTTGACGCGCGCCACATCACGGCGAAGGCGGCGAATCTTGTCGGTGTCGTCGAGCTGGTTCGAGTAGTTCGAGAACTTCGACTGCCACAGCTCACGCGCGGTCGACTTCTCGAGCTCGACGAGCTCGTCGATGCTCTTGTCCTTCAGCTCCGAGGGCTTCACAGCTGGTCCTTCCTCGAGACGAAACGGGTCGCGACCGGGAGCTTGTGGCCCGCCAGACGGAACGCCTCTTTGGCCATCTCCTCCGAGATGCCTTCCATCTCGTAGAGGACGCGACCGGGGATCACCTTCGCGTGCCAGCCCTCGACGCCGCCCTTGCCGGTGCCCATTCGAGTCTCGAGGGGCTTCTTCGTGAACGGAAGGTCGGGGAAGACGCGGATGAAGAGCTTGCCGGCGCGCTTCACGTGGCGCTGGATCGCCATACGCGCTGCCTCGATCTGGCGCGAGGTGAGGTGACCGGACTCGAGGGCCTGAAGGCCGAAGTCTCCGAAGGAGACCGACGCGCCGCGCGTGGCCTTGCCCTTGAGGTTGCCCGTGTGGGACTTGCGGTACTTGGTGCGCTTGGGTTGAAGCATGGGAGATGCTCTACGAGGTCAGGGGGTGACGAATCACGCGCCGACGCGCGGCTGACGGCGGCGCTGCGGAAGCACCTCGCCCTTGAAGATCCAGCACTTGACGCCGATCGTTCCGTACGTCGTCTTCGCCGTCGCGACGCCGAACTCGATGTCCGCGCGAAGCGTGTGGAGCGGCACGCGACCCTCACGGTACTGCTCGAAACGAGCGATCTCGGCGCCGCCGAGGCGGCCACCCGCGTACACGCGGATGCCCTTGACGCCGAACTTCATCGCCGTCGAGACGGCCTTCTTCATGGCGCGGCGGAACGCGACACGGCGCTCGAGCTGGGTGGCGATGCTCTCCGCGACGAGCTGTGCGTTCGTCTCGGCCTTGCGGACCTCCTGGATGTCCACGAAGAGGTCGTTGCCCGTGAGCTTCTGGAGCTCGCTGCGGAGCTGCTCGACGCCCGCACCGCGCTTGCCGATGATGATGCCGGGGCGCGAGGTCTGGATGACGACCTTGCACTTGTTGGCCGCGCGCTCGATCTCGATGCCCGCGACGCCGGCGTTCGCATAGTTCGTGCGGACGTGCTCACGGAGCGCGAGGTCCTCGTGGAGCCACTTCGCGTAGTTCTTGTCCTCGTACCAACGCGAGTTCCACGTCTTGATGACGCCGAGGCGGAAGCCGTACGGATGTGTCTTCTGACCCATGTTCTCAGTTCCCCACGACGATCGTGATGTGGCTCATGCCCTTGGTGATGCGCGTGGCGCGACCCTGCGCGCGCGGACGCCAGCGGCGCATGAAGCGATCGGGCGCCTTGTCGGCGAACGCGGTCGTGATCTTCAGCGAGTCCAGGTCCAGGCCCTGGTTCTGCGCACGCGCGTTCGAGATCGCGCTGTCGAGCAGCTTGAACACGATCGGGGCCGCGGCCTTGCGGGTGAAGCGCAGCATCTCGAGCGCCTCGGCCGCGCTCCGGCCGCGGATGAGGTTCACGATCACGCGGGCCTTGCGGACCGAGATCTTCTGGAATCGTGCCTTTGCGATGGCTTCCATGGACGGCTGACCTTGCTTCTGGCCGGTTCGACCGGCGACCTCGAGGTCCGGAGCTGCGCCGGGGGCTTCCCGGGGCGAAAAGGGCGCGGGATCTAGCACCCGCTACCGGACCCCTCAAGAACTTTCTGATCGCGAGTGACACCTCGCGAGCGCGGCCGAGCTCCGGACGCGCTCGCATCGAGTCACTTGCGGACGGGCACCTTCGCCTTGCGGTCGGCCGAGTGGCCGCCGAAGGTCCGCGTGGGCGCGAACTCGCCGAGCTTGTGACCGACCATGTTCTCCGTGACGAACACGGTGATGAACTTGCGGCCGTTGTGGACGTTGAGCTGGAGCCCGACGAACTCCGGCGTGATGGTCGAGCGGCGCGACCAGGTCTTGATGACGCGGCGATCGTTCGCCTTGACCGCCTTCTCGACCTTGTCCGCGAGATGCGCGTCGACGAAGGGACCCTTCTTGGTGGAACGCATGTGCTTGGCCTCGGATCGGGTTACTTGCGACGCTTGACGATGAACTTGTCGGTCGCCTTGTTCGTGCGGGTCTTGAGGCCCTTGGAGAGCTGGCCCCAGGGCGAGCACGGGTGACGACCACCGGACGTGCGACCCTCACCACCACCCATCGGGTGGTCGACGGGGTTCATCGACACGCCGCGGTTGTGGGGGCGACGACCGAGCCAGCGGCTGCGACCCGCCTTGCCGAGCGAGACGCGCGCGTGCTGGAGGTTCGAGACCTGGCCGATGGACGCGCGACAGTCGAGGTGGACCATGCGCACCTCGCCCGACGGCAGGCGCAGCTGCGCGTAGTCGCCGTCCTTCGCCATGAGCTGCGCAGCAGCGCCCGCAGAGCGGGCGAGCTGGCCGCCCTTGCCGATCTTGAGCTCCACGTTGTGGAGCATCGTGCCGACCGGGATGAAGCGGAGACGCAGCGCGTTGCCGGGCGTGATGTCGGCGTTCTTGCTGCTCAGCACCGTCATGCCGGCCTTGAGGCCGTCGGGCGCGAGGATGTAGCCCTTCGCTCCGTCGACGTACTGCACCAGCGCGATGCGCGCCGAGCGGTTCGGATCGTACTGGATCGAGAGAACCTTCGCGGGGACGCCGACCTTGTTGCGCTTGAAGTCGACGAGGCGGTAGCGCTTCTTGTGGCCGCCGCCGCGGAACCGGACGGTGATGCGACCCTGGTTGTTGCGGCCGGTCACCGTGCGACGGTGCTCGGTCAGCTTCTTCTCGGGCGCTTCCTTGGTCAGGCCGTCGAAGTCGGGGACCTCGAACCAGCGGCGACCCGCCGACGTGGGCTTGTAGTGACGAATGGCCATGATCAGCCCTCGCTTCCTTCTTCGGCGGCGCTGCCACCGAGGTCGATCGTGTCGCCGGCCTTCACCTGGACGATCGCCTTCTTCCAGTTCTGGGTCTTCGCGTGGCCACGGCCCATGCGGCGGAGCCGACCACGGACGATCAAGGTGTTGACGTCGACGACGCTGACCTTGAAGAGCGTCTCGACCGCCAGCTTGATCTCCTGCTTGTTCGCGTCGCGGGCGACCTCGAAGAGGTACTTGTTCTCGCCCTCACGGAGGGCGTTGCCCTTCTCGGTGAGCACGAGCGGACGCTTGATGATGCGTTCGATCTGCATGGTTCCTCTTCAGCCCTTGAGGCGCGCTTCGAGCGCCTGCGCCGCGCTCTTGGTGAGAACGAGGTGCTCGTGGCGGAGCACGTCGTAGACGTTGACGCCCTCGGGCGGCAGCACCTGGTGGCCGTCGAGGTTGCGCGCCGACATGCGGAGCTTGTCGTTGGGCCCATCGACGATCAGCGAGCCGCGCGCGACCTCGAGCTTGTCGAGGATGCCGGCGAGCTGCTTCGTCTTGATCTCGGCCAGCTCGAACGCGTCGACCACCGTGAGGCGGCCTTCCTTGAGCTTGAGAGCGAGCGCCGACTGCATGGCGCCGATGCGCGCCTTGCGGTTCGGGCGGAAGGAGTAGCTGCGCGGCTTGGGGCCGTGCGACTGACCGCCGCCGACGAAGTTCGGGGCGCCGCGGTCGCCGTGACGCGCCGAGCCGGTGCCCTTCTGCTTGTACATCTTCTTCGTCGTGCCGTTCGTCTCCGAACGCGTCTTCGTGGACGCATTGCCGGAGCGACGCGACGCGAGCTGAGCACGCACCACCTCGTGGAGCAGCCCCTCGTTCACTTCGCGCGCGAAGACCTCGTCGGAGAGCTCGATCTCTCCCACGCTCTCGCGCTTCAGGTTGTACACGGTGACCTTTGCCATCTCGGATCTCCGACGACGGCGGGCGAGCGCACGAAGCGCTCGCCCGCGTGAGAAGGAACGGTTCAGCTCTTGATCTCGACCTCGACGCCTGCCGAGAGGTCGAGCTTCATGAGAGCCTCGAGCGTCTGCTGGTTGGGGTCGAGGATGTCGAGGAGGCGCTTGTGGGTGCGGATCTCGAACTGCTCGCGCGACTTCTTGTCGACGTGCGGTCCGCGGAGCACCGTGAAGCGGTTGATCCGGGTGGGCAGCGGGATCGGACCCGCGACGCGGGCGCCGGTGCGCTTGGCGGTGTCCACGATCTCCGATGCGCTCTGATCGAGCAGGCGGTGATCGTAGGCCTTGAGGCGAATGCGAATCTTGGTGGTCACTGGATCACTCCGTGATCTTGGTGATGACGCCGGCGCCGACGGTCTTGCCGCCCTCGCGGATGGCGAAGCGCTGCTGCTCCTCGAGCGCGACCGGCGTGATGAG
>JBILLJ010000131.1:0-23806 GCA_044376125.1 Sandaracinaceae bacterium
GCGCGGGCGTCTCGGACGACGCCTGGCAGCGCGGCGACGGCGAGCCCATCACGGTGCGTGCGTTCGCGGGTGAAGAAGACCTCGGCACGCTCGAGATCCCCAACGGCCGACACTGGGAGAGCGCGTCCTACCCACTCTCGGGCGCCGGCCCCGTGCGCCTCGAGATCGACGGCGGCGCGCCCGGCCGCCACCACTTCTGCTTCGACGCGATCATCCGCTGAGCCGCGGCCCGCGCACGCATGCGCTCGAGCTCCGTGTCCGCGCGGCGATGCGCGCACGGGGTAGAGTGGCGGGCATGGTCGGCAGGCGCTCTGGCATCCTCTCGACATGAGCCCTGTGTTGTTCGGCGGGATCGCCGTCGTGGTGGTCCTCATCGTCGGCCTCGCGATGTACTTCTCGCACGAGGCGCAGCTGCGCCGCGCGATGAGGAGCGTGCCCCTCAGCACCGTCGCCGGGGCCACCGAGGGCACGCGCGTGCGGATCGTCGGCCGCGTCGTGCGGCGCGAGCGCGTGCTCGCCTCGCCGCTCTCGCACCGCGAGTGCGTCGCGTTCCGCGTGCTCGTCGAGACGCAGCGACGGAGCGGCAAGAGCTCGGTCTGGGTCAAGACGATCGACGAGCACGACGAGGTCGACTTCGTCCTCGAGGACGAGACCGGGCGCGCGCGCGTCGAGGTCCGCGGCGGGGCGTTCCTCATCGTGCTCGATCACTCCGAGTCGTCGGGCTTCCTGAACGACGCCACGCCCGAGCTCGAGTCGTTCCTCTCCGACCGTGGCCACACGAGCACGAGCTTCCTCGGCCTGAACAAGACGATGCGCTACCGCGAGGGCGCGCTCGAGCTCGGCGAGCAGGTCGCCGTGGTGGGCCTCGCGCACTGGGAGGACGATCCCGAGGCCGGGGCGATCGACACTGGCGCCGGGGGCTTCCGCGACGCCGTGCGCAAGAAGCGCCTCGTGCTCACCGCGAGCGAAGGCCAGCCCCTGCACGCGAGCGACGACGCGTCCACGCACGCGTGAGCGCTCGCCGTCGTCGCCCCGAGCCACGGGGCCGCGGGCGATGAGTGCGAGGGGATTCATCGAAACGTTCGATGGTTCGGCGACACGTGCTGGATGGGTCGTGGCGCGCCTGGGCCCCAAGCCTGCCGCGTGAGCAAGCCTGCGTTCGTCGTCTCGTGGTCGGTCCGCCTGCTGGCGATCCTCGCGATCGCGCTCTCGGCGCTGCAGCTCACCGGGTGCGCGTTCCTCCGCTCGGCGAGCGCGCCGATGACCGCGCTCGCCGTGACCAACGAGGGCTCCGACTGTCTCGTGGTCGTGCTGCCCGGCCTCGGCGACGATCCGGCGCGCCTGCACGACAGCCGCCTCGCCCAGACCGCGCGCGCGCGTGGGCTCGCGTGCGACTTCGTCTTCGCGGATGCGCACCTCACCTACTACCGCGAGCAGACCGTCGCGGAGCGCGTCGCGGCGGACATCCTCGACGTCGCGAGCGGCCGTGGCTACGACGAGATCTGGCTCGTGGGGATCTCCCTGGGCGCCACCGGTGCGGTCGAGACGGCGCGCGCCCGACCCGCGATCGTCGACGGGCTCGTGCTCGTCGCGCCCTTCCTCGCTCCGGGGGACCGCGTCGTGCCGGCCTTCGACGGGACGCTCGCGCCTCCGCCGCGCCGGCACCTGCTCGTCCACGTCACGCCGCGCGCGCGCTGGCTCGAGGACCGCGCGCTCACGGGCGACATCCCCGTGCTCGTCGGCTTCGGCTCCGAGGACCGCTTCGTCAGGGAGCACCGCCGGCTCGCGAGCCTGTTCGGGTCACGTCGCGTCGTGGAGATCGAGGGTGGCCACGACTGGCCCACCTGGAGCGCGCTCTGGCCCCACCTCGTCGATCGCGTGATCGAGGCGAGGTCGCGCTCGTAGCGCGTCCCGTCCTCGCTCCTCCCGCACGGCGCGAGGAGGAGCGAGGGACGCGCGTCGTGGCGCGGCGCCGAGGATCTGCCCTCAGCGGAGCGCGGGCCCGAGGACCTCCTCGAGCGTCACCTTGCCGCGCACGGCCTTGCCCTTGCCCTCGAAGGCGACGAGGCCCTTGCCCAGGCCCTCGGTCATCTCGCGGTAGAGGCCGGCGACGTTCGCCGAGAGGCCGAACTGCGTGAGCGTCGGCACCATCGCGTCGATCGGCAGGACGAGCGGCTTCACCTCGCGGCCGAGGGTCTTGCTCGCGAAGCGCGCGGCGTCGGCGAGCGCGTACTCCTTGGGGCCCGAGAGCTCGATCCACGCGTGCTCCTTGGGCGGCGCGAGCAGCGCCTCGGCGGCCACCTCGCCGATGTCCTTCGTCGCGATCATCGGGAAGGGGTACTCCTCGCCGCCGCCGAACACCGGGAGCACGCCGTCGCCCTTCATCGCGCCGACGTTGCCGAGGATGTTCTCCATGAAGTACGCGGCGCGCACGAACGTGAAGGTCGTGCCCGCGGCCTTGGGGAGGTTGGTCTCTGCGTAGTGCGTGATGACGATCGGGCCCGTGCCGGCCGCGTGCTGCGCGGCGACCGACGAGAGCACGACCGCGTGCGGCACCGGGCTCTTGGCGAGCGCTGCGACGTACGTGTCGACGATCTTCTTGCCGCGACCGACGAGGTCGCTGCTCGACGCGTCGGGCGGCACGAGGAGGTACGCGCCCTCCGCGCCCGCGAGCGCCTTGGCGACGCCGTCCACGTCGAGCACGTCTGCCGTGACGACCTCGGCGCCCCGCGCCGCGAGGTCGGCGACCTTCTTGGGGTCGCGCGCCACGACGCGCACCTTCTTGCCGCGATCGAGCAGCGTGCTCGCGGCGACCTTGCCCGTGTTCCCGTTCGCTCCGAAGACGACGTACATGATTTCTCTCCTCCGCGCGGCCGCGCACGCAGCCGACAGCCGACTCTGCGCCCGATCGGCTCATGCGTCCCATGCATCGCATGGATGTCGGTGATGCACGCCACGCATGAGCGCCGTATCCTCCGCGCATGCCCGCTGCCGCGCCGCTCGACCTCGACCTCCTCCGGGTCTTCGACCAGCTCCACCGCGAGCAGCACCTCACCCGCGCCGCACGCCTGCTCGGCCTGAGCCAGCCCGCCGTGAGCCGCGCGCTCGTGCGTCTCCGCGACGCGCTCGGCGATCCCCTCTTCGTGCGCGCTCCCCGTGGGGTCGTGCCCACGCCGCGCGCCGACGCCCTCGTGACCGAGGTGCGCGAGATCCTGAGGCGCGCCGACGCGCTCGCGCGCCCGGCCGACTTCGACCCGCTCGCGCTCGAGCGCACCTTCGTGTTCGCCAGCGTCGACTTCCTGGAGGGGGATCTCCTGCCGCGGCTCGCGGCCATCCTCGCGGTCGAGGCGCCGCGCGTCTCCATCACCTCGCGGCCCCTGGGCCCCGACGTCACCGAGGGCCTGCTCGCCGGCCGCTACGACCTCGCGATCGGTGTGCGCTCGACCGTGCCGAGCGACGCGATGACCACGCACCTCTTCGACGACCGCTTCGTCTGCGTCGTGCGCCGCGGTCATCCGCGCGTGAAGCGCAAGCTCACGCTCGAGCAATTCGCGGCGCTCTCGCACGTGCTGATCTCGCCGCGCGGCGAGCCGGGCAGCCCCGTGGACGATGCCCTCGCCGAGCGTGGTCTCACGCGGCACGTCGCGGTCCGCACGCACACGTTCTTCTCGGCGCCGCGCATCGTGAGGCAGACCGACCTCGTGCTCACGGGCCCCCTGCGCGTGCTCGAGCCGCTCGCAGCCGACGACGGCCTCGTCGTCCTGCCGCCGCCGCTGCCGTTGCGCGGCTTCGGCGTCTTCATGGCGTGGCATCCGCGCGTGCAGAGCGATCCGGCGCACGCCTGGCTGCGCTCGGTGATCAAGCGCGCCGCGCTGCGCGGCCGGCGAGGGCGCCACGACGGGTGATCGCGTGTCGGTGCGCGCCGACAGGGGCGTCGGTGTGCACGGACAGTGTGCCCGCGCGTGCGGGCGCTGGGCGGGGCGGGCGCGACGTTTCTCACGAACGACGATGTCGGTCCGTACGGGCACGGATCCCGCAGAGGGTCTCTCCTCCAAAGGAGGTCCCATGAAGAAGCTCGTCGTTCCCTTCGTGCTGGCGCTGTCGCTCGCAGCCTTCGGCTGCGGGAGCTCGTTCCGCGTCGCGCACCGCACGACGATCGATCCCAGCAGCCACACCCACCGCACCTACGCCCTGGTCCAGAACCCCGTGAACCGAGGCGAGCTCGACGAGCTCGTCGAGCGCTCCATGCACGACACCATGGGCGCACGCGGCTACTCGCGCGCCGAGAGCGTCGAGCAGGCCGACATGCTCGTGAGCTTCGGCGTGCTGCTCACCGATCCCCGCAACGACCCGAGCACGGCGATGGGGAACTCGGATCTCAGCACCAACCCCGACGCGCCCGTGCGCACCAAGACGCTCGTCGTGATGCTGCACGATGGACGCACGCGCGAGGTGATCTGGATGGGCGTCTCCACCACCAGCGCCGTGGACTCGGAGCTGCGCAACCACGCCGAGGAGATCCTGTCGGATCTGCGCGACCGCATCCCGTCGGCCGCGAGCGCGGGCTCCTGACAGAGCGAGCATCGACCACGTGCGCGCGACGACGGACGCGCGCACGTGGTGGCCAGGCGCTCACTCGTTGAAGACCGTGGCCCTGGCCGCCTCGCTGATGGCCTGAACCGCGGGGTGCTTGATGCGTCGCTCCGCGCTGATCGCGTAGTAGCGCTCGCGGAGCTCCTCCACGCGGCCGAGCACCACGACGTCGTAGTGGTCGCGGATCTCCTTCTCGATGAGGCTCGGGCCCGGGAAGATCCCCTCACCGCGCTCGCCGAAGACCTTCATCAGCGCGCTGTCGGCGAACTCGCCGACGATCCGAGGCCGGATGCCACGACCTTCGAGCCAGCGATCGAGCTGGCGCCGCAGGACGCCGTTGTCGGTCGGCACGAGCATCGGATGCCCGTTCAGGTTGTCGGGGAACTCGCCGCGCAGCCGGCCGGCGACGAGCTTGCTGGCGAAGAAGCTCACGCTGCACGCACCGAGGAAGTGATGGAAGACCTTGCTCCGGCCCTTCATCACGACGGGGGAGTCCGTGAGGACGAGGTCGAGCTCGTGACCCGCGAGCTGCTCGACGAGGCGCTCCGCGTGATCCTCGCTGCAGACGAGCTGCACGTTGCCCGTGACGCGCAGCGCCGGCTCGATGAGCCGATACGCGATGAGCTTGGGCACGACGTCCGCGATGCCCACGCGGAGCTTGAGCGGCTTGCCGGTCGGCCGGCCCTTGAGCGTGTCCTGGAGCTCGCGGCCGAGGCCGAAGATCTCCTGCGCGTAGGCGAAGACGATCTGGCCCGTCTCGGTCAGCGCGAGGGTGCGGCCGGACCGCTCGAAGAGCTTCTCGCCGAGCGCGTCCTCGAGCGACTTGAGCTGCGCCGAGATGGTCGGCTGCGTCAGGCGCAGCACCTCGCAGGCCTTGGCGATCGTGCCCTCGCGGGCGACGACGTAGAAGTACATGAGGTGGTGATAATTGAGCCACTCCATCGGATGCGCTCCCGAGCTGGGTCGTGAGCCTCGCATCCACGCACGTTCGAGGCCAACTCGCCGTGTCTCGAGCCCCGGGCCGACGGCGCGGGCGTGCGCGTGGCACGATGGGCGATGCCTCGTTTCGTCCTCCGTGAGGGCTCGCCCGCGCTCCTTGCCCTTCGCGCCGCGCTCGGACGCGCGAGCGAGCTGGCGAGCGGTCCGAGCGTCGACCTGAACGCGCTCTCGCACGCGATGGCCGAGGGCGCCGTCGCCCTGCGCGACGCCTTCGCCGAGCTGGGGCTGCCCAGCACCCGTCTCGAGGCGATCGTCCGCGCCTTCGATCTCCGCACGCCTCGCTCGGAGCTCGAGCGTTTCGTCGCTGGGCGGCATGACTAGCCCTGCTCGAGCTGGGTGAGGACGCCGGCGTAGCGCCGCTCCCACTCGCCCGCGTTGCCGCCCCACGGCCAGACGAGGCTCTCGATGTGCTCACGCCGCTCGGGATCGAGCCGCAAGCAACGCGCGAGGCCGGCGAGGGCCTCGCGCTCGATGGGGTCGAGCACCCCGTCGGCCAGCGCGATCCAGAGCGCGGTCGCGTAGACCACCTCCTTGGCGCCCGCTTCGAGCGCGGAGCTCTCGAACGCGACCGTCGGCAGTGGGCCACGCGCGAGCAGTCCGGCGCCGGCGGTCTCGACGCCGAGCACGGCGGCCACGCTCCGCGCGGCGGAGACCTCGTCGGCCACGAGGCGTCGGTCGACCCACGCCATGTGCGCCGCCACACGCACGATGGGCAGGGCCCGCTGGGGCTGGGTGAGGACTTCGGCGATCTTGGTCATGCGAGTAACCTGGTGTCCTCCCCCGTGCGTTGGCACCCGCCGTGCTCGATGGCTTCGCATGAATCGTTCGATGGTCGGCTCCGACTTCTCATCGAAACAGTCGATGTGTCGCATCGAACCCATCGGTTGTCGCCGACATCGCGCGGCCCCATCCCAGCGACGTGATCATGACGGCTCCTCCTCCCCCGAGCCCCGACGCCCCCTGGCGGCGGCACGAGCTCCTCGTCGACCGAATCCTCGGCCTGACCTCGGTGACGCGCTCCGCGGGCGCCGTGCACGACGCGGTCGTCGATGCCGTGGCCCAGCGCGCGAGCGGTGGCTGGCAGGAGGTCATCCAGGCCGCGTTGAGCACGCTCGGCGTGCGGGCGACGCTCGGTCGCGCCGCGCTGGCCCAGGCCCTCGAGACGGTGGGGGATGCTCGGCCTCTCCTGCTCGAGTCGGCCGACGGCTCACCGGTGCTGGTGACGGCGCGCGAGGGTCAGCGACTGCGGGTCGAGGCGGGCGGCGCCGACGCGCAGTGGCTCGCCCCGTCCGAGGTGCTCGCGATCGCCGGCGAGCGGCCGTGGCTCTTCCTCGACCCGGCGCTGCCCCTCACGATGACGAGCCCGTCCGACACCCCGCACCACGAGCACCCGACGCCGCGCGAGCGCCTGCGGGCGTGGCTCACGGCCGAGCGCCACGACGTCGCCGCGATCGTCGTGTACGCGATGTTCCTCGGCCTCTTCACGCTGACCCTGCCGGTCGCCGTGCAGGCCCTCGTGAACACCGTCGCGCTGGGCACGCTGCTCCAGCCGCTCGTGGTCTTGACGGCGCTCCTGCTCGGGGCGCTCGTCTTCGCCTCGACCCTGCGCGCCTCGCAGGCCTATCTCGTCGAGGTGCTCCAGCGGCGCATCTTCGTGCGCGTCGTCGCGGACCTCTCGCATCGCCTGCCGCGCGTGGCGCGCCCTGCGCTCGATCGCACGGACGCGCCCGAGCTGATGAACCGCTTCTTCGACACCTTCATGATGCAGAAGACGGCGGCGACGCTCCTGCTCGATGGCCTCGAGATCACGCTGACGATCTCCGTCGGCATGCTCGTCTTGGCGTTCTACCACCCGGTGCTGCTCGCCTTCGACGTCATGCTGGTGATCATCATCGGCATCATCGTCGTGGGGCTCGGCCGCCGCGGCGCGGACACGGCGATCGCGGAGTCCAAGCGGAAATACGCGACCGCGGCGTGGCTCGAGGAGCTCGCCCGACACGACTCTCTCTTCAAGCTCGGGGGCGGCCTCGAGTACGCCGAGCTCCGCGCCGAGGCCCTCGCGCGCGACTACCTCGGCTGGCGCGAGAAGCACTTCGGCGTCGTCTTCCGCCAGACGATCGCCGTGCTCGCGCTCCAGGCGGTCGCGAACGCCGCAGTGCTCGGCATCGGTGGCGCGCTCGTCATCGGCCGGCAGCTGAGCCTCGGTCAGCTCGTGGCCGCCGAGCTCATCGTGACGGTCGTCGTCAGCTCGCTCGCGAAGATCGGCAAGTACCTCGAGACCTACTACGACCTCCTCTCGGCGATCGACAAGGTCGGCCACCTCACCGACCTCCCCGTCGAGCGCGCGGGCGGCGCGAGCTGCGCAGCGATCGGCGCCTCGGGAGCCGCATCGCTCCGCCTCGACGCCGTGCATGCGGGCTACTCGAGCGGCCCCCAGATCCTCCGCGGCCTGAGCCTCGCGGTCGCGCCAGGCGAGCGCGTGGGCGTCTCGGGCTCGACGGGCGCGGGCAAGAGCTTGCTCGTCGAGCTCGTCGCGGCGCTGCGCGAGCCGAGCGCTGGTCGCATCCTGGTCGACGGCCTCGACCTCCGCGATCTCGACCTCACCTCGTTCCGGCGGAAGATCGCCGTCGTTCGCTCCGAGATCATCTCCGGCACCATCCTCGACAACGTGCGCCTCGGGCGCGCCGACGTGGACGCGCCCGCGGTGCGACGCGCCCTCGACGAGGTCGGCCTGCTCGGGGACATCGACGCGATGCAGGACGGACTCCGCACCGAGCTCACGGCCAACGGTGAGCCGCTGAGCTCGAGCCAGAAGTGCCGCCTCGCGATCGCGCGGGCCATCGCGGGTGAACCCGTCCTGCTCGTGCTCGACGACGCGCTCGACGGCCTCGACCCGCGCGTGCGCGAGCCGATGCTCGATGCGCTCTTCTCGAAGGCGCACTCGTGGACGCTGCTCGTCACGAGCAACGATCCGAGCGTTCTGTCGCGCTGCCAGCGCGTCCTTCGTCTCCACGACGGCGTCCTCCACGTGGGCGCGGGAACCCGCTGAGGAAAACGACGATGAGCACTCACTCTCACTCTCCGACCGACTCCCTCGGCCCTTACCGCGACCCCGGGCACCTGCCCCTCTTGCGGCTGGTTCCGCCGCCCGTTCGCGCGCGTCGCGTCGCACGCGTGCTCTTCGTCGCGTTCGTCGTCGCGCTCTTCGTCGGCGCGCTCGCGCCCTGGCAGCAGAGCGCCTCCGGCACCGGACGCGTCATCGCGTTCGCGCCGCTCGAGCGACAGCAGACCATCGAGGCCTCGGTCGAGGGCCGCGTCGTCGCCTGGCACGTGCAGGAAGGTGATCGTGTCGAGGAGGGGCAGCTCCTGGTGGAGCTCGCCGACAACGACCCGCGCCTCTTCGAGCGCCTCGAGTCCGAGCGCACCATCACGGCCGAGCGCGTCGAGACCTACGCGCTGCGCGTGCGTGCCCTCGAGGAGCGCCTCGGCGCGGTGCGCGCCGCACAAGAGGGCGCGGTGTCCGCCGCCGATGCGCGCGTGCGCATGGCGCGCGATCGACTCCTCGCCGCGGAGCAGGGCGTGACGGCCGCGCAGGCCGATCTCGACGCGCAGTCGATCAACCTCTCGCGCACGCGCTCTCTCGCGGATCAGGGGCTCGTCTCGCAGCGCGACCTCGAGCTCGCGGTGCTCGCCGACGCGCGCGCCCGCACGAGCCGAGACGCCGCGAGGGCGACGCGCGACGCGGCCCGTGGCGATCGGGACGCCGCCCAGGCGTCGCTCCTCCAGGCGCAGGCGAGCATGCTCGCCGAGATCCAGAACGCGGAGGCCTCGCTCGAGTCCGCGCGCACCGATCACCAGGCCGCGCAGGCCTCGCTCCTTCGCCTCGACTCGCGCGTCGCGCGCCAGGGCACCCAGGCGATCCGCGCACCGCGCGCGGGCTCCGTGTTCCGCATCCAGGCGAACCTGATGGGCGAGCAGGTGAAGGTGGGCGATCCGCTGCTCACGCTCGTGCCCGACACCGCCGATCGCGCGGTGGAGCTCTGGGTCGATGGCAACGATTCGGCGCTCGTGCACGAGGGCCGACGCGTGCGTCTTCAGTTCGAAGGCTGGCCCGCGGTGCAGTTCGCGGGCTGGCCGTCGGTCGCCGTCGGCACCTTCGGTGGTCGGGTCGCGTTCCTCGACGCGACCGACGACGGTCGCGGCAACTTCCGCGTCGTCATCGTGCCCGATCCGGACGACGAGCCGTGGCCCGAGCCGCGCTTCCTTCGCCAGGGCGTGCGCGCCAACGGCTGGGTGCTGCTCGACACGGTCTCGCTGGGCTTCGAGATCTGGCGTCAGCTCAACGGGTTCCCGCCGACCATCACGCCGCAGCCCTCGTCCTCGCCCGCGCCGGGCTCGGGCTACCGAGGCACGCGTGGTCCGCCGGGCACGACGTCGGGCGCGAGCTACGGCGGCGGCGGCAGCAGCAGCTACGGCGGCGGCGGCAGCTATGGCGGCGGCGGCTACGGCGGTGGCGAAGGAGGCGGCTACTGATGTCGGTCGTCCGCGCGAACGCCGTGCTCCTGGCCACGCTGGTCGCGCTCGCCTCGGGGCCTGCACACGCACAGCGGGCTCCGACCGCTGCCGACGCCGTCGAGCCCGTCGAGCCCTCCGCGCCGAGCCCCGCAGAGGCGGCCTCGGCGCCGGTGCCGAGCGCGCTCGCGACCCTGCCGCCGCTTCCGCCCGTCGAGGAGATCCCGCTCGGCACCGGTGTGCCGCTCACGCTCGAGGAGGTGATCGCGAGCGTCGATCGGCACCACCCGCCGCTCGAGGCCGCGGCGCAGCGCGTGCTCGCGGCCGAGGGGCTGCGCCTCTCGGCGGAGGGGGCCTTCGATCTCACGCTCGGCACGCGCGTGTCGGGGAATTTCTTCGGCTACTACGAGTACGGCCGGCTCGACGTGAGCCTCTCGCAGCCGACGCCCTTCTGGGGCGCGACCTTCGTCGGTGGCTGGCGCATCGGCCGCGGCTTCGCGCGCGGCGGCATCCCCGACTACTACCGCTACGACGAGACGTTCGACGGTGGCGAGCTGAGGCTGGGCGCGGTGGTTCCGCTCTGGCGCGACGGACCGATCGACTCGCGTCGCGCCACGCTCTGGCGCGCGGAGCACAACGTCGAGGCGACGCGCGAGGATCGCGACGCGCGTCGTCTGCGCATCGTCTACGCCGCGACCGAGGCGTGGGTGCGCTGGGTCGCTGCGGGTCAGCGTCACCGCGTCGCGCGCGAGCTGCTCGCGCTCGCGGAGGATCGCGACGCACAGATCGCCGCGCGTGTGCGCGCGGGCGCGATCCCCGCGATCGAGCACCTCGAGAACCGTCGCGCGATCCTCGAGCGACGTCAGGCGCTCGTCGCCGCACGGCGCCTGCTCGAGCAGCGTGCGCTCTCGCTCTCGATCTATCTCCGGGGCGACGACGGCAGCCCGCTCGTGGTCTCGCCCGAGCGCGTTCCGTCGGCGCTCGCCGCGCTGACGCCGGCCGCCGCGAACGAGGCCGACGACATCGCCCGCGCGATCGAGCATCGCCCCGAGCTCCGCCGGTTCGCCGCGCAGCGGCGCGCCGCGCAGGTCTCGGTGGACCTGGCCGACAACCAGTTCTCGCCGCGCGTGGATCTCTCCGTCATGGGCTCGCTCGACGTCGGCGGGCCGGGCGTGTCCGATCCCGAGCGCGCCTACGAGATCCAGCGCGCGCTCGAGCGGCCGCAGCTCGAGACGATGCTCACGCTGCAGGTCCCGCTGCAGTTCCGCGACGCGCGAGGCCGCATCGACCAGTCACGCGCCGAGCTCGCGGCGCTCGACGCCGACCTCGAGCTCGCGCGGGATCAGATCGCCGTCGAGGTGCGCGATGCGCGGAGCGCGATCCGCGCCGCGACCGAGAACGTGCAGATCACCGAGCAGAGCGCCGAGGTCGCGCGCCTCGTCGCGGACGCCGAGCGCGTGCGCTTCGAGGCCGGCGCGAGCTCGCTGCTCGTCGTGAACCTCCGCGAGGCGGCCGCGGCCGCTGCCGCGCAGTCGGCGATCGATGCCCGCGCCGATCTCGAGATCGCCGAGGCCGCGTGGACGGCCGCGACGGCCGACGCGCCCTGAGCGCATCAGAAGACGTAGCCGACGCGCACGCGCAGCGAGAGCTCGCCGCCGCCGTAGCCGAAGGCGGCGGCGTCGAAGCTCGGAGGCCCGAAGCTGCCTCGCGCGTCGTTGGAGGCGCCGAGGCCTTCGGTCGGGATGCCGAAGAGGCCCGTGTCCACGGCTCCGTCCGCGTCCGCGTCGTGGTGCACGGCCACGGCGTAGCGACCGGGCGGGACGTCCGAGAACACGCAGCGCGCGGTGCGGCCCGTGATGCGGGCGCCCGCGGCGGCGAACGCGCGTGCGCGCACGCGAGGGAAGGCCTCTGCGTCGTCGGCCGAGAAGAGCAGGCACTGCACGCGGCCCTCGTCGCTGCGAAGCTCGACACCGGTCACCACGATGCGCGCCGCGGTGCTCTCCTGGGAGCGCCCCGTCGGGACGCCGAGCAGCGAGACCGACGCGGCGAGGAGCGTGGCGAGAGGCAGGCGGCGCGAGCGCACGTACCGAGCATTCGGTATGTCGGGCCGATGGCAAGCGAACGCCCCGGCGCGAACGCACCGGGGCGACGAGGAGAGAGGGCGCCGCCATGGACGGCGCGCAGCGTCACTCGCGCGGGGCGCGGAGCGCGACGAGGAAGACCGCGGCGAGCACGAGCGTCACGAGCTGTGCCCACGCGTCGTAGAGGACGCACCAGAACATCAGGCCCGCCAAGAGGAGCTGCTCGAACGTCGCGACGGCGGCGCTGCCGACGCGACGCGTGAGGAGACCCGCGAGCGATCGGGTCTCCTCACGATCGTGCGCCTTCACGCCGGCGGCTCCGCCTGCGCGCGGGCCGTCACGCACTCGACGAAGGCCTCGATGCCCGAGTCCGCCAGGAGCTCGAAGCGTCGGGTGCTCGGATCCCAGAGGTGCAAGTCACCCTCACGGACGTCGAACCACATCGACTCGATGACCACTCCGTTCTCGCGGAAGATCCGCTCGAGCCAGAGGTGATCACGCAGCCACTGGGACTCGGCGAGGAAGGCCTCGCGCAGCGGAGAGAGCTCGGGTGGTCGCACGTCCTCGATGCAGAGGACGACGGTCCGCACGCCGAGCTGGGTGATCGCATGCTCCAGCGTTGCGGCGACGCCCTCGGCGCTCGTGCGGCGCGCGCCGCCTCGGACCTGGAGCGTCGCGGCCGGATGGAACGACGCGACGACCTGCGCCGCGACGCTCATGTGCGAGTCGAGCACGAAGGCCGCAGGCAACGTCGGCTCCTCGACCCGTTCGAGGCCGCGGCGCCGAAAGACCTGGATTCCATGGAGATACGGCGACATGTCAGTCCTCCCCCTGCGCGCGCGTGAAGCCCGCGGCGCCTTCGATTTCCTCGAGCTTCTCGACGTGCATCCAGCGGTGTCCTGCCGCGACGTCGCGGAGCAGGCCGAGGAGCGCGGCATCCCCGAGCGAGGCGCTCGCGTCGCGCAGCACGAAGCGGCAGCGCCAGTGATCCACGCAGTCGGTCAGGCCACCCATGCTCGGATAGACCTTGGTGCCTCGGTTCGAGATCATCTTGAGCGCGAGCGGGCCGTCCGCGACGAGCGCCTCGAGGCTCCGGCCGAGCTCGTCGGGAGAGAGCGGAGACTCGACGAAGACGTCCGCGCCGATCGTCCGGCGCCGCGCGGGCTTCACGTAGTCGCGGTCGGCCTTGAGCGGCGCGATGCGCAGCGCGGACTGGTCGCGCGCGCGCCAGCGCTCGGAGCGTCGGCCGAGGTGGGCGATGACCGCGTCGGCGAAGGCGCTCGTCGAGAGGCTCCCCTCGACCTTCACGTCGCGCGTGTAGAGGCCCTGCTCGAGCGTCGCGGCGACCGCGTCCTCGATGTCCTGCGCGGCCTTGGGCTCGTCGAGGTGGCGCAGCATCATCGTCGCCGAGAGCAGCACGGCCGTCGGGTTGATGACGTTCTTGCCGGCGTACTTCGGCGCGCTCCCGTGCACGGCCTCGAAGATCGCGACGTCGTCGCCGAGGTTCGCGCTGGGCGCGAAGCCCAGGCCGCCCACGAGGCCCGAGGTGAGATCCGAGAGGATGTCGCCGTTCATGTTGCTCGTGACGATCACCTCGAAGGCCTCGGGCGTTCGCACGAGCTGGTGGGCGCAGTTGTCGACGATGATGTGGTGCGCCGCGATCTTGGGGTACTCGGTGGCGACCTCCTCGAAGGTCTTCTTCAGCAGGCCCTCCGTGAGCTTCATGATGTTCGCCTTGGTGGCGCAGTGGACCGACCGGCGGCCCTGCGCGACGGCGAGCTCGAAGGCCACGCGCACGATGCGCTCGCAGCCCTTCTTCGACATCAGCTTGAGGCACTGCGCGACGCCGGGCGTCTGCATGTGCTCGATGCCGGCGTAGAGGTCCTCGACGTTCTCGCGCACGATCACGAGGTCGATGCCGCGGCCGGTGAACGGCGTGATCACACCGGGCAGCTCACGCACCGGGCGGATGTTCGCGTAGGTCTCGAAGAGCTTGCGCAGCGTTACGTTGGCGCTCTTCTCGCCGAAGCCCACGGGGGTCTCGAGCGGCCCCTTGAGGGCGACGCGCGTCTCGCGGATCGAGGCGATGGTCTCGGGCGGCACGCCGCTCGGCAGGCCGCGCTTGAAGACCTCGGCCCCCGCGTCGTGCTGCTCCCACGCGATGCGCACGCCCGTCGCATCGACGATCCGGCGGGTGGCGGCCGTGACCTCTGGCCCGATCCCGTCCCCGGGGATCACCGTGACCCGCTTTCGTCCCTCACGATCGATCTCGTATCGCATCTACGCTCCTCTGCCGGTCTTCTTGCCAGCTCCACCTTCATAGCGAGGCAGCGAGTGCGCGAAAATGACATCATCGTGCTCGTTTCGTTCTGAATCGAAGAACGATCCCGAGAGGTCCACGTGCTGAACTTCCACCACCTCCACTACTTCTGGGCCGTCGCGCGAGAGGGAAAGCTCACCCACGCCGCGCGCACGCTCCGCGTCGCGCCTTCCGCGCTGTCCGCGCAGATCCGCCAGCTCGAGGACCAGCTCGGCCAGCCGCTCTTCCGGCGCGAGGGGCGGGCGCTGGTGCTCACCGAGGCAGGCCGCCTCGCGCTGGCGCACGCGGACACGATCTTCGGCGCCGGCCAGGAGCTCGAGGCGCTCTTCGCCCGCGGTCGTCGCCGCGCCGAGGAGCTTCGCGTCGGCGCCGTCGCCACGCTCTCGCGCAACTTCCAGGAGTCCTTCGTGCGCCCGCTCCTGGACGAGCCGGGCGTGACGCTCCGGCTCGTGTCCGGCAGCCTCGCCGAGCTCCTCACGCAGCTCGATGCGCACGGGCTCGACCTCGTGCTCGCGAACGAGGCCGTCGAGCGCAGCGCCGCGCACCAGAGCCGTCGCGTCGCGCGTCAGCGTGTGTCGTTCGTCTCGCGCAGCGCGCGGCCGGGCTTTCGCTTCGGCAAGCACCTCGGCGACGTGCCCTTCCTCCTGCCCGGGCGCGGCAGCGCGATCCGTCGCGCGTTCGACGCCATGTGCGCCGAGCGCGGCATCGAGCTCCATGTGCGCGCGGAGGTCGACGACATGGCCATGCTCCGCCTGCTCGCGCGCGACTCGCGCACCATCGCCGTCGTGCCTCCCGTCGTCGTGCGCGACGAGCTCAAGAGCGGACGCCTCCACGATCTCGGGCCCGTGCCCGGTCTCCACGAGGAGTTCTTCGCGATCACGCCGGTGCGCCGCTTCCCGCATCCGCTCGTCGAGCCGCTCGTGCAGCGGCGCGTGCGAGAGATCCTCGGCGCTTGATCCCTCGTTCCGTCACGCGGCCGCCGGCGATGGGGCCGGGGCCGCCTCGCGGAGCGTGCGTGCGCGCTTCACGTACGCACGCACGAGCAGCCACGAGAGCAGGCCCGCCGGGCCGAACATCAGCGTGAGGAAGAGCGAGGGCACGACGAACGCGTGCTGGATCCCCAGGCGCTCGCAGTCCCGCGCCTCCCACGCGCCGACGAAGAGATCGAAGACGAGGTAGTGCACCCAGCACGCGATGATGGTGCGCGGGGTCGTGAAGATGCGGCTCACGCCCTCGAGCGAGAAGAAGTGCGCGCCCTGTGGCCCGGGCGAGTCCCCGAAGAGGAGCCACGCGTACGCGACGGCGAGCACCCCCAGGAGCGCGCCCGAGTGCACGACGAGCTCGGTGAAGCGCGAGCGCGGCGCGAAGGCGAGCGCGAGCCACGCCGGCAGGACCGAGTAGTTGAGGATCGTGAAGATCAGCTCGTCGCTCATGGCGGGAGCATGAAGCACACCGCGGGCACGTTGCGACGCCCTTTCCCGGGAACGTGCCGCGCCGTCACGACGCGCAGTAGTGTTGCCACGGATGACGACCGCCACGCCGCGCCTGCGCTTCGATCGACGCGAGCTCGCGGGCGCGTTCGGCGACATCGGCACGGACCTGCCGATCCTCGTCGCCCTCGTCGCGACGTGTGATCTCGACGCGGCGAGCGTCTTCGTCTGCTTCGGCGCGCTCCAGATCGTGACCGGGCTGGTCTACGGCATCCCGATGCCGGTCCAGCCGCTCAAGGCGATGGCGACCATCATGCTGGCTGAGCGGCTCTCGGCGGGAACGCTCGCGGGCGCCGGCCTCGTCATCGGCGTCGTGATGCTGCTCCTCGCGCTGACGGGCCTGCTCGACTGGCTCGCGCGCGTCGTGCCCAAGGAGGTCGTGCGAGGCATCCAGCTCGGCCTCGGCACGACGCTCGCGACGCTCGCGCTGCGCGAGCACGTGAGCTCCGACGGAGCCGCGGGCTACGGGCTCGCCGCAGTGTCGTTCGCCCTCCTCCTCGCGCTCCGGCGCCAGGATCGCGTGCCGGGCCCGCTCGTGGTGATGGTGCTCGGCGCGCTCTACGCGATCGCGACGGGCCTCTCGGTCGAGTCGCTCACGCACGCCGTGGGCCTCGGCGTGCCGAGCCCGATCGTGCCCACGCGCGACGAGCTCTGGAACGGCGCGCTCCTCCTCGCGCTGCCGCAGATCCCGCTCTCCCTCGGCAACTCGGTCATCGCGACGAGCCAGACCGCGCGCGATCTCTATCCCGATCATCCGATCACGGTCCGTCGCATCGGCGTGACGTACGCGCTGATGAACCTCACCGCGCCGCTCCTCGGTGGCGTGCCGGCGTGCCACGGCTGCGGCGGCCTCGTCGGCTTCCACCTCTTCGGTGCGCGCACGGGCGGCGCGCCGGTGCTCTACGGCGCGATGTACCTCGTGCTCGGCCTCGTCTTCGCGCCGGGTATCGAGGACGTCGTGCGCGTGTTCCCGCTGCCGCTCCTGGGCGTCGTGCTCGCGTTCGAGTCGATCGCGCTCATGTCGCTCGTGCGCGACGTGGCCGCGGATCGCACGCAGCTCTGGATCGCCCTGACGGTCGCGCTCGCGGTGGTGGGCCTGCCCTATGGCTACGTCGTGGGCCTCACGCTCGGCGTCGCGCTCTCGTACGCCGCCAAGCGCGGCCTCGTCGTCACGCCCGAGCTCACGCCCACTCCGCTCGGCGCGACGCAGCCCGGCGGCCCGGACGCACCCGGCGAGCACCCGGACCGCAGAGGCTCACCGGACCCTTGATCGAGGCGCGGGTGCACGACGGTTGACCCGCGTTGCTGAACTCGGTTCAATAGCGATCATGCCCCGCGACGTGTCTCGACACACCCTCGAGCGGCGAGATCTTCCGCGCGCGCTCCTCGCCGGGGCGCGCTGGCTCGTCAATCCCGTCTCGGCCGGTGGTGCCAAACAGGTGCCCCGCATGAAGCTGTTCGCGGGCGGGCCCCAGCTCCTGCGGGACGTGCAGCGGATGCGGGCCCATCCGGAGGGGCGCCGAGTCCTCGCCGACAAGCCGGACCTCGGGGCAATTCTCTCCGACCCGCGAGCGCTGGGCGCGATGCCTGCCGGCAGCTTCGGTCGGATCTTCGGAGAGCGCATGGAGGTGCCCGGTGGAGTGCCGGGCTACCTGCTCGCGTCGCTCGTCTACGCGGATGGCTTCTTCGACTCGCTCGCGATCGACGACGACGTTCGGTACGTCATCGAGCGCAGCCGATGGCACCACGACCTCTTCCACGTCCTCACCGGCTACGGCACGGACCTCACGGGCGAGGGCCTGCTCATCCTCTTCATGCTCGCGTACGAGCACGGGCTCTCGTACGGCGAGGCGGTGATCGTCCCCATGGCCATCGGGCCGCGGTTCTTTCTGCGACCGAGCTGCGGACAGCCCCGATGGCGCGAGCTCCTGCGTGAGGCGAGCGCGCGAGGTCTGCGCGCGCGCGACGTGTGCGCGCCGATGTACGTGCCGTGGGAGTCCCTGCTGACGAGGCCTCTCGAGGACGTGCGACGCGAGCTCGGGATCGACCCCTTTCTCGAGGACACCTCGCGATGGCTCGAGGGCAGCTGGCTCGGTCGACAGGCGGCCGGTGGCTTCGGTGCCTACGCGCGCGAGGCCGAGCAGGCGCAGCTCCTGCGCAAGGTGGTCGAGGCCGGTGTGAGCTGCCGCGAGCTCTACCGACTCGAGCCGGACGTGTACCGCGCCGTGACGGGGCTCGCCGCACGCGGCGCCTCGGGAGCGGAGATCCGCGCCGCGGTGGGCTGAGGATCTCGTCTCACGCGGCGCGGGGGCGCTGGCGAGCCCGAACACACATCAAGAGCGCGAACAGCGCGGTGAGCCCGGGACCCGCGCGGTCGCGCCCGTGTGCGCGGCAGCCGCAGCTGCTGGTGGCGCTGCTCGGCCCCGCGTCGATCGCGGCCGCATCCTCGCTCGCGCCGCCGTCGCTCGCGCCCGCGTCGAGGACGAGGCCCGCGTCGGGGCCGCCGGGCGTGAGCGGATCGAGGAAGACGTGGCTCGTCACGACGCGTGGCTGTCCACCGATCACGAGCTCGACGCGGATCGCGCTCGTGCGCGGTCCTGCGATCACGGGCTCTTCGTGCTCGAACGTGGTGCCCACGACCTCGATCGGCGCGCCCGCCGCTCCGTCGCGCACGAAGCGCAGCGAGCCGCCCTCGCTCGCGCCCGTGACGCGCACGACGATGGAGGTGCGGTCGGCGACGATCGTGTCGCCGTCCTCGGGAAGGTCCGCGCACGAGAGCTCCAGCATCGGATCCTCGGGCCCCTCGAGCTTCACCACGGTGCGGCCGAGGCGGATGCCCTCGAGGATCGCCTCGGTGCTCAGCTCGCGCGCGAAGACCATCGTGGTCGGGCTGCCGATCGGGCTGTCGAAGCGGCCGGTGCCGGTGCCCGCGCGGTGATCGTCGGAGCCGCCGAGGGCGGCCACGTGGTGGCCCGCGAGCACGAGGTCTTCCCACATCGACGTCGTGCGTCGGTAGAAGAGGCGGCCGGTCACCGAGTACGCGCCGGTCTGCACCTCGTACGCGTCGATGCCCTCGGCCGCGGCCATCGCGACCCAGCCGCAGCCGATGCAGAGATCGCCCAGATCGAGGGCAGGGTGGTTGATCGAGAAGAGCGCGCCGCTCTCGTGCACGTCGCGCACGATCTGATCCATCGTGCGCGCGTCCACGCCGAGGCGGTGATCGATCCAGGTCGTGCCGCCGATCGACATCGCGTGGCCCTCGTACGTGGTCACCTCGATGCCGGGCACGAGGAGCACGTTCGGGTGCCGCGCCTGCACGTCCGCGTAGAGCTCGAGCTGGCTCGTCGTGTTGTGCTCGCTGAGCATCACGAGATCGAGGCCGCGGCTCTCCGCGAAGTCGAGCACCTCGTCGAGCGTCGGCGAGGCGTCGCCGCTCTCGCGCGAGTGGACGTGGAAGTCCCCGGCGTACCAGCGCGCCTCGGTCTCGAGCGCGGGGCTCGGCGCGTACGGCGCGCGCTCGGGCTGCGGTGCGAGCGTCGCGACGTCGCGCAGGAGCACCTCGACGCGGTAGCGCGCCGGACGCTCCTCGATCTGCGCCTCGCCGACGTAGACCTGCCACGTGCCCGGGGTGATCGGGCCGGGCAGGTAGCTGCGCGAGGCCGCCTCCGCGCTCGTGATCGCCGGCTCGGTGTTGCCACCGCCGTAGCCGCGGAACCCCTCCGGCGAGAAGAGGCCCCAGTCGAGGATGTTCGCGTCGGAGAGATCGTCGTGGCGGATCTCGATCTCCGCCGTGCCCGCGGGCACCTCGAACGGGAGCACGAAGTACGCGACGCCATCGTCGGGCACCTCGCCCTCGAGGAGCACGGTGCTGTCGGCGCGCGCGACGGCCGTGGAGAGCACCGTGCCCAGGGCGGCCAGGAGAGCGGCGGATCGCACGGTCATGACGCGAGCATCGCAAAGCGCGAGAGGGGCGTCGAATCCGCGTCTCGTTGCGCGCGGCGCTTCGCGGTCGCGAGCACGGACGATCGAACGAACGGCGAGCTGTCGATCGACCAAGCGCGTCGGCGCACCTCGCCCCGCCGTGCACTCATCCTCGCCGGGTGCCGTGGTCCCCGAAGGGCTCGTCGCGCTCGCGCACCGCTTCCTTCCAGCCGCGCTCCATCGCCGTTCGCGCGAAGCCGTGGCCTTCCGCGGTGTGCCGCGCGATGCCGTCGAAGTAGGTGCCCATGAGCTGCGTCGTGAGCGCGCCCTGCGCGAGCACCGTCGAGTTCACGAGCTGCTTGTGCATGACGAGCTGGTTGATCGGCAGGCGCGCGACGCGCGCGAGCAGCGCCTCGAAGCGCGCATCGAGCTCCTTGGCGGGCGCGGACTCGCTCGCGAGGCCCCATGCGACGGCCTCGTCGCCGCTGATGCAGTCGCCCGTGAGGAGAAGGCGCTTGGCGCGCCCGATGCCGATGCGATGCGCCCAGAGCGCGGTCGTGGGCACGCCCCACACGCGCGCGGGCGGATAGCCGATCTTCGCCACGTCCTCGACGACCATGAGATCCGAGCAGAGCGCCATGTCGGTGCCGCCCGCGACGCAGAAGCCGTGCACCTTCACGATCACTGGCTTGTCCGCGAAGAAGAGGCTCATGAAGCCCTTCACGTTGCGGCTCATCATCTGGTAGTCGAGCACGGGATCCCAGTCGCTGCCCGGCGCGTGGTTCTGCGCGACGACGGCGGGGTCGATCGGCGAGCCCGCGGGGATCTCCGCGCGCGAGAGGTGTCCCATCGCGGTCTCGGCGCTCGCGTGCAGGTCGTAGCCGCCGCAGAAGCCCTTGCCCGCGCCCGAGAGCGCGATGACGTGCACGCGCGGATCGAGGCAAGCGCGCTCGACGTGCTCCGCGAGCTCGCGCGGCATGTCGAGCGTGATGCCGTTGCCGCGCTCGGGTCGGTTCAGCGTGATGCGCGCGATGCGTCCGTCGACTTCGTAGAGGAGCGTGCTCGGTGTGCTCATGCGCGCGAGGCTTGCACGCGCCGCGCTCACGGGAAACGTCAGCCCAAGAGGGTCCCTTGTCCGCGCCACGCGGGGCGGCGCATGCTGATCGCGTGGAAGGTGCTCGCCTCGGGGTCGCGCTCGCCGGGCTCTTCGTGCTCGGATGTCCGAGCGCGTTCGGTCCGCGCGCACCGGGCGAGACCACGTGGCTCGACGTCGGCGCGCTGGCCGTCGAGCCCTCGACCGAGACGACCTACGTGCTCCGGGGTCGCACGCTCGCGGGCGAGGCGCGCGCGGGCACCGTGCTCTCGATCACGCCCGAAGGCGTCGTCACGCCGATCACCACGATCGCGAGCGACGAGTCGGCGCTCGTCGCGTTCACGGCCGAGGGCACGCTCGTGCTCGCGGCGCGCGCCGGACAGACGCGCCTCTTGCGCTTCGATCCCGCGAGCGCCGCGCTCGAGCTCGAGCGGTCGGTGCCCGTCGCGATGTCCTGGCCGCTCGTGTCGCCCTCGGGCCACTTCGTCGCGAGCGGTGGCTCGGACCCGGGCACGGGTGCGCCGGTCACGCTGCTCGCCGCCGACACGCTCGTCGGCTCGGCTCAGGCGAGCGAGGCCACGAACGTGTCGCTCGCGTGGCTCCACGCGCGCGACGTGCTCGTCGCGCTGATCTCGACGGAGCAAGGCGACGGCACGTCCACGACGCGCCTCGCGTGGTGGGACGCGACGCAGATCGAGGCCGAGCGCTTCGCCACGCTCGACGGGATCTGGGGCTCACCGCTCTTCGATCTCCAGCTCGAGCGCGGGCACGTCGTGACCGGCTGGGTCGTCTCACCCGACGACGCTTACGTCGCCATCGCGCTCGCCACGCCAGCGATGGACGGGAGCGTGACCGATCCGCGCGTGCGCCTCGTCTCGCTCGAGACGGGCAGCGCACGCGAGCTCGAGGGCGTCGGCGCGCCCCTCGCGTTCACGGCCGATGGCAGCACGCTCCTCGGTGTGCGCGAGGACGCCTCGGCCCCAGCGCCTTCGAGCGGTGGCCTCGTCACGGTGGACGTCGAGAGCTTCGCGACCGACGTGCTCGACGTGCTCCGCCGCGACTCGCCGCCGTTCTTCGTCACGTCGGAAGGGCACTGGGTGCTCGCGACGGTCGTCGATTCGACGATCGAGACCGTGCTCTACGATCTCGAGAGCGGAGAGGCCTCGCCGCTCGGCCTGGATGCGCGCTTCGGTCAGCTCGTCACGCGCCGCGGCGAGCTCTGGATCGTGGCGAGCGGTCAGCTCCACCGCGTGCTGCTCGCCTCCGGCATGCGAGCGCACGTCCCGCTCACGTTCGCGCCGCGCAGCCTGAACATCCTGCCGCGACACGATCGCCTCGTCCTCGACGACGCCGACGATCGCGCGACGCTCCGCTTCTTCGACCCCGAGGCCGAGCGCGTCACGCTCACCGCGACGCTCCCGACCCCGTGATCGTCGTCGCCGTCACGCGTCGGGGGACGCGTCCGAGGGCTTCTTCGCAGCCTTCGCGGAAGCCTTCGGCTGACCAGGCGAACCCTTCGCGGTGCCTGCGGAGGCCTTCGCGGAGGGCTTCTTGTCCTTGCTGGGGGCCTTCTTGGCCTTCGGGGCCGCGGCGGTCTCGGCGCCCTCGTCGCTGGGCTCGGGGGCGGGCTTGCTGCTCTTCTTCGCCGCCTTCTTGAAGCCGCCGCCGCCCTTGCCGCGCGCGGGCTTCTTGCCCTTGCCAGTGCTCGGCCCGCGCTCGCGGCGCTCGGCGAGCAGCTCCTGCGCGCGCTCGGGCGTGATCGTCTCGGGCGAGTCGCCCTTGCGCAGCGTCGCGTGCGTCTCGCCGTCGGACACGTACGTGCCGAACCGGCCGTCGCGCACCGTGATCGTCTTCTTCGAGACCGGATCCTCGCCGAGCTCCTTGAGCGGCGCGACCGGACCGCGCGCCTGGCGGCCGGGGCGCGTCTTGGGCTGCGCGAGGATCGCGAGCGCCTGCTCCGTCGTCACCGTGAAGAGCTCGTCCTCGCTGCCGAGGCTGCGCGTCTCTTTGCCCTTGGTGATGTACGGACCGTACTTGCCGTTCTGCGCGACGATGGGCTCGCCGTCTGCGACGCCGATGGTGCGCGGCAGCTCGAGCAACTTGAGCGCGTCGGCCAGCGTGACGGAGGACGGGCTCATCGTGCGGAAGAGCGAGGCCGTCTTGGGCTTGTCCTCGCTGAGCTTCGGATCCCCGAGCATCACGTACGCGCCGAAGCGGCCCGCGCGCACGTAGACCGGCAGGCCCGACTTCGGGTCCGTGCCGAGCTCGCGGCCACCGCTCGGTGCGCTGATGAGCTCGAGCGCCTTGGCGATCGTGAGCTCGTCGGGCGCGAGATCCTCCGGCACCGTGGCCGTGTCCTCGCCGCGCTGCACGTAGGTGCCGTAGCGGCCCACGCGCGCGACGATGTCGCGACCCTCGGCGTCCTTGCCGATCGGGATCGAGTTGATCTCGCGCGCGTCGATGTCGCCCAGGTGCTCGGAGACGAGCTTGCGCAGGCCCACCTCGAGGCCGGCGCTGCGGTGCGCGTGCACGCCCGCGGTCCCATGGCTCGCGACGTGGCTGTCGTTGGCCGCGCCCTCGGCCTGCTCGCCGAAGTAGAAGCGGCGCAGCCACGGCGCGGTCTCGTTCTCGCCGTTGGCGATGTCGTCGAGGTCGCTCTCCATCTTCGCAGTGAAGGCGTAGTCGACGAGCTCGGGGAAGTGACGCTCGAGCAGCGTGACCACCGCGAACGCGGTGAAGCTGGGCGCGAGCGCGGTGCCCTTCTTGAGCACGTAGCCGCGGTCCTGGATCGTCGCGA
>JBILLJ010000132.1:0-23795 GCA_044376125.1 Sandaracinaceae bacterium
TGCCCACGGCGCGGTCGAGGCACGCCAAGAGGCCGTGCGCGTCGCCGTCGAGACCGAGGCGCTCGCGCGCGTGTCGGACGATCTGCGCTTCGCGCGACGCGCGCTCGTGCGGGCGCTGCCCGCCGAACGCTTCGTGTTCAGTCCGGGCGGTGCCGGCTTCATCGCGCCCGACGGCGCGAAGATCGATCTGAGCCGCCGCGCGACGCTCGCACGCCTGCTCGAGGCGCTCGTGCAGAAGCGTCTCCAGAGCCCCGGCGTGGCCGCGAGCTTCGACGAGCTGATCGCGGCGGGCTGGCCCGGTGAGCGCGTGCTGCCGCTCGCCGCCCAGAACCGCCTGCGCGTCGCGGTCACGACCCTGCGCAACATGGGCCTCCGCCAGGTGCTCGTGTTCCGCGAGGGCGGTCACCTCCTCGACCCCGACGTGCCCGCGGTGATCGCGGGGTAGCGCGCCTCCGCGCGCGCACCTAAACGGGGGCGCCCCGCGCGTTGCGAGCCGGCGCGGGCCGCCTGGTGGGTCTCGGATCGTGGAGGCGATCAGAGCAAGCTCAGAGGGACGTGGGGCAGAGCAGCGGGGAGTAGCCGAGGGTCGGTGCAGCGACCGCCGCCGTGTCCTCGTCGATCGAGAGGAGGAACGCGACGATCTGGCGGATCTGTGTCGCGCGATCCCCCGCGAGGAGGAAGTTCTCGCTGAGCGCCTGGTAGTGCGCCTCGAACGCAGGGTCGAAGACCTCCTCGAGCGTGCGCGCGTTGCCAGCGTGGAAGTACGGCGCGCCGGCGACACCATCCAGGAGCGAGGGCGGGTTGAAGCCGCTCAGGCCCTGCGCGTCGGTCATCATGTTCGTGCGCACCTCGCGGATCACGACGGGCGAGCCGCTCGGGAGGATCGGCATGGTGCCCGTGCTCGGGAAGGTCCCGACCGCGCGCAGCACGCACTGGATCTGGTCGTTCGCGCCGGCCGTCGCGCCCGCCGGGAAGCGGAGCGAGGCGGTGCGGGTGCCCATCGCGGTGGGCGGGTTGAGCGCCGCCGGGAACATCGCGGGCGCCGTGTAGTTCGTCATGCGGAGCAGGCCCGCGCCGGCGTTGTTGGTCTCGTTCGGCGTGTAGAAGACGCGCGAGTTGGTCCACATCGTCGTGCCGTGGCAGCCCGCGCAGTTGTTCGTCTCGAAGAGCGTGCGGCCGGCGGTCACGTCGGCAGCGACGAGGCCCACGGGCCCGTGCGGCGAGCGCACCGTGCGCGCCCAGGCCGCGAGGTGATCCCAGTCCGCGAGCGTCGAGAGCACGGGGTTCGCGCCGCCGGGCATCATCGACGTCACCGCGCCGTTGAGGCCCGCCTGCGGCGTCGCCGTCGCGGTCTGGCCCGCAGGCGTGGGCGCGCTTCCGTCGAAGTGGATGCGGTCCGCGACCGAGGCGGGCGAGGAGACCGAGTCGACCACCGCGCCGATGCCGCCCGAGTTGCCGCGCGTGTTGAGCTCGAAGTCGTGCATCTCGTCGAAGATCGCGGTCCAGTTGAACACGCGACGCTGCGTCGGATCGGCCGAGTCGTACGAGCCGTCGAGCGAGGTGCTCTGGCGCGGGCCGCGCGCGAAGAACCACGTGACGTTGTCGGTGAGGCCGTCGCCGTGGCAGGCCTCGCACGAGTTCCAGCCCTGGCCGCGGAACGACCAGCGCCCCAGGCCCGTGACGAAGAAGCGGCGACCGTCGAGGAGGTGCGCCTCGGTCGAGTCCGCCGCAGGCACCGTGGTCGACTCGACCGCGCCCACGACGGCCTGCGTCGAGAGCGTGATCATCGACACGTTGCGCGTCGTCTCGTTGATGGTGAGCGCGAGGCCCGAGCCGCCGTTCGAGATCGCGATGCCCATCGGAAGGCGTCCCGCGGGCATGCCGGAGGGCGCGAGGTTGATGAAGTGCGCGGCCGTCGCGCCGACCTCGCGGAGCGTGCCGTCCGCGTTGAACGACACGCGGAACACGGCGTCGCTGCCGTAGCTGGTGAGGTAGCCGATGCCGCTGGCGGGCACGAACGCGAGGTCCGTCGCGATGAGCGGGATGCGTCGCGTCGCGTCGTCGGGCACCGCGGGCGAGGCCGTGTCGTAGCGGGTCTGGAACGCACGCGGCAGAAGGACGCGCTGCGCGGGCAGCTCTGCGGCCGTGGCCGCATCGACGACGAAGATCGTCGTGTGGACTTCGGTCTTGAAGTTCGCCGTGCCGCGCGCTTCGGCGACCGGCAGGCCCGTCGCCATGTCGATCACGGGGCCGGTCGGGCCGCGCGGTGAGGCGCACACGCCCGTCACGTAGAGGCGGCCCTGCGAGAGCGTCGCGGTCTGCAGCTGGTTCGGGAAGCAGCCCGTCGTGGCGCCATTGCTGTCGACGAAGCCCGTGTCGGTCACGGGCGAGATGCGCACCGGATCCATCGCCGCGCCGCCCTCGGCGCCGAAGCGATAGACGATGCCCTCCTTGGCGACGTCGAACGCGCTGTCGTCCGCGGGCAGGCCGCTCGTGCGGTGCTGACCGAAGTACTCGGTCACCCACACGGTCTCGTCGCTGTCGTCGGTGTCGCCGTCGTTGGTGACGACGACCGCGCGCGGGTGCGCGAGGCCGGGGCGCGCGGTCACGGTGCCGAGATCACCGGTCGCGACGAGGTCGTCGTTGAGGTCGATCGTGCGCGACACGGTGAAGAGCACGGCGTCGATCACCGTGACGGTGCCCTCGGCCCAGCACGGCACGTAGAGGAAGCGACCGTTGGGCGAGATCGCGATGCCCGTCGGCTCGCTGCCCGTCTCCACGCGCGTCACGTCCAGCACCGGCGTGGTGCGCAGGTTGCGGATGCGCGCGACCTGGTGCGACTCGCGCAGCACGACGAACGCAGTCGAGTCGTCGTTGCCGATGACGGCCGCCCACGGCTCGAGGCCGGCGACGTCGATGAGCGCCGTGCGCGAGAGCGACGGCGTGCCGCTCGCGGTCACGTTGAAGACGCTGATCGTGCCGGCCTGGCGGTTCGTCGCCACGGCGACGGCGTCGTCCTGCGTGAGCACGATCGCGCCGCCGTTCGTCGGCGCGGTGCGCGCGGGGCGGGGCGGGACGAACGCATCGAGCATGAACGCGTCGGGGGGCGGCATGAACGCATCCGCCGGCTCCACGAACGCGTCCGGCATCTCCATCATCCCCGCGTCCTCGCCCGGCGGGACGAACGCGTCGGCCATCGGGGGCGTGAACGCGTCGTCGCTCACCGCCGCATCGGGCGTGGCAGGCGGCGGGTCGCAGGCCGCGACGCCTCCCGCGATCAACGCTCCCGAGACGAGCAAGCTCGCCCTCGAGAGACCGGACGAGATTCGAAAGGACTCCGACATCCAAGCCTCCTTGCACCACCCACCGCGGTGACTCGGGAGCAGCATTCGCCGGCCGTGCGCGCACCACGAATTAATCCCGAGTTAAACGGCCTCCGCGGGCTCCGGGCGTGGTGCATGATCCCCCCATGGCTTCTCGCGTCCGACCCTCTGCAACGGTCTTCTTCGTGGTGGCCTCCGTCGCGGGTGGCTGCGGGGCGAGCCCCTCGGCGACGGGCCTCGAGCCGCGCGCGAGCGGCACGACGCTCGCCGGGCGGGTCGAGATCACGGTGATCGCCGACGTCTCGGGGGCTGCGGTCGTCGGTGCCGTGGTGCGCGCTCGGTCCATCGAGACGGGCGAGGTGATCGCAGAGGGCACCACCGATGCGGCGGGCTTCGTCGCGCTCGAGGGCGCGCTCACGGGATCGATCTCCGTCGAGGCCGCGAGCCCGACGTCCGCGCAGGTCTTCGTCGGCGTTCGCACCGACGAGCTCGTGATCGCGCTGCCTGCCGCGGCGCCCGCGCGCACGAGCGTGATGGGCAACGTGCGCGGCCTGCCCGCCGCGACCAGCACGGTGGAGGTGGGCACGGCGACCGAGGTCTCGCTCCTGCGCACGCCCTCGCTCGCGCGCGCCGCGACGGACACGTGCGCACGCGAGGGCGATGGCTGCACCTTCGAGCTGCCGCGCGCCGCGGGCCCGGACGCGATCGCGATCGCGACCGCGGTCGACGACGCCGGCGAGGTCGTGGGCTTCGTCGCGGGCAGGCTCGGCGCGAGCGGCGGCACCCTGTCGACGCCCGTCGCCGCCGAGGATCTCGTGATGACGCTGCCATCGGCGTCGGGCCTCACCGGCATCATCGGCGTGCCCGGCCTGGCCGACGACGGCGCGCTCACGCTGCTCACGCAGCCGCAGGCGAGCCCCGAGCGTCTGCGCGTGCCCGCGCTCTCGGGGGCGCTCGAGGGCGCGGCCTACTGGCTCGTCGTGGAGGCGCACCCCTTCACCGGCGCGGGCATGGTCGACACCGCCGCGCGCACCGTGCTCTTCGCGCGCGGCGTGCACGGCGCGTCCGAGCTCCCGACGTGGAGCGCGTGGCTGCCCGCGCCCACGGCCACGATGGACGCGACCGCGAGCGTGACGCTGGACACGGTGCCCGGCGCGGACGTGCACGTGATCGACTGGCTCGACGCGAGCGGCCACGTGCGCGCGAGCGCCTGGGTGCTCGACGACACGCTCATCGGCCTCGACAACCTGCTTCCGAGCGGCCTGCCTGCCCGCGACGTCGCGCGTGTGCGCGTGCGCGCGATCGACACGAGCGGTGCGCCGAGCCCATCGGGCTGGAGCGCCGGGGCGATCGAGGTCGGCGTCGAGCGTTTCTCCGAGCGCGTCCTCATGCGCTGAGCCCTGCGAGCGATCGCCGCGATCGTGAGGTGCCGTCAGCGCCCGGTGGAGCCGAAGCCACCGGTGCCGCGCGTGGTCGGCTCGAGCGAGCTCACGAGCTCGACGTCGACCTTCGTGACGGGGGCCACGACGAGCTGCGCGATGCGCTCGCCGTGCGCGATGACGAAGGGCTCGGTGCCCAGGTTCACCAGGATGACCTTCACCTCGCCGCGGTAGTCCTCGTCGATCGTGCCCGGTGCGTTGAGCACCGTGACGCCGTGCTTGGCCGCGAGGCCCGAGCGCGGACGCACCTGGCCCTCGTGGCCCTCGGGCAGCGCGATCGCGAGGCCCGTCGGCACGAGCGCGCGCTGCGCCGGCGCGAGCGTGATCGGTGCGTCGAGGCACGCGCAGAGGTCCATCCCGGCCGCGCCCGCGGTCGCACGCGCGGGGATCGTCGCCTCGGCCTTGAGCTTCATGACGCGCATGCGGGACGCATATCACGCGCGGGAGGCGACGGAACGAGAACGGGCGCCGCTCCTCTCACGCGCCCCTGGCGCGGCCGGGGGGAGTCGGCAACTCCCCCCGACGCCCCCTGCTCGTCCGCTCGTCGAACTCGCTCCCTCGCGCCTCGAGGGGGAGCTGCGCTCCCCCGCCGGCTGGCTCCCCGTGCGCAGCGCTTCGGCGAAAGCTCAGCTCTCGCCGCCGCCACCGCCTCCGCCGCCACCTTCGCCGCCGCCGCCGCCCTCGCCGCCGCCACGGGGCCCGCGCGGGCCGCGATCGCCGCGATCACGACGGTCGCGGTCGCCGCCGCGGAAGCCGCCGCGATCACCGCCACGGTCGCGGTCGCCGCGGCCACGGAAGCCGCCGCGATCACCACCACGATCACCGCGGTCGCCGCGATCGCTGCGCTCGCGCGGCGGCGGCTCCACGTAGCCCTCGGGCTTGGGAAGCGTCGCCTTGCGCGACAGACGCACGCGGCCTTCGCCGTCGATGTTCGTGACCATCACCTCGACCTCGTCGCCGAGGTTCATCACGTCCTCCACACGCTCGACGCGCTCCCACGCGAAGTCCGAGATGTGACAGAGGCCGTCGGTGTTCGGCATGATCTCGAGGAACGCGCCGTAGGCCTCCACGCGCTTGACGATGCCCTTGTAGGTCTTGCCGACCTCGGGCTCCATCGTGAGGCCGCGGATGATCTCGATGGCCTTCTGCGCCTTGGCCGGATCGTTCGACGCGATGTGGACGGTGCCGTCGTCCTCGATGTCGATCTGCGCGCCCGTCTGCTCGACGATGCCCTTGATCGTCTTGCCGCCGGGGCCGATGACGATGCGGATCTGGTCGGGCTTGACCTTGAGGGTCGTGATGCGCGGCGCCCACTTCGAGAGCTCGGGGCGCGCGGCCGGGATCGCCTCGACCATCTTGCCGAGGATGTGGAGGCGGCCGTCCTTCGCCTGCGCGAGGGCCTGCTCCATGATCGCGCGCGACAGGCCCGCGATCTTGATGTCCATCTGGATGCCGGTGATGCCCTTCTTGGTGCCGCACACCTTGAAGTCCATGTCACCGAGGTGGTCCTCGTCACCGAGGATGTCCGTGAGCACCGCGTAGCGCTCGCCCTCGGCGATGAGGCCCATCGCGACGCCCGCGACCGGCGCCGCGATCGGCACGCCCGCGTCCATCATGGAGAGCGCGCCGCCGCAGACCGTCGCCATCGAGCTCGAGCCGTTCGACTCGGTGATCTCGCTGACGATGCGGATCGTGTAGGGGAACTGATCCTTGCTCGGCACCATCTTCGCGAGCGAGCGCTCGGCGAGGTTGCCGTGGCCGATCTCGCGACGACCGGGGCCGCGCACCGGCTTCACCTCACCGACCGAGTACGGCGGGAAGTTGTAGTGGAGGAGGAAGCGCTTGGTGTGGTCGCCGGTGAGGCCGTCGATGCGCTGCTCGTCGCCCGAGGTGCCGAGCGTCGTCGTGACGATGCCCTGCGTCTCACCACGCGTGAAGAGCGTGGAGCCGTGCACGCGCGGGAGCAGGCCGAGCTCGATCGAGATGGGGCGCACGGTCGTGAAGTCGCGGCCATCGACGCGGCGCTTGTCCGTCAGGACCTGCTCACGCATCGTGTGGTACTTGAGATCCTCGTAGATCTCCTTGGCTTCCTTCTCGATCGCGGCCTTCTGCTTCTCGTCCGTGATGCCCTCGGCGATCTTCGAGACGAGCTCCTTCTTCACCTTCTTGAAGGCGTCGTAGCGCGCGTGCTTCTCGGCGATGTTGCACGCCGCCTTCACGCCCGCAGAGGCGATGGCCTTCACCTTGTCCTCGAGGCCCGCCATGCGGCCCGGAGGCGTGAAGGTCCACTTGTCCGCGCCGATGGCCGCGCGCATGTCCTCGATGAGGCGGATGGCCGGCTGCATCGCGTCCTTGCCGAACCAGAGCGCCTCGACGAGGTCCTGCTCGCTGATCTCGTCCGCCTCGCCCTCGACCATGACGATGGCGTCCTTGCTCGCGGCGATCACGAGCTCGCAGTCACCCTTCTCGAGCTCCGAGTAGGTGGGGTTCGCGATCCACTTGCCGTCGACGCGCGTCACGCGCACGCCGCCGAGCGGGCCGGCCCACGGGATGGGCGAGATGTGGCAGGCCGCCGACGCGCCGAGGAGCGCGAGCATGTCGGGCTGGTTCTCCTGATCGAACGACAACACGGTCGCGATGATCTGGATGTCGTTGCGGTAGCCGTCCGGGAAGAGCGGGCGGCAGGGGCGGTCGATTAGGCGCGAGACGAGGATCTCGCCGTCGCGGAGCTTGCCTTCGCGCTTGAAGAAGCCGCCGGGGATCTTGCCGGCCGCGAACGTCTTCTCGACGTACTCCACGCTGAGCGGGAGGAAGTCGATGCCGGGGCGCGGGTCGCTGGTGCCGCACACGGTGACGAGCACGATGGTCTCGCCGCAGGTGACGAGCACCGAGCCGTGGGCCTGCTTGGCGATGCGGCCGGTCTCGAGCGTGACCAGCTTGTCGCCGATCTTCACGGTCTCACGAACGAACTTGGACATGGGGTCTCCTTGGATCGCGCGCGTCGCGAGACGTGCGCGTGAAGGCTGGCCTCGGCGTCGGCGAGCACCTCGTGGATCGAGGCGACACCGAGCTCCGCGGCGGGAGGAACGTGGGGAAGGGGACGGGGTCGTCGCGTCTTCCGGGGGTCGGTCCTCGGTTCCAGGGCTCCAGCGCGGTCGCTCGAGCGCTCGAATCGAAGTCCGCGACTCCAGTCGACGCGGGCGAGAAGAAAAGAAGAAGGGATAGGGGGAAGGGGCTACGAGAAACGCAGAAGGCGCATCCCGGAGGATGCGCCTTCCAGCCGTGTCACTTGCGGATGCCGAGCGCGCCGATGACCTTGCGGTAGCGGTCGACGTTCTTCTTGCGGAGGTAGTCGAGCAGGCCGCGGCGCTGGCTGACCAGCTGGAGCAGGCCTCGACGCGAGTGGTGGTCCTTCGAGTGCGTCTTGAAGTGCTCGGTGAGGTACTGGATGCGCTCGGTGAGGATCGCGATCTGGACCTCGGGCGAGCCGGTGTCGCCCTCGTGCTGGCGGAACGTCTCGACGATCTCGGTCTTGCGGGTGGCTAGAATCGCCATGTTCTGGGGTCTCTCTCGGAACGGGCTCCGACCTTCGGGTCGTCGGCGGACCTCCGGGCAACGAGCGCTCGAGAGCGCGCGCGGCCGCGGACGACAGGCAGAATTCCCTGAGAAAACAGGGCACCGCCCGAAGCGGAGCGCGAGTATGGGAGGGGGTAGGGGGAGGGTCAAGCACCACACCGGAAGGCCGCGGATGTGACAACTCGTCGGCGGTGGCCTATATCCCCCGCTTCGATCGAGGAGCAGGGCGGCGGTCCGCGTGCGGCGGCTCCTCGGTGGGTGTGGTCACCTGCTGGCTCGTACGGATGCGCGGTGGGTGGGCTGGCGGCAGCGCCACTTCGGAGGCTTGCGGAGACAGCGACAGAGCGGCCTCGGCAGCCGACCGACGAAGAGTTCGATTGTGAGTGCAGAGATGCACGAAAGGGAGAGACGACATGCGTTCGACTGAGCTGTTTCTTGCTTCGATCACCTTGGTGGGCGGCGCGGCCCTCGTCGGCTGCGGCACCACGCCGGCGCCCGCCGATGCGTTCACGGCGTCCACGGACGACACTGGCATGGCGACTGGCGAAGACGCCCCCGCTGCCGGCCAGCCCCGCGCGGTCACCGGCACGGCCAGCATGAACATGCCCGCCGATGCAGCCTGCGTCGGCACGAACACGGCGCCCATGGCGGGCGCTGCCGTCGGCGGCACCATCACCTTCCAGGCCCTGGCGCTCTCGCCGTTCCCCGTCGCCATGGGCGACGTGCAGGTCTTCCCGGGCGCGACGATCCGCGCGGCGTGCGACGGCGACTGCATCGAGGGCACGACGGACGCGATGGGTCGCCTCACGATCGATCTCCCCGGTGGTGGCTGGTTCGGCTACCGCCTCGCGGCCGCGGGCACGGGCTCGACGGGCTCGGTGCCGGTGCTCGGCCAGTTCTACACGTGGGGCAGCGAGGCGGGCGGCAACGTCACCGTCACGGCCATCAGCTCGAGCGTCGCGGACATCATCGCGGGCCAGCTCAACCGCGAGCTCACGGCCGCGACGTCGGCTGTCTCGGGCTCGATCCGCGACTGCGACGACAACGAGGTCGCGAACATCCAGATCCGCTTCTTCCGCGGTGACACCGAGATCGTCAGCGGCGCGGCGGACGACGTGACCTCGCCCCGCATCGTCGGCCTCGGCGATGGCGCGATCCCCTCGCCCAACCGCAACGGTCTCACGGCCTACCTCGGCCGCTTCGCGGGCATCGTCCCGTCGGCGGGCGGCGCGGTCCGCATCGAGGCGTGGGGCGTCGTGGAGGACGGCGGCTCGCCGGTCCTCGTCGGCTGCGAGGAGGTCCTCGTGGAGCCGGGCACCGTCTCGGTCGCCGTCATCCCCGCGCTCCGTGGCGACTACGCCGCGGGCAGCAGCTGCATCGGCCGCGGCGAGTGAGTCGCGGGCACACACCGCCACTGCGGTGTGGGCTGCATGACGAGAGGGCGATCCCGCGAGGGCTCGCCCTCTTCGTCTTCCGTCCTCCTCCAGCGACGATCAGCCGGCGATGGGGATGCGTTCCCGCAAGAGGCGCGCGCGCTCTCGAGCGAGCGGCACCTTGGGCCTGCTCGGATGATCGAGCACGAGATCGAAGGTGCCCGCCCCCGCTGGCTCGATCGCGAGGATGCGATCGACGCGCACGATGTAGCCGCGGTGCGAGCGGAAGAACACCTCGGGCAGTCGGCCCTCGAGCGCCGAGAGCGTGAGGTCGAGCGCGAAGCGATCCTCGCGCGTCACCGCCCACACGAGCTCGTCCTTCATCTCGAGGTAGACGACCTCGTCCACGTCGACGACGACGTAGGCGCTCTTGCGTCGCACGGCGAGGCGCGTGAGGACGTTCGTGCCCGTGGGGGGCGTGGAGGCGAGCGCGCTCGAGAGCTCGGGGCTCGCGAGGCGTGCGCGCACGCGCTCCATCGCGCGCTTGAGCCGATCGAGGCGCGCGGGCTTGAGCACGTAGTCCGCGACGCCGACCTCGAAGCCGCGGAGCGCCCCCTCGTCGTGCGCCGAGACCACCACGATCGGTGTGCGCGGCGCGCGCGCGTGGAGCGCCTCCGCGAGCGCGAGGCCGTCGGGGCCGGGCATGCGCAGGTCGACGAACACCACGTCGGGCGCCTCGCGTCCGAACGCCGAGACCGCCTCGCTGGCGCTCGCGGCCTGCGCGACGACCTGCACACCCAGCTCGCCGAGAAGGAACGCGAGCTCGTCGCGGGCGAGCGGCTCGTCGTCCACCACGAGCGCGCGCAGCGCTCCATCGGCACGAGGCGGTTGTCGTTCGTCGGCGCCGTCGCTCGTCGTCATCGCTGTCCTTCGATCGGTGTGGCTCGGGTCTGCACCGTGCGAGGTGCCGAGTCGACGCCCACGAGCGTCGTCCGCGGGATGGACACTCGGGCCACGGCCCGGGATTCCTCGACGGTGAGCGTGAGGTCCGCGTCGCCGCGGTAGCCCCGGGCGAGGCGCTCGCGCAGCGTCCGGAACGCGATGCCGGCGCCGTCGTCGCGCTCGGGCGGAGGCAGCGTGGGCCCCTCGCTCTCGTTCTCGATCTCGATCTCGAGCCGATCCCATTCGTCGATGCGCGCGCGAACACGCACGACGCCGGGGCCTGCATGCCGCGCGATGCCGTGCTTGACGGCGTTCTCGACCAGAGGCTGAAGGAGCAGCGCGGGCACCGTCTCTCGACCGAGCGCCTCGGGCACGTCGAGCTCGACGCGCAGTCGCTCCTCGCCCAGGCGTGCCCGCTCGATCGCGAGGTAGCTCGAGGCGTGCTCGACCTCGCTCGCGAGCGGGGCCTGATCGGGATGCGAGAGGAGATATCGGTAGAGATCGGCGAGATCCGCGACGAGCTCGCGCGCACGATCCGGATCGCGCCGGATGCTCGCGCGGATCGCGGTGAGCGCGTTGAAGAGGAAGTGCGGCTCGAGGCGGCGCCGCAGGGCCTCGAGCGCGGCGTGGTCGGCCGCCGCGCGCGCCTCGGAGAGCGCCACGGCCTGCTCCTCGCGCGTCACGACCACGCGGGCCACGGCGACGAAGAGCGCGACGCCCGCCGCGTTCACGAGGAGCTTCACGAGGTGCGCGGGCCACGCAGGCACGTAGCGCTCGGCGTGCCCGATCGCGAGGAGGGCCACGCCCACGAGCACGATGTGGATCGCCTGGATGCCGAGCGAGACGGCGAAGACCCGCGGCGCGCTCTTCACCGCCTCGGGGCGGTGCTTGGCCACGAGGCCCGCCAGGCCTCCGTCGATCATCGACGCCACGAGCACCCACGGCGCCGTCTCGGCGTCCACCCGCGACGCGTAGAAGAGCCCGCCGCCCAGCCCCGCGATGAGCCCGGCCTTGGGGCCACCGAGGAGGGCGGCCACGAGCACCCCGATCGCGCGGACGTTGAAGTGCTCACCCGACACCTCGAAGCCCAGGAGCGCGCCCCAGATCGAGAGCACGAGGCCGAAGAGCGCGGCGGCGAGCTTGTCCTTCCGATCGCCCTCGCCGAGCACGCGCTTGCGCAGCGGCGGGTAGAGCACGGCGACGAGCGCCGCGGCCGCGAGCAGGCCCATCTTCTCGGCCAGCTCCACGAGCATCGTCGTCGGTGCCATCTCGCTCACCGGACAGAACCTACCTCAGGCGCGAGCCGCCGCCGGTCGATGGAGCGAGTGGAAGATGCAGATCCACTCGCTCGTGCCCCGCGGAGAGGTCCTCTCGCCCAAGAACCTCGCGGGATGGATGGGCCTGTCGTTCGCCGCCGGCGCCGTGAACGCGAACGCGTTCCTCGCCTCGCAGACCTTCGTCACCCACCTCACCGGCATCGTCACGCGCCTCGGCATCCATGTCGCGAGCCTGACGATGATGACCGACTACTTCGGTGTGTTCGTGTGCTTCGTCGTCGGTGCGATGACCGCGGTCGTCCTCCTCGACGGTCGCCGCCTCCGCGGCCTTCCTTCGCTCCCGTGGCTTCCCCTCGCCACCGTCTCGGTGCTGCTCGTGCTCGTGTCGGTGCTCGGCCACCTCGGGGTGTTCGGCCCCTTCGGCGCGTACGACGAGAGCCCCGGCGAGTTCGCGCTGTTCATGCTCCTCGCGTTCGCGATGGGCCTGCAGAACGCGGCGGTCGGCAACGCGACGGGCTCGCTCGTGCGCACCACCCACATGACGGGGCCCGCGACGGACCTGGGCGTGGCGCTCGCGTTCCTCCTCATCCGAGACCTTCCCCTCGAGCACATCGAGGCCGCCAAACGGACCGTGAAGCTCCGGTCGGCGAAGATCCTCGCGTTCGCGCTCGGCTGCGTGGCCTCCGCGCTCTTCGTTCCGAGCCTCGAGTTCCTCGGGTTCCTCGTGCCGGCGGCGATCTGTGCGCTCGTCGCCCTCTCGCTCTTCCGACGCATCCCCGTGCGGGTCTCGCCGCGCATGCTCGCGCAGGAGTGAGCCGCGCACGAGCGAGCGCCCCGCGCCCGACGAAGCTCGGTATCCTCGGGGCACGATGACGCGCACCACGGGTCAGCTCCTCTCGTCGCTCGCGCTCGTCGCGCTTCCCCTCGCGCTCGCGTGTCGTGAGCCCGCCGGCACGAGCGACGCGAGCGTCGATGCGATGCACGTCGAGGACGCCGCCGTCGAGCTCGACGCCGGACCGGGCCCCGACGCGCCGCGCGCCCCCGACGCGGGGCCTCCCGAGGATCTCGAGGGCGCGATCGCGTACTGGGCCGAGGCCGGCTCGCTCGCGGGCGTCGCCGCGCTCGCGGCCGACGACGACACGCGCCTCGTCGTGACGACGGGCATGGCGACCGACACGACCGAGGTCGACGAGCACACGCTCTTCAACGTCGCGTCACTGTCCAAGACCTTCACCTGCGCGCTCGTGCTCTCGCTCGTCGAGCAGGGCCTGCTCGATCTCGACGCGCCGCTCTCGGAGATCCTGCCGGACGTGCCGATCGTGCATCCGCGCTTCCCGGACGCGCCCATCACGACGCGCATGCTGCTCTCGCACACGTCGGGCCTCGTCGACGACTTCCTCTTCCTCGGGGAGTACACGAACACGGGGATGGACGATCCGAGCGTCGGCTTCGAGGCGTTCACGCGCGCGTATGTCGAGGTCGAGGCGCACTGGGGTGCGGAGCCCGGCACGCGCCACGACTACTGCAACGCCGGCTACGGTCTGCTCGGGCTGGTGATCGAGCGCGTCTCGGGGCGCGACCTCCGCGACCTCACGCGCGAGCGGCTGGGCCCCGCCGGGCTCGACGGCGCGGGCTGGTTCTTCGCGGACATCGACACGAGCCGCCTCGCCACGCCGTACGCCAAGAGCGGTCGCCGCTACGCGGCGCTGCCGCATCACGGCTTCGCGTTCTATCCCGCGAGCTCGATGATGATCTCGGTGAGCGGCGTGGAGCGATGGCTGCGCCTGCACGTCGAGGACGGGACGATCGACGGGATGCGCATCCTCGACGCGAGCAGCGTGGAGGAGACGCGACGCATCCAGTTCCCCGACGCCGACGGCTCGCAGGGCCTCACGTGGTACCACCAGCGCACCGGGGGCGAGCGCTTCTGGGGCCACTCGGGCTCGAGCTACGGGACCTCGGCGCAGATGCGCTATCGGCCCGAGAGCCGACGTCTCCTCGTGGTGCTCTCCAACTCCGATGCATACATCCGCAACCGCGCCGGCCTGACCGAAGGCGCCGACGCGATCGACGCGATCCTCGAGCGGCTCGATCACGAGCTCGACGTGCGCTGAAGGATCACAGATCTCTCGGGCCATCGAGCGCGCGGGTGACGAGCTCCTTGGCGCGAGCGCCGAGCGAGAGGCGGAGCGCGTGCGCACGGCCGGCCTCGCTCATCTTGCGCGTCCAGGTCTTCTGGAGGATCGCGACCACGTCCTCGTCCCGCTCGTTGGCAGCGAAGGCCTCGAGGTAGTGCTCGAGGAAGACGAGGCACGCACAGTTCTCGAGGGCCTGCGCGTCCGCGTCCGTGGTCAGGTTCTTCTTCGTCACGAGGGCCGAGACGCGCTCCTGCATCGCGTCGTCGTAGCCCGCCTGCGCGAGGATCTCGCGTGCGAGCGCGGCGTGCGCCCGCTGCTGCTCGGTGCGCCACTTCAGGTAGCCAGCGCGACCGTCGGGCTGGCTCGAGCGCGGCACGCGGAAGCGCGCGAGGTGCTGTGCGCGCGCGGCCAGCCGCAGCGCCTCGCTGGCCTCGGGCGCGATCACGGCGAGCCGCGCGGTCATGCGCTCGGCATAGAGCAGCTCGGCCGGCGCGCGCCGCTCACCCTCGAGCTCCACGCTCGGGTCCTCGGCGTGCACGGCATCCATCGCGGCGAGGGCGCGCTCGAACTGGCTCGGCTCCATCTCGCGAGCGTGCCACGCGGCCGCGCTGCTGGCGGTGAACGATCGCGGGCGCGCGTCGCGGAGCTCGACCCCATCCGTGGCTCCACGCACGCCACAGCTGAGCGGCCGAGTCTCGCTCGTTCGGCGGAAGCGGGCCGCGGGGCGGCGTGAGCACACGGCACGCTTCTCGCGGTGGATCACCTCGAGATCGCGTGTGGCGGTCCGAGCGAGGAGTGCGTCATGGAGCGAAGAACCCAGAGCCGGTCCTCGGTGGACGCATCGCGTGAGTCGTTCGTGGGGCGCGCGCGGCGATTCCTCGCGTCACCGCAGCGGCGAGCTCCGTTGCCGGAGCCACGGCGGTGGGTTCCGGCGACGAGCGTCGTCTCCAGCGTGCTCGCGCTCGGGCTCGCCGTCGCGATCCCCAGGCCCTCGCGCGCACAACCGCTGCCGGACGTCGTCGTGGAGATCCAGGGCCTCCGCAACGAGCAGGGCGAGGTGATGGCGGGCCTCTACGCCACCTCGACGGACTGGCTCCGTGAGCCCGTGGGCCACTGTCACGCTCCGATCCGCGCGGGTCGCGCGCGCTGCGTGTTCACCGTGATCGGTGCGCTCCGGTACGCCGTCGCGGGCCTGCACGACGAGAACGAGAACCGAGACATGGATCGCGACTTCTTCGGCTTCCCCCAGGAGGGCTACTTCTTCTCCAACGACGCCCGCAGCCCGCTGGGCCCTCCGAGCTTCGAAGCGGCCGTGTTCTCGGTCCCGCAGGTCCGACCCATCGTCGTTCACGTTCGGTACGGCCTCTGATGCGAGCACGTACGCGGCACGAGCGGTGCAGTCGTGGACTCATGACCACGAACACGAAGTTGCCCTCGACCCACGGTCACGCCGCTTCGTTCGCTCGGCTCGCCTCAATTCCCCTCCTCCTCGTCGCGCTCGCGACGATGCCAGTCGAGGCGCAGGAGAATCGCACCCGTCCGCGTGTCGGCGTCAGCAGGGGAGCAGGCGCCTACTTCGGGGTCGACCTGCGCGTGGCCGTGCTCGCTGGATACACACGCTCGACGGGTCGCGCGGGACCGGTCTTCTCGTTCGACATCCACCCGACATGGCTCGGAGACGATGCCCTCGTGACGATGCTCCTGGGCATCGGCTGCGAGGTCTCGTGAGCGCGCTGATCCAGGCGAGCCCGCTGCGTCGGCTGCTCGTGGCGAACGACGACGGTGACATGCGGGCAGACTTGGCACGTGGGCTCGCGACCACACTCCGATGCACGGTGGAGACTGCGCGGAGCCTCGAGGCGGCGCTCGCGTCCGTGGAGAGTCATCCTCCCGATGCCGTCCTGGTCGACCCTTCGTGGAGCGGCCGCGGATGCCTGGAGTTGGTGCGTGCGCTGCGGGCGTCTTCGCACGGCCCCGGCCTGGCAGTCCTGGTGCTCGGGGCCGCGCACGATCAGCCACCAGCGACGCTCCGTGAGGCCGGCGCCGATGCGAGCCTCTGCGCGCCGACCCCCCTGCGGCAGATCGCGCTGGCGCTGCTCGGGCTCACGGTCGAGAGGCAAGCTCGCCTCCGGCACGCGCGCTCGCGTGCTGCCCCGCCCGCAGTGGACCTGATCCCGCGCGCGACGCTGCACCCCACGCTTCAGGCCTGAGGCCCGAGGAGATGGTGCTCGCGATCGCATGCGCAACGCACGTGCCGCGCGGTCACGTCCGTCGATCGCAGCGCTGCCGTGGGCGCGCCGCGCCGCAGCGACACACCCGAGGCGTTCTGGGACCCCAGCGCGTCCGGCGAGCTTCGAGCGCACGCGCATTCGCGCGCGGCACAGGGGCTGCTGACCCGTGCAGGGATGTACACGAGAGTCATGCAACTCGTCCGGGGCGCTCGTGAGCTCCTGGCCATCCTCACCTGGCTCCGCGATCCGAAGAGCGCAGAGGAACGTGCGCGCCGGGCCAAGCTCAGGGAAACGGTCGTCGGGCCGCTCTGGCAGAGCTGGCGCGTCCCGAGCACGGTGCTCGACGCCATCCTGGGGATCGATGGGGCGCGGCCTCGCGGGCCGAGCGGCTCACCCGAGCCTCGCCGCGCTCGCGTCGATCCACCGCGGTAGACGGCGTCGGTCTCGGCTGCGGCGATGCCTGCGGGGGACGATGGCTGTGGTACACGGCCGCGCCGTGTCGCTCTCGCTCTTCCTCCGCTCGCTTCGGATCGCCTGGGCGCTCGGCACGATCCCGCTCCGCTACCTCGGACGCGAGCTCACGGCAGAGACGCTGCCGACCGTCCAAGACCGTGAGCGCTGGTGGGGCGAGCTGCTCGCGCGCGCGCTCGAGTCGCTTGGTGCGACGTTCGTGAAGCTCGGACAGATCCTCGGCAGCCGCCCCGATCTCTTGCCACCGGGGATCCTCGCCGCGATGGCGCGCCTTCAGGACGACGTGCTCCCGCTCCCGTTCGAGACGGTCGATCGTGTGTTGCGCGACGCGTGGGGCGCGCGACGGGACGAGATCGAGGTCACGCGCGAGCCCATGGCCGCCGCATCCGTGGCGCAGGTGCACGAGGGCGTGCTCGCGAGCGGAGAGCGTGTCGCGATCAAGATCCAGCGGCCCGAGGCCCGCGCACAGATCGAGCGTGATCTCGTGCTCATGCGCCTGGGCGCGCAGTGGCTCGATCTCGTGCCGTCGCTGCACCTTCTCTCGCTGCCGGGCGCGATCGAGCGCTTCGGCACCGCGCTCCACGATCAGCTCGACTTCCGCAAGGAGGCCGCCAACAACCGCCGCCTCGCGCACAACTTCCGGCGCGAGAAGAAGGTCCGCGTGCCCGCGCTGCACGACGCGCTCTCGAGCGATCGTGTGCTCACGATGGAGCTCGCGCGCGGCATCAAGGCCACTGATCCCGAGGCGGTCGGCATCGGCCTCGACGACGAAGCACGCAGGCTCGCGCGCGCCGATCTCGCTGCGCGTGGTGGCTGCGCGATCCTGAAGATGGTGTTCGAGGACGGCTTCGTTCACGCCGACCTCCATCCAGGCAACATCCTCCTCGCCGACGACGGGACGATGACCTTCCTCGATCTCGGCATGGTCGCGGAGATCGCGCCCGATCTCATGCGCCCGTGGGTCGACACCTTCAGCGCGCTCGCGGAGCGCAACGGCGCGCGCGCTGCGGAGCTCTTCTACACGTACGCGCCCTTCGCGGAGGTGGAGGACTACGAGGCCTACGAGCGCGACGTGAGCGAGTACCTCCAGCAGCTCTACGGTGCGCGCCTCTCGGAGGTCGAGATCAGCGTGGTGGTGAGCGGCATGATGAACGTGCTGCGGCGCCACCGCGTGCAGGTCGACCCGGTCTTCACCGTGGTCAACGTCGCGCTGCTCGTCGCCGAGGGCCTCGGCAAGCAGCTCGATCCGCACGTCGATCTCGTGCTCCTCGCGGTGCCCTATCTCCTCGCCGCCCAGCTCACGGCGGGGGAGGGGCGGGCTCCGAATCGCGCGGTTCCCCCGCGTTCTGCGAGGGTCTGAGCGGGTCGAGAAAAAGGGGGCTTGGAGCGCTGCCCCTTCCAATGCTACCATCGCCATCCGTGTGATCCCTCCGCAGATTGTGGAGGACGCTGGCGGGCGTCGGAGGACGCTCCGGACTGGTTCGAGCGCGGCTGGATAGAAAGCGAGAGAGAGAAGGGATCGATGGCGAAGAAGCTTTTCGTTGGCGGATTGAGCTGGGGGACGACGGATGAGGGCCTCCGGGCGGCGTTCGAGCGGTTCGGGGAAGTGACGGACGCGAAGGTGATCACGGACCGAGAGACGGGTCGCTCCCGCGGCTTCGGTTTCGTGACCTTCGGGAACGACGCACACGCCGACGCGGCGGTGCAGCAGATGGACGGCGCGACGCTGGACTCGCGCACCATCAACGTGAACGAGGCGCGTGAGCGCGAGCGCGGCCCCCGTCCGGGTGGCGGCGGCGGCTACGGCGGCGGCGGCGGCGGTGGTGGCTACCAGGGCGGTGGTCGAACGTACTCCGCTGGCGGCGGCGGTGGTTACGGCGGTGGCGGCGGCGGTCCCAGTGGCGGCGGCGGCTACGGCGGTGGCGGTGGTGGCGGCTACGGCGGCGGCGGCGGCGGCTACCAGGGCGGTGGCGGCGGCGGCTACCAGGGTGGCGGCGGTGGCGGCTACGGCGGTGGCGGCGGTGGCGGCTACGGCGGTGGTGGCGGCGGCGGCGCGCCCGGCGGTGGCGGCGGGTACGGCGGCGGGCCCCCGGGTGGCGGTGGTCCCGGCCGAGGCCGTCGCGACGAGTACGCGAACAAGCCCCGCGGCCCCGGCCGTCCGGGCGGTCGCAACGATCCGGATCGCGACAAGCGCTTCAAGGACGACGACGACTATTGATCACCGGCTCGCTGTCGCGAGCGGATGACCAGCGACGCGCCGAGGCCCCGTGCTTCGGCGCGTCGTTCGTTTTCAGGCGTGCGAGCGTGCGGGCCAGAGGCGGACGCCGAGCGCGAGCGCTGCGGCCGAGGCCGCGAGGATCGCCACGCCGCGCAGGCCCCAGGTGGCGAACACGTGCGCGCCGAGCGCGGCGCCGCTGGCCATGCCGAGGAACATGGCGGTCACGAAGAGCGCATTGAGGCGGCTGCGCGCGGCGGGCTCGAGACCGTAGACGACGCTCTGGTGAGAGACGAGGCAGAGGCTCACTCCGAGATCGAACGTCAGCGTCGCGACGACGAGCACGACGAGGCTCGCGGGCGCGAGCGCGATCGCCACGAACGAGCCGAGCACGACGAGCGCGCCGAGGCGGATCACGACGTCGGGGCCGCGTCGATCCGAGAGGCCCCCTGCGAGCGGCGCCGCGACCGCGCCGGCCGCGCCTGCGAGGCCGAACGCGCCAGCGGTCGTGCTCCCGAGCGCGAAGGGCGGCGCCGCGAGCGCGAGCGCGAGCGTCGACCAGAACGCGCTGAACGCGACGCTCACGAGGGCCTGCGCGAGCGCTGCGCGACGCAGCGGTCCGTGACGACGCACGAGCACGAGCATCGACCGGAGCAGCGCGCCGTACGGCTCGCTCGTCGTCGACGCGAACGAAGGCAGCCGCCGCGCGCACACGAGGGCGAGCACCCACTCCATGCCCGCCGCGAGGCGGAACACCAGGCGCCAGTCTCCGTTCGCTGCGAGCGCACCGCTCGCGACGCGCGAGAGGAGGATGCCCAGCAAGAGCCCCGTCATCACGCTGCCGACGGCCTGGCCGCGCCGCTCCGGGGCCGCGAGCACCGCAGCGGCGGGCACGAGATCCTGCGCGAGCGTCGCGGAGAGCCCGATCACGAAGCTCGCCGCCGCGAGGGCGGAGAGGCTCGCTGCGGCGCCTGCAGCCAGGAGCGCCACGCCGAGCAACACCGCCTTGATCACGATCACGACGCGGCGGTCGTATCGATCGCCGAGCGGCGCGAACAGGAAGAGGCCGCTGGCGTAACCGAGCTGCGTGAGCATCGGGACGAGGCCCACCTCGGCCGGGCTCGCGCGGAGATCGCGCGACACAATCTCGAGCACGGGCTGGTTGTAGTAGAGCGAGGCCGCGGAGAGGCCGGCGCCACTCGCCAGGAGGATCGCGAGCGAGGGCGGCAGCGCGTCGTTCGGCGCGAGCTTCGTCTCGTTCGGGCTCGTCTCGCTCGCGCTCGCCACGCGCCCTCGATGGCGCGCTCGAGGCGCGATGTCGAGCCGCGCGGAGGGACGCGTCGCGATCAGAGCCCGTAGCGCGCGTGCACGCGCAGCGCCGTCGCGGCGCCGTCGTGCGTGAAGCGCGCGGACTCGAACGACGGAGGGCCGAGCCCGGGGGCAGCGTCGTTCGAGAAGCCGAAACCTTCTTGCGGCCAGCCGAAGAAGTCGCGGTCGAGGCCACCGTTGGTGTTCTCGTCGTGGAGGAATGCGAAGGCATAGAGCCCGGCGGGTACGGCCTCGAGCACGCAGCGCGCTCGCGCCGCGAGGATCGACGCGACGCACGTGGCCGCCTCTCGCCCTCGCTCCGTCCAGCCCTCTGGCGAGCGATAGAGCGCGCCGAGCACGCGACCACGATCGGAGCGCAGGCCCTGCACTTCGATCACGATGCGCGGGTCGTCCGCACGCGCCGATCTCGTCGGGGCGAGCAGCGTGAGGGCGAGGGCTGCCAGGACGAGGGGCGGAAGGAGCGCGGGGAGTCGGGACCAGAGCGAGCGCATGAGACCTCGGGCCGCGGACGGATCACTCCGCGGGCTCGGCCTCCTCAGCACTGCACGTGCCACCGCGCGATCACGCGGAACGCCCGTTTTTCTGGGCGATTCGGCGACGGACTGTCGCCGGCGCCGCCGGAATTCCGACACCCTGTCCGGCGTTCCGGAAGTGGATCGCGTGCGCTACTTCGCGAGCGCGGGCGGCAGGCGCGCGCCGTCTCGCGTGAAGCGCACGACGCGCCTCGGGCCCGGCGCGAGTGACTCCTCGAGCTGGCGCGCGCGCCATCGACCGCCGGGGCCATCGACCGTGTGGCCGTCGCCGAACACGTCGCCTCGGGTTGCGACGTGGAGGCTCAGGTTGCGAAGGAAGCCCGCGACGTGAGCCGGCTCGATCGACGCGTCGAAGCAAGCCTCGAAGTCTCTGCGATCGAGCTGCGCGAGGCCCGTCGTGTCCATCATCGTCCAGCCATCCGCGAGGCCGTCGAGGCGGAAGAGGCGCACGTTCGAGTAGAGATCGATCGGCAGGCGCGCTCCGCGCCGCGCGTCTTCGAGACGCTCGTCGATCTGCGCCGCGTCGAAGACGAGGTCGGCGCCGGGCACGTACAGGAGGCTCGCGTGTGGCGCGCGCAAGATCGCGCGGCCGAGGGCGAAGACGCGCTCGAGCTCGCGCGCGGGCTCGACGCCTTTCGGGATCACGGGCGCATCCTCACGCGCGCCGAACACGTAGGACAGGCGCACCCGCACGAAGGCGCGGTGCCGCTCGACGAGGCCGCGCGGCGAGCGCTCGTGGTGGTAGGCGTGCTGCCACGCGCGCTCGAGGCCACCCGGATACGCCTCTGGCCCGAAGTGGCCCATGGACCAGGCCGCGAAGACGTCGGGGCTCGTCGTCGGGTTGCCCATGTCGTCGGGCCACGCGCGATCCACGACGTCGACGGCGACGTAGCCGTTGCGCGCGGCGTCGTGCTCGACGATCACGCTGGGCCCCGAGAGCGCCCAGCTCGGCGCGTCGTCGATCCTCTTCTTCACCGGTGCCCCGAGCACGCCGACGATGGCATCGAGCGTGGGCGCACGATCGAAGAGCACCACGATCCCCTGAGTGAAGAAGCCCTTGGCCATGCCCGCGAGGGTACGCGAAGCTCCGCCCACGATGCGTGACCCGGTCGAGGCCCAGCTCGAGGCCTACAACGCGCGCGACGCCGAGCGCTTCGTCGCGTGCTTCACGGAGGACGTCGTCGTCGAGGACGCCGCGGGCACGCGCCTCCTCGCGGGCCGCGAGGCCTTCCACGCGTCGTACGCCGCGATGTTCGCGGCCCATCCCGCGCTCCACTGTCGCGTGGTCACGCGCCTGCGCGCCGGCGCCTTCGTCGTCGACGAGGAGCGCGTCACCGGCCGGGGCGAGGGCGAGCTCCACGTCATCGTCGTCTACACCCTGCGCGAGGACCTCATCGCCCACGTCCGCCTCCTCCGCTGAGCGCGCGGCCGAGCCATCGACCAGCTCTCGAGTCCCGGTGAGCGCCAGCGCGTGCTCACGGATCTCGGTCGTGCTCGACCCGTCGAGCGGACGAGGCGAAGGAGGGCTCGAAGCGCAGGAACGGCGAAGCCGCTCCGAGCGTCACGGCCCATCTCCTCGCCACGCGCGCATCACGTCGGTGTGCGCGATCTCGAGGAGCTCGCATGCGCATGCACGCCTGGATTCGCACAACCCACCGCTGGACGTCGATCGTGTTCACGCTCGCCGTGCTCGTGAGCTTCGCCGTCATGGGCCACGCCGAGCTCGGCCCCTGGGTCGGCTTCGCGACGCTCCTGCCGCTCGGCCTTCTTCTGGCGAGCGGCCTCTACCTGTTCGCACACCCCTACCTCGCCAAGCGCGCCGCCCGCTGACCGACGGAAGCGACGCGCCTGCTCGCGCGACCGACGTCGGAGCCCGCCGCCCGATCCCCCGCAGCCGCCGAGAGGCGGCTCGAGGCCGACGAGGCGGTGTACGATGAGACTCCGCAGGCAGGGAAGCGTCGGATTCGCCCGAAGACACTCGAAGCACGCGAAGCGATCGTCACCGGAGGGTCGCGCGGCCGGGCGGATGCAGGATGGACATGCGGCGCAGTCATGGAGAACCAATGCCATGAGTGACTGGAAGACGAAGATGAGCGAGAACCTGCAGCGTCTACGGGGCTCGGTCAGAGGCGGCATGAAGGGCTGCTCCGAGGTGGAGATCACAGCCCTCGGCGCCGCCTGGGGAGGGACGGTCCCTGCTGCCTACGCCGAGTTCCTGCGCGTGGCCGGGAGACGTGCTGGGGACTTTCTGACGGGAAGTGACTTCGACTACGAGTACGTCCGGACGAGAGCGGCGCAGTGCGCGCAGGGACTCGCGGAGGAGATGGGCATCCCCCCGCTCCCCGCCCATGCGGCCGTCTTCTTCGGTCACCAGGACTACCAGTTCTTCTGGTTCCCTCTCGGGGAGGATCCCGATCCGCCCGTCTTCCGGTACATGGATGGCGACGAGGTGCATTCCCAGAGCGCCCCCTCGTTCTCCGCGTGGCTGGGAGGCGTGATTGATCAGCACCTCCAAGAGACGAAGCGCTCCTGAGGGCGGTTGAGTCGCGAACGGAGGAACGGGTCCAGTGGTGACAGAGCAGCGATGGCGCGAGTCGGTGGTCTGGTCGTGCGAGAGAATCGCCGGGCGCTCCGATCGTCCGGTGTCCGGTTGCACGCCGGGTCTCGTGATGTCGAAGGCTGGTGCACGCTCGCCGGAGAGCGCCTTCTGCTTCGCGTCGAATCCAAACTACGTCTTCTTGTGGTTCTCCACCGACGTCGGCGACGACCCGCCCGTGCACCTCTACGAGGAGGGGTGGGCCGAGTCGAAGGACACCGGTCTCACGTTCTCGCGGTGGCTGGAGCAGTCCGTCACGGAGCAGTGGGGAGTGGTGAGATGAGCGCCTGGGAGGAGTCGATTGGAAGGTCCCTGGCGACGGGAGTGCCTCTCATCCTGATCATGCGGCATG
>JBILLJ010000133.1:0-23723 GCA_044376125.1 Sandaracinaceae bacterium
GGATGAAGGAACGGCGCGTGGAAGCCCCACCTGCAGGAATCATCCGGGTCCCGAGCGCACGAAATGCAGGAGATTCGAGCCTCCGCTGGCGGATTGGCGGGCGCCTGGCGGCGCAATTCCGCCAGGCGGCCGCTGACGGCGCGCTCACCGCGCCGGTCCACGGCGCGCTCACGGCGGAGGTCCCCGCCGCGCAACGCCGCGGGGGGCTCACCACCCCCGCCGCGCCGCCGGGGCGGTGTCGGACCTCGCCGCGGGCGGTGCGCCGAGGGGCGGTGTCGGACCTCACCGGCGCGCGGTGTCGGAGCATGCGGCGGAGTGCGTCGGGACGATTCAGCCCGAGCCCGTGTGCGGAGCGCCCGGCCGGGCATACCCTCTCGCTCGCGTGCGCATCGCCCATGCCTATCTCCACGGTCTCGGCTCTGGTCCCTCCTCCCGCAAGGGGGCCGCGCTGCGCGCAGCCTATGCATCGCGCGGCGTGGACGTGCTGGTGCCGGAGCTGCACCTGCCGAGCACCCGGCAGCTCTCCATCCGCGCGATCTGGGACCACCTGATGGCGCTCGACGCGTCGCTCGGCGCACCACGCTGGCGCCTCGTCGGGAGCTCGCTCGGCGGCTGGCTCGCGGGGCGCATGGCACGCGAGACGGGTCGGGTGGACCGCGCGGTGCTGCTCTCGGCCCCGCTGCGCCTGCGAGGGCTCTGGGATCGTGTCCTCTCCGAGGAGGCACGGGCGCAGTGGAAGGCGCGTGGCTCGATGCTCTTTCCCGACGTGCACGGTCGCATGCAGCGCGTGGGACACTCCTTCTACGAAGACGTCGTCGCGCTCGGCAGCGAGCCGAACGGTCCGTTGCCGTGCCCCGCGCTCTTCGTCCACGGCACGCGCGACCCACTGCTCACGCTCGAGGAGTCGCGTGAACAAGCCGCGATGAGCGGCGGCGAGCTCGTCGTGCTCGACGACGACCACGAGCTCACGTCGTCGATCGACCTCGTGACCGCGCGCGCGCTCGCGTTCCTCGAGGCGGGCTGATCCCGCGCTGGAGAAGCGCGCGGACCTCGTCGATCGAGGGCGTGACCACCACGAGGAGATCGCCGCGCGTCTCGAGGAACGCGCGGTGCACCGACAGCGCCACCGGGCCGAGCGCGCTCACCCGGGCGGGAACGCGATCGGGCCCGAGCACGTCGCGGTGCGTCTCGAGGAAGCGCACCGCGCGCGCGAGCGCCTCGCAGATCGCTTCCCCGCGTTGGCTCGCGCGGAACGTCCAGCGGCTCGCGCGCAGCGCGATCGTTCGGTCCTCGTGTCGTGCGGCGAGCCCCGACGCGGCGTAGAGGCGGCAGTCGTACACACGACACGTCCGCGGCCGCACGTCGTAGATGCTGCACCGGCCCTCCCGCAGCATGGGGCATCGACCGTCCTCGTCGTAGGGCAGGACCACATGACCACGCGGCAAGCCCGGCGCGGAGAAGCGCAGCGCGCGGGGGATCTTCGCGAGCGTCGCGGTCTCGTCCGGCCCGACGTGGATGAACTGCGAGGCAGTGCAGCAGGCCGTGCAGGGACCACACGGCACCGCGCTCTCGGCCTCGCCGCGCAGCGCAGCCTCCAGCGTGTCGCGCAGCGACTCGATCTCTCCTGCCTCGATCGGCGTCTGGTCCGACATGACAGCCAGGGGGTTGTGTACGATGGCCGGCGGAGGACTGCATGCGAGGAACGAGCTGGCTGGGTCGAAGGGACGAGGGCGGCAAGCGTGGTGCCCGCGTGGCGAGCACGCTCGCCGCGCTCGTCGCGATGCTGGCGGCGCAGCCACACGCGTGGGCGCATTCCGTCTCGGTCGACGGCGCCACCTCGGAGTGGATGAGCCGCGCGCCCGCCACCACGAACCTCGGCATCCTCGCGCGCGACGCGAGCGAGCGCGGCTCGCTCGTCTGGCTCGATGCCCGCACCGACACGCGAACGGATCTCTTCGCGCCCGAGTCGGGCGCGGACCTGACGACGTTCGCGGTCACGGCGGACACGTCCAACCTCTACTTCCGCGTCGCGCTCGGCGGCGATTCCGCGCCAGTGGCTTCACCGGTGCAGCTCCAGATCGCGATCGACGTCGATCGCACCGCGGGCAGCGGCAACACGGCCTTCGCCGGGTTCGCGGACACCGACGTCGCGCCCGAGGCTGCGTGGGAGCGCCTCATCCAGACCAACGGAGGCCTCGGCGGTGCGGTGCGCGTGCGCGACACGGCGTACGCCGTCGTCGGCGTCGGCACGATGGCGACGAACACGACCACCAACGAGACCGAGATCGCGATCCCCTGGACGCTCCTGCCCGCAGGCACACGCGACGTGCTCCGCTTCACGGTCGCGGTGTTCCGCGAGAACCCGATGGGCGACACGCTCGACATCATGGGCAGCTCGGACGCGCTCGACGTGATCTCCGACTACGGCGATCCGTCCTCGACGGTCACGAACACGTGGGTCGAGGTGATGGATGGCGTGGTGAACCACTCTCTGGACGTGTGGCTCGACCGCACGACCCGCGAGCCCTACGCACCCATCGTCGTGACCCGCTTCATGGCCGATGCACCGGCGCCAGCGAGCGAGTGGGCGGAGATCCGCAACCAGACGCCCGTCACGCTCGATCTCTCGAGCTTCGCCATCGGCGACGAGGAGACCCTCGATGCCGGCGAGTTCATGGGCTCCTTCCCGCCGGGCTCGACGCTCGCCAGCGGCGGTGTCGCCGTCATCGCCGCCAGCGTGGCCGACTTCATGACGTCCTATGGTGTCGCTGCGGACTACCAGTCACGCGCAGGGGCCGGGGCGTCGATCGATCTGGTACGGATGATCACCTGGGGTGCCGCCACTTCGTGGAGCATGGCCAACACCGGAGACGAGATCATCGTGCTCGGCTGGAACCGCACGATGGTGGACGTCGTGACGTTCCAGCTCGGGGTCTACCCAGGCATCACCGGGCGCTCGGTGCCCGGCAGCAACCGCGTGGCCGTGCGCGATCCGGTGACGCGCGACACGGACAACTGCACGACGGATTTCCCGACCACGCTCGACGACTGCGGCCCCGGCGCGGGCACGTGCGCGACGTGTCGGGCGTGTCGACGCTTCGTCTGTGTCGTCGACACCGGCGCGGCCTGCGACGACGGTGACATGTGCACGAGCGGCACGACGTGCACGGCCGCTGCCGCCTGCACCGGTGGGTCAGCGGTCAGCTGCGACGACTCGAATCCTTGCACCACCGACTCCTGCGCGACGTCCACGGGCTGCCGCAACACCGTGAGCCCGGGCGCGCTGTGCAGCGACGGGGACGCGTGCACGACCGGCGACGTCTGCTCGATGACGGGCGTGTGTGCGGGCACGGCCATGGGCTGCGACGACATGAACCCGTGCACCGACGACTCCTGCAGCGCAGGTGGCTGCGTGCACACGCCCGCCGCGGGCCGCGCGTGCTCCGATGGCTCGATGTGCACCACCGGCGACGCGTGCAACGCGATGGGCGCGTGCGTCGGCACGACCCTGACCTGCCCCGAGGACACGAACCCGTGCACGACCGCGACGTGCGCGCCAGCCTCGGGCTGCGGCTTCGCGAACAACACCGCTGCGTGCGACGACGCCAACGCCTGCACGAGCGCCGACGTCTGTGCGGCCGGCGCGTGCTCGGGCACGCCGATCACCTGCAACGACATGAACGGCTGCACGACCGACGCGTGCATGGGTGGCACGTGTCGCTTCACGCCCACGACCGGTGCGGCGTGCAACGACGGCAACGCGTGCACGAGCAGCGATGCGTGCGACGGCGCGGGCACGTGCGTCGGAACACCGGTGTGCGACTCGGGTGGACCGATCCCGGACGCAGCGGTCGAGATGCCCGATGCGTTCGTCGTGGGCGAGGACGCGTTCGTGGCTCCGGCCGACGACGCGGGCGCGATGGTCGGCGAGGACGCGTTCGTCGCGGGCGAGGATGCCGGCATGGTGGTCGAGGACGACGCGGCGATCGCGCCGGGCACCGACGCAGGCACGGCTGTGATGGACGCGGGCCGGCGCGATGGTGGTGGTGCAGGCCTCGACGCGGCGGGCTCGGGTCTGCCGCCCTCGAGCGGCGGCTGCGCATGTCGCGTCGAAGGCGGCTCCGATCGTGGCCTCGCGTCGTCCCTCGCGGCGCTCGTCGGTCTCGCACTCCTCGTCGGTCGTCGCCGCGCGCGCGGCGCACGGCGCGGATGAGCCCACACGCTCGGCGCGCGGCGGGCGTCCTGCTCGTCGCGCTCGCGCTCACCGCGTTCCTCTGGTCGCGTCGCGATGCCGGCGCGCCCGAGGTGCCCGTGTCCGAGCCCACGCCCGACCTCGCGCCGCAGACGCGCGCGTCCTCGACACTGCCGCACGTCGAGGACGAGGCGCTCGAGGAGGAGCCCCGAGCGCCCGCGCCCCTCGCGCGCGCCGCACCCGTGGCGGAGATCGATCCGTGCGCCGATCCGCCGGCGATCACACGGCACGATCGGCTCGACGAGCTCGTCAACGCGCGCCTCTCCGAGCTCCGCGATCGCGCACGCCTCGCGCTCGCGTCCCGCGAGACCAGCCCCCCGCTGCGCGCCGCGCTCGACGCCGTGCTCGCGCGCGGCGAGACCGATCTCGCGACGATCGAGCCGGCGCTCTCCGCGCCCGATCGAGCCCAGGACGGCTTCGATCTCGCTGCGGGTCTCTACCTCACGGTCGCGGTGCGACTCGATCGCAGCGAGTCGCGAGCGGTCGAGCTGGCGATCGAACGCGCGAGCCGTGCGGCCCCGGCCGATCCTGCGCCGCTCGTGCTCCGCGCCCTGCGGGCCATGCGCAGGCACGAGCACCGCAGCGCACGAGAGGCGCTCCTCGAGGCGTTCGCGCGCGATCGTGCCGAGCCCGCGATCTCGATCGAGCTCGCGTACGCGCTCGCGCGAACGGCCGAGCACGCGCGCACCCTCGAGGCCCTCGACGCTTACCTCGCCGTCTATCCGGGCGATCCGGAGGCCTCGCGCCTCCGCGCGCGCACCGAGCGCCGCGCGCAGGGCGTCGGTGACTCACCCGGCACGGTCGCCTCCCGTGGCGTCACCGTGGTGCATGCGGCCGCGGTGGATCGTCGCGACGCGCTCGCTGCGGCTGAGCTGCTCGCGAGCACGCTCGATCAGGCCTCGCGCCTGCTCGGTGTGCCGCGCCGCGAGGAGCTGGCGGTGCTCGTGCACCGCGACCACGCGGCGATGCTCCGCGCGATGTGCGGGCAGCGCTGGACGGCCGCCGCCTATGACGGCGTGCTGCACGTCGAGGCCGAGCTGCTCGGGCCGAGCGGCGATCGGGCGATGCGAGAGATCGTGCTGCGCCACGAGACGCTCCACGCGGCCCTCCACGATCGGCCGCGCGACGTGCCGTACTGGGCAGACGAGGGCCTCGCGCAGTACTTCGCGCCCGTGGTGCCTGCGAGCGCGACCGATCTGCGCGCGACCGACCTGCTGGGGGCGCGCCTCGTCGATCGACGCGCGGAGGACGATCTCGCGCGCCTCGTGCGCGACCACACCTACGTGCCGCTCGCCTCGCTCGACGGCGCCTTCCTCGACATCGACGATCCCGACGACGCGCGCGTGGCGTACCACCAGAGCCTCGCGATGATCGGCTGGCTCGTTTCGCAGCGCGGCGAGCGCGCCCTTGCCGAGCTCGTCGCGCGCCTCGACGCGCACCCCGCGGGCGCGCTGCGCGACCCGGCCGCGATCCTCGCGGAGGTCGCGGGTCGACCGTTCGACGGAGAGGTCCTGCTCGCCTACCTCGCTGCTCGCCGCTGACTCGTGGGGACGATCGTGAGACACTGGCGCCGTGCTGGGACAGCACCGATGCCGCGAGCACCCGGACCGCGAGGCGCGCCTCACGCCGTGCGCCCGCTGCGGAGACTATCGGTGTGACGAGTGCTTCGAGTTCGATTCGGACATCTCGCTCTGTGCGAGCTGCGTGCCGGTTCGCGTGCCCTGGGCCAAGGCGCAGAACGCCTCGACGCTTTGGCAGACCTTCGCGCTCGTCGTGACGCAGGGCCCGCGCTTCTTCTCCACCGCCGTCGGGACGGGTGAGAACCAGCACTCGTCGAGCTTCGCGGTCTACGTCGCGATCGCCGCTGCTTCGCCGTTCATCGCCCTCTTCGTCCTCGGCACCACCGCCTTGAGCGCCCGCGATGCGGGGCAGCCGGGGCCCTCGGCGCGGCGTGTGGAGGGCTGGTCTGCTCGATGCCGTCGATCGCGCTCGGGCAGCTCCTGCGCGGGGGGCTCTACGGCTTCATCTACGACAAGGCCGCCCGTCTGCTCGGCGGAAGCGCCGACTCGCGCTCGAGCTTCGACGCGTCGTATCTGTCGATGGGGCTGAACCCCTTCTACATCCTCGCGTACGTGTTCCTCCTGATCCCGCTGCTCGGCCCGTTCATCACTCTGGCGGTGTTCCTGGTCACGATGGGTTGGGGGGTGCACCTGGTCGCGCATCACGCCCATGCGCGACACGAGCTCTCGTGGCCACGCGCCTACTTGGCGGCGGCCTCTCCCATCCTCGTGTTGATCGTGCTGTACGCGCTGATCATCGCGTTGGCCGTGTTCCGTGCGATGGAGCGCATGCGGCCGTGACGCCCGACGGTGGCTGTGCGTCTGATGACGCCATCCGACTCACCGCTGACGGCCGAGGAGCGCGAGGAGCGGCAGCACGAGCGCACCGAGGCAACAGCACGCGCCCATCCCGAGGCCCGCGAGGCGATCTCCCATCGCGCCGGGATCTTCGACAGCAGGCTCGTTGATCCATGGGTCGTCGGGGCAGTAGCGCACGGTGATCGTGCCGGTCTGCTGCGAGGCCTCCCACACCTCGATGGGCACTTCCCTGGATCGGTGAGCCCACGGGCCTGCGAGTCAGTTCACGACGAACGGGACGACATACGTGGCGCCGCCGCGCGTGTGGAGGAGGACACCTTCGCCCGTGGTCGCGTTCACGTCCACCCGCGGCTGGCTGCCGGCCACGTCGTAGGACTCGAGGATCGTGTGGTCGCTCGGGTCGCGGACCTCGAGGTGCGAGCTCCCGCTCGAGGCGCCTTCCCACGCGAGGAGGAGGTTCGCACCGTCGAACGCCAGAGACGGGCTGCGCGTCGAGGAGTCCATCGAGGAGTGCACGACCGTGCGCGCGCCGAGGGTGCCCGTGCTGGACACGGTGCGGAGCACGACGTCGTACCGCGAGCCGTTCCGGTCGACGTACGCGAGGTGGTACTGCGAGCCGTCGAACACCAGATCGATCTCGGAGCTCGAGCGCGTGTCGTCCACCTCGAGGCGGGCCTGGAGCACGGAGAGGTCGCGGCCCCAGCGAGCGAAATAGACGTAGGGAGTCCCGTCGGCGGCCGTGCGCCCGATCTGCCAGGCGACGGCGTAGCCGGTGCCATCCCAGATCGCGCGCGTGGTCGCGGACTGTCGCGTGTCGTAGTGGCCCATCGAGAGTGTCGTGTGGGTCGTCGCGTCGAGGCCATTCGTGAAGGTCAGGTCGTCGTTCAGCTCGCGGAAGTAGAGCGCCGAGTAGCTGATGAAGAAGGTGCCCCAGCTGGACCCGTTCCACACCGCCGAGGGCGAGCCGGTCTGTCCGCTGTTGCGCCAGCGGCGCCAGCCGGCGGTCACGGTCCCCGACGCGTCCCAGGTGCGCATCTGCAGGCACGACCAGCCGTGTCCCGGAGAGAACGCCGCGTCGTAGCCGCACTTGTAGTAGTCGATGGCGTAGAGCTCGGTGCCGTTCCAGCCGACCTCGGAGCGCGGGTACGAGTAGTACTCCTCGAGCGTCGGCTCGTTGCGCACGACCTCGCCCGTCGTGCGGACGATCTGCATCTGATCGTCGCTCGCCACGCTGCTGGTGCGGGTCCAGAGGAAGCGCCCGCTCGGGCCCATCGCGACCTCGGGGCTGTTGGGCGTGACCGACGCGATGCGCGTCTCCCACCCGAGATCGATCGCCGGTCCCGGTGGGCTCGCGCTCGGACGCATCATGAAGTGCTGCACCACCGCGCCACCCGTTCCGACCGTGACCATCGCCTCGGTCGCCTCGTAGCCACGCGCACGCGCCGTGATGCGGTAGGGGCGGCTCGAGGCCGGGACGGCGCCGCGGAAGGTGTAGTCCCCGGTCGCGCCGCTGCGCGTGCGGAGCAGGCCTCCGGACACGAGCACGCTCGCGCGGTCGATCGGCATGCCTGTGGCCATGTCGGTGACGGTGCCTGCGACGTTGCCGTATCCGGGCTCGGCGCCGATGCGGACCTGGTAGTGCGCGGTGGTCGGGGAGGGGCGACCGAGGTTGTCGAGCACGACGATGTGGAAGTACCAGATGCCCGGGGCTTGATCCGAGAGCAGCAACATCCGGCGATCGTCGAAGGTGCCAGTCGCTGCGTCCGGGACGGTGTCCGCCTCGTGATCCCAGGCGTAGAGATAGCCCGTGAAGGTCCCCGCGGGCTCGCCGGGCGGGTCACTCCACGAGAGGAAGACATCGTCCGCGCCACCCCAGGCGAGCTCGTTCGGGTGGCTGCTCGAGCCGACGCTCGGGGAGGCCACGTTGAGGCGCACGACGAGCTCCTCGAAGTGAGTCCCGATCTCCGAGTCCGCGTTGACGGAGACGATGCGAACACGGTTGTCGCCCGGGCCGAAGTCCTCGATGGGAATGGCGATCGACTCGGTCGTTCGGAGGGTGCCAGTCGCGGGTCCGGGGGTGACCTCGCCCGTCGCGACGTAGTAGCCACGCACGCTCGCGAAGGGGCGATTCCACGTGACGACGACCTCGTCTCCGGCGAGGTTCCACGTGGTGCCGCTCGGGTGTGTGGGAGACTCGATCGGCGTCGGCGGCATGACGGACACGACACCCGAGTGCATGCCGGCGTTCGAGAACGCAGAGCCGTAGAGCGCTGCGTTCAGCGTGGTCCCCGCCGTGCGGCCCGAGGCGAGGATGCCGAGATCGTCCGCTCGCAGGATGGTCGTGGCCGAGCTCGCGCTGCCACCGAGGCGCAGTGTCCCGAGCGACTCGAGGAACACGCGTGTGCCACCCGAGACCGTGCCCGCGACGTCGGCCGTCTCGTTCACGCGGATGCTGAGCGAGGATCCGGCGCCGAGCGTGATGCGCGCGCTCGCGGCCACGCGCAGGCAGCGCGCGCGGATCGAGAGCGCCTGGCCTGCGGGCACGCGGAGCTCGCCGCCGAGGTCGAGATCGACGCAGCCCGCGTACACGTGTGTGCCGGAGAGATCGAGCACGGTGCCCGGCAAGGACAGCTCGGCCTCGACGCAGACGCGATCCTCGCAGCCCATCGTGCAGCGCTCGGCGCTCGTCCAGCTCGCGCCGCTCGGTGCGCAGAGCTCGCGGCTCGAGCCGTTGCAGCGCGCCTCCCCCGGGGTGCACGCGCCGGTGCAGAGGCCCGCTGCGCAGCCTTCACGGCACACGGAGTCGAAGAGCCACGCCGTGCCTTCGCGGTTGCAGCGCTGCACCGCGCTCCGATAGCAACGGACCGCACCGGGCGTGCACATCGCAGGCACGTCCACGCACTCGCCCATGCTGCAGGTGAGCGCGCAGCTCGTGTCAGCCACGAAGAGGCCACCGGTGCATCGCTCGACGCCCGCGGCGCCACAGCGGGTCGTGCCCTCGGCGCACGCCATGAAGGCGTCGGGCGTCGCGACGTACGCGTCGATGGGCGCATCCGGGAAGTCCATGCCGCCGCCGTCGATGTCGGCATCGGGGAAGAGCGACATCGCCGCGTCGGTGCCTGCGTCGGGGAACGGCAGGCCGCCGCCGTCGATGTCGGCGTCGGGCATCGGGGGCACCGCTGCGTCGGCGACGCCCGCGTCCACGTCTGGACCGCCGCACTGACAGGCCTCGTAGCGCCCGCCGCGGCAGGTCTGCACGCCCGTCGCGCCGCCGGGGCAGGCGCACGAGATCGTCATTCCGTCGACGCAGCTCGAGCCATCACCGCAGCCCGCGAGCGCCGCGCTCGCGAGCGCGAGGAACGCGACGGTGGAGAGGGCTGGCGCGGTGAGCCGCGCCGCGAGTCGGGAGGAGAGGGAGGGAATGGAACGCATGGAGCCTCCGAGGCGCGCGAGCTTACGTCGCGGTCCCCTGGCCCCTTCCCCGTGCCCTCGCCGCGAGCGGTGATGTCGTGGGATCAGCGGTCGCCGCGCGCGAGCCGATCGACACGCTTGAGGAGCGCGGGGATGCGGTAGCTCCCGCTCATCGCGCGCACGAGCGCGGCGGCCTCGTCGACGTCGCCCGTGCTCGTGACGAAGAGCGGGCTCTTGGACTCGCCGCGCGTGATCGCGCGCGACGGTGGCGCACGGCTCGGCTCGTCGGCGAGGAACTCCGTCTTGGCCACGCCCACGACGAGCACGCGCCGCTCGAGCGCCTCGAAGAGCACGCGCCCCAGGCCCGGCCGCTCGGGGCCGAGGTCGACGTAGCCATCGACGATCACGCAGTCGATCGCCGCCTCGTCGAGGAAGGCGCGCACGATCGGCAGGATGCACGGCAGCTCGCGCTCGTAGAAGTGACCGGGCTGGTACTCCGCGGGCACGCTGCGTTCGATCACCTTCGCGCTGCGCTCCTTCTCGTCGGTCCACGCCTCGAAGGCGATGCCCGCCGCCCTCGCGAGCTCCCCTTCATAGTGCACGTCGACGGCGAGGATCACCTCGCGCGAATAGCAGGGGTTTCAGGCCTCGTCAGCGGGGCATGTGCGCGCGCGGCGCCGCCACACGGCGAGGAGGAGGAGCAGGGGGCGCCACCACACTCGTCCTGATCGCACGCCGTCACGAGGCAGTTCCAGTGGTCGGCATCCGGCACGCGCAGTCCGGTGTGCCCCGCCGCGAGCCTTCGACCGCTCAGCCCGGCTCGAGGATGGGCCCGGACCACAGCCGCGGGACCATGAGCTTCTTGGCCTGGAGGGCGACCTGCGCCTCGAGGTCCTTCTCGCAGCCGGGGACCGCGTGTGCGCGGCCCTCGCGCCGACTTCGATCTCGAATGCACGACCGTGGTGCGCGGCGAGGATCGCGTAGGGTGATGCCCCATGGGTGCATTCTTCACGTCGGTCCAGGTACACAGCGACGACCTCGCCAGCGTCCTCTCGGCGCTTCGCGCGGACGCCGACGACGAGGGCTTTGATGAGCTCGGCGACGAGGAGGGGGCGGACCGGAGTGTGATCGTGCTCCCGGCCGCGGCGGGATGGATCTCCATCTACGATCAGGCCTCCGAAGGTCAGGACGTCGCGCTCCTCGAGCGGATCGCGGAGCGAGTCTCCGCGGAGCTGCACACGCACTGCGTCACCATCCTCGTCCACGACAGTGACGTCCTCGACCTGCGCCTCTTCCGCGACGGAGCACGCCTCGACGAGTACGACTCGATCCCCGACTATTTCGGGAGCGCGCGCAAGGCCAAGGCGGCGCTCGCCGGCCAGCCCGCGTCGTGGCGAGATCTCCTGATCGCGGGGAGCGAGGAGGATCTCGGCAACGCGTTCGCAGGAAGACCTCTCTTCGCGGAGCGCGGGCTCTCGGCGATCGCGAAGCTCATCGGCCTCGACCCGCGACGCGCGCAGACGGGCTATCGCTATCTCCTCGGCGACGGTGAGCTCGGGAAGTGCGCGCCATTCCTGGCGCCGACGACGCTGCGCTTCCGGCGGCGCGAGCGCCCCGCGTGGGAGCGAGCTGCGACGGGCCCGCCCAAGCTCACGCTCCACTCTCATCCGGGCGCCCCGCTCGAGCTCGCGGTCGGCGACGAGCTCCGTGTGGGTGTCAGCACGCTGAGCGCGGGAGGGGCGTCACGCGGCCTGCGGGTCGTGGTGTGGGGCAGCGCGATCGACGAGGGGCTCGCGCGGATCGAGCGCTGCGAGGTGCTGATCGGGAGCGTTCGCGCGGGCGCGCGACACCGCATGGTCGACACGCACGAGGCTCGAGACGCCCAGGGGCGAGCGCTCGTGGTCGCGGAGCTCGAAGACGCCGAGATCCCGGCCGGTCCCGAGCGCGCGGACCACGCGGCGGGGGCCGACTTCGCATCGTTCCTCGAGGCCATGCAGGCGCGCACGCTGCACGTGAACGTCGTCGGTCGGCTCGCGCGAGCGGGCGCAGGCGAGCTCTACGTGGGCCTGACGCCCATCGCGAACACCGCAGGCTCCGACGCGGCGCGTGTGGAGCTCGACGTGAGCGCGCCCCTGCGCCGGCCGCTCCGAGCGCACGGCCTCGACGGCATGCCGGGCGGCTCGTCGCACCTCCTGCGACCCTTGGCGGGAGACGCGTTCTGGCTGCTCCTGACAGCCATCGATGCGCCGCGCCCCGACATCGCGGCGATCGCGCAGGCCGCGATCGAGTCGCTCGCGGTCCTGCTCCCGCCGGTCCGCGTCGAGACCGCGATCTTCGTCATGGAAGCGGGAACACGCCCGCGCACGGGCAAGAGGCGCGGCTCGACCCTTCTCCAGGACAAGCGGCTCGCCACGCTTCTCGAAGCGATGGAGCGCGAGGCGAGCGTGAGCGTGACGGCGATCCGGGACGAACGTGCTCAGGGTCCCGAGCGGATGGCCGCGCCCAGCTGGACCATCGTGATGGGCACGGGCGTCCTGCCGGACCGCATGGAGGCGCGCATCCCTGCGCTCGCGATCTCCGTCGAGCGCGCCTCGCTCGACGCGCCCATGCAAGCACGCGTGCGGGAGGTCCTGGAGCACTGCCTCGCGCGAGCGATCGCGGCGGGCGCGGTCTCTGGGTCGATCACGCGCGCCGGGCAGCCGATCAGCACGAGCGTCGATCACACGGCCTACGAGACCGCGTGCGGCATCCACGGGACCGTGACGACTACCCGGGACTGGTGTCGGCGCTGGCTGCGCATCCCCGGTGACGAGGTGACGTACCTCGCTCCTGCGCTCGCCGAGCGCATCGATGCGCCCGCAAGGCAGTCGCTCGCGACGGTCGCTGGCCTCGACGTGCGAGAGGATGGGTCGCTGTTCGTCAGGCTGCGCGACCGCGCCGACCTCGACACCCTCGAGCGCGGGCTTTCCGCGGTGCTACCTGACGCCGCGGCGGCGCGGGCGGCCGAGCGCGCATGGCGTACTCCCTCCTGAGCTCCTGCGAGGCCCGCGCGAGCACGCCCTCGTCGTGCTCGACGGCGAGGATCATCGGCTCACCTCATGAGCACGGGCTCGCGTTCGAGCTCCACGCCGAAGGCCTCGCGGACGCTCGCGCGCACGTGGTCGGCCAGGGCGAGCAGCTCCTTCGTGGTGCCGCCGCCGTGGTGGACCAGCGCCAGGGCGTGCGCGCTCGAGATGCCGACGTTGCCGCGGCGAAGGCCCTTCTCGATGCCGCTCTTCTCGATGAGCCAGCCCGCGGCGAGCTTCACGCGGCCGTCCTTCTCGGGCCAGCGCGGCACCTCGGTCGGGCTCTTCGCGAGCCCGCGCTCGATCGCGCGGCGCACGACCTCGTCGGCGGCCTCGGGCGCCACGATCGGGTTCGTGAAGAACGAGCCGGCGCTGCGACGGTTCGGATCGAACGCGTCGAGCACCATCGACTTCTTCTTTCGGAGCGCGATCACCGTGTCCCGCACCTCGGTGAGCGTCGGAGACTGCCTGTCTGCGAGCGCCTTCTGGAGCTCGGCGTACTTCAGGGCAGGGGGCGCGCCAGGGCGCAGCTCGAAGCACACCCACGTCACCACGTACCGAGCCGGGTCTCGCTTGAGGGCGCTGTCGCGGTAGGCGAACTGGCACTCTGCCGGGGTGAGCGTGCGCGAGAGCTTGGTCGCGCGATCCACGACGCCGACCGCGACGATCGTCTCGGACACGTCTTGCCCATAGGCCCCGACGTTCTGCACCGGTGTCGCGCCCACGAGCCCGGGAATGCCCGACAGGCACTCGAGGCCCTGCCAGCCGTTGGCGACCGTGTACGCCACGAAGTCGTCCCACGGCTCGCCGGCCGCGGCCGTCACGCGCATCGTGCGCTCGCTGCGCTCGTTCACGGCCGGCATCGTCGCCACGCCGCGCATCGCCATCGAGAGGACGAGGCCGTCGTAGCCGTCGTCCGGCACGATCAGGTTCGAGCCGCCGCCGAGCACGAAGAGGGGCAGTCCGTCCTTCTCGGCGAGCGCGATCGCACCGCCCACCTCGGAGTCCGTGCGTGCCTCGACGAGGAGCCGCGCGGCCCCGCCGAGCTCGAGCGTCGTGCGTGGGCCGAGCAGTACGCCCTTGCGCGGGACGACGGGTTGCGAGGCGGTGTGTGGCAGTCGCGGCACGCGCAGGCTCTCGGCCAGGCGCACGAAGAGCGGCTCACGCGGTGGCGGGAGGCGACCGGAGTCGAGAGCCTCGGCCAGGAACGCCGTGAGCCGCTCGCACGCGATGGGGAGCTCGACGGGAGACAGGCAGCACGCGCGCGGCATGCCGGCCTGTCCTTCTGCGAGCGCGCTCTCCGGCACACGGATCCACACCGGCCTTCCGTGCTGCGTGGCCATGCCGTCGACCACCGCGAGCAGACCGCCGTCGCCGAGCCGGAAGTGCGCGCCTCCGAACACGTTCTGTCCGATCGAGAATGGGATCACCTGAGGCAGCGAGCGCACGAGCTCGCCGTGGATCGCGACGGAGCCCGTCTGGCGGAGGAGCGCGTCGAGCTCGGCGAGGCCGCTCGCGCGAGGCGGCGTGGCCGGTGCCGCCCCGCCGAGGCGCGCGGCGAGCTCGTCGATGGACGGAGCGCCACGCTCGCACCACCAGGCGGCGCGCGGCACGAGCGCTCCGCGGGCATCGACCGTGGCGCACGCGAGGCCGCCGCGCAGCGTCACGTCGAAGCGCACGCCGCGGACGTGGTCGGTCACCGCGAACAGGCACTCTCCCAGATCGGCCGGTACGTCCTGGGCACGAATGCCCGGCCCCGACCACCAGTCCGGTCCGACCGCGTCCGCCGCGCGGACACGTTCCTCGCCCGGCAGGGGCCGTTCGGGTGCGTGCGCGAGGAGCGGATTGAGCACGTCGTAGCACCCCGCGACACCGATGTAGGGATAGAGCCACGCGATCCAGCCTGTGACGCGATCGGTGCCATAGGCCGCCTTGGGCTTGTAGATGCGCCGGAAGAACGCGCGATCCGCGTGCCCGCGTGCGGCCTCGAGCAACTTGTCCACGATGACGCCCAGGCGAGCAGGCCAGTCTCCGAGGCGTGAGCCGGCCAGGAGATCGCCCATCGCGTCCACGCGCCGACGGACGGACTGCCAGTCTTCCACGGTGCCAGTGAGCGTGATCGAGGGAATGCCGCACACGCACTCGACGCCGTAGTCGAAGAAGGGGGAGCACGCGTCGAGGAGCACGATCTCGCTCGCGAGGCGCTCCACGTCGGTCGTGGTGGAGAAGTCGCACACGAAGAGGCGCGTCGGACCCGCGCCGATCTCCTCGGCCACCTTCTCGCGCATGCGGGTGACGAGCGAGGCGAGCGCGTCTGCGTCCGTCGGGAACGGGCCGTCGTGCGTCACGACGAGGCGCTGGGTGCCCTCGTGTCTCACGAGCTTGCCGCGCACGCTCTCGGGCTCGAGGCGCACGTGACGCGCCAGGCCCTGCGCGATCGTCAGCCAGATCGCGTCGGGCGAGAGCACGAGCGGCCGGTGCTCGGAGAACGCGACGTGCACTGTGCCGAGCAGCGGGTGGGTGCGCGGCAGCTCGATCACCGGCAGCGCACGATCGAGGCCGAGCGCGAGCACGTCTCCGACCACCTCGCCGAGCGGCGTCGTGGGCGGAGGGCTCTCTGCGGGCGTCACGTCATCGACGGCGAAGGTGATCGACATGGCGCCAGGATAGCGCCCAGTCACTCCGCGGGGCCGACCCGTCACTCCGCGGCGCCGACGAGCGCCTCGTCCCCATCGGCGAGCTCGTCGCTGGCATCGGGAGACACGACCCCGACGTACGACGCGGTCGGATCCTCGAGCAGGCGCGTCTTGCCGTCCGGGAAGAGGCGCGACTCCATCTCCGTCAAGAGCGGCACGAGGCTCGTGCGATCGACCGCGCTCACGGCGATGCCACCGCGGCCACGCGCGATTGGCTCGGCCTCGCCGGGCGGGAGGCGATCGGCCTTGTTGAGCACGAGCACGGTCGGCGTCTTGGCGAGGCCGAGCTCGCCGAGCAGGTGCTCGGTGGCGCGGATGTGATCGGCGATCGCGGGATCGCTCACGTCCACGACGTGGAGGAGGAGGTCGGCGTCCTCGGTCTCCTCGAAGGTCGCGCGGAACGCCGCGAAGAGCTCCTTGGGCAGATCGCGGATGAAGCCGACGGTGTCGGTGATCACGACCTCTCGCTCGCGCGGGAAGCGGATGCGGCGAGAGCGGGTGTCGAGCGTCGCGAAGAGCTTGTTCTCCGCGATCGTGTCCGAGCCGGTGAGCGTGTTGAGGAGCGTGCTCTTGCCCGCGTTCGTGTAGCCGACGATCGACACGATCGGCACGTCGCGCCGGCCGCGTCGCTGGCGCCGCTGCTTGCGCTGCACGGCGAGGTGCTCGAGCTCGGCCTCGAGGCGGCTCACGCGATCGCGCGCGCGGCGCTTGCCGATCTCGAGGACCGTCTCGCCGGGGCCGCGGCCGCCGATGCCGCCGGTGAGGCGCGAGAGCGCGTCGTCCTTCTGGCCGAGGCGAGGCAGGAGGTACTTCATCTGCGCGAGCTCGACCTGGAGCTTGCCGTCTCGGCTCTCGGCGCGCTGCGCGAAGATGTCGAGGATGAGCTGCGTGCGATCGATGACCTTGAGGTCGGTGATCGACGCGATCGTCGAGGCCTGGGCGGGGCTCAGGTTGCGATCGAAGACGAGCACGGTCGCGTCGAGCTGCATCGACTTGAGCACGATCTCGTCGAGCTTGCCGCGGCCCAGCACGAACTTCGGATCGATCGCGTCGCGCACCTGGAGCACGCGATCGACCACCGCGACGCCCGCCGTGCGCGCGAGCTCCTCGAGCTCTCGCAGCGAGTCCTCCGCCTGCGCGTGGTTCCGCTTGTCGGTCACGTGCACGAGGATCGCGCGCCCGTCCTTGCCATCGACCTTCCGGGTGCGCGCCACGCGCGCGAAGCCCTCCTCGAGCTCGGTGACGAGCGTCGAGGGATCGACCGTGTCCTCGCGGCCATAGGGGATCGGTCCGAACGTGGCGTACGGCGCGTCGCTCCGGCCCTCTCCCACGGGCACGTTGTGCCCGTAGTGCACGGTGCTCGGCTGGCCATCGCTGCCCAGGCACACCGCGCACACGAGATCGAGGCGCAGGCGCGTGAGATCGACGATGTCGTCGCGCGTCAGGCCCTCGTGGTTGAGGTGCGTGTGGATCAGCCGCAGGCCGCGGAAGCGACCTTCGGCGGCACGCGCGCGGCCGATGTCGGGGAGCATGAGCTTGGTCGCGTCGCCGACGACGACCCACTGCACCTGACCGTTGCGGTCGACGAGCACACCCACCTGCCGACCGGTCGTCGAGGACACCTCGGCCATCGAGCGTGCGAGCTCGGGCGTGAGGAGTCGATCGAACGGGACCCGTCTGCGGTAGAGGCGCTCGAGCGCGTGGACGTCGGAGGGCGCGAGACCGGTTGTATTGCCGTGGATCGTCAACGAGCACCGAGCCTAGGACAGTCGATCCGCGCCGAAAAGTAGAAAGACGGGCAGTCGAGCGTCGGGGTCGGAGTGACACGTCGCGCGGGTCGTCCTGACGGCGTGGATCGCGTCGGCGCTCAGCGCGCCGGCAGCGGTGCGTTCTCGGGCGCGGGCAGGAGCGCGACGAGCTGCTGCGCGGTCGCGAGCGGCGTCCCGCGTGCGTCGAAGATCACCGCACGCTCGTCGGCGAGCCCACCCTCGGCGTGATCGCAGCGTGCCTCGAAGAAGAGCCAGTCCGAGGTGGGTGCCTGCGCCGGCGGCAGCGGGACGAGGAAGTGCACGGTCATCTCGAGCGACGCGACGGGGCACCAGCCGCGCGACACACCGACCGCCGCCGGAGGCCACGCGTCGAGCAGCGCCACGAGCCGCGCGGCGTCGAGCAGCCCCGGCTCGCGCATGCGGCACCAGCCACCGATCCGCGCCTCGGAGCCACCCGAGAAGGGCCGTGGTCCTCTGCACTGCCGGAACTCGAAGCGCGACGTGAACGTCGGCAGGTAGAGCTCCGAAGGCCCATCGGCGACGTCGATCGGCGCAGGCACCTCTGGCAGCGCCAGCGCGTGGTGCACGAGCGCAGCCGACGCGCGAGGCCGTGCGAGCGTCGCGAGACACGTGGCGATGGTCTCTCCACTGGCCGTGCTCGCGAGCTCGGCGCGCGCTGCGCTCACGTTGCGCCCCGCGCGCACGCTCGTCGCGGTGATCGTGCACTCGCCGGCGGGGAAGGGCGCGACGAAGCTCGTCGTCATGCGCGCGATGCGCTGTCCCGCGGCGGCCTCGGCCTCGAGCGCGCGCGCGAGGAGCGAGGCCGCGAGGCCACCGTAGAGCCCTCGACCCTGCATCCACGACGCATCGCACGACGCGCGATGTCGCCCGTGGCCCAGCGGCTCGATCCGCGTGACCTCCTCGAAGCTCGACGGGGCGGGGCGCGACACGGCGGGGCTCTCTCCGGGCACACGCGAACCATCGTGGACACGGGCGCCGCCTGCAAGCGCGAACGCCGCGTGCGCGCCTGCTGCGCGACACGCTTCCCCGCCGAGCGCGACGCCCGTTATCGTGGTTGGCATGTCGACCCCGCGTTCCTTTCGTCGATCCGCTTCCTTCCCGGCCCTCTTGGCGTTGCTCGCCGTCAGCGGATCGGCCCTGGGTGGCTGTGACTGCGGCTCGATGCCGATCCCCGGCGACGCGGGGCGCTCGGATGCGCCGATGACCGACGATGCACCGGGCCTCGATGCTCCGTTCCTCTTCCTCGACGCGCCGCTGCCCGATCCCGACGCCGGTCCCACGTGCGCGATGACGATGTGTGGACCGGGCGAGCGCTGCGAGATCGTCGCCGGGGCAGCGGCGTGCGTGCCGAACCGCTGTGCCGATCTCTCGTGCTCGGCCACCGAGCGCTGCGTTCCGGCCGCGACGGGCATGGGCAACGTCTGCGTGGACGTGTCGTGCAGCGACTCGATCGACTGCCCCGCCGAGGAGTTCTGCAACGGCCTCGTCTGTCTGCCTGACGTGTGTGTGCCCGGCACGGCCACGTGCGACGGCGATGCCGTGCAGGTCTGCCGCGACGACGGCGGCGGCACGCCCACCGCGTTCAGCTGCGGTGGAGAGGCCTACTTCACGAGCGCATGCACCGACGACGGCAGTGGCGCGTACTGCCCGTGTCAGGACGACTGGGACTGTCCTGCCGACACCGTCTGTGAGGTCGGTCGCTGCACGGGCACGGGCCGCCCGCCGACCTGCAGCCTGCCGCCGACGCCCTTCACGAGCGTGCTCCCCGTGAACGAGATCACGTGGGGCGGCACGGGCCCTGGCGCGATGGTGCCCGCGGTGGGCGCGCCCTTTCCGACGAGCGCACAGGTGGACGTGACGCCCGTCGTCGCGAACCTCGACGACGACAACGGAGATGGCCGCATCGACGAGCTCGACATCCCCGAGATCGTGTTCGAGTCGTGGTGTGGCACCGACGTCTCGAGCAATGGCGTCCTCCGCGCCATCCACGGGGGCGGGCCCGCGCGCGGGCGCGACTTCTTCGCCGTGCAGGGCCTCACGGTGTGGCACGAGGGTGATCCGATCCCGGCCGAGAGCTGTGTGCTCGGCTCGGTGAACTCGTCGGCGGGCCTCGCGGTGGGGGACCTCGACGCCGACGGCGTGCCGGAGATCGTCGCGATCGACGAGAACCGTGGCGTGCAGATCCACTCGAACACGGGCGACAACATCGCGCTGAGCCCGCCCGCGCTCTGGCCGTCGAGTGGGTACGTGAACCCGGCGCCCGTGATCGCGAACCTCGATCACCGCGGGCCGCCGGAGATCGTCGTCGGCAACGTCGTGCTCACGCTGCGCATCACGCCGGGCATGCCGATCGCGTTCGGCGACACGTTCACTGGCACGCTGCGCACGGGCACTGGTGGGCAGGGCCCGATTCCATGTGTCGCGAACCTGGTCGGCGCGGACGAGGACGAGATCATCGCGGGCTCCACGGTCTATCGGATGCCCACGCCGCCCGCGGGCGTCACGCGCCGCGCCGACTGCGCGGTGGGCGACACCTCGACGTTCTGCACCGGTGGGCTCGACGTCGTGTGGGACGGACAGCTGGTCAATGGCACGACGATGCTGCCCAACGCGAACCGCGACGGATTCTGTGCCATCGCAGACGTGCTCGGCGCCGACGAGGCGGCCGCGCCTTCACCCACGAATCCACTCGACGGCACCCCCGAGGTGGTGCTCGTCGCCAATGGCTATCTCGTCATTCTCTCGGGCGAGGACGGAGTCCTGCGGCGCTTCACGAACCTGGGTGTCGGGAGCAACGGAGGCGCGCCGAACGTGGACGACTTCGACGGTGATGGCTTCCCCGAGATCGGCACGGCGTTCGGTCTGCGGTACGTGGCGATCGATCTGCAGGAGACGTCCATGGCCTGCCCCGCATGGCCCAACGCGTTCACCGACGCGACGACCGGCCTCCAGGGCAATCCCGCGCGTTACACGCCCACCGCGTGCACGGTCGATGCGGACTGCACGACGGCCGGCACCACCTGCAACGAGACCGTCGGTCAGTGCGTGTGTCTCCACAACGGCTGGATGCGCGTGACCGAGGACGACTCGAGCCGCGTGACGGGCAGCACGGTCTTCGACTTCAACGGCGACGGCGCGGCCGAGCTCATCTACAACGACGAGTGCTTCTTCCGCATCTACGACGGTCGCGACGGAAGCGTGCTCTTCAAGGAGCCCAGCTCGAGCCGCACGCGCATCGAGAACCCCGTGGTCGCCGACGTCGACAACGACGGCAACGCCGAGATCGTGTTCTGCTCGAACAACGACGCGCCGGGCGCGTGCTCCGCGGGCGCCACGAACAACGGCATCGAGGTCTGGGGAGACGCGAGCGACACCTGGGTGAGCGCGCGCCGCATCTGGAACCAGCATGCCTATGCGGTCACGAACGTGACCGAGTCGGGCGCCATCCCGACGCGTGCCGCCGAGAGCTGGCTCTCGTACGGACGGCGTCAGTACAACACCTTCCGCTCGCAGCCGCGGAGCTTCGGCGTCGCGCCGGATCTCGTGCCCGATCGCGTGCAGGCGAGCTCTCCCGACGCGGTGTGCGGCACGCTCGGCACGTCGCTCGAGATCACGGTGCGTGTGGTGAACCAGGGCGACCTGCGCGTGGGCCCCGACGTGCCCGTGCGCTTCTACGGCGAGTGGACGAGCCCCGCGGTGATGGAGCCGCTCTACGCGGACGCGGCCATGACGCCGCTCGAGGCGGTGCTCGGCGTGACGCTCGAGCCGCGCCGCTCGGCGCTCGTCACGGTGCGCTACGACGCCGCGAACAACAGCCCCGGGGTGCTGCCGGACCGCATTCGCGTCTCGGTCGACGACGGCGACACGGCGCGTGAGTGTCTCGAGACGAACAACGATCTCGCGATCGACGTGGACCCGGGCTCGCTCGCGCCCGATCTGGCCATCACGCTCGGCGGCGTCAGCGGCACCTGCCCCGCGCAGGTCTTCGCGGTCACGGTGGAGAACGTGGGCAGCGCGCCCGCGACCGATCCGCTCGTGCGGCTCTATGCGGGCGATCCGAGCGCGGGCGGCATGCCGATCTTCGAGCAGACGGTCTCCGGCGTTCTCGCTCCCGGCGCGAGCACGATGCTCTCGATCACGGTCGACCCCTTCCCCCTGGACGCCGAGATCACGGTCTGGGGCGTGGTCGATCCGGACGACACCATCGCCGAGTGCGCCGACGGCAACAACCGCGACGCAGCCGACGGCATCGCGTTCTGCACCGGTCTCATGTGAGAGAGCTCGATGCACCTTCGGCGGCCGAGCTCGTCTCGACGAGCGACTCCACCCACGCGGGCATGGCGCGAGCGATGCTGCGACAGGCGGGGATCCTGTGACGCGCTCGGACGACGCTGGGCCACGTAAAGGACCTCGACGCGTTTGTTTCAAATTGAAACAAAACGCTCCGTGTTCTGGGCCCTCCTGAGGCCGCGGGGCGCCTGCTCGACGAGCTCGCCGGACTTGTTCACGCTCCGCGCTCCCATGCGCGCCCTCCTCCCGATCGTGTGCTCGCTGCTCGCCGTCTCCGGCGCGTCCGTCGCGCCTGCCCGCGTGATGGCGCAGCCGCGGCCCAACGATCCGCTCGCGCAGGTGGTGTCGTCCGATCCGCTCGAGCTCGCGCGCGTGGTCGATCGTCTCGGCGACGAGGCCGTGCTCGCGCGCCTCGGCGCGATGGGCCTCGACACTGCGACGCTCGATCCCGCGGTGGTGATCGCGGCCCTCCGCGCGAGCCCCTGGCTGCACGCCCCCGAGGACGCCCTGCCGCGCCTCGCGGAGATCGCGGCCGGGCACGATCCCGATCTCGCACCTGCCGCTGCGCTCGCGATCGTGCGCATCGCCGAGCGCCTCACGCGCGCGGACCTCGACGCGCGCGAGGGCAACGACGATCCCATTCGCGCCGCGCTCCCCGCGCTCGCCGCGATCGGCGAAGACACGACAGCCCGCCTCGATCTCCGCCGCGCCCTCCTCCGCGCCCGCGAGCTCCTCCGCGTCCTCGTCGAGCCCTGAAGCGCTCGCGCGCAACGACCAAGCAGCGCGTCGCGTCGCTCGTGGGGGCGAGCGTGGTTCGCTCGTCCCTCACGCGGCGTGGCGCGATGCGAGCTCCGCCTCGAGCCGCGCCGTGTGCGCTGCCAGTAGGATCTCCCGGCCCCGCGACCGTAGGAGATTGCGCCCAGACGCACGTGGCCCAGCGCTGGCGTACGTCGGAGCGCTTTCGAGCGCGAGGCTCAGCGGCGGAGGGTCTCGTTGGGGCGGAAGGTGGCGTCGTGGCCGCGGGTGTGGTGCGCGAGCCAGGCGCGGCGCTCGCGGCGGGCGAGGGTGTCGGCGAGCTCGTCGAGCGTGGGTGAGCGGCGGCGCAGCGTCTCGGCGGCGAAGACGAAGGGAGCGGGGAGCAAGGGGAGGATCGGCCAGAGGCCCGCGGGGGGCAGGGCCTGCGCGCGGTAGACGCTCGGCGGCAGGAACAAGCGGGTGATCCCGCGGTGGAGGCCGTGCTCGAGGCGGGCGCGCAGCGTCTCGAGGAGGCTCGCGTCCGGCGTGAGCGCGGGCTCGAAGGCGGCCACGTAGGCGGCGCAGAGCGCGCGTCCGTCTTCTTCCGCGGTGCGGCTGCCCTTGAGCGCGGCGACGTAGCTCAGGCGCAGCGCGTCCTCGACGGTCTCGGGATAGGGCGAGAAGCGCGCGCCCATGAGGTGACCGACCCAGCGCCAGAAGTGGAGAAGGTCCTCGATCTCGGTGCGCGAGGTGCGATAGCCGAGGAGCGCGAGGCCCAGGCCCGGCGCGATGCTGCCGCCCATCAGCGTGAGGAGCGCGTCTCCCTCGCTGATGGGCACGCCCCAGGCTTCTTCGTTCCACTCGCGGTGACCCGTGAGGCGCGCGCGCACCGTCGCGTGGAGCAGGCGCACACGCAGGGCCGCGAGGTAGCCGGGGGCGCCGCGGGCGAGACCGCCGGGCTCGGAGACCTCGATCCAGAACGAGGCTGTCTCGAGGAAGCGCTGTCGCGCGGCGTGGCCGACGTAGCCGCCCGAGAGCGCGAGGGGCTTGGCGACCGAGCTCTCGAGGTAGCCGCCGAGCGTGATCGTGCCGGCGAAGCGGAACAC
>JBILLJ010000034.1:0-69306 GCA_044376125.1 Sandaracinaceae bacterium
GCCCTCGAGCTCGGGGCGAGGGGTGCGTGACCACGCGCGCACCTCCGCGCCGAAGCCGTCGCGCAGCAGGGTGACGATGCGCCGGCCGATCGCGCCGAGGCCGAGCACGCCGACGCTCAGGCCACGCACCTCGCGGCCGAGCACGCGCGCCTCGGAGAGATCGCCCGAGGCCGCACGAAGACGCGCGGCGCCGAGGTCGCGCAGCTCCTCGAGCACGATCCCGATCGCGAGCTCCGCGACCGACTCGGTCGCGTAGTCGGGCACGTGGCGCACGGCCACCCCGCGCGCGGGCACGGCGGGATCGATCGCGGCGAGCGAGGTGCCGAGCACGCCGACGTAGCGAAGGCGCGGGGCCGCCTCGAGCATCGCTGCGCTCACGCGGACGCCGAGCCCGACGAGCAGCGCGTCGGCGCCTGCGATCACCTCGGCGAGCAGCGGCCCGCCGTGCTGCACGCGAACGACCTCGTGCGCGAGCGCGTCGAGCGCGCGCCAGCCTTCGGGGGTGAGATCCTCCTCCGCGAGATCGATCACGACGAGGCGTTCGAAGCGCACGCCGCCGTTCTACTCCTTCACGGTGTTCCGCCACTGCGGCTTCGGGCCCGCCTCGCACGCCGCTGACGGCTCGAGTGGCCGCTGCAGCGGTGGCTCGTCTGGCCACCCCGGGCCGAAAGCTGCGGGCCTCGCGTGCGCGGATGCGCTCACGGCCTATGGCGTCGCGGCCTCGGTCTACGAGGCGAGCGATCGCGTCGGCGGTCGCATCCACTCGCTCGGTGGCTCGTTCGCGGGGCCGGTCTCGTTCGGTGGTCAGGTCGTCGAGCGCGGCGGTGAGCTGATCGACACGACGCACACCACGATGCGTGGCTACGCGACGCGCTTCGGGCTCACGCTCGAGAACTACCACCGCGCGCCCGGTGAGGTGGCCTACCACTTCGACGGTCGGCACGTCAGCGAGGCCGAGGTCGTCGAGGAGTACCGCGCGTTCGTGCCCGCGCTGCAGGCGGATCTGCGTCGCGTCGGGAGCCCCACCGCGGACTCGTTCACCGACGCGGACGCGGAGCTCGATTGGACGACGCTCGAGGAGTATCTCGTGGCGCGCGGCGCCGGTCCCATCGTGCGCAAGGCGCTCACCGTCGCGTACGAGGCGGAGTACGGGCGCGTCGCGGGCGAGCAGAGCGCGCTCGCGATGCTCTTCTTCCTCCACGCCGACCGCCGCAACCGCTTCCAGCCCTTCGGCGTCTTCAGCGACGAGAAGTACCACGTGGCCGAGGGCAACCAGGCGATCCCGCGCGCGCTCGCGGCCTCGCTGCTCCGACCCGTCGAGCACGACCTGCGCCTCGTGCGCGTGGCCAAGCTCTCGGACGGCCGCATCGAGCTCACGCTGGCCTCGGGCCGTCGCACCGTGCGGCGCGTGCACGACGCGGTGGTGCTCACCGTTCCGTTCTCGGTCCTGCGCGGCGTCGAGCTCCACGCGAGCCTCGGGATCCCCGCGTGGAAGCGGTACGCGATCGATCGCTACTCGTACGGCACCAACGCCAAGATGATGATCGCGTTCAACGGACGTCCGTGGGCCACGCGGGGCAGCAACGGCTCGTCGTACAGCGACCTCGCGAACCACCAGGCGACGTGGGAGACGAACTGGACGGGCAGCTCCCCGTCGCAGGGCGTGCTCACCGACTACTCGAGCGGACCGCGCGGCGCGCGCCTCGATCCGAGCCGCGTGCAGCGCGAGGCCACGGCGTTCCTCACCGACCTCGATCGTGTGTGGCCGGGCGCCGCGGCTGCTGCGCGCCGCGAGCGCGGCAACGTCGTCGCGCACCTCGAGCACTGGCCGTCCAACCCGCTCAGCCTCGGCAGCTACACGAACAACGCGCCGGGCTACTTCACGACCATCGCGGACAACGAGGCCAAGCCGGTGGGCAACCTCTTCTTCGCGGGCGAGCACACGAGCTCGTTCTACGAGTGGCAGGGCTTCATGGAGGGCGGCGCGCTCTCCGGCCTCCGCGCGGCCGGCGAGGTCGCGGATCTCCTCCGCGCGAGCCGGCGCAGCGTCTGACGTTTCGCGGCACCCGCGCGTGCTAGCGTCGCGGCGTGTCGCAAACGTCGCGCGACGAGAGCGCCGAAGAGGCCGCCGCGAAGGCGACGCTCGAGGCGCTCGCGCGCACGCTTCCGATCGCGTCGTTCGACCAGGGCTTCGGCGCGACCATCCGGCCGGGCACGCTCGATGCGCGCGTGCTCGCGGCGACGCAGCTCCTCGACTCCGCGCCGCCCGAGCGACTGCTGCGCGCCGGAGACCTCCCCGCGACACGCGGGGCGCCCTCGGTCTCGAGCGCGGGCGCAACCTTGCCGCGCCTCGAGGTGCGTGAGCCCGACGCCGACAACACGGCGGACCTCGAGCTCGTGAGCCGCCTCGGCGAGGGCGGCATGGGCGTCGTCTGGCTCGCGCGGCAGCGAACGCTCGCGCGCGAGGTCGCGGTGAAGCGGCTCAAGCACGCCGGCGACACCGTGGCGGCCACGAGCGCGCTGCTCGCGGAGGCCCGCGCGACGGGCGCGATCGAGCACCCGAGCGTGGTGCCCGTGCATGCGCTCGGCGCCGACGAGAGCGGGGCGCCGCTGCTCGTGATGAAGCGCATCGAGGGACACTCGCTCGACGCCGTCGTGAAGGACGCGAAGCACCCCGCATGGCCGGCGCTCGAGCGACGACACGGCGACCGCCTCGGCGCGACCGTCGAGATCCTCGCGCGCGTCGCGGACGCGCTCGAGCTCGCGCACGCGCGCGGCGTGATCCACCGCGACGTGAAGCCCGAGAACGTGATGATCGGGAGCTTCGGCGAGGTCTACCTCGTCGACTGGGGCGTCGCGCTGCGCCTCGACGCCATGAGCGACGCGGATCGCGCGGCGCTCTGCATCGTGGGCACGCCTTCGTTCATGGCGCCCGAGATGGCCTCGGGTGCGACGCCCGAGATGGACGCTCGCACCGACGTGTACCTGCTCGGCGCGACGCTGCACGCGGCGATCACGGGGCGTCCGCGCCACGAGGGCCACACCATCACCGAGGTCCTGCTCGCGTCGCTGCTCTCGCGGCCCAAGACCTATCCGCCCGAGCTGCACGAGCTGGGAGAGCTCGCCAACCGCGCGACGAGCGCGAGCAAGAGCGCGCGCCCCGCGAGCGCCGCGGCGTTCCGCGAGGCCCTGGCCGACTTCTCACGCCACCGCGGCTCGATGCGCCTCGTGCGCGAGGCCGAGGAGCGACTGGCGCCGCTCGAGGGCGCGGACGCCGAGACCCTCGCCTCGGGCGACGCGCTGCGGGCGCTCACCGAGTCTCGCTTCGCCCTCACGCAGGCCCTGCGCGAGTGGCGCGACAACACCGAGGCGCGCGCGGCCCTCGACCACACGCTCGATCTGCTCGTCGAGGCGGAGCTGCATCGCCGCTCCCCCGAAGCCGCCGCCGCGCTCGTCGCGGAGCGCTCGAGCCCGGCGCCCGCGCTCTCGGCGCGGATCGAGGCCGTGCGGGCGACGGTGGCCGAGTCGCGTCGTCTCGAGGAGCTCGCGCGACGCGAGGAGAGCGAGCGTGATCCGCGAAAGACCGCGCGACAGCGCGCCTGGATCGCGGCCGCGCTGATCGTGCTCACCCTCGTCCTGGTCGCGATGGGCTGGGGCTCGGAGCAGTCACACGCCGACGGCGTGCGCGCGATGACGGAGGTGCTCGTCTACGACGCGGTGTTCCTCGGCAGTGCGCTCGCGCTCATCGCGCTGCTTCATCGGCGCCTCTTCGCGAACCGCCTGGGCCGCCAGACCAGCCTCGTCATGGTGGCGCTGCTCGCGCTCGGCACCGTGTCGGACAGTGTCTTCTATCTTCGCGACGCCGACCCGCGTGACGCGGGCCCGTTCTCCATGCTGACGATGGCGAGCGTGCTCGTCGGCGCCGGCATCGGCATCGACGCCCGGTTCCTCGCCTCGGGTGGCTTCTTCCTCACGGCGGGCCTGGTCTGCGCGCTCTGGCCTGCGCTGACGATCCCGGCGATCGGCGCCGCTGCGATGGGTGGGCTGCTCGTGATCCTGGTGGATGCCCTGCTCCAGCTGCGGAGCGGAGATGCGCCGAGCCCGCCTCCGACCTGAGACCTTGGCGTCCGTCGTGGCGCGCGTAGGCCCATGCGCACGAGGCGAACATGCGATGGGTCTTCGTCGTGATCCTCGGCGTCCATGGGGTCATCCACCTGATGGGCTTCGCGAAGGCGTTCGGGCTGGCCGAGCTGCCGCAGCTGACGCTGCCCATCTCTCGTCCGCTGGGCGTGGCGTGGTTGCTCGCCGCGATCCTCGTGGTGGCCTCGGCCATCGCGTTCGTCGCGTGGCCGCGCGGCTTCTGGATGCTGGGCCTCGCGGCGCTCGTCGTGTCGCAGGGGGTGATCGTCACCTCGTGGCTCGACGCGCGCTTCGGCACGATCGCGAACGTGCTCCTGCTCCTGGCGGTCGTGATCGGCGCCGCGATGTGGGGACCGACGAGCGCGCGCGCACGCCTCGAGCGCGAGTCGAGCGAGGGGCTCGCGCGCGTGCGAGCGGCGAGCGCGGGCGCCGTCGTCACCGAGGCGGATCTGGCGGCGCTCCCCGCGCCCGTGGCCGGCTACCTGCGCGCGGCCGGGTGGCTCGGACGACCGCGCAGCGCCGCGTACCACCTCCGCTTCCGCGGCCGCATCCGCGGCGCTGCGGACGAGCCGTGGATGGACTTCACCGCCGAGCAGCAGAGCTTCGCGGATCGCCCCACGCGCCTCTTCTTGATGGACGCCTCGATGTACGGCCTGCCGGTGCAGTCGTTCCACCGCTTCGCCGACGGGCACGCGAGCTTCGAGGTGCGCATCGCGGGGCTCGTCCCGATCGTCGATGCGCGAGGCGCCGAGCTCGATCGGGCCGAGACCGTCACGCTCTTCAACGACATGTGCCTGCTCGCACCGACGACGCTGCTCTCGCCCGAGGTGACGTACGAGGCGATCGACGCGCACGACGTGCTCGCGCGCTTCTCGCACGGAGGCCGCACGATCTCGGCGCGTCTGACGTTCGGTGACGACGGCCTGCTGCGAAACTTCGTGTCCGACGATCGCCTGCGCTCCTCGCGCGACGGCTCGCGCTTCACGCCAGAGCGCTTCTCGACGCCCATCCACGAGACCCGAGCCTTCGGGCCCGTGCGCCTCATGGCGCGGGCCGACGCGCGATGGCATCCGCCCGAGGGCGAGCTGGTCTACGGCGAGTTCGAGCTGCTCGAGATCACCTTCGTGCCTTGAGCTCTCCGTGCGTCGCGACGCTCGCGCGGAGCTCGTGCACGCCGTGCTCGTCTTCGACGCGCGCTCGAACCGCGCGCCGCCCGAATCCTCGACCGCCCGGTCATCCGACGCGCAGACGCGCCCACGCCTCGCCGAAGCCGCCGCTCAGCACGAAGCGTGGGAACGTGATCCACTGCTCGACGAAGAGCCGGCTCACGACGTCGAGCGGCCCGAGGAAGGGCTCGGGCGCCTTGGGCTCGGCGCGGTGCACGCGACCCTGCGCGGCGAGCGCCACGATCATCGCGAGGAGGCCTCCCACCGCAGACGAGGCCACCGCGGGCCAGCCACCGGTGAACGGCGACGCGATCACGCTGAGCGTGCCGAGCTGGAAGAGCGGCACGGTGAGGAGGTGCACGACGAGCGCGGTGCGCGTCGTGTGCCCGGAGGCGTAGTGGCTCCACTGCCACGCGAGGAGATCCTGTCGCATGCCCCGAGCGTGCGTCGCGCGCGCGCGCGGCGCTTGAACGAGCTGGCTACGACGTGCGCGCGGGCCGGGGCGCCATCACACGCGGGCGAGCGCGGCCTCCTTCAGCGACGAGGGCGTCATGCCGAGCATCGCGCGGAAGGTGCGGCTCATGTGCGCGGCGTCGGAGAAGCCGGCCCCGAGCGCGGCCTCCGCGAGCGGCGCGCCGCCGACGATCGCCGCTGCGGCGCGCTGGAGGCGGAGCCACGCGAGGTAGCGACGCAGCGGGATGCCGGTCGACTCGGTGAACGCGTGCATGAAGCGGCTCGGCGAGATCTCGGCGACCGCCGCGAGCGCCTCGAGGGAGACGTCGTCATCGCGACCGAGGGTCGCGAGGTGACGCAGCACGGCGCGCACCCGCGGGTGCACGCGGCGCGGGGCCTCCGTGCCTCCCGCGCCCAGCGTGCGCGCGACGAGGCTCGTCCAGCGCGGCCCCTCCGCCCCCAGGAGCGCGCGCGGATCCACGTCGACGAGCGCGTCGCGCTCCTCGGCGCCGATGAGGCGCAGCGGGCCCTCGACCGAGGCGCGCAGCGTGCGGCCGACCTCGCTCTCGGGATCGAGGAAGACCAGGAGCGTCTCGCGCTCGCGGGCGTCGATCGCGTGCGCGACGTCGGGCGCCGTGAGCACGCCCGCACAGCTCGTCCACGCGCCGCGCGCGCCCGCCCGCACACGCAGCGAGCCCTCCACCGCGAGCACGAGGTGCATCGCGTGGTGCGCGTGCCCCGACGAGAGCGCCCCGGGCCCACGCGTCGCGAGCAGAGGTGGCCACGTGGGCAGCCCCGAGCGGGGTGGAGCGGTGAGGCGCACGACGCGAGGATAGCGTCAGCGCGGCAGGATCTCGGCCTCGCACACGAAGGTGTGGCCGTCGTTGCAGTTGGAGTCGTTCCACTCCTTGCTGGGTCGCAAGAGCGTGCAGTCTTCTACCCAGGAGTCATTCGGCTCGCCGTCGGCCCAGCTGGTGAATGTCGGCTCGGTGCCGTCGACCCACACGAAGCGACCCTCGTCGTCGCGATCGTGGAGACCGATCCACGAGTCGCCCGGGATCCAGTCGACGATCGCCGTGTTCTCTTCTCCGGAGTCGATCGTCACGAGGGCATAGCCCACACCCGCACAGCCGTCGCGGCTCGCGGTCCAACGCAGCAGCTGCGGGCACACGAGGTACACGTGGTCGCCGAGCTGGTGGGCCGCGCAGTCGGCCTCGCTGCCGACGGCACAGCCGGACTCGTCGACCAGGCCGTCGCAGTCGTCGTCGCGACGGTTGCAGGTCTCGTCCACGCAGTCAGCCGGAGCGTCTCCGGGGACGAACGCATCGGGGACGAGGTACGCGTCCTCGTTCGCACGCGCGTCGGGCTCGACCCTCGCATCGAGCGTCGCGAAGGCGTCGGGGAGCTCGGCGTCGTCCATGCTCGCGGCATCGAGGCCCGGCTCCTCGGTCGCGTCGCGATCAGCCACACCGCCCGTGTCGCTCGAGCCTCCGGTGGCGATGGGCGATCGATCGATCACGCAGCCCGAGAGGGTCGGAGCCGTGGCGAGCACGAGCACGAGGGCGGCGCGCATGCCCGAGCGAGAGCACACCGGCGGCGCCTCGTCCACGCGATCAGCGCCGGGCACGCAGCACGGACCCCATCTTCGCGGTGCCCAGCCGCGAGACGTCGAGCCTCGAGGTGCCGGGCGAGGAGGTGTCTCGCGCCACCGCGATCTGGCCGCCGATCAGCACGGCCTCGATCGCGTCGTCGTTGCGGCGCACGAGACGGCGCAGGCCGCCGAAGCCCGGCAGCTCCACCTCGTGGATGCGATCGACCTCGTCCGTGAGGCCTTCGGGGCGCACCACGACGAGGTCCGCGCGCGCACCCTCGTGGAGGTGGCCCGCGTCGAGGCCGAGCCAGTCGGCGATCTCGCTCGTCAGGCGCTGCACGGCGCGACCGATCGAGAGGATCGGCCTTCCCGCGCGCTCGGCCTCGCGCACGAGGCGCAAGAGGCGCAGCGGGAAGTTGTAGTAGGCCATGTTGCGCAGGTGCGCGCCGGCGTCGCTGAAGCCGATGAGCGCCTGCGGATGCGCGACGATCCAGCGCAGCCACTCCGGTCGATCGTTGCCGAGCACCGTGTACCAGCGGAGCTGCTCACCGTGCTCGGCGACGAGATCGAGGAAGGTGTCGAGGGGCGAGGCGCCGCGCGCGCGGGCGACGTCGGCGAAGCTCTTGCCGACGAGCGCGCCGTCGGGGCACTCGAGGATCTCGGTGTCGGAGAGATCGCGGTGGAACGCGCGACCGAGGATCACGGCGCCCCACTCGCGCGCGAAGCGTCTGCGAAACGCGGGATCGCGGAGCAGGCGTGCGCGCTCGTCCGCGTCGCGCAGGTGCAGCGCCGCCGTGCCTGCCGCGATCTCCTCGAAGACCGGCGCCTCCATGCCGTCGATCCACAGGTCGAACGGGTTCGGCAGCGACTGGTAGCGCACGTCGGCGCCGAGCGGCCGCGTCAGGCGCGAGAGCCACCCCGCCGCGATGAAGGGGAGGCGCGCCGCCTTGGAGTCGAGCATGGTGATCAGCATCGTCTTGAGGCCGGGCCGGAAGATGCCGATCGACTCGAGGTAGAAGAGGAGCACGTTCACCTTCGTGCTCACGTTCGGCACGCCCTGGAGGATCGCGCCGCGCCGGCGGACGACGCGCGCGAGGCGTCGGTACTCGGACCAGGTCGCGAAGGTGCTCGGGGTGGGACGGCTGCGGAGATCGGGATCGTCTCCGTCCATCTTGTCCCACGTGAGCGTGTTGATGCTGAGGCCGAGGTAGCCCGCGTCGAGCGCCTCCTCGACGCGTCGCTCCATGCGCGCGAGCTCGGCCTCCGTGGGGCGCTCGCCCTTCGTGAGCGAGCGGCGCAGGCCCATGGCGGCCGCGCGGATCGCGGAGTGGCCGAGGAGCGCGGCGACGTTGGGGCCGAGCGGCAACGACTCGAGGTGCTCGAAGTAGCTCGCGGGCCCGTCCCACGTCTTGGTGCGCTCGAGCATCGGCTTCACGGTGGAGCGCGGGATGCCCTCGACGCGGCAGAACATGTCGGCGAGCTCGACGGGATCGCCCTCGACCATCGAGAGGCCACAGCTGCCCATGACGCACGTGGTGATGCCGTGGCGCACGGACTCGGAGAGCCCCGGCAGCACCTCGACCTCCGCGTCGTAGTGCGTGTGGAGATCCACGAAGCCGGGCGTGACCCAGGCGCCCGTCGCGTCGATCGTGCGCGTGCCGGCCTCGAGGCTGGCGTCGAGCGCGCCGTGCGGGGCGATGCGCGCGACGCGGCCGCGCTCGACGAGCACGTCGCGCGGAACCCCTTCGCCGCCCCGTCCATCGAAGAGGAGGCCGCCACGGACGAGCAGGCGTTCGAGGGTCGTCACGCTCCCGAGTCTAGGGAAGACGCGCGGGCTGAGAAGCCTCAAAGCGTGGCGCCCCGCGTTGCGGGTGCCGCTGTTCGCTTGCGGAGGGGGCGACCTCGGCCCACACCCGGCCGCCATGCGCCGTACCCACTTCACCTCGCTTTCTCTCCGCTCGCTTCGTCCGTTCCTCCCTGCGCTCCTGGCCCTCGGCGGCCTCGCGTGTGCCGAAGGCAACGGTGAGCCGCCCCGCCGCGACGGAGGGCCGCAGACGCCCGATGCCGGCCCCGAGTGCATGCGCAACGCCGACTGCGAGGACGACGGGGTCTTCTGCAACGGCGCGCCCGTCTGCACCGATGGCGAGTGCGTCGAGGGCACGCCGCCGAGCTGCGACGATGGCATCGCGTGCACCGAGGACGCGTGCATGGCCGCGAGCGACGCGTGCCAGAACACGCCGATGGACACGCGCTGCCCCGAGGGCGCGTCGTGCGTGATGGGCACGGGCTGCATGGTCCTTCCCGCCTGCGAGTTCGACTCGGACTGCGCCGACGACGGCGTGTTCTGCAACGGCGTCGCCGTCTGCCTCGACGCGAGCTGCGTGAGCCCCGAGCGCGGGCCTTGCGACGATGGTGACTCGTGCACGATCGACGACTGCGTCGAGGCGTCCGAGATGTGCATGAACCCGCCCGCGGATCACCTCACGGACGCGATGCACTGTGGCCGCACGGGCATGGACGACTGCGTCGTGTGCCCCGGCCCGACGGCCGCGCAGGTGAACACGGTGGCCTCGTGCGCGATGGGCAGCTGCGCGCTCGCGTGCGCCCCCGGCTTCGGCAACCCCGATGGCGATCTCGCCAACGGCTGCGAGTGCGCGTCGGGCAGCGGCACCGACGATCCGGACTCGGGCTACGACGACACGAACTGCGACGGCATCGACGGCGACCGCGCGCGCGGCATCCTCGTCTCGAGCGCGATGGGCAACGACACCGCGACCTGCGGCATCGAGCTCGATCGCCCGTGCCGCACGATCGCGCACGCGATGACGCGCGCGATCACGGAGTCGCGCCGCGACCTCTTCCTCATGGCCGGCAACTACGACGAGGTCGTCGTGCTGCGCGACGGTCTGCGCCTCTTCGGCGGCTACGACACGAGCTGGTCGCGCGGCTCGCGCGCCGAGAGCGCGCACCGCACGGTGATCCGCGGCGCGCTCGACATGGCCGAGAGCCAGTACCTCACGATCCGCGCGCACGATCTCGTCGTCGCCCCGACGCTCGAGAACCTCATCCTCGTGGGCCCTTCGCCCTCGAGCACCTCGGGCCTCTCGAGCTACGTCGTCCACGTCGAGAACACGACGGGCCTCAACGTCGTTCGCTGCACGCTCCAGCAGGGCAACGGCGCCGCGGGCGTCGTGGGTGGCGCGGGCACGGACGCGCCCGCCGTGGTGGCGACGGTCGACATGGGCGGCGACGACGGCGGCAACGCGGACTTCTACATCTCACCGTGCGACGCCTCGACGTTCGGCGCGGGTGGCGCGGCGGGCACCAACGCGTGCAGCGGTGGGCCCTCGTCCCTGCCTGTGAGCGCGGGCCGCGGTGGCGACGGCGGCACGATGGACACCTTCTGCTTCATCGTGTGTGACGCCGAGGAGTGCAACGCCACGGCGGGCGATCCGGGCACGAGCGCGGGCCAGCTGATGAGCGGTGGCTACGGCTCGCCGGGCACTGGTGGCGCGGGCACCACGGTGTGTGGCCCCGGCACCGACGGTCGCGGCGGCCGCGTGCAGAACGGCGCCGCGGGCGCAGGCGCGAGCGCGGCGCGCGGCCGCGTGATGGGCAACTACTTCGTCGGCAACGTCGGTGGCGCGGGCACGACGGGCGAGAACGGTGGCGGTGGTGGCGGCGGCGGCGGCAGCGGCGGCTGCGACCAGGGCCTCGGAATCGGCGACAACTCGCACGGCGCTGGTGGTGGCGGCGGCGGTGCAGGCGGCTGCGCGGCGCGCAGCGGTGGCACCGGCGGCGGCGGTGGCGGCGGCAGCTTCGGCGTGTTCGCCGTGAGCTCGACGGTCACCGTCGACGACTGCGAATTCCAGCGCGGGCTGGGCGGCGTGGGCGGCGCGGGCGGCGTCGGTGGTCGCGGTCAGAGCGGCGGCCCCGGTGGTCGCGCGGGCGTGGGCGCGGGCACCGCGGAGAGCGGTGGCGTCGGCGGCACGGGCGGCCACGGTGGACACGCGGGCGGTGGCGGTGGTGGTGCGGGCGGCCCGTCGGTCGGCATCTTCTCGCTGGGCTCGACCGTGACCTCGACGGGCGTGCTCTACACCGGCGGCACCGCAGGCGCGGCTGGCGCGGGCGGCGTGAGCGCACCCGGCGCGACGGGCGCCGAGGACGACGGAAACGACGGCACCCCGGGCGCAGCGGGCCTGCTCGCCGACACGCTCACCTGCGCCGCCGCCGGCGGCTGCTGAAACGTCAGAGCATGAGTCAATCCAAGTGACTCATGCTCTGAGTCAGGGCTCGAAGGTCCGGAAGCCGTCGCTCGTGATCACGTGCGCGAGCATGTCGCGCACGCTCATGCCCGCGGCGGGGAGCTCGGCGAAGATCGGCTCTTCGGCCGCGATCTCCGCGCGGCCGACCGCGCTCCGGAAGAGGTGACGCACGAGGCAGCGATCGGTCTCGGGGTGATCGCGCAGCAGTTCACCGAGGCCGCCCGCGTCCTCGAACGGAAGACCGTCGAGCTCGCCCGAGGGATCGATGACCGCGCTGCCCTCGTGCGTGCGGAACGTGCCGCGTGCATCGAGCTGCTCGAGGCCGAAGCCGATCGGATCCATGCGGCCGTGGCAGCCCGCGCACGTGGGATCCGTCGCGTGGCGTGCGAGGCGCTCGCGCGCGGTCGCGCCCGCGCCCGTGTCGATCGTCGTCGCCACGCCCGCTGGCGGCGGCGGGATCGCGCCGCAGAGGAGGCGCTGGCGCACGAAGAGGCCCCGCAGCGTGGGCGAGGTGCTGCCACCGTGACCATGGGAAGCGACCACCGCGCCGAGCGTGAGCAGACCTCGTCGCGCGGGTGGGAGCGACACGCGCGAGAAGCCCGGGGCGCTGGGCGCGGGCAGGCCGTAGTGGGCCGCGAGCGTCGCATCGACGAAGGTCGTGTCGGCGTCGAAGAGGTCGCGCCAGCGCGTGTGGGGCGCCTCGAAGATCGCGTCGATCAGCAGGCGGTGGAGCTCCTCGCGCATGCGCGCCGCGAGGCCCACGGTGCCCATGGCGTCGGGCACTGCGCTCTCGAGGTGATCGAGGCCGAGGTGCTCGTCGAAGAACGCGAGCAGCGCGGCGCGCGCACGCGGATCGCGCAGCATGCGATCGAGCGCGGCCAGCAGCCCCTCCTCGGTGAAGAGCGCGCCGGAGGACGCGTCCTCGAGGAGCGCCTCGTCGGGGACCGAGCTCCAGAGGAACGACGCGAGGCGCGCGGCCATCTCGAGGCCACCGTACCGGCGTCGCGCGAGCTCGCCGTCGATCGGCTCGCCGATCTCGACGTGGTGGAGGAAGCGCGGCGACTGGAGCAAGCCGCTCAGCGCGAGCGCGAAGCCGGTGTCGAAGCTCCCGGTGTGCGTCGCGCCCTCGAGCGCGAGGCCCGTGTAGAGCGAGGACTCCTCGTCCGTGAGCGGCCGGCGGAAGAGCTGCGCGCCGAGGCGCTCGATCCCGACCCGTGCGCACGTCGCGTCGGCCAGGCCCGCGGGGGAACAGCCGAGGAGGCGGCGCGCACGCGTCGGATCGGAGAAAGCGCGTCGTGCGACGTCGCGCGCGGCGCTCTCGTAGCGCTCGGCCGCGAGCGGGTTGATCACCACCGCACCTGCTCCTTGGCGGCTGAGCCCTCCGCTCTCGAGATCCTCGGGCAGCGGGACCGAAGGCGTGGTCTCGAGCACGTCGAGCACGGTCTGCGTGTACTCGGCCGCGGTGATGCGGCGCATCGCGCGATCGCCGGGCACCGGCGGCACCGCGGAGCCTGGCTCGGTGCCCGGACCGGTGCCGGGGCCGCTGGGGTCGTCGGCGCCTGCCCCGAGGCGAGGTCCTGCGTCGAGGCGGCCCATGCAGCCGAGCTGGAGGAGGCAGACCGTCGTGGCGAGCGCGATCGAGATCGTTCGTGCGTGGTCCATGCGCCCACTCTGCGTCGAGGCGCGGCGGGCGTGTGCTACGCGCCCTGCGTGGATCGAGCCCGGCGCGTTACGAGCCCTGCGCGGATCCTTGGGACGATGAATTCGCCCTGTTCGGAGGGCGATCCGCGCGTCTCGCGATCTGCGCAGGCTGCGTAACGGATCCGCGCAGGGCTCGTAGCATCGGCCTCGTGTCGGCTCGTGCAGAGTGGTCTTCGTCGCCCCGGCGGCAACGAAAGGACCTCCCCATGAGCCTCCAGCGCAACGGTCGTCGAAGCTTCCTCCGCGGCATCCTCGCGACGGGCGCCGCCGTGTCCGTGGGCCTGCCCACGCTCGAGTCGCTCGTGCGTCCGGCCTCGAGGGCGCGTGCCGATGCGCCGCTCGCGCCGCGCCGCTTCGTCACGTGGTTCTGGGGCAACGGCATCGTGCACGACCAGTGGGTGCCGACCGCGACGGGCACCTCCTGGGTCGCGCCGCCGATGCTCGCCGCGCTGGTCACGCCGGCGCTGCGCCCGTACGTGTCGGTCGCCACCCACGGAGAGATCCGCACGTTGCCGCAGCCGCACTCCGGCGGCGCGTCCGGCATCCTCACGGGCAGCGGCCTGGTGCACGCCGACGATCGCTCGCGCACGTCACCGGCCGCGGCGTCGATCGATCAGCGGATCGCCGACCTGATCGAGCCCTCGCCCGGCGGGCTGCGCTCGCTCGAGCTCGCCGTGGCCAACCACAGCGCGCAGGCGGACGGCTCGGTCTACAACTTCATCTCGCACCGCGGACCGGACGCGCCGAACCCCTACGACCGCGATCCCCGCAGCGTGTTCCGCCGCCTCTTCGGCATGCCCGTCTCGCCGACCGATCCGTTCGACACGTTCCGCGGGAGCGTCCTCGACGCGGTCGTGAGCGACACGCAGCGGCTCTCGAGCGATCTCACGGCGGCCGACCGCGCGCGGCTCGATCAGCACCTCACGTCGGTGCGCGAGCTCGAGCTCCGTGTCGCCGCGAGCGGGCCGATGTGCACGCCGCCGATGGATCCGTCGGGGAGCGTCGAGGATGCGTGGCTCCTCAGCGAGCACGGGCCCGGCCAGCACCTCACGCTCCTCAACGACCTCATGAGCGAGCTGCTCGCGCTCGCGCTCGCATGCGATCTCACCCGTGTCGCGTCGTACATGTACACGGGGCCCGCGGCGTTCACGCGCTACTGGGAGCTGGCAGACGTGCCGCTCGAGCTCGTCGGTGGTGCGCCGAACCCGTGGGGCATGCCCGCCGCCGTGCACGGCATGGCGCACGACGGGACGATCGACCCGGCGGGCTACGCCATGTGTCTGCGCGAGTCGATGAGGCACTTCCGACGCACGCTCGAGATCTTCCAGGCCACGCCGGACGGCGACGGCAACCTGCTCGATCACGTCGCGATCCTCGGCACCTCGTGCACGAGTGATGGGCCGACGCACGGCTTCGACGAGTACCCGCTCGTCGTCGCGGGGCTCGCGGGCGGTGCGCTGCGGGGCGGCGTGCATCATCGCTTCGGCAGTGACAACAACGCGACGCGTGTGCCGCTCACGCTCGCCCAGGCCGTGGGCGCGGCGATGCCATCGTTCGGTGCGGGGGAGGGCCTCACGAGCTCGCCCGTGACCGAGCTGCTCACAGGCGCGTGATAGAGTCGCACTCGATGTTCCTCGCGCGCCCTCGCGCCACGTCGTTCATCGCGCTCGCGGCGCTCGCGGCGCTCTCTGGCTGCCGCTCCTCGGCGACGCAGCACGACGTCACTCTGCGGAGCACGTGCCCGGCGCGCACGGACCGGGACCTCACGCTCGTCGTGACCGGGCACGACGGGATGACGCAGACGTTCCGCTTCGAGGACGTGCGCTGGCCCTTCGAGCAGACGCTCGCCCCGCGCGATCGGGATGCGTCGCGCACGCGGTGGCGGCTCGACGTCACGCTGCGCGACGGAGAGGTGGTGCTCGACGAGGCCTTCCTCGATGGCGATTTCGTGCCGGGAACCAGGACGGCGGGTGAGCTCTCTCTGCGCGATCCCGCATGCGCGGACCTCGACGCCGGGGCCGTCGATGCGGCGGGGATCGACGCGGGCACGCTCGACGCGGCGCGCGAGGACGCGCCTTCCGATGCGGCGAGCACCGAGGACGCCGGGCGCCGCGAGACCACGGGCCTGCTCCTCGCGTATCCGTTCGCGCGTGGTGATGTCGGCAACGAGTGCCGGCGCGGCGCGGATCTCGATCTGGGCGGCGCGACGTTCGAGGAAGGCGCGGGAGGCGGGCTCGTGCTGCGCGCGGGCCATGCCGTCTCGGCGCCGCTCTCGGACACGGAGCTCACGCAGATGGAGATGGCGCTCTCGGTCGAGCTCTGGTTCGAGCTCGAGCCCTCGCTGGCGCTCGATCGCGCGCGCCGGATGGTCGTCTTCTACGACTCGACCACGTGGTACCAGCCGCTGCGCGTCATGGCGGGCGCGGGCTACCAGCCGAGCTTCGACGCGGGTCGCGACCTCGACGCAGGCCTGCGCGGCGACCCGAGCGCGTTCGAGATCCTCGGCGGCGTCTCGACGAACTCGACGGGCGACGCGTATGCGCGCCCGTTCCTCGCGGCGCGCGTGGCCGATCGCTTCTCGCGGCCGCGTCCGACGCAGGTCGTCTACACGTACGCCAACGGCGACGAGCACCTCTACGTCGATGGCCGCGAGGCCACGGGCTCCGAGCTGCGCTGGGTGCTCGACGGCGCGGGCAGTGCTCCGCCACGCCGCGGCCTCGGCTTGCTCGGGACGCGCGGCGACACGCGCGTATGGCTCGGCAACTCCCCCACGTTCGTGTGTCGCCCGCCCGACGCGGGCATGGCCGGGATCGACGCGGGCGGCTGCGTCTTCATGGCTGCACCGCCCGAGGACGGAGAACAGTTCCTCGGCACGTACCGGCTGCTCGCGCTCTACCGCCGGCAGCTCATGCCGTCGGAGGTGGCGCGTCATCACGCGCTCGGGCCCGACGCCGACCCATGCGCGGGTCTCTGAGAGCACGTGGCACCCGCATTGATCGGTGCGAGTGCCACGGGCTCGAATCGGCGGGAGGGAGGCTCTCGCCGATTCACTCGGCGAGAGGGAGGGTCTGCGGCCAGACCCTCCGGCAAGAAACGTCAGAGCATGAGTCAATGCAAGTGACTCATGCTCTGAGAGGCACGACGCGCGTTCGCGTTTCGGAGGGCAGGTCGGTACCATCACCGGGTCGATGCGCACCGAGCGCACCCCGTCGCCGACGCCTTCTTCGCCGAGCGCGTACCAGACGCTTCGCCCGCTCGCGCGCGGCGGGATGGGCTCGGTCGACATCGCGATGCTGCGAAAGCCCGGTTTTCGTAGGCTCTTCGCGATCAAGCGGCTCCGCCCAGAGCTGCTCGAGGACGAGCGCGCGAAGGCGATGCTCATCGAAGAGGGTCGCATCGCGGGCCTCTTGCAGCACCCGAACATCGTCCCGGTCGTGGACGTCGGCGAAGACGAGCAGGGTCCCTACCTCGTCATGGATCTCGTCCCGGGTGTGGCGCTCGGGGATCTCGTGCGCTGGGCGCGCACGGCCAAGACGAAGCTCGACGTGCAGCTCGTCCTGCGCCTCGTGCGCGACGCCGCGCGAGGTCTGCACGCGGCGCACGAGCTCAAGGACGCCAGCGGGCGAGCGCTCTCGCTCGTGCACCGCGACATCTCACCGCAGAACATCCTCGTCGGGTTCGACGGCATCGCGCGCGTCACGGACTTCGGGATCGCGAAGGTGCTCGACCGCGACCGCGAGACCACGCACGGCCTGCTCAAGGGCAAGACCGGCTACATGTCGCCCGAGCAGCTGCGCTTCGAGACGATCGATCGCCGCGCCGACCTCTTCGCGCTCGGCGTCGTGCTCTACGAGTGCCTCGCGGCCGAGCGGCTCTACCGCGGCAAGGATCTGCCCGAGACCGCGCGCATGATCCTCCACGCGCCGCCGCCCGACATCGGAGAGGTGCGCGGCGACGTGCCGCCCGAGATCGTCGAGCTCCTCTTCGAGTTGCTCGCCAAGGATCGCGACGCGCGACCGAAGACGGCCAAAGAGGTCGAGAACCGGCTCGAGGCGGCGATTCACACGCTCGCGCAGGACGGCGGACCGTTCGACATCGAGGCGTTCCTCCGTCGCGAGCTCGGCGACAGGTTTGAGGAGACCACGCAGTGGGGCCGGCTGCTCGATGCGCCCGCGGCGGGCCAGAGCGAGATCTCGATCGAGGTCGAGGGGCCCGCCACCGAGGTGAGCGCGGTGCGCGATACCGCGACGACGCGCACCGACACGCGGCGAGCGTGGAAGATCGCGGGCGCGATCGCCGTGGCCGTCTCGCTGCTCGCTGGTGTCGGACTCGCGCTGGGTCGCGGGCCCGGAGAGGTGACGGCGCCGCCGAGCACGGTCGTGGCCACGCTAGCGGAGCCAGCCCTGCGCGAGCAGGCGCCCGCAGAGACTCGGTCCGTCGAGGACCCTCGCGCGACACGCACCGAGGAAGCGCCCCCGACCGCTCGCGAGGAGACGACCGACTTGGTCGTCGACACGACCGAGGACGAGGCGCCTCGCGCGGCCGAGCCGCGTGTGCGCGGTCGGGGGCGTGCGCGCACGCGGGTCGACGGGGCCGACGCAGGCCCGCGCCGCCGCATCGTCGACCAGGAGTTCTGGACGGAGGATCCCTGATGGCGCTGAGGCGCATGCTGTGGGCCTGGGTGTTAGTCTCGTCGTTCGCGGGCAGCGCGCGCGCGCAAGAGGAAGCGCGCGCGATCGACTGCGGCGAGGAGCTCGCACGCCGCGGCGACTACGAAGCGGCGGTCGAGCCGATGACGCGCTGCTTCGAGCTCGCGCCGCGGATGTCGCTCGCGTTCAACCTCGCGATCGTGCTCCGCAACGCCGGGCAAGCGCGTCGCGCGCTCGCGCTCCTCGACGAGCTCGCGCGCGGCGCCTACGGCGAGGTGCCCGAGGCGCGTCGCGAGGCCCTCGCCGCGCAGCGTGAGGCGACGCTGGCGAGCGTCGCGACGCTCGTCGTGTCTCTGCCGGCACCCGGTGCGAGCGCGGAGATCTCGGTCGATGGGATCGAGACACACGCGGTCGGTGGCAACGAGACCTCGGCCACCTTCCACGTCGATCCGGGCGAGCACGCGATCACGGCCCGGGGCGAGGTGTGCGCAGCGCGCGAGGTGCTGTCCGTCTCGCGAGGGGATCGCCGCGAGGTCGTCCTGCGCGTCACGCCGTGTGCGCCGGTCGGCGAGGGCGTGCCCCCCACGGCGAGCCGTGCCGCGGGCGAGGCGGATCGAGGCGGCGGGGACGACGCGGTGCTCCTCGGGGTCGGCATCGGGATCGGCGTCGCGGTCGTGGCGGGCGCGATCGCGCTCGGGATCGTGCTCGGCTCGGGCACCGACGCGCCGAGCTGCACCGGCGGCCGCGCCTGCATCGAGACGCTCGTCGCGACCGAGCCGCTGCTCCGCTTCTGAGATTGAGCGGCCTCCGCGCTCGGCTCGTGCTCCTTCAACGAGCCGCGAGATCGCGCGCGGCGAGGATGCGCGAGGGCTCTCGCACGACGGTGTCTTCGACGAGGTACTCGGTGTTGCGGCCGTCCTTCTCTCGGCGACAGACCCCTTCGTCGACGAGGCGCCCGAGCTCGGCCTGCACGGTCCGCAGCGGCAGGCCCGTGCGCTCGGCGATCTCCTTGGCCGAGATCGCGCGGTCCCCGGCGATCGCACGCAGCACGGCGTTGTCGGCGCGGCTCGCGACGCGGGGATCGACGAGGGCGAAAGGCGTCGTGACCTCGAGACGGAGGCGCTCGTCCTCGCGCACGAGCCGCGCGTGTGGCTCGAGGGCCTGCCGCATGCGGGTGAGGAGCACGCGCAACACGCCATCGTGGAGCGCCTTCTTGAACGCAAAGCCGTAGACCGCGCGGAAGAACGACTCCTCGTCGAGCCCTCGGGGCGCTCCGGCGAGCGTCACGATCGCCGTCTCCGTGCGACCGCCTTGCTCGCTTCCGGCCACGCGCGGGAGCGGACCGACGAGCGCGATGCCCGGCGCGAGCACGCGCCGCAGGCCCGTGTGCGAGACGATCGCGAGCGCGATCGGTGCGTCGGCGGCGCCGGGCTCGATCACGGCGCCCTCGAGCCCCTCGAGGTCGTGGCGTGCGCCAGCGAGGAAGGCCTGCGTCGTCGGATCGCTCGCGCGGAGGTCGCCCGCGGGGTCGAGCGCCGCGACGATCGCGCGCGCCTCGAAGGCGCGTGGCGCATCCATCGCCGTCGCCGTCGCGAGCGTGGCACGGGCCCGCTCGAAGGCTTCGCGATCCCCACGCCGTGCAGCGTCGATCACGAGCGCGAGGGCGTCGGTGTCGGCCGCCCGCTCTCCGCGCAGGCCGACGAGGAAGGCCTCCCACGCGAGCAGCTCGCGGTAGGTCTCGGGGGCGCTCCGCAGGAGGGAGCCGACGAGGCGCGTCGCCATCGGCACGCGGTGCGTGTGCCGCCGTGCGCGTGCGAGGGCGAGGTACGCCGCGTACTGGGCGTGCGGCTGATCGGCGCGGCTCGCACGTGCGGCCGCTTCGCGCGCGAGGCCGAGCTCGCGCGCTGTGCCTTCGCGCGGCCAACCCTCGAGAGGGTGCGCGGTCTCGAGCACGAGCGCCTCGATCGCCCACGCCTCCGAGAGCGCGTCGCTGCCCTGCTCGCGCGCGAGGTCGGGCAGGGCCTCTCCGCGCATCGTGGCGAGCCACGCCCGTGCGTGGTCTCTCGCGCGCGGCCACACGCAGCGCGCGATCGCACCGAGCTGCGCGTGATCGCGTCGCACCACGGCCAGGCGCATCGCGAGGTAGGCCGCGAGCTCGGAGGAGACGGTGCGGGGAGAGGGTGCGTGCCCCTCGAGCGCGCTCCGATGCGCGATCGCCTCGTGCTCGTGCGGGTTGCTCGCGGAGACGCCGTCGGCCGCGCGAAGCAGCGCCTCGACGAACGCATCGCTCGTGCCCTCGTGCACGCGCCGAACGCTATCACGCCGTGCTCGCGCCACGCGGCGGGCGCATCGCGTGTGCGGCTCACTCCTCGCGCGGCTTGGGGGGCGCGCGCCAGGGCTCGCGGCTCGGCTTGACGCCGCGCGCCATCAGCGCCCGGAGCTTCAGCGGGATGGGCCGACACGCGCAGTGGCGCTGGTGATCGAGGTGCCACTGGATGCGCTGCTGCATCGTCGCGCCGCGCGGCATCGGATGACGCGCGTGCCACTCGGCGTTCAGCGCGGGCCGCGGGGCGTCTTCGTTGCGCGGGCTGGGTTCGCGCCCCTCGTGACGGGGCCCGGCCTCGGGGCGTCGCTCGCCGCGCGGCGCGCGCGTGTCGCTCGCGCGGCTCGCGCCCTCGGCGCGTCGTGCTGGAGCGCGGGAGCCGTCGCCTCGTCCGGAGCTGGGGGGCTTCATGCGCGAGGCTTGGCACACGCGCGACCTCGGGTCAGGCGCTCGCGCGCAACAGCGACCCGCCGCTCGGCGCGAGATCAGCGGCCGAACTCGCCCTTCCGCGCCGCGAGCAGCTTCTTCACGAGCGCGTTCGGCAGCCCCTTCTCCGGATCGAAGTGCACGGCCGACTTCGTCTTCGAGTACGCCGCGAGCGCCTCACCGACCGTCGCGAGCGTGGTGCCGCTGAACGGGTAGTACGAGCAGCCGGCCTTCGTCGCGAGGAAGCCTGCGATCACCTCGCCGTTCCAGCGGAACGCGGGCATCGAGTACGAGATCGTCTCCTCGCAGCCCGGCACGAGCGCGTGGATCTGCGCCCGCAACCTCTCGAGCGCGGCGCGTCGATCGGCCGGCACGCTCGCGAGGTAGGCATCGATGGAGGCGGGCTTGGCCATGCGCCGAGGGTAGCGTGCACGCCCCGACGTCATGGCTCCGTCGACGCGTCCTCGTCGATGTCGTCGAGCAGCGACCAGCCGTCATCCCACAGCAAGAGCCGCGACGAGAGCCGCTCTTCCGGCGTTGCAGCCTCCCACGCGTTTTCCACGACGAGGGCCAGGGCCGTCACGGCATCCTCGGCTGCGGCCGAGCACGCCAGGAGCATCGTGCGGGTCGGAGCGCCGACCACCAGGGGCGCACCGCCTGCCGAGTCCGACAAGCGCTTCCAGAGCTCGTCGAACATGAGCGCCGTCGCCGTGAGCTCTCGCGGGGCCTCTCCGATCGAGATCGCATGGAGGGGCAGGCCTCCTGCTGTCTCCGTGGAGAAGCCCGTTCGCACGTCCGAGAGGAAGTTGTCGAACGAGCGAGCCGAGAGCTCCGTGTCGTCGAGGTCGAGCGCGTCGAGCGTCCGTTCGTCGAGGTAGCCCCGGATCCCCGGCCAGTCGAAGTCGCGTGTGGGGTCGCGACGCGTCTCGGGAGGATCGCTTCGAACGCTGGACAGTGGCGTCGGCTCTGCTGCAATGCCTCGTGTGTCACGCGTGCGTGCGCTCCCGAATTTCCGCGACGCCGGCGACGTGCCGGCCTCGGGCGGAGCGCGCGTGCGCGCAGGGCGGCTCTTCCGCTCCGAGGTGCCCACGCGCCTGGACGCGAACGATCACGCGCGGGTCGCGGCGCTCGGCATCGGCCTCGTCTGTGACCTCCGCACCGAGCGCGAGCGCGCGCGTCGCCCGGTGCACGGGCTCGTCGTCGCGCATCGGGTGCACCACCCGCTCCACGAGGATCCTCGCTACGACGTCGGCCTGCGCGACCTCGCGCGCTTCCTCGTGCGCAGCGATGGAGAGCTGCAGTTCCACGCGCTCGTCGAGCGCTACTACCGACACCTCCTCTTCGATCGAGCTCGAGCGATCGGTGCGCTGTTCACTTCGATCGCCGAGCACGCGGAGCGCCCCGTGTGGATCCACTGCACGGCCGGCCGCGACCGCACGGGCGTCGCGATCGCGCTCCTCCAGCGCACGCTCGGCGTGCCCGAGCCGCGCGTGCTCGAGGGCTTCCGCGAGACCGATGCGCGCTACGGACAGCGCCTCGAGCGGGTCACGCGCGTGCTCCGCGCGCTCACGCTGCGGCGGGTCTCGGAGGCACGCATCCACGTCGTCCTGCGCACGCAGCCCGAGCTGCTCGCCTCGCTGCTCGCGGAGCTCGAGTCGCGCCACGACACGATCGAGGGCTACTTGCGGCAGCGATGTGGCGTGAGCGAGGCGTCGATCGGGCGAATTCGTGACGCGCTCCTGTCGCGCGAGCCCGAGCCACGCTGAGGCCCGCGCGGGCGCGCGATCCGAGCGGTCCTCCGGGAATGGTGCTCTCGGCGCCGCGCGTCTGCCCGGGCGTCATGCGCTCGCGCCTCTCGTCCCGCGTCGGGTTCGCGCTCTCGTGCGTCGTGCTCGTGCTCGCCATCTGGGTCGAGGCGCGCGCCTCGGTGCCGCACGCGCTGCCTTCGTGTCCGGCCGGCGCGACCCTCGTCCTCGTCGACACCGACGCGCGGGTGCTCGTCGCGTGCGAGGACGGGCACGCCGCGCTCGCGTACCGCGTTCGCCTCGGCAGCGGTGGCGTCGGCAAGACGCGCGAGGGCGATCGACGCACGCCGCTCGGTCGCTACCGGCTCGAGGCCCCTCGCCCGAGCGAGCTCACGGGGACCTTCGTGCACGTGGGCTATCCGACCGAGGCCCAGCGCGCGGCGGGCTACACCGGCAGCGCCATCGGCATCCACGGCCCGTTGCGCGACCAGCGCTACCTCGGCGCGTACACGAACGTCTTCGACACCACGGCCGGCTGCGTGGGGCTCGCGACCGACGAGGAGATCGAGGAGCTCGCGGACTGGATCTCTTCGCGCGGCGTCGACGAGGTCGAGATCTTCTGAGCCGGAGGACGGAGGGCCCCGTGCTCCTCCCACGAGATCCATCGGCCACGAGCGACGTGAGCACGCGCGTCGCCACGCTGGCACGGGCGCGTCATCCTTCGGGCATGGTCTGGGCGTTCCTCGATCGCTGGGGCGGCTTGCTGGTGCTGCAGGGCATCGCGAAAGGCGATCCGAACGAGACCATGAACGCGATCGACGACGCCTTCGGCGAAGCCCGCGCGTCGATCCTCGACGTGCACTTCTTCTCGGGCGTGCACGTGAGCTTCTCGTTCGAGGTGCACGGCTCGGACGTGTCGACGCTCGGCGAGGCGCTCGGGCGCGCGGGCGTCGCGCTCGACGAGACGAGCCTCGGCGCGCTCGGCGAAGCGAAGGAGCTCGATCGCGCGATCACGGGCACACTCGCCGTCACGTTCGCGCACGGTGATCCGAACGTGCGACACGAGATCCCGAAGGTCCCGGGCTGAGAGCACGTGGCACTCGGATTGTGTCGGGCGCGGTGTTCGTGAGCGAGATGGCTGGGCGCCGCACCGCGATGAGGGGCGCGAGGCCTCGCTCGCGCTGCGAGCTGCGTTGACCCTCGATCGCGCGCGCCGCTACGATCGCTCTCGATGCTGACTTCGCTTCGAGCGCGCACCGTCACGCTCGCCTGCCTCGTGCTCCTCGCGGGATGTCCGCGCGAGTCCGACACGCCCGACGCCGCGCTGCCGAGGCTCGACACGGGCGGCATGGACGCGGGCCTCGACGCCGCGGCCACGAGCTGCACGACGAGCGCCGAGTGCAACGACGGCATCGAGTGCACGCGCGACGCGTGCGGCGTGGGCAACGTCTGCCGCAACACACCGCTCGACGAGCTGTGCGAGAGCGGCCAGCGCTGCGTGCCGGGCACCGGCTGCACCACGCCGATGACGATGACCTGCACGGGCGCCGCCGACTGCGACGACGGCCGCTTCTGCACGGGCGCCGAGACCTGCATCGGCCCCGCGGGCGCGCAGTACTGTCTTCCCGGCACGCCGGTGGACTGCGACGACGGCAACGCCTGCACGATCGACACGTGCGACGAGGCGGCGGGCGGTTGCTCGTACGAGCCGGCCCCGGGCTGCGACGCGGGCGTGCCGATCGGCGTCGATGCGTCGGCGCCGTGCGGCGAGTTCGATCTCGCCACGCACGTGAGCGGCACCTTCGCGATGCGGCCGCCGCAGATCTCGAGCTGCACCGGCAGCGCGACGTACTCCATCCGTGACGCGACGTTCCGCCGCACGGCCGATCGCCTCGAGGTCGTCGTCGATCGCTTCACGCTCACGGGCCCGCTGCCGACGGGGCCGAGCTTCCACGTGACGTTCTCGGATTCGTGCGCGAGCTTCGATCTGAGCGGTGAGTTCACCTGCGCCGATCAGTGGAACGGCACCTGGAGCGCGACCTTCCCCGGTGGCGCATGCACGCTCTGCCCGCCGCAGTCGGCGATGGTGGGAGGAGTTCGACGATGAGCACGCTCTCGATCCGGCCTCTCCTCGCGGGGGCGGCGACGCTCTCGCTCGCGCTCCTCGTGCAGGGCTGCCCTCCGGGGCCCTCGGGTGGCAGTGACGCCGGCGGCCGCATCTGCACCATCGACGCCGACTGCGACGATCTCGTGGAGTGCACGCTCGACTCCTGCGGCGTCGGTGGCGTGTGTGAGCACCTCGCGCTCGACGAGCTCTGCGGTGATGGCCAGTCGTGCACGCCCACGGGCTGCCGCGCGGGCACCGCGTGCACCAACACCGCCGAGTGCGACGACGGAATCGCCTGCACGGTGGAGCAGTGCGTCGCGGGCGGGACCTGCCGCATCACGCCGCTCGACGCGCGCTGCAGCGATCCCACGCCGGTGTGTGATCCGAGCATGGGCTGCGTTGCGGAGAGCGGCTGCGGCAGCGACGCGGAGTGCGACGACGGAGTGCCCTGCACGCTCGACGCGTGCGGCGTGGATCGCGCGTGCCTGCACGATCCGATCGACGCGCGCTGCATGGCCGGCGAGCGCTGCGGCGGCAGCGGTTGCTACACGCCGATGCCGTGCACCACGGCTGCGGACTGCCAGGACGACGACTTCTGCAACGGCGCGGAGGTCTGCATGCCCGAGTTCGGCTGCGCGCCCGCCGCGACGCCGCGGATGTGTGCGGACACGGACGACTGCACGATCGACTCCTGCGACGCGAGCGCGGACATGTGCGTGTTCGCGTGCGACTCGAGCCGCCCCGAGTGCATGTGCCCGGCGGCCGGCTCCTGCGAGGGCAACTTCCGGCTCACGGGCTCGATGCTCTCGTTCTCCTGCTACGCGGGCATGACGGGCTTCGACTTCACGACGGCCAACTTCGCGTTCGATTCGGGCGATCTCGTGGTCACGCCCGCGCGCCTCTACACGCCGGGCCTCTCGGGGCAGTCGCTGCGCGACATGGCCGATCCGCGCTGCCCGACGTTCGACGCCGAGGTCACGTTCGGCGGCGGCTGCGTCGAGCACTACCGCCTCGCGGGCACCTTCAGCGACGACGACCACTTCAGCGGCACGCTCGAGTGGTGGTACGAGGACGTCGACGGCTTCTCGTGCCTCATCAGCGCGTGCATGGGCCGCATGTCGACACCCGTGACCGGCGTGCGGATGCCGTGAGCGAGACGGCGCGGCCGGGCTTCGATCTCGATCGGCTCGAGGCGTTCGCCGTCGAGGCGATCGCCGTGTTCGCCGCGTCGCACGAGCACGAACTGTTCGACGGCTTCGCGATCGACGCCGCCCTGCTCTGCTTGTCGCTGGCGTCCGACACCGAGGCCGGCCGCGCGCACCTCGCGTCGAGAGGGGAAGCGACCGAGGACGCGATCGACGCGATGCGACGCGAGACCGGTGACTGGTCGTACCAGGGCTTCGCGGAGATGAGCGCCGAGCACGGCTTCGACCGCGCCGCGTACCGATCCCACTACGATCTCGACGACGCCGCGCAGCGGACGAGCGCCTACGGCCTGGCGATGGATGCGCTCCTCGCACGGCTGATCGCCCGCGACGCCTTCGCGCCCTTGCGCCGCACCGACGACTTCCTCGTGATCCGCGTCGAGCACGGACATTGAGCCCCGAATGGCCGATTGTCTTCACGCACGACCCGTCGCCGTGACGCTGCGCCGCTGGCGCTCAGCGGCGGCCGCGGGCCTCGGCGTCGTCGACCCAGCCGGCCTTCGCGTCGGGGAACGCGTCGGCGTAGGGCACGTAGGGCTTGAGGTCGAGCACGGGGGTGCCATCCAGCAGATCGAGGCCGCGCACGTGGATCGTGCGGCCCTCGATGCGCGCGATGCGCAGCGCCGACAGGCCGATCGGGTTCGGCCGGTGCGGCGCACGCGTCGCGAAGAGGCCGTGCTGGTGCTCCGGATCGCGCGGAGGGCGCACGAGGGGCGACCAGCGCGTGGTGCCGGCCTCCGCGCCGTCGTTCAGGTGGAAGGCGTAGATCACCCACACGTAGTCGAAGCCCTCGAGGCTCCGCAGCGTCTCGAGCGGGATGTCCGGCAGGAGCTCGATCGCGCCCTCCGCCACGGCGCCGTCGCGCGTCTCGGACGTCACGCTCGCCTGGCGCGGCGCGCCGAAGCGCTCCTTGTACGGCGATCGAGCGATCGCGATCGCGCGCATCGCGAAGGTGCTCGGCGCGGCGAGCGCGGCGGTGTGGTCTTGCGGGGCCTTGTGTCCGAGCGGCTTCTTCATGGAGGCCGCGCGATGATGTCACGCGGCTCGCGGCCCTCGCGCTCCACGTGTCTCGCCGCGCGATCGACGAGGCCTCGAAGGGCGCGGACGTGTCATGGTGTGAGAAATCACGCGCGTGTCCGTGGACGTGGCCCTAGGCGTCCGGACCTCGAGTGAAGTACGAGGCCCCGTCATGACAGCTCGCCCCAGCTCCACGCCCGCGACCGACTTCGTCTACGACTGGAACAACGTCGAGCGGCGTGCGCCCGTGGTCCTCAAGGGTCGCTTCGAGCTGCACGACGAGACCCTGCGCGACGGCCTCCAGAACCCGTCGGTCATCGACCCGCCGATCGCCGACAAGCTCGAGATCCTCCACTTGCTCGATCAGGTGGGCGTCGACACGTGCGACGTGGGCCTGCCCGGCGCGGGGCCTCGCGCGTTCGAGGACGTGCTGCGCCTCTGCCGCGAGATGGTGGAGCAGAAGCTCCACATCCGCCCCACCTGCGCCGGGCGCACGCTCGTGCAGGACATCAAGCCCATGGCGGACGTCACGCAGAAGGCGGGCATCCCGATCGAGGTGATGACCTTCATCGGCTCCTCGCCGATCCGTGCGCTCGCCGAGGACTGGTCGGTCGAGCTCATCCGCAAGCGCTCGGTCGATGCGATCTCGTTCGCCGTGAAGGAAGGCCTGCCGGTCAACTACGTGACCGAGGACACCACGCGCTCGGATCCGCGCGTGCTCTACGAGCTCTTCAAGAGCGCGATCGAGGCGGGCGCCAAGCGCCTCACGCTCTGCGACACGGTCGGCCACGTCACGCCCGATGGCGTGAAGAACCTGCTGACCTGGACGCGCAACCTCCTCAAGGCGATCGGCGCCGACCACGTGGGCATCGACTGGCACGGCCACAACGATCGAGGCCTCGGCGTGGTGAACTCGATCTGGGCGATCGAGCACGGCGCCGATCGCGTGCACGGCGCGATCCTCGGCGTCGGCGAGCGCGTGGGCAACGCGTCGCTCGATCAGATCATCGTGAACCTCAAGCTCATCGGCGAGCTCGGCGACCGCGACGTGAGCAAGCTCGGCGCGCTCTGCGACAAGGTCTCGCGCTCGCTCGGCATGCCCATCCCGATCAACTACCCCGTGGTGGGTCGCGACGCGTTCCGCACGGGCACCGGCGTGCACGCCTCGGCGATCATCAAGGCGCTCGAGAAGGGCGACAAGGACCTCGCCGACCGCGTGTACTCGGGCGTGCCTGCGGGCGCGTTCGGCCGCGAGCAGGAGATCGAGATCGGGCCGATGTCGGGCGCGAGCAACGTGCAGTTCTGGCTCAAGTACCGCGGCATCGCGGTGAGCCCGGAGCTCGTGGGCGCCATTCTCGCGGAGGCCAAGAAGAGCGATCGCACGCTCAGCGACGACGAGATCCGCGCCGTCGTCGCGAAGCACGGGTGAAGGTGATGGAAGGCGTTCATCGCTACGGCTGGATCATCACCATCGTCGTGCTCGGCGGTCTCTTCGCGGCGTACGTCACGACGCGCCCCGAGCCGACGGTCGAGCGCCTGCGCTTCCGCGACGAGGCGCCCACCGCGGAGCAGCCCCCGCCGCCGCCGCGCCCCGACGCCATCGCCGGGCGCACGTACGTGTCGGCGTACTCGCACGCCTACGTGGGCAGCGGCCAGCCCGTGCTCTTCGCGATCACGCTGAGCATCCGCAACGTCGATCCCGCGCGCTCGCTCGTCGTGCGCCGCGTCGACTACCACGCCACCGACGGCGCGCGCGTGCGCGCGATGGTCGAGGAGGCGCGCACGGTCGGCCCGCTCGGGACCCTCGAGCTCTTCGTCGATCGCAGCGACGAGAGCGGCGGCTCGGGCGCGAACTTCATCGTCGAGTGGGAGATCGAGCCGGGCTCGCACCGACCGCTCGTCGAGGCCGTGATGCTCGGCAGCTCGGGCCCCACGGGCTACGCGTTCACGTCGGTGGGCGTCGATGCGTCCGACCTGCCGGGGGCGACGACGATGGCGATGGCGCGGTGGACTGCGCCGACAGCGCGTGCGTGGGCCTGGGTGCGTGCACGGCACCGGACGCCGGTGGGCTCGATGGCGGCCCGATGTCGCTCGATGCGCCATTCGTGTTCTCCGACGTGCCGCAGGAGGACGGTGGCCCGCCGACGGAGTGCGGACCGCTCGACGTCGTCTTCGTGCTGGACGTGAGCACCTCGATGGAGAGCTCGCTCGACGCGCTCCGCACCGGCATCGGCGACGTGTGGACGGCGGCGAGCGCGCTCAGCCCCGATCCGCGCTTCTCGCTCATCGTCTTCGTCGACGACGCCCTCGCGGTGAACGGCTGCACGGCCTTCGGCAGCGTGGACGAGCTGCGCGGGGCGTTCGACACGTGGCGCGCGTTCTGCTCGAGCAACGAGAGCCCGGTGAGCCGCGCCTACAACACCGACTTCCTTGAGAACTCGATGGACGCGCTCTACCTCGCGGCCACGTCGTGCACGTTCCGCGAGGGCGCCACGCGCATCGTCGTGCACGTGACCGACGACACGTTCCTCGAGCGCCCCGAGGTCTTCTCGGACTCGGTCACCTGCGAGCACACGTACGCCGAGGTGGCGCGGGCCTACGTGGCCTTCGAGCTCCGCCTCGCGAGCTTCCACGACATGGCCGATCACCCCGAGGGCTTCTCGGCCCCCTACGAGGGCAGTCCGACGCTCGTCGACCGCACCGGCGGTGCCTCGTTCTCGCTCGACGAGGTGGTGAGCGGACGGCGCGACATGGGTGAGTCGATCCGGACCTTCGTGCAGAACGAGTACTGCACGCCCTTCCTGATCTGATCTGCGTCGATCCCGCGTGGATCTGCCGCAACGAGAGGAGACGCGATGTCCCGAGCCTCGACCGCCTCGCGTGTGTGCTCCGCCGGTCTGCTCGCCGCGCTCGCCTCGGCGTGCGAGCCGGGCGAGCTCGTGGTGCCGCGGCCGCCGCCGCCGGAGCACGGCGACGTCTACTCGTTCGCCAACGGCTGCTACGCGATCGACGCCACCGCCCCCGGCAGCACCAACACGCGCTGGCTCACCGCGAGCGCCGCGGGCGACGGATTCGAGCTGACGGCGACGAGCCTCGAGGCGGCCTCGCGCTTCACGCTCCGCGCGAGTGATCTCGGGAGCTACCTCCTCTACGACGCCGAGCGTCGCTACGTCGTCGCGGGGGAGGGCGCGCTCGCGCGCGAGAGCGAGCTCCTCTCGGACATCCTGCTCATCGACGACACGTACGAGTCACCGGCCGAGTGGGTGCTCGCGCCGAGCGAGCGCGACCCCGATCGCTTCGTGCTCCAGAACCGCGCGAGCAGGCAGTACCTCGCGCGCGTGCCCTTCGCGGCAGCGCCGAGCGGGATCGATCTCGTCGACGACGTGGCCGAGGCCGCGATCGTCGCGCTCTATCCGCGCGAGGGCTGCGCCGAGTTCCCCGAGCTCACGCGCGACGCGGAGGGCGAGGTCGAGCGCGTCGCCTGGGACGACGGCTCGGTCTTCGGCATCTCCGAGATCCACGCGCACCTCTTCACGAACTTCGGCTTCGGCGGCGGCGGCATCTTCCACGGCGCGCCGTTCCATCGCCTCGGTGTCGAGCACGCGCTGCCGAGCTGCGAGCTCTTCCACGGCGTGGACGGGCGCCGCGACCTCGTGGGCTTCGGCTTCTCCGGGCTCTCGGACGCGGATCCGGACGCGCTCATCACCGCGTTCGTCACCGGCCGCACGCCCGAGCCGAACCACCGCACCGACGGCTACCCGACCTTCACGGACTGGCCCAACGCGTGGAACAGCTCCACGCACCAGACGCAGTACTACCGGTGGATCGAGCGCGCCTACCTCGCCGGTATGCGCCTGCTCGTGGCGCACGCGACGACCAACCGCGTGCTCTGCGAGATGATCGTCGGCGTCAACGCGCAGCGCGTGCGCTACTCGTGCAACGACATGGTCGCGGTCGAGCGCGAGATCGAGGAGGCCTACAACCTCGAGCGCTACGTCGACGCACAGCACGGCGGCCCGGGCCGCGGCTGGTTCCGCATCGTCACCTCGCCCGAAGAGGCCCGACGCGTGATCGGCGAGGGTCGCCTCGCCGTGCTCCTCGGCATCGAGACCTCGAACCTCTTCGACTGCTTCCTCACGCCGCCGCCGGGCATGCCGGCGTGCGACGTCGATCACATGCGCCGCGAGCTCGATCGCTTCCACGAGCTCGGCGTGCGCGTGCTCTTCCCGGTCCACAAGTTCGACAACGGCTTCTCGGCCGGCGATGGCGATCGCAACGTCGGGCAGATCGGCAGCTTCATCAACAGCGGGCACGACTCGAACCTCGTGCTCGACTGCCCCGACTCACCGACCGTCTTCGATCGAGGATCCGTCCGCTTCGGTGGCCTGAACATGCCGCGCGACGACTACGACGCGCCCGCGCCGCACGACATGAGCGGCTTCGCCGACTCACCGGTCGGTACGCTCTCGCCCTTCCTCGAACAGCTCCAGAGCCCGCCGCTCGAGGGCGACTACTGTCAGAACGCGGGCCTCACGCCGGTGGGCGAGGAGTTGCTGCGCGAGATGATGCGGCGCGGGATGCTCATCGAGGTCGATCACCTGCCGCGTCGCTCCTTCGTGCGCGCGTACGAGATGCTCGTCGAGGCCGACTACCCGGCGATCGGGAGCCACGGCAACACGAACCGGGGCCTCATCTTCGAGCTCGGCGGCGTCTCGGTCACGGACTTCGGCCGCTGCGGCGCGCCCGATCGGCGTGGCGCGATGGGCGACGCGATCCGCAACCGCGTCGCGGAGATCGAGTCGCACGGCGGCGATCCGTGGCCCTCGCTCGGCTTCGACCTGAACGGCTTCGCGGGCGGGCCACGTCCGCGCTTCGGGCCCAACGCGCGCTGCGGCGACGTGCCGCAGGCGAACCCGATGACGTATCCGTTCCCGTCGTTCGCGGGCGACGTGGAGTTCCAGCCGCCGCACCTCGGCGAGCGCGACGTGGACTTCGACACCGAGGGCTTCCTCCACCTCGGCATGCTCCCGGAGCTGATCGAAGATGCGCGCAACGACGGCATGACCGACGAGGAGCTCGAGCCGCTCTTCCGCTCGGCCGAGGCCTATCTCCGCATGTGGGAGCGCGCGGAGGCGCGCGCGGTCGAGCTGCGCGGGATGTGATCGCCGCGGGGAGATTGGTCTCCGCGGTGCGGGAGGTTCGATCTACGCTCCGCGGCCCATGGGCTTTCGTGATCGTCTTCGTCAGCTCGCGTCCGGTCCTCGTTACGACGGCGCGGTCGTCGCCACCCTCGGCGGCATCGTCGACCGCCTGCGCGATCGCTCTCCGCCGCTCGTGCTCTCGCCGCTCGACCGGCTCGATGGCCGCACCGCGCTCGTGACGGGGGCCAACCGCGGCCTCGGGCTCGCGATCACGGTGCAGCTCGTGGCGCGCGGCGCGCACGTGATCATGGCTTGCCGCAGCGGCATCCCGGAGATCATGGACGTGGTGCGACGCGAGGCGCACGAGCTCTCGGCGCGCCTCGGCTGCGGGGCCGCGGGCACCGTCGACGCCGTCCGACTCGATCTGTCCGATCTCTCGCAGGTGCGCTCGGTCGCCGACGAGCTCGCCGAGGACCTCGTGACGCTCGACGTGCTCGTGCTCAACGCGGGCCTCGTCGCGACGGGCTCGCGCAAGACCAAGGACGGCTTCGACGAGATGCTCCAGGTGAACTACCTCGCGAACGTCGTGTTCGTGATGCGCCTGCTCGAGCGCGGCGTCGTGCCGAACCACGTGTTCGCGAAGGACGTCGAGGTGGACGACGCGAGCGACGCGGCGCCCTTCCTTCCGCGCATCGTCTTCGTCTCGAGCGAGTCGCACCGCTCCGCGCGCCCGATCGAGGTGGATCGCGTCGGCGTCTACCGCGAGTACGGCATGGGCGACACCGTGACCGAGTACGGCTACCAGAAGCTCCTCGTCGAGGTCTGGGCCTCGGAGCTGTCGCGTCGGCTCGCGCCGCGCGGAGAGATCGACGTCGCGGTGCACACGATGTGTCCGGGGGCGGTCGCGACCGACATCGCGCGCGAGGCCCCGGCGTGGGTCAAGCCCGTGCTCGACCCGACCATCAAGTACTTCTTCAAGAAGCCCGAGGACGGCGCGGTGCCCGTGGTCTGGCTCGCGTGCGCGCGCCCGGTCGAGGGGCGCACGGGCCTCTACGTGCACGTGAAGAACGAGAAGTCGCGCGCGGCACAGGCGGACGAGCCGAAGAACGGCGCCGCGCTCTGGGCACGATCCGAGCAGCTCCTGGCGCGCTGGCGCGCGCAGGGCACGAGCGACGAGCGGAGGAAGACGTGAGCGACGAGAGCGCACGGCGCGCAGCGCGCGTGATCGATGGGACGAGCTGGGCCGCCTTCTGCGATCAGCTCAAGAGCGCGGGGCAGACGATCCTCGCGGGGCCGGACGACGAGCTCACGCGCGCCGAGGGCTTCCGGTACCTGTCGCGCATCACGCGCGCGGCCCTGCAGACCTTCGTCGAGCACGGCGATCCGCGCGTGCCCGTGCTCCAGCGCGTGGTGCACGAGACCGCGAAGATGGGCGCGGACAACCCCGACAACGTCTACCTGAACGCGACGATCCACGGCGATCACCGCTACGTCGTGCGCGGCACGCGCGGCACGGTGCACTTCCTCTCGTTCGCGACGCAGCACGGGCACTACGGGCGCGGCAACGGCATGCCGCCGGCGGGACAGCTCGACTCCGCCGAGCTGCGCACGCGCGAGGGCGGCCGCTTCGAGATCTTCCTCTCGAAGGACGCGCCCCCCGAGCTCGGCGAGGGGCAGCAGTGGATGCCGATCGCCGAGGGCCTGGGCACGTTGATCGTGCGCCAGTCGCGCCTGCGGCCCGACGAGGTGATCGCCGAGCTGCGCATCGAGCGCGTGGGCGGCGATGGAACACCCGCGGTGCTGACGGGCGCGTACCTCGACGACGCCTTCGAGCAGAGCGCGTCGCTGCTCACGTTCGCGCCGCAGATGTTCGCGGCGTGGGCCGGCATGTTCCAGGCGCACGTGAACCAGCTGCCGCGCTTCGATCAGGAGATGTCGAACCGCTTCGGCGGCCTCAAGGACATCGCCTACTACCACTCGTACTGGCGCCTCGCGGACGACGAGGCGCTCGTCATCGAGGCCACGCCGCCCCGGTGCGATCACTGGAACTTCCAGCTGAACAACCACTGGATGGAGTCGCTCGACTACCGCTTCCACCGCATCCACGTGAACAGCGCGACGGCGAGCACGCGCGCCGACGGCCGCATCCGCGTGATCGTGGCGCACACCGACCCGGGCCTTCCGAACTGGATCGAGACGATCGGTCACCGCTTCGGCACGATGTGCTTCCGCTGGGTGCGCCCCGAGATGCCCGACGGCACCGAGCCGCCCGTGCCGAGCTGCCGCGTCGTGAAGCACGCCGAGCTCGCCTCCCTCGACTGACGCGTCGGACGTTCGCCCGCGGCGCCTGGGACGCATCGGTGGCCCCACACCATGGGGGTCGTGCCATGCTGCGCGCCCTCATGGCGTCCTCGGCCCGACAGACCTCCACGCGCTACCACCGACCGCATCGCCCGCTCGTCTTGCGCGCGCTCAACTCGGGGCTCTCGATCGGCTCGCGCCTCTTGGGCTCGCGCGCCGCGCTCCAGGTCTCGCTCGAGGAGTCCTCGCTCCTCGAGGCGGCCGAGACGCGCACGGGCCTGCTCGATCTCGGCGACGGCTCCTTCCGCGAGCCGCTCCAGCGGCTGCTGCGATCCATCGAGAGCGAGGCGCGCCTTCACCCGATCGGCCGCTTCATCACGCGCGAGCGCCTCGTGAGCACGCTCGCGAACCGCATGCGCGTGGCGGACGCGCTGCGCCGCGAGCCCGAGATCCTCGAGCGCCGCGTGCGCCGACCGATCGTCATCGTCGGTCTGCCGCGCACCGGCACGACGCTCCTCCACCGCCTGCTCGCGGCCGATCGGCGCGTGCGCTCGCTGGCCTCGTGGGAGGCGCTGAGCCCCGTGCGCCTGCCCGGTGACGACGGCGACGTGCAGCGCATGAAGATGGCGGAGACGAGCGAGCGCGCGCTCTCGTTCATGGCCCCCGACTTCTTCGCCGTGCACCCCATCGACGCGCACGCGCCCGAAGAAGACGTGCTCCTGCTCGATCTCTCGCTGCGTTCGACGGTCGCGGAGTCGACGCTGCGCGTGCCCACCTTCTCGCGCTGGCTCGAGCAGCAGGATCAGCTGCCCGCGTACCGCATGCTCGAGGACGTGCTGCGCGTGCTCGAGCACCAGCGCCACGCGGCCTCACAAGAGCGCTGGGTCCTCAAGACGCCGCACCACCTCGAGTGGCTCGACGTCCTGCTCGAGGTCTTCCCGGACGCGACGCTCGTGTGGACGCACCGCGACCTCGGAGAGGTCGTGCCCTCGTTCTGCTCGATGCTCGCGCACGCGCGCGGCGTGTTCTCCGATCGCGTCGATCCGCGCGAGATCGGCCGGAGCTGGGGCCTCGGCAAGGGCGTGCGCATGGTCGAGCGCGCGCTCGAGGTGCGCGAGAAGCGCCCCGATCGCTTCGTCGACGTCCGCTACGAGGATCTGGTGCGCGACCCGCTCGCCGTGCTCGGTCGCGTCTACGAGCACGCGGGCCTGCCGTTCACCAAGGAATCCGAGCAGTCGGCGCGCGATCGGCTCCGCCGCGAGCGCAAGGATCGTCACGGCGCGCACGTCTACCGCCTGACGGACTTCGGCCTCGACCGCACCGAGCTCGATCGCGCCTACGCGCGATACCGAGAGCGCTCCGTGTGATCGAGGCCGTGATCGCTCAGCGTGGGCGCGCGCCGAGCAGCTCGAGCTGCGTGCCGAGCTCGCGCGTCCAGTCCGTGTCGGCCTCGCCGATCATCGTGGGCCGCGCGTCGCTGTCGCGGAGCACGTAGAGGCGCTTGTGCGTCTCTTCCGCGAAGTCCTTGCGCGGATCGAGCACGGTCTTGCCGTGGAAGGGCTCGTCCTCGACGACGAGGCCCTCGGGGATGACGGGCCGCACCGCGACGCTCAGCGCGAAGAGCACGTCGTGCACGTGCTTGATCGCCTCGTCGTGGTCGAGGGCCTTGTCCGAAGGGGAAGGGCTCCCGTAGAAGTCGATCGTCCACCCGTCGCGCGCGAGGCTGCCCTCGATCGTGACGCGCTGGTACGGCGCGACCTCGAAGCGCACCGCGTGGCGCTCGATGAGCCCCCTCAGCTGCTCGCGCGAGAGGCCAGTCGTCCAGTGATCGAGCGGAACGATGGAGTGCGAGGCCATGCCCGGGTCCTACGCACCGCACACCCGCGACAAAGGGCCGCCGAGACGCGGCGCTGACGGGCCTCGGGGGCCGTGCGACCCTCGCACGCATGACGACGAGCGTGACGAGCGCAGGGCGGCTCGCGGCGTGGCAAGCAGGTGGCGAGCGCCTCGACGTGGTCGGCGCGCGCGTGTGGACACGCACGCTCGGGCCCGCGCGCGACGCGACGCCGGTGCTCGTGCTCCACGGCTTTCCGACGTGCAGCTACGACGCGCGCCGCGTGGCCGAGGCCCTGCCCGAGCGGCGCTTCGTGCTCTTCGACTTCGTCGGCTACGGCCTCTCGGACAAGCCCCCCGAGCATGGCTACTCGCTCTTCGAGCAAGCGGACGTCGCGTGTCAGGTCGTGCGTCACCACGGCCTCTCGCGCGTGCACGTGTGGGCGCACGACATGGGCACGAGCGTCGCCACGGAGCTGCTCGCGCGTCGCGCGCGCGGCCTCCTGCCCTTCGAGCTGGCGAGCCTCGTGCTCTCGAACGGCAGCGTGGTCGTGGAGCTCGCGCACCTCACGCCCTCGCAGCGCGTGCTCCGCACCAGGCTCGGCCCGCTCTTCGCGCGCCTCTCGAACGAGGCGACGTTTCGCGCGCAGCTCGCCCGCATCGTCGGCGTGCCGCTCGAGGAGGGCGAGCTCGCCGACGCCTGGCAGCTCCTCGTGCGAGACGACGGCCACCTGCGACTGCCGCGCATCATCCGCTACCTCGAGGAGCGCACGCGCTTTCGCACGCGCTGGCTGCCGGCGCTCGATCAGCCCGATCTCCGCATGCTGATCGCGTGGGGAGAGAAGGACACCGTGGCCGTCACGGCCATCGCCGACGAGCTCGCGCGCCTCGCGCCGCACGCCGAGCGCGCGCGCTGGCCCACGCTCGGCCACTACCCGCAGCTCGAAGATCCCGCGCAGGTCGCCGCCACCCTCGACGCCTTCTGGCGCTGACGCGTCAGCAGTGGCTCGGGAAGAGGAGCTGGAGCGGGATCGCGACGCGTGCGCCCCACGCGCTCGCGTCGTGGAGGTCGCCGGCGAACGCGAGGACGTGGAGGTCCTTCTCGAGCTCCCAGCCGAGCTCGGTGAGCGCGCGCATCATCGCGCGCGTGTGGTGGTGACCGTCGCGGAGGTTGCGGTCCTCGGCGAACGGTGACGCGGTCGCGCCCGAGTCCAGGTAGATCTTCGGCCGACGCGCCGGGGGCTGGCCGAGCTGCACCTCCTTGATGAGCGCGCGGTCGGCCCACCAGAAGGAGCTCGAGAGACAGACGGCGTTGCCGAACACGTCCGGTCGCTTCCACGCCGCGAAGAGCGAGAAGAGCCCGCCCATCGACGCGCCCAGGAGCGCGCGACCGTCGGCGTCGCGCCGCGTGCGGTAGCTCGCGTCCACCAGCGGCACGAGCGTGTCGGTGATCGCGCGCAGGAACGCGTCGCCTCGGCCGCCCTGGTGATCGCGATCGGGGCAGTGGCCGAGCTTGTCGAGGCGACCCTCCGCGGTCTGGATGGACACGACGATCACGTCGTCGAGCACGCCCAGGCGCCAGAGCTCGTTCAAGCTCACGTCGAGCCGCCAGACGCCGAAGGGATCGTTCTGATCGCTCCAGAGCGCCTGCCCGTCGACCGCATAGATCACGTCGTGCGTCGTGGACGTGTGCTCCGAGTAGCCGGGCGGGAGCATCACGCGGATCCACAGCGGCGCGCCGCCCGGCACGGCGACCTCGTGCCACGGCAAGAGCTCGCCCGCGTCGCGCTCGAACGTCGGCCACATCTGGATCACGTCGCGCGCGGCGAGGATGACGTTGCGCCCCATGCTCCACTTGCCCGACACGCCGTCGAGGTCGCGGCGGAACGGCTTCACCTCGACGGTGCGCCCCATCGTGACGGGGATGCGGAAGACGCTGGTGTCGCCGTCCACCGTGATGGGCGGCGTGTCGCGATCCCAGTCGAACGGCGGCGTGTCACCGCGCAAGACCACGTGCCCGCGCGATGCGGGGTAGTGAACGACGAGCGTGGCCATCTCGAGCGTGGCCCGCTCCATCGACGGAGAGTGGGGCGGCGTCGACGAACGCGGGCTGGTCATCGGTGCAGTCGTAGCAAGCGGCCTCGCGCGCCACGAGCTTGATCTCGCCTGCTTTTTGGGCGATGTCACCCCGCTCCGCCTTCGGCGGCTTCCCTCGGAGGGGTTTCGATGCGCTTCGCTCACGCTCGCGAATGGCTCGCCGGTCTCGTCTTGGTCTCGTTCCTCGCGTGGGGCTCCGTGTCTGCGGCCGCGCAGGAGCTCACGCTCGAGCAGGCCGTCGCGCTGCTCGACTCGTCCAACGCCGACGAGGTGCGCATGGGCATCGAGGCGATGGGCCTGCTCGGCAGCCCGGGTGCGGTCGAGCCGCTCTCGGCGCGCATCCGACGCGGCCTGCCCGTCGAGCTGCTCGTCACCGCGATCGACACGCTCGGCATCCTCGGACGCAACGAAGCGGGCCCGGTCCTGTTCGAGCTCGTGACGCATCGCCGGCCGGAGGTGCGCCTGCGCGCGGTGCAGGCGATCGACACGTGTCGCCCGCGCGGCGCCGAGCGGGCGCTGGTCACGGCCCTCTCGGACTCGAGCGCGCCGGTGCGCAACGCGGCCGCGCAGACGCTCGGCGAGCTCCGCGCCGCCTCCGCGCTCGACAGCCTCTTCCTCGCGTTCGATCACGGCGTGCTCGAGGCGGGCCCTGCGATCGCCGAGGTCGCGCGGCCCGAGGACGTGTCGCGCGTGCTCGCCTACGTCGGTCAGCATCCGTTCACGACGCTGCGCCCGATGCTGCTCACCCTGATGACGCGCACCGATCTGCCGGCGCCGCGTCGCCTCGAGGCCGTCGGACGCGTGAGCGAGCTCGCCACCGCGGAGGCGCGCACGCTCCTCGAAGAGGTGGTCGCGGGCCTGGCCGCCAACGATCCCGTGCGTCGCGCCGCTGCCGACGCCGCGAACCGCATCTCCAACTGATCCGCGAGACGACCATGACGACCCCCACGATCACCTCCGTCGCTCGCGCACGCGCCTCTCTCCGGTGGCTCTGCTCGCTCGTCGTCGTCGCCGCCCTCGGCGGCTGCGGCGCTGCGGGCTCCGGCGCCTTCGGCGACACCTTCCCGGACAACCACGGCGAGCACATCGCCGCGGTGCTCACGCGGCTCGAGGCCGGACGCGCCGCGGGCATGGCGTCGCGTCGCGAAGCGAGCGTCGCGGTCACCGTCACCGCCGCCCCCGCGCGCCTCGCTGCGTGGGATCTCTCCGCGGGCCGCTCGCTCTGGGAGAGCCCGGTCGAGCTGCGCTCGGTGCCCCAGCTCGCCGGCCGCCACGTCGTCACGCACGAGGGCAGCGAGATCGTCGTGCGCGAGCTGCGCACGGGCCGCGTGACCTCGCGCATCGGTGATCGTTCGCTCAACCTCGTCGGCGCCGCGGGCGAAGGCCGCGACGGCGCGATCGTCCTCTCCACCGGCGGCGGCGTGGGCGCGTTCTCGCTCTTGCTCGGCCTGCGCGATGGCTCACCGACGGTGAGCGCGCAGCTCGGTCAGGCCTTCGGCGCACCCGCCGTGTCGGCGGGCATGGCCTTCGTGCCGTGGGGCCACCAGAACCTCTCCGTGGTCGATCTCTCGACGGGCGCGGAGATCGCGCGCGTGCGACCGACCGAGGGCGTCGTGGCCTCCGCGCTCGCGTACGACGGTCACGTCTTCTTCGGACAGTCGGGCGTCGCGCTCTTCGGCACCGAGACGAGCCCGACGTTCGCGTCGCTCGCGCAGACGATGCCCGGCAGCCCACAGCTCCTGCGCGACGCCTACCAGCCGCCGCAGGGGCCCAACAGCGCGCAGAACCGCGTGCGCCTCGCGTACCGCCCAACCGCGGAAGGCAGCCAGGCCGCCTTCGAGGGCAGCTCCGTCTACCTCGTCTTCTATCGTCTCGTGTTCGCGCTCGCGGCCGATGGGCGCACGGCGCGCTGGGTCGCGCAGATCCCGCGGGACGTGGTGGGCGCGCACGTCGTCGACGGCGGCGTGCTCGCGGTCGACGACGCGGGCGGCGCGCACCTGCTCTCGAGCACGGATGGGCGCGAGACGTGGAGCACACAGCTCGGTGAAGGGCTCGTCTTCGCGGCCGCGGCGGCCGATGGGCTCACGGGCGGCGCGCCCCGCGGCGACGCGATGCCGCTGCGCGATCAGCTCCTCTCCGCGGCGCAGAACACCGATGGTCGCCTCGTGCCGCTGCGCGAGCTCGCGGTGCGCCTGCTCGCCGCGATGCCCGAGCCGGACGTCACCGCGAACGTGATCGCGATCTGCGACGACCGTGCGGTGACGGCTTCGGTGCGCAACGCCGCGTGCGAGGCGCTCGCGACGCGCACCGCCAGCGCCGATCACGTGATCACCGCGCTCGATCGACACTCGGCGTTCCTTCGTGGCGTGCGATCCCCGCCGGTCGGCGCGCTCGCGCGTGCGGCCGTGGCGATGGGTGAGCGACGCGCGGTCCCGCTGCTCGTCGGTCATCTCCGTGATCCGGAGACGGCCGCGCAGGACATCGCGCCGCTCGCGCAGGCGCTCGCGCGCTTCGGCGACGAGAGCGCGGCCGCGCCGATCGGTGACTTCCTGCGCCTCTATCACGCGGAGTCCTCCGACTCGGGCCTCGAGCCGGGCCTCGCGGCGGCGCTCGAGGCGTACCGGGTGCTCGCGGGCCCGACCTCGCGCGAGCTCCTCGAGGAGATCGCGAACGACGGGCTCGCGCTCGAGTCCGTGCGCAACGCGGCGCGCGGTCAGCTCGCGGCGCTCGATGCGCCCGCCACGCCGGCCGGCGGTGAAGGCGCAGAGGGGACCGAAGGGCAGGGCGCCGAGGGTGGCTCGGACATGACGTTCACCGAGGCCGACGATCCGCGCCCTCCGGAGCTCACCTCGCCGATGACGCAGGCGCTCCTCGAGCCCGAGCGTCCCGCGCTCGAGCGGTGTCTCATCACGCCCGAGCGCGTCTACCAGCACGCGCGCGTCGTCATCGTCGTGAGCCCGCAAGGCCAGGTGATGATGGTCACCACGAACCCGCCCGCGGTGCTCGCGTGCATCGAAGGCGTCGTCCGCGCGCAGAGCTTCCCCGCGACGCGCGCGCGCGGCCGTCAGCAGGTCACGGTCGAAGTACGTCGCTGAGGGATGGAGAAAGAGTCTCCGTCTTCGAATCGGGCCGCGGGGGAGGGGGGCCGATGCTCAGACATCCTCGGCCTTCGGCCTGCGGAACTCGCCCTGGACCCCCCACCCCCGCGTCCCTCACGTCTCGAGTCGCTTGTTTCTCGGTCGCTGAGTTGGCCCGAGGGTCCGTGCGGACCCTCCCCCGCGAAGCGCGGGGCCCCGCCCGCGTCCACTGGGTCGACCTCACGGCCCTGCTTCTTCTCGCACGTCAGTCGTAGCGCTCGGTGTGGACGAAGCGTCGATCGAGGCCGATCGACTCCTTCAGCGTGCGGCGCACGTCGTCGATCATCTTGGTGAGCCCGCACACGTAGTGGTGCGCCGGTCCGAGCTCCGCGTGGAGCGCGGCGAGGTGGCTCTGCACGTAGCCGGTGCGGCCCTGCCAGCCCTCGTCGGCGCGCGAGAGCGTCGGCACGTAGCGAAAGCGTGGCTGCGTGCGTGCGAGCGCCTCGAGCTCGCCTCGGTAGAGGAGGTCGGCCTCGGTGCGACAGCCGAAGACGAGCACCTGCGGGCTCGACTCGGCGCGGAGGAGCTCCTCGTGGATCATCGCGCGCAGCGGCGCGATGCCAGTGCCCGTGGCGACGTACACGGCGGGCACGTCGCGGTGACGGTCCTCGCGCACGAAGAGGCCGTTGGGGCCGAGGCACTCGAGCCGGTCGCCTGGCGCGAGCGCGAAGAGCGCCGCGGATCCGGCGCCGCCTTCCACACGCGTGATCGCGAGCTCGAAGCGATCGGCCCCGGGGCGTCCCGCTGCGATCGGCGCGGACGCGATGGAGTAGTCGCGATCGAGGCCACCGGGCAGGTAGAGCTTCATCCACTGGCCCGCGAGGTAGTCGAGCGCGCTGCCATCGAGCGTGCGGAACACGAAGCGGCGCACCGAGGGCGACAGCTCGCTCGTCTCGATCAGCTCGATCGTGCGACGCACGCTGGGGATCCTGCGAATCACGGCGCGTGGATAGGGTCTCTGCGCCCAGGTCGCAAGGGCCGCGCTCAGAGCGTGAGTCACTTGCATTGACTCACGCTCTGACGTTTCTTGCCGGAGGGTCTGGCCGCAGCCCCTCCCTCTCGCCGAGTGAATCGGCGAGAGCCTCCCTCCCGCCGAATCGAGCGTGGCACTCGCATCGATCAATCCGAGTGCCGCGTGCTCTCAGCGGGGCTTGCGCGCCCGCACGCCGAACATGAGCGGGATGCGCGCCACGCCTTCGGGGAAGCGCCAGCGACGATCGTCGCCGAGCACCATGCACGCGAAGGGGCGATTGCCATTGGAGTGCGGCTGCTCCTCGAGGCGCTCGATCACGAGGCCGGCCTGCGCGAGGGCCGTCACGATCTGTCCGAGCCCGTGCTGCCACGAGGTCGCGACGTGCTCGTTGGGCACGCTCGCCGCCTCGCTCGTGACGCCCAGGCCCGCGCCCGACTCGAGCACGTAGTCGCCGACGGGCTCGCGGAACGGGCCGTCCGCGAAGTAGTCGTCCTTCGTGAGCGCGAGCATGTCCGCGCCCGCGCTGATCGGGCCGAAGCTCCAGCGCAGCGGGTGGAACTCCTGGTAGACGAGCACACCGCCGGGCTCGAGCACACGGGCGACGCCGCGCGCCCAGGCGTCGAGATCGCGCAGCCAGCCCGTCGTGCCGTAGCTGGTGAAGGCGATCTCGAAGCGCTCGTCGGTGCTCGCCATCCACGCGCACACCTCGGCCTCGACGAAGCGCGCTTCGATCCCGCTCTCGCGGCTCAGCGCCCGCGCGAACGTGATCGCCTCGTCCGAGAGATCGACCCCGGTGACGATCGCGCCCCGCCGCGCGAGGCACAGCGAGTCCTGTCCGGCGTTGCACTGGAGGTGAACGAGGCGCTTGCCCTCGAGCTCACCGAGCAGCGCCAGCTCCTCCGAGAAGAGCAGCTCCGCGCCCTCGCGGAGCGCGCGCGCCTGATCGCCCTTGTGCGCGTTGTGGTTGCGGGTGGCGTGGTTCCAGCTGCGTCGGGTGGCTTCGAGCGTGTCGTCCATGGCGGCGCAGAGAGTACGCGTGCGCTCCGTCCTGACGCTCCCACCTCTCCTCCATCTCACGCGCGACGGGCACGTACGCGCCCGGGTCGCAGGATGTCGTCCGTGTCTCGCCCCTCCCGCATGGTGGTCTTCAGTCTGATCTCCTCGATGTTCGCCTCCGCCTCGCTCGCGGCTCGGGCGCAGTCGAGCGACTCGACGCCGATCGATGACGCGCCGAGCGTCACGCTCGCCCAACCGCCCACAGAGCGCGTCCACGCCGACGAGGACGACGATCCGTGGCTCGGCTGCGCAGACGACGCGCATCCGCTCGAAGGCGTCACACCGGTCGTTCAGGACGATGGAACCGTCGCCTGCCGGTACGCGCGCGTGCGGCGCTGGCGGATCGAAGGGGAGACGTGGACGTTCGCCCTCCAGCGATCGACCTCGGCGCACGAAGACCACGCGAGCCTGCGCGAGGACGTCGCGCTGCTCGATCCCGAAGGAAGGCCCGTGGCCGCGCTCGAGCAGCTCGACCTCGAGCAGACCACCGAGGTCACGCGGCTCAGGGTGCGACGCTCCCGTCCGCTGACGATCCTCACCCCGAGCGGGCTGCCGCAGCCGGGCCTCTGCATCGAGACGATCGAGGAGATCGGTCCCGGTTTCGTGGGCGACTGGGACGAGAGGGACCCGCGGCATCCGTGGCGACCATGGCGGCGTGAGCGTGCTGTCGACGCGTGGGTGATCGAGACCGAGCCACAGCCGCGCCTCCGCCGACGTGCGGCCTACGATGCGCCCTTCGAGCGGCTACGCACGCTTCGTCGACGTGGGCCCGCGCGAGATGGGGTCCGTCGAGAGACGCCGCGTCGTGGGGGAGGCCCATCTTCCGGACGCAGTCCAGCGCGCGCCGGCCCCGTGGCGGTCGCCGTGGACGTTCGGTCAGCCCATCACGCTCGCCGACGTGAGACGAGCCTTTCCTGGGCTGGGTCGCTACGAGCGAGCGATGGGGGGCACGGAGAGCTCGCCAGAACCGCACGTGCCGCTCATCTGTGTTCGGCGTGGCGTCGATCGATGGGAGCCGTGTCTCGTGCGGATCGAGCTCCTCTCGGAGGACGAGCGACAGCGCATGGGTCTCTCGCGCGCCCGAGGCGGGCGATTCGCGGGCTCCATCCGCGTGAGCGATCCGGGCTACACGACCGGCCTCGATGGGATCCGCGTCGGCGCCCGCTACGTGGACATCGCCTCGCGTCTCGAGCGCTGCGAGCTCCTCCATGGTGACTTCGAGGGCCTCGTGTGCGGCCTGCGCGAAGCGCCGGGGCTCTGGATCGACCTCGAGATCCGTGACGACCCGCGTTTCGCGGACTGCGGGTCGGAAGAGTGGTCGAGCTGCCCCGCGCTCGACGTCGCCACGATCACCGGCCTCGTGCTCGCCCCGCGCTGAGCTCGCTGACGTGCCGCTCGCAGCGCGCTACCGTCGCGACGCGATGGAGGAGCGCGCAGAGCGGCTCGGCGTCTCGTGGGGCTGGCGAGCCGTCGCCGGCGTCGGCGGCCTCCTCGTGATCGCGCTCGCCTTCGCCTCCGCGCCTTCGGAAGGCTGGCAGGTGGCCGCCTCGTTCGGGCTCCTCGGCCTGGTGCTGTCGTTCTGGAGCGATGCGTCGATCGCGCTGCACGTGAGCGCGTGGGGGATTCGACCCGCCGATCCTCGCAAGCCGCCGATGGCGTGGAGCGACGTGCGCGACGTCGTACCGAGCTCGACCGGCATCGACCTCTTCGACGCAGCGGGGCGCAAGCTCTCGCTCTCTGGCTTCGGGGAACGTCACGAAGAGCTCGTGCGTCGCGCGTTCTTCCACGCGGTCGCGAGCCACCGCTCGACCGCCTCGCTGCCCTTCACGCGTCGAACCGAGGAGAACGGGCCCGCGGTGGTGTTCGCGGTCATGGCTGCAGCGTGCGGGCTCGGCTCGATCTCGGTCCTCGCCCGAGATGATCGAGGTGCAGGTGTATCGATGGGCTTCGCATGCATCGCCTGCGTCTCGGCGGCGTACGCGTGGTGGCTCTGGCGGCGACGGACGATCGAGCTGAGGGTGGACGAGGAAGGCGTGACCTCGGTGCGCGGGTCGAAACAGCATCGCCTTCCGCACGGCACGGCGATCGATCTCGTCACGGTGCAGCAGGGGCAGTTCGCGGTCGCGATCTGGGATGCGGAGGCGCGCCAGATCGCGAACGAGCCGCTGCGAACCGGCCTCGCCCACTACGTCGCGCACCTGACGCTCGCGATGCGGATCGATGCTCCCGTCGTGCCGCCCTTCGAGCCACGCACGCGAAGCGATCGCCACGCCTCGCTCCGCGCCCATGGCGGAGCTCTCCTCGCGCACTGGGTCGGACCGTCGCTGGGGGGCTCCGTGCTCGCGTTCGTCGTCTCGCCCGCAGAGCCCGTGCAGCGAAGTGACGCGCACTTCCCCGGAGTGGCGTTCGTGGTGTTCGCGCTCGCGGTCGCGTCGGCGCTGGCGACCATGGTCCGCTACCGCGAGCGCGTGCGCTGGCTCGCCGTGGCGCTCGGTGCCTGCACGGGCGTGGTCGGCGTCCTCACGGAGGGGTGGCTGTCTGCGGAGCTCGAGTCCTGGCAGGTCGCAGTTCTCAGCGCCCTCGTCGAGGGCGTCTCACTGACGATCGCCGCCCTCGTGCTCGGCCGCGCAGAGCTGCGCGACGACGAGCGCACGTCCGACATCCTCCAGCTCGGTGCTGCGTTCGGCTGTGTCAGCCTGCCGCTCGTGCCGGCCAGCCCCTGGTTCGCGCTCGCCGTGCCCTTCGTCCCGATGGTCACGGCGAGCGTGGTCGCGCTCGCAGCCCTCGTGCGCTCGGCCGCCGCGACGCGAGCGCAGCGCCGCGTCTGGGTCCCGCTGGCAGCGACAGGCGCCTTCGCGTGGCTCGCGCTCGGTCGCATGGAGGAGCTCGACGCGCGCGCGTGGCAGATGCTCGCGCTGCTCGGGCTCGGCGCCGCAGTCTTCGTCACGCACGAGCGGCAACGTCGCGCGACGCTCGCGATGCGCGAGGCGGGGGCCAGCGCGACGAAGCTCTTCTGGAGCTGGATGCTCACGATGATCGCGGGCCTCGTCTACGTCGCGTCGCGTCTCGGCGCGGCTCCGCAGCTCGTGTCCCTCTGGCTCGCCCCCGTGCTCGCGTTCGGGATGTCCTGGATCGCTGCAGGCAGCGGCACCCATGCGATGCCGGAGGCTCCCGGACCCAGCGCTCCGCCAACGACGTGAGGCACGCGCTCGGTCGATTTGTTGACGCCGCGCGCGCTCTCCTCGACACCCCGAGGCATGGGCCCGACTCGTCTCGTCCTCCTCGCGTGCGTGCTGTCGCTCGGTCTCGCCTCCGGTGCCCGGGCCGATCCGTCGCCGACGGAGGAGGCGAGCGCAGCGGCGCAGGAGGCCGATCCGATCGTGCGTGACGGTGCGTCGCGTGACCCGCTCGCCGGGAGCGAGAGCGGCACGAGCGTCGAGGACGCAGACGAGCTCGACGCGATGCACGCCGACGAAGACGAGGGGCCGACGACGGGCACGAGCGAGCGACGACCGCGCCGCACGTTCCGCTGGAGCGATGGGCCGCGACGCGTGCCGACGCCGCGCGGGGTGTCGATGGAGCGCGCGGAGGAGCTCGGCCTCGGCACGCGCGAGTGCGCGTCGCGCTTGCTCCACGGCAGGCCCGACGAGACCTGGACGCGCGCGGCGCGTGGACGTGCGCCCGATCGCCTGCTCTGGCCGATCGACGAAGGTCGCTGGGTGCGCGGCTTCGGCTTCGTGCGCACGACGCGCCCCGATCTGATCCACCGCGGCGTCGACATCTCCGCGCCGGTCGGCACCGTGGTGCGCGCGGCGGCCGACGGCATCGTCGCCTACAGCGACAACGGCATCCGCGGCTACGGCAACCTCGTGATGATCGTGCACCGCAACGGCTGGATGACGCTCTACGCGCACAACGCGCGCACGACGGTGCAGCCCGGCTACCGCGTGCGTCGTGGTGAGCGCATCGCGCTCGTCGGCACGACCGGCATCACGCACGGGCCGCACGTGCACTTCGAGCTCTGGCAGAACGGGCACGCGGTCGATCCGAGCGCGCTCTTCGACGGCGGCCCCGGCTACGTCGAGCGCATCGGCCAGCGCGCCGCGCGCCGAGGCGAGGTGGCCGCGCCGCGCGAGGTGACCGCAGCCGATCGCCCCGACGAGGCGCCGCTCCCTCCGCATCCCGACGAGGTCGCCGAGGCGCGTGCACGCGCGAGCGCACGCCGACGCGCGAGCGAGCGACGCGGCACGATCCACACGAGCGGGCGGAGCGTGAGCCGTGCTGGCGAGACCACGCGCGATCGAACGCACGCGCGTGCCCGCGACGCAGACGACGGCGCACGCGCGCAGCGATCGACCGAGCGCGCCCGTCGCGGTACGACCCGCGGGTGACTCGACCCACCGGCAACGCACGCTTCGATCTCGATCGCATCGGTGGCCGCGCTGCGCTCGATCGGCTCGTCGGCGAGGTGCTCGCCGCGGGCGACGCTGCGCGCCGCATGTTCGAAGAGGGCCGCGCGACGGTCGCGATCAAGCCCGATCGCTCGCCCGTCACCGCGGCCGATCGCATGGTCGAGGAGCGCCTCTCCGCGCACCTCGCGCGCGCGTTCCCGACGTGTGGCTTCCTCGGCGAGGAGACCGGCTCGCGCGAGGGCAGCGACGCGCACCTCTCCTTCGTGCTCGATCCCATCGACGGCACACGCGCGTTCATGCGCGGCCTCACGACGTGGTCGGTGCTGCTCGCGCTCCTCGAGGACGACGTGCCCGTGCTCGGCATCGCGTATCTCCCCGCCGAGGAAGACCTCTACGTCGCCGTGGCGGGAGAGGGCGCGCACGCGAACGGGCGGCGCCTGCGGGTCTCGGAGGTGGCGAGCCTCGCGGACGCGTCCATCTCGCACGGCGCGATCGCGCAGTTCCACACCGACGGCTCGACCGATGCGCTCCTCGCGCTCGGCACGAGCACGCACAGCCAGCGCGGCCTCACCGACTTCGACGGCTACCGACGCCTTCTCCAGGGCCGCATCGACGCGGTGATCGACCCCGCGATCACCGTCTGGGACATCGCGCCCGCTGCCGTCCTCGTGCGCGAGGCGGGCGGTCGCTTCACCGACATGAACGGCCTCGAGACGGTGCGTGGTCGCGGCGCGATCGCGAGCAACGGCCTCGTGCACGAGGCGCTCGTGAGCTCGTTCGCGCGACGCGTCGGGTGAGCGTGATCACGCGGCCGCCGCCTCCGCGCTGGCTCGTGGCGCTCGTCGTGATCGCGGGCCTCGCGTGCGGCGTGGGCCTCGGCTTCGGGGCGGCCGCCCACGTGCTCCGCGAGCGTGCACGCGAGCGCTGGGCGGAGGTCGCGACGCACGTCGGCGAGCCCGACTACGACCCGGACGAGAGCGATCGGCGCTACCTCGACGTCGAGGCGTGGAACGACTGGATCACGCTCGCGTGGCGCGTCGCCGCGAGCGGCGCGGCGGGCCTCGCCCTCGCGGTCGCCCTGCGTCGTCGTCACTCGAGGGGGATCTCGCCGTAGTAGTGCGCCGCGCAGGGCGCACAGATCCCGTGGGACGTGTTGACGGGCGCGCGGTCGATGTAGGCCGGCACGACGTCCCAGGTCTCCGGCTCGCCGTTTCGCCGTGTGCGGCGGCAGTGCGCGCACTGGCGGACGAGGCCCGCGCGGTCGCGGTAGGTCGCGTCGTCCGGGGCGTGACCGTCGGTGTGGGGCCGGTCGACGATGAGTGAGTGGATCGCGAGGAGCGCGCGCACCTCGCCCGTGGCCAGACCGACCGGGAACACGCGCAGCTCGAACTCGCGCTCCCGCGAAGCCGTCGGGCACGCATAGCGCATCACCGCCGGCTCCTTCGTCGTGCACACGGTCGCGCGCACGCGCTGGACCGCGCGGCGCAGCACGCCGGTCGCGTCGAGCACGCGCGCGCCGAGGCCCCAGAGCGGCGGCATCTGCTGCGCGTAGGCGGGGTTGAGGTACGCGAGCGAGGAGTCGAGCCACATCCCGTATGCGGGCCGGCGCTCTCGCTCGAGGTCGGCGAGCTCGGGCTCTCCCAGGAGCGCCTTGAAGCGAGCATCGAGCCGATGCGCAGGCACCCCGCCGAGATCCATGACGCGATGGTAACGAGGCTGTTCCCCGATGGGGAAGGCGTTTTTCTCACGCGTGGATCTCGGGCCGTTCGTGCGAGCCTCCGTGCATGTCGCAGCTCTCGTCGGTTCTCGAACGTTTTCGCCTGGATGGGCGCGTCGCCATCGTCACGGGCGCCTCGAGCGGCATCGGCCGCGCGACCGCGCTCGCCCTCGCCGACGCGGGCGCGCACGTCGTGATCGCGTCCCGCACGAAGGAGCGCCTCGACGAGGTGGCTGCGCGCATCGGCGCGCGCGCCCTGGTGTGCCCGACGGACGTGAGCAAGCCGAGCGAGCTCGACGCGCTCGTGGCGCGCACGATGGACGCGCACGGTCGCATCGACGTGCTCGTGAACGTCGCCGGCGGCACGCCGCCGACCATCGCGCTGGCCGTGAGCGACGACGACCTCGACGCGGCGTTCCGCTTCAACGTGACCTCGGCGTTCCACCTCGCCCGCGCGTGCGCGCCCGAGCTCGCGCAGCGCGCCGGTGCGATCGTGAACGTCTCGAGCGCCATGAGCCATCGCGTCGACTCCGGCTTCGTGGCCTATGGGACCGCCAAGGCCGCGCTCGATCACATGACGCGCCTGCTCGCGCACGAGTGGGCGCCCAAGATCCGCGTGAACGCGATCGCGGTCGGCGCGACGAAGACCGAGGCGCTCTCGTTCGTCACGCAGATGCCGGGCGTGGAGGACGGAATGGTCGCCAAGACGCCGATGGGTCGGCTCGGCGAGCCCGAGGACATCGCGCTCGCGGCGCTCTACCTCGCCTCGCCCGCGGCCTCGTGGGTGACGGGGCAGGTGCTGGCCGTGGACGGCGGCGCGCCCACCTCGGTGTGGCCGTTCCCCATCCCGAGCGGGCTGTGAGCTGACTTGCTGCGCGCCATTCGGGCGCGCGCTCGGGGGCTCGGGCGCCGTATCATCGGCGCCGCATGCAATCGCCCTCTCGCGCCCTCAAGCGGCTGCTCACCAAGCCCCTGCGCCTGCCGCGCTTCACGCCGTACGTGCCCAAGCACGACGACCCGCCGATCTTCGCGTTCAACGGTGAGCGCGACGACATCGTGCGCGAGGTCGTGCGGCGCATGGAGGATCGCTGCGTCGAGGAGAAGCTCCAGCTCGACTACGTGCTGAACGAGGTCGCGTACGAGGAGATCCGCCGCCTCGAGCAGCAGCGCGACGACGAGGCGCGCGAGTCGCTCGGCTTCTGGAAGGGCTCGGTGCGCCGCATCGGGAAGATGAGCGAGCACGAGCGCAAGGAGCTCTTCCGCACGATCTCCGAGCGCATGGCCAAGGACATCGCCGGCAACTTCGACCCGCGCGTGTACGCCATCGCGACGCGGGCGGTGCCGCACATGCTCACGGGCATCATGAAGCCGGGCTCGCTGCCCGACGACCTGATGCACCTCGGCTCGGGGCACATGCCGGTCGACGATCTCCTCCGCGTCGAGGGCTCGACGGACCACGTCCGCGAGCTCGGCAAGCGCGGCACGCTCGTCTTCGTCCCGACGCACAGCTCGAACCTCGACTCCGTGGCGCTCGGCTACGCGCTCATGCGCGAGAACCTCCCGCCCGTCGTCTACGGCGCCGGCAAGAACCTCTTCACGAACCCGATCATCAGCTTCTTCATGCACAACCTCGGCGCCTACCGCGTCGATCGGCGCGTGCGTGCGGTGCTCTACAAGGACGCGCTCAAGACGTACTCGACGGTGATGATCGAGCGCGGCTACCACTCGCTCTTCTTCCCCGGTGGCACGCGCTCGCGCTCGGGCATGGTCGAGAAGCGGCTCAAGCTCGGCCTCGCCGGCACGGCGGTCGAGGCCTTCGCGCGCAACCGGACCCGCGGGCTCCACCGCCCCGTCTTCTTCGTGCCGACGACCATCAACTACGGCCTCGTGCTCGAGGCCGAGTCGCTCGTCGAGGACTGGCTCAAGGAGTCGGGCCGCGCGCGCTACATCATCGAGGACGACGAGTTCTCGCAGATCGATCGCTGGGTCGCGTTCTTCCGCAAGCTCCAGCAGTCCGAGAGCGCGTGCGTCATCCGCTTCGGTCCGCCGATCGATCCCTTCGGCAACCGGGTCGACCGCGAGGGCCGCAGCCAGGCGATCGACGGGCGCACCCTCGACGCGGGCAGCTACGTCATGAGGCGCGGTGTCGCCTGCCTCGATGCGCGAAGAGACGCGGCCTACACGCGCGAGCTCGGTCAGGTCATCGCCGAGTCGTACGGGCGCGAGACGGTGCTCATGGCGACGCAGATCGTCTCGCACGTGCTCTTCCGCCGGCTCGTCAAGGAGACGCCGGGGGTCGACCTCTTCGGTCGCCTGCGGCACCGCGGCGAGATCGGCATGCGGCGAGAGGCGCTGCACGCCGAGCTCGGCGTCGTGCTCGATCGCCTGCGCGCCATGGCCGACCGCGGCGAGGTCCACCTCTCCGAGCGCGCACGCACGTGGCAACCGGACAAGCTCGTGGATCGCGTGATCCAGGCCTTCGTCGGCTACCACCGCAAGACCATCCTCACCGAGCAGGACGGCACGGTGGTCATCGAGGATCCGACGCTCTGCCTCTACTACCAGAACCGCCTCAACGCGTACGCCGAGCGCATCGCGGACGACGCCCACCTGCCGGAAGCGCGAGAGATCGCGCGCCTCGGCTGAGCCCTCCCCGGAGAGACGATGACCTTGATGAGAGTCGGTGTGTACGGCGGTGGCAGCTTCGGCGTCGCGCTCGCGAAGGCGAGCGTGCGCGCGGGCCACGTCGTGAAGATCCACTCGCGCCGCGATCCCTTCGCCACCGGGAGCAAGCCCGAGCGCCTGGACGTGGTCGGAGACTCCGCGCAGCTCGCGGACTGCGACCTGATCTTCGTCGCGACGCCCTCGGTCCACGTCGAGGAGGTCGCGAGCTCGCTCGGCCGGCACCTCGATGGTCGCCACTACGTGGTGCACGTGAGCCGCGGGCTCGTGGGCGACGGCCTCGAGACCGTCAGCCACGTGCTGCGGCGACAGACGCCCGTGCGTCGCATCGGCTGCCTCGCGGGGCCCGTCTCGGCCGCGTGCTTGGCCGAAGGCGAGCCGGGCGGCGGCATCGTGGGGACCGAGTTCCCCGAAGTCGCCGACGCCGTGCGCGACGCGATCGCGGGGCCGACGCTGCGCCTCTATCAGACCGAGGATCTCGTCGGCTGCGAGACGAGCTCTGCGATGGTGGGCCTGCTCGCGCTCGCGCTCGGCTACGCCGTGGAGATGGGCTTCGGTCCGAGCACGCGCGCGGTGCTGATGACACGCGGCATGGCCGAGGCCGGCCGCGTCGGCGTCTCGCTCGGAGGTGAGGAGCGCACGTACGCGGGCATGGCGGGCTTCGGAGATCTGTTCTCGGCCGTCGCGGGCGACGAGCGTCCCGAGGTGCGCCTCGGTCGCGCGATCGCCCGCGGCCTCACGCTCGAGGCGGCGGCCCGAGAGGCCAACGCGTACGTCGAGGGCGTCGTCATCGCGCGGCGGATCCAGCAGCACGCGCAGCGCAAGGGCATCGACGTGCCCATCGCCGAGACGATGGCCGATCTGCTCGAAGGCAAGACGAGCCCGTCGGAGGCGCTCGCCAAGCTCATGAGCCGCAAGGTCCGACGCGAGTGAGCCGGTTCGACGACAAGGAGCGCGACCCGCGCGCGCCTCCCGCGAGCGTGGCGGCCTCTCGCCGACGCACCTCGAGCGCCAAGGGCCGCCGCGGTCGCGGCCTCGCGAGCGTGGGCGAGCTCGTGCCGCGCGTGCTGCGCAACGAGCCCGACGACGCGGTGCTCTTCCGCATCATGGCGATCTGGGAGCGCTGGCTCCCGCACCGCATGGTGAAGAACGCGCGTCCGACGGGCCTTCACAAGGGCGTGCTCTACGTCGCGGCGACCACGTCGGCCTGGGCGCAGGAGGTCACGCTGCGCTCGACGGAGATCCTCGAGAAGCTGCGGCGCGGCGCACCACGGGCGAGCCTCTCCGCGCTGCGCGTGCGCACCGGCCGCCTCCCCGAGCGCATCGTCCCGCCTCCCCCGATGGAGCGGCGCGTGATCCCGCTCGCGAAGCTGCCCGACGTGCTGGCGGTGCCCCTCGAGAACCTCGTCGATCCGAAGCTCCGCGAGGTCTTCGACGCGGCGATCCGCACCTCGCTCGGCAAGGTGGTCGAGACCCCGCGCGAGCCGCGCTGATCGGCGCGTGGCTCGGGGCTCGAGATCGATCGCGTGCACGAGGAGGCCGCCGCCGACGGCCGTGTTCGTGTCTCGGCCCGCAGTCCGACGCTCGGCCCGAGCCTTGCGAAGGCGTCTCGCATGCTCGCCACGATGCGCTCGCGCTGGGCCCTCCGACCTCAGGGGATCCTCCTGGGGCTCGCGCTCCTCACCTGTTCTTTCGCAGCGATCTCGGGCTGCGATGCCGCGCCGAGCAGCCGCACGTGCACCGACACGCGGGATTGCCCCCGGGGTCAGTCGTGCATCGATCGGGTCTGTCGACCCATGGGCGGCGGGACCGACGCGGGCACGAGCGACGCGTTCACCGATCCCACTCGCGTGAGCTCGATCCGCATCGAGCCCGCGCGCGCGACGCTGCACGCCGAGGGCAGCGAGGTCACGCAGCGCCTGGTCGTGATGGCCCTCCAGGCCGACGGCGTCGAGCGGCCGGTCTCGGGCGCGCTCTTCGTGCTCGGGGCCGGCCCGATCGGTCGCATGGACGGCGACACGTTCCGCTCTCCGGGCACCACCGGCGGCGAGGCGATCGTGAACGTCACGCTCGCGATGGGCGGAGAGGTGTTCCGCGCGAACGCCACGATCACCGTCGAGGTCGCGCGCACCGTGCTCGGCGAGGGTGTCGACCCCGCGGCCGCGGGCCGCTTCGAGGCCGCGGCGCTCGAGCCCGATCCGTCGCTCGTGCCGGACGTCGTGTATCCGCTCGCAGGCGCGGTCATGCCGCTCAACGTCGCGCCGCCGAGCATCCAGTGGACACCGTACGCGGCCGAGGCGGGCGAGCTCGTTCGCGTGCGCCTCGTGCGACCGCACGCGAGCCTCGTCGTGATCGCCTCCGCGAGCGAGCCCTTCGCGCACGCCATCGCGCTCGAGCGCGATCCGTGGCGCACGATCGCGGAGTCCGATCCGGGCGAGCCGATCGTCGTCGAGGTCGAGCGTCTGCTCTCGCGCGGCGGGAGCGACGTGCGCTCGGCGAGCGCGCCGCTCACGTTCCGCACCGCGCGAGGGAGCCTCTTCGGCAAGGTCTACTTCTGGGATCTGAGCCAGGGCCGCACCGAGACGATCGATCCCATCGCGGGCACGCGCGAGGCGACCGTGCCTTCTCCCGCGCCCGATGGCAGCGGAGGCCGCTGCGTCGCGTGCCACACGGTCTCGCGCGACGGTCGCTGGCTCTTCGGTCGGAGGCAGGACGGCGCCGCGATGCAGTTCGATCTGACGACGTCGCTCACGGGCGATCCGGCCCCCACGCGCCACGCGCCCGTCGCGACGCGCCTCCTCACCGGCACCTTCGATCCGAGCGGCAACCTCCTCGTCGGCATGGCCGACGGCTGGGCCGGCCCGATGATGATCGCGGATGCGACCAGCGGCGCGGACCTGGGCATCGCGGGCCTGCCCTCGAGCGCGACGTCGTTCCCCGCGTGGTCGCCCAGCGGCGCGTCCATCGCCTACTCGGGCAACGCCTCGGTGCACGCCGACGGTCACCCGATCGACGGCGATCTCTTCACGATCCCGCGCACGACCGAGAGCCCGCTCGCGTTCGGTGCGCCGACGATGGTGCACGACGGCGCGGCGCTCGCGGGCGCGCCCGAGGGCGGCACCTGCGACACCCACCCGGTGTGGTCGCCGGACGAGACGCGGCTCGTCTTCCAGCACGGTCCGCGCGCGTTCAGCTTCATCCCGGGCACGGCCGAAGTCCCACCGGGCGCGCTCTACGCGATCGATCCGGACGGCACCGGCCTCGTGCGCCTCGACAACCTCGCGGGTGGGCCGAGCGGCACGAGCGCGTACTACCCGACCTTCGCGCCGTACGTCACCAACGAGGGCGGCGGTCACCGCTACTTCTGGGTCGCGTTCTACTCGCGACGCGACTACGGCAACGATCGCGCGGGCGCCCGCGGTCTGCGTCAGCTCTGGGTCGGTGCGATCGACGCCGACGCCCGCGACGGCGATCCATCGTTCGTGCCGTACTGGCTCCCGGGACAGGACCGCTCCGTGCACAACATCGCCGCGTACTGGGCGCCCGAGCCGTGTCGCCCGACCGGCGTCGGCTGCAGCACCTCGAGCGAGTGCTGCTCCGACGTCTGTGATCCCGACGCCGACGTCTGCGCGCCGCCGCCCGAGACCATGTGCCGACACGATGGCGAGACCTGCGGCTCGACCGAGGACTGCTGCGGCGAGGCTGAGTGCATCGGCAACGTCTGCATCGGCCCGCCGAGCTGACGCGCGGCGCGCGGCCTCGGCGCTCGGCGCCTTCCGTTCGACCGGGCGAAGCCGTACAAATCGTCTTCGTGTCGCCCGATGAAGCGTCGTTCACCGCCGGAAGCGTCCTCGATGGCCGCTACCGTCTGGAGCGACCGCTCGGCGACGGCGGCATGGGGACCGTCTGGGTCGCGCGACAGCTCGTGCTCGGGCGAGAGGTCGCCATCAAGTCGTTCCGCGCCGGCCGGACGCACGATCAGGCGCGCCTCGAGCGCGAGGCGCGGCTGCTCGCGTCGGTGCGTCACCCGTGCATCGTGCAGATCTTCGACTTCGTGCGGGGCGACACCGGCCGCGGCTACGTGGTGATGGAGCTGGTGGCCGGGCCCTCGCTCGAAGCGCGGCTCGAGGCCGGTCCGTTCGCGTGCGAGGAGGCCGTGCGCCTGCTCCTGCCCCTGCTCGACGGCCTCGCGGTGGTGCACGCGGCCGGGATCGTCCACCGCGACATCAAGCCCGCCAACATCGTGCTCGCGCACGAGGGCCCCGAAGGCGCGCAGCGCATCGTCCCCAAGCTCCTCGACTTCGGCATCGCGCGCAACGACGAGGCCGCGCTGACGCAAGAGGGCGTCGTGGTCGGCACGCCCGCGTACATGGCGCCCGAGCAGTTCCTCGGCAGCCGAGGTGACCCGCGCGCCGACGTCTGGGCCGTCGCGGCGACGTTCTACGACCTCGTCGCAGGTCAGCCGCCGTTCTCGGGCGACTCGCTCTTCGACCTCATGCGCAAGGTCAGCCAGGACCCGCTGCCGTTCCCCCGACACGCGGTCGGCCTCGACGGCAAGCTGTGGAGCGTCATGACAGACGCGATGCGCAAGGATCCGAGCGAGCGCATCCAGAGCGCGCTCGCGTTGCGGGACCGCCTGCTCGAGTGGCTCACCCTTCGTGGAGCCTCGACGCGCGCCTCGTCGCCCGGCACGGTGCAGGCAGGGCCCGACGCCGTCGCCGCGACGCAGGCCCCGACGGTGCTCGTGACACCCGTCGCGGCGCCGGAGCCGGGCCCCGAGTCCTTCGACGCGCTGATCAACGAGCGCCTTCGCGAGCGCTGACCCGAGGAGCCATGCTCGACTTCATCGACTCGAATCACTCCGGAACCCTCGATCCCCTGGGCATCGACGAGCGCACCGACGCGGAGCTCGATGCGTGCAGCTTCGGCGTGATCGGTCTCGATCCCGAGGGGATCGTGCTCCGGTACAACCTCTACGAGTCGCGCCTGGCGCGCCTCGATCGAAACCAGGTCGTCGGTCGCAACTTCTTCCTCGAGATCGCGCCGTGCACGCGCGGCGAGCGCTTCGAGGGACGCTTCCGCGCCTTCGTCGCGCGGGGCGGCGTCGCGCCCGACGGCGTCTCGCGGGTCGAGCGCTTCGACTACCTCTTCGACTTCCGCTTCGGTGCGCAGGACGTCAGCGTCGACATCGTCCGCGGCGGCGCGAGCGACCGCTACTACCTGCTCGTCAATCGCCGCAAGGTCTCGGGCCCGAGGGCGGGGGTGCCCGCCGAGCAGCTCGCGGCCGCACAGGCGAGCCTCGCGCCGGCCGAGCGAGACGCAGGGGTGCTCCGCGACTCGCTCGAGCGCCGCTACGTCGATGCGCCGGCCTCGCTCCTCGCCGCGCTGCGGGCCACCTGCGATCGACTGGCGCCGGAGTCGTGGCGCATCTTCTCGCTCGAGTGGGGGACGCAGTGGGGGTGCCGCATCGCGATCGACCTCGAGGCCGAGTCCCTCGAGAAGCGCGGTCGATCGCTGCGAGAGCTCCCGATGCGAGAGCTGTCCGGCATGGCCTCGGCGTACTTCTCCGACGGAGGCTGGGGCAGGCCGACGTTCGATCTCGGCGACGCACCGCACGGCTTCGTCAGCATCGAGGTCGAGCGCAGCGCGCTCGCCGAGGCCGCCGCGAAGCGGCGCACCGAGGCGCGACCCGAAGGGGATCTCGCGTGTCACCTCCTGGCCGGCGCGTTCGGTTCCTTGCTCTCGTCGGTCGCGGGCCGACGCCTCGCTGCGCGCGAGGTCGCGTGCAAGAGCGGCGGCGCGCCCGTGTGCACCATCGTCGTGCTGGGCCACGAGCGCCGCGAGGAGGTCGACGGCGCGCTGCGATCGGGCGCGCGCGGCCTCGAGTCGATGCGCTCGCTCCTGCGCGCCGCACGCACCGGAGGCGTGCCGTGACCGTCCAGCCGGATTCGGAGTCGTCGCCCACTGCGCCGCCGCCACCGCGCGACGCGCCCGTGCGTGGGGCGAGCCAGGACGAGCTCGAACGACCCGCGGGCGCGTACCTCGCGTCGATCCGCTGGGACGGCAGCCTCGATCCCGACGCGCTCCCCGCGGCCGCCTTCCTCGCTCGTCTCTGATCTGACACGCCTGCCGATCAGTCGTTTCGCACGCAGTACACGGGCTGTGCGGCGTTGCAGAACGCGGTGCTCGTGCCCGACCAGTCGATCGATCCGGTGACGTCGCCGTACGCGCCGGTCACCGAGGCGCTCGCGCTCGACCAGTCGCTGCACGTGCGCGCATCGAGCGTGTCGAGGCGTCGGCCCGAGCCGGTCCACGTGCGGATCTCCGGCGTGCTCGCGCGCGTGCCGTCGGCGCGGAGGATCGCGGGCGAGTAGAGATCTTCTTCTTCCACGCGCTGCGCGGCCACCCAGCCGTCGGTGCGCACCCACGGGAACGGCCGCGCGACGCGCGAGAGCGCGGTGCTGCCCGACAGGCCGACGAGCGCGACGTAGCTGCCCGGCAGGCCCGCCGCCGTCGCGTCGATCGCGCACTGGGCATCCATCGCGGCGCGGCCGGCAGAGCCGGTGAAGGTCGCGCTCGAGACGAACACCGGGGTGCTCGTGTCGATCGCGAGCCGCGGCCCCGGGAGCATCGGCGTCGCGACCGTGTCGATCTGGAAGCAGCCGAGCGCCGCCGAGTTGGCGCACGGCTGCGAGAAGCCTGGGTGCGCCGTCCATCGGTCGCCGCCGGCGCTGCCGCTCGAGCCGAGCACACCGAGCGCGGTCGTGCCGCTCGTGACCGAGAAGTTGCTGCACGTCTGCGACGCGGTCGTCGAGAACGGCGCTCCGTCCGGCCTCGTGTTGCTCCAGCGCCAAGGCGCCGACGCATCGGGGTAGCGCGCGCCGGTCTCGTCGATCGCCAGCGGGTTGAGGAAGCGTGCCGCCAACAGATCGGCGAGGCTCGCGACGAACGGGGTTCCGTCGGGTCGGATCCACGCGCCCTGTGCGCCCGCGAACCGTGCCGCGACGCTCTCGCCAGGGCCCGCGCTCGAGAGCCACGCGCGGTAGGTGCCTGGAAAGCCCGCCCCGATGGCGATCGACTGGCAGATCGCGTCCGCCTCGAAGGCCGCAGGCATCGGGTCACCGGTGAGGTCGCCGTCGAAGCGCGCGCTCGTCACGAACGCGAGGTGCCCGAGCGGTCCGGTCGCGATCGTGACGGTCGTGTCTGCACCGACCATCACGTCGCACGTCGGGCCCGCGCAGCCCGCCACGCTCCAAGAGGTCACGCCCTGCCAGCGCGGCGTGCGCGTGACCGAGAGTCGCACGCGCGTACCGGGATCGACCTCGAAGGTGCAGCCCGTGCCCGTCGCGCAGCCCGCGAGCCCCGAGAGCGGCGCGTTCGTGAGGGGAGACCACGCCTCGACCACGTTGCCGCTCGGGTAGCCGCTGCTCTGCACCACCTCGAGCAGCGCGCGCCGCAGCCAGCTCGCGCGCACGGTCTCGGGGGCCGTGACGCTGAAGCTGCACGGCAAGCTCGCGAGGCAGCCCGCGCGGCTCCAGCTCGAGAGGCGATGGAGCGGGCTCGGCGTCGCGGCCAGCTGAAGCGTCGCGCCCTCGTCGACGAGCACGTCGCAGCGCGCGCTCGAGCACACCGACACCGTGCGGCCCGCGACCATCGCGACGATCGTCCCGCCGGCCGCAGGATCGTTCTCGAGCGTCACCACGTGTCGCGTCGGCGCGGCATCGATCGGCGCGGCCGCATCCGGAGGCACGAAGGCGTCGTCGACCCGAGCGTCGATCGCGTGCGCGTCGATCGGCGCGCTCGCGTCGAGGTCCACGAAGGCATCGGGGGCGACGAACGGCGCGTCCGACATCGTCGCGGCGCTGGCGTCGATCGCGCTCGCGTCTGGCATGCCTGCGTCCGGCGCGAAGGCCGCATCGGGCACGCCCGCGTCGAGCGAGCCCGCATCGAGCGAGCCCGCATCGAGCGAGCCTGCATCGAGCGAGCCCGCATCCGTCGGGCCTGCGTCGCGAGAGGCGGCATCGGGGTCGGCGCTGGCGTCGGGTCCTTCGATCACGAAGGTCCCGAAGGGCGTCACGAGGGAGCAGCCGCCGAGCGCGAGCGCGGCGAGGGCGAACGAGCGGAGCGCGATCGTCATGCGGGTCTCCACGCGAGGGTCAGAAGGAGAACGAGGCCGCGGCGCGACAGCCATCGCCGTCGCACGAGGCCGACACGGGTGGGGCAGGCGTCTCGTCGAGCACCGTGAACAGCAGCACCACGCCGACGGTCGCGATCACGCCGCCGCCGATCAGGAGCGCGTCCGTGCTGGTCGCGAGCGCGAGGCCCTCGTCGCGTGCGCCCTCGGTGCCGGGCGGGCAGCCGTGATCGGCACCGCACGTGGCCTTGAGCGCGCCATATCGATCGAGCGCGAGCCCGCCGGTGACGAGGCCGGCCACGAGCGCGGCGGCACCGACGCCGAGCACCGCGTAGCCCACCGGAGAGGGCGATCGCGCGCTCTGGGACGGACGCACGGACTCGGCGCTCGGCGCGGTCTCGGCGGGCGCGGTCTCGGACGCGCTCGGCCCCGTGCTCGCCTGCTCGGCCAGGCCCGCGTCTGCTCGTGGTCCGCTCGTCGTCTCGTCGTCGGTGCCGCTCGAGTCGGCGCTCGCGCTTGCTTCGCCGGCGGCGAGCTGTGCCTCGAGCGCCGCGAGGCGGTGGCGCAGGAGAGCCGCGTTCTCGATCTGCTCGGCCTGCGCGAGGTAGTCCCGCAGCGCGCTCGCGGCGGCGGCGAGCTGGCCCGCGTCGCGACGCGCGACGTAGAGGTTGTAGAGGAGGTCGGGCCGCGGCGAGAGTGCATACGCGCGCTCGAGCTCCGCCGCGGCTTCCGCGAAGTGACCGAGCTCGTAGTGAGACTGGCTGAGTCGGAAGTGCGCACGCGCCTCGGCCTCGCGGTCGGTCGCCTGCGCCGTCGCTCGGCTCGCGAAGGCGCACGCGAGCAGCATCGAGACCAGGGCGATGGTGATCGGGGCGAGGCTCGCGCGCGGGCCAGAGCGCGAGTCACCCGAAGGAACGTTCGACATCGACATGCGTCCTCCGTCACACGCTCTGCGCGAGCGCCTGGACTCCGCCGACCTTGCCGGCGGGCTCCGCGGCGGGGCAGAGGGACGAGTTCGATTCGATCGTCGAACTAGTTCGAAATCGGCCACCAGCATCACGATTCGCACGCGGTGTGGGCCTGTGCGCGCGTCGCTCGTGGCACGCTCGGCTCGTGCTGCGCGCGCTCCATCGCTACGCCCGACTCGCGTTGCCGCGTGGCCCGGACGCGGCGGAGCGGGCTCGCGAGGGCGCGGCCTTCGAGCGATGGGCCAGGCCGTGGCTCGTGCTTTACACGGCGGTCACCGCGCTCGTGTACGGCGGGGTCCTCTTGGTGCTCACGTGGCCGCTCGATCACGCGTTGCTCGGCGACGACGCAGAGCGCGCGAGCTTCGCGGCCCTGCGCGCGACGAACACGGCGGTGGCGCTCGTCTCGTTGCTCGGCCTGCTCCTTTCGCCGGTGCGTCGTCACGTGACGGCGTGGTGCGGTCTCACGCTCGTGGCGTACTAGATCGGTGGCTCGTTCCACGCGAGCGCGCTGCCGCACGATCCCTTCTTCTGGCCCGCCGTCTTCTCGCCGCTCGGCACGAGCGCGATGCTCGTCGCGTTCGCACCGCGCGTGGCCTGGACCCTCGCGATCGGGGCCGCCCACGTCGCGACGTGGTACTTGCGGCGCCCCGAGGCGTGGGCCGCGCCCGAGACGCCCGCGTCGCTCGGCCTCTACGCGCACGCGCTCGTCTTCTCGATCGGGCTCGGACACGTCGTGCACCTCTTCGCGTGGCAGATCTTCCGGGACCGCCAGAAGCAGCGCGCCATGGCGCGCGAGCTCGAGGGGTGGAACGAGCGCCTTCGTCGCGAGGTCGACGCGCGCACCGCGGATCTGCGTCGCCTCGCGCGCCGCCTCGAGGACGTTCACGAGGACGAGCGTCGGCGGCTGGCCCACGAGCTCCACGACGAGCTCGGCCAGTCACTCACCGCGCTGCGCCTCGAGGTCGCGGTGCTCGGGCGCCACGGTCTGTCGCGCGAGCAGCGACGCGCCCTCGATGCGCGCCTCGACGAGCTCCTCGAGTCCGTCCAGTGGACCGTGAGCTCGCTGCGCCCCAAGGCCCTCGAAGAGCAGGGGCTCGTGCCCGCGTGCGAGTGGCTGCTCGCGCGCTTCGCCGCACAGACCGGGCTCGACGTCGACTCCGCGATCGACGAGGCCGCAGCACCGTCGGCCGAGACCAGCCTCGCGGTCTTTCGTGTGCTCCAGGAGGCGCTGACGAACGTCGGCAAGCACGCGGAGGCCAGTGGCGTCTCCGTCTCGCTCGCGCGCGAGGGCGACGACATCGTGCTGAGCGTCACCGACGACGGCGCCGGATTCGATCTGCCGAGCGAGCCGCGCGCCGAGGGCGGGCACGGCCTCCTCGGCATGCGCGAGCGTGCGCTCGCGATCGGCGGCACGGTCGAGATCGAGGGGCACCACGTCGGCGCCGACGGACAACCCGCGGGGGCGCGCGTCGTGCTGCGCGTGCCCGTGCGCGCGGAGCGTGAGGGGAGGGCGGAGGCGAGATGAAACGAGTGCTCTTGGCCGACGATCACGGGATCGTGCTCCAGGGTGTGCGGCGCCTGCTCGAGCAGGACGGCACCTTCGTCGTCGAGGCAGAGGCGCAGAGCGCCCGCGAGGTCCTGCGCCTCGTGGCCGAGCGCACCTTCGATCTCCTCGTGCTCGACCTCTCGTTGCCGGGCGGCGGCGGCCTCGAGGTGCTCGGGCGCCTGCGGCAGCTCGCGCCCAAGGTGCGCGTCGTCGTGTACTCGATGTATCCGGAGTCGCAGTACGCGAGGGTCTCGCTCGACGCCGGTGCGCGCGCGTACGTGTGCAAGGCGCGAGACCCCGAGACCCTGCTCGATGCGCTCGCGGTCGCCGCCCGTGGCGGTGTCTACGTCTCGGGGGATCCGAGCGCCGAAGAGGCCGAGGCCCCCGAGCCCAACGGCTCGACGGAGCTCACGGCGCGCGAGGAGCAGGTCCTGCAGCTCCTGTCCGAGGCGCGCTCGCCCTCGCAGATCGCCGCCGAGCTCGCCGTCTCCCGCAGCACCGTCTCGAGCCACATCGGTCAGCTCAAGCGCAAGCTCAACGTCAGCTCGATCGGTGGGCTCGTGCGCCGCGCGATCGAGCGCGTCTGATCGATCGAGACACGCAGAACGCAGAAGAGCCCGCGGTGATCGCTCGCCGCGGGCTCCTTCGTGCGCCGTTTCTTCAGCCGCTCACGGCGTGCAGGTCGCGCCGATGTCCTCGGAGTGGCTGCAGTTGTGGACGTTCCAGCCGGGGTTCATGCACATCGCGAGTCGGGTCTCGCTTCCCGAGCAGTTCACGTCGTCGAGCCAGATGGGGTCGATGCCGTCCGCCACCGCGCTGAAGAGGAGCGCGCTGCCCGCCGGGTCGAAGCCGAGCTGGCGGCAGGTGACCGCGAGGAAGTTGGTCTGCCGCGCGTCGGCCGTGCTCAGGAAGTCGTCGCAGACGGTGCCCCAGACGTTGTTGTGGAGGACCTCGACGCGGCCGCTGTTGCGCGCGCTGCCGTCCACGAGGCGGGCGCTGCCCTCGGTGTGGATGTCGCAGCGGAAGCCTGCGCCCTCGACGCTCGAGCAGTTCTCCGTGCCGTACGGGAGGTGCGGGCAGTCGGCGATGCGACGCTCGGTGCCCGTGCAGTTCACGTCGTCGAGCGAGAACACGTCCCCAGGCGCGTCGTACGTGGAGAGGAACGTACCGTTCGCGTAGCCGAGCTGCTGACAGACCGTCGTCGTCGAGTAGCCGTAGTAGGACGCGCCGTACGCGCCGTCGAAGTAGTCGTCGCAGACCTCGCCCCACGCGCCCGAGTGATAGACCTGGAGGCGGCCTTCCATGCCGCTCGGGCCGCTCACGAGTCGGATGTCGCCCTCGCCCGGCATGCAGCGGATGCCCACGGCCTCCGAGGCGCTGCAGTTGTCCACGTTCCAGCCCGCGAACGCGCACTGCGAGAGGTTGGGCTCGGTGCCCGTGCAGACCACGTCGTCCATGGCGGGCGTGTCGGTGCCGCCACCGAAGGCCAGGAGCCACTGGTGGCCCGTGCCCGTGTAGCCGAGCTGGCGACACACCACGTTGGCCATCGCCTGCTGCGCGGCCGCGTCGTACGTGTCGTCGCAGACGTCGCGCCAGGCGCCCGAGTAGTAGACCTCGAGCATGCCGTGGTTCGAGCCCTCGCCGTTGCGCAGGCGCACCGGGAGGTAGAAGCCCGGCTCGACCTGGCAGCTCGAGCTGCAGCCGTCGTTCGCGACGGTGTTGGAGTCGTCGCACTCCTCGCCCGTCTGGATGCTGCCGTTGCCGCACGTCGTGGCCGAGCACGCCGTCGTCACGAACTGGCAGGTCGTCGCGTTGCAGCTCAGCGTGCCGCCGCCCGGGAAGCCTCGCGTCGCGCAGCTCTGGCCCGCGAGGTTCGCGCCGTCGCACTGCTCGCCGCCCACGATCATCCCGTCGCCGCAGCGCGGCGAGCACGTCGAGGGCATGCCCGCGCACGTGTAGCCCGTGTCGACCGCGCAGCCCGTGCAGCCATCGCCGTTGTTCGGGTTGCCGTCGTCACAGACCTCGCCCGACTCGATCATGCCGTTGCCGCAGCGCGCGGTGGAGCATCCCGTCGTGTCGAAGCCACAGCTCGCGGTGCAGCCCAGCGTGCCCATCGTGAAGCCGCGCGAGGCGCAGGTCGCGCCGCCGAGGTTGGCGCCATCGCACTGCTCGATGCCCTCGATCGTCCCGTTGCCGCAGTTGTTGCAGAGCGAGAGGTTCGCCGTGCAGCTCATCGCGTTGCAGCTCAGCGTGCCGCCGAAGAAGCCGTACGTGGAGCAGGAGCGGCCGCCGAGATCGGCGCCGTCGCAGTCCTCGGTGGGCTCGCGCGTCCCGTTGCCACAGCTCGCGTCGAAGCACGCCGAGTCGTCGATGCCGCAGGTGGCGCTGCACGAGAGCACGCCGCCCGTGAACCCGCGGCTCGCGCAGGTCGCGCCGTCGAAGTCGGAGCCGTCGCACTCCTCGGTGCCGTCCGTGCGACCGTTGCCGCAGTTGCTGCACACCGAGGTGTCGTACGTGCACGTGCTCGTGCAGCGGAGCTCGCCGCCGACGAAGCCCTCGCTCGTGCAGGAGCCACCGCCGAGGTTGGCGCCGTCGCAGTCCTCGCCCACGTCGACCATGCCGTTGCCGCAGAGGTCGTCGGTGCACGCGGACTTGTCGAACGTGCAGTCGGTCGCGCAGACGAGGGTGCCGCCCAGGTAGCCCTGCGTGATGCAGGTCTCGCCGTCGAGGTCCATGCCCTCGCACTCCTCGGTGCCCTCGATGCGGCCGTTGCCACACACCGTCGCGGCGTCGATCATGATCGCCATCGGCGCATCGCGGCCCGCGTCGGGGGTCACGATCGGGCCGGCGTCCGGCGCCACGACGCCCGTGTCGTAGGGCTCGAACGCGTCGATGTCCGGGACGCTGCCGGTGTCGCGGCGGCCCGCGTCGTTCATGTTCGTGCGACCGTCGGCGCAGCCCGCGAGCGCGAGCAGACCGGCGACCCACCAACCCTGTCGTTGGGAAGAGAAGCGCATCGAGACCTCCGAGCTTCGGGTGCGGCTGGGCCGCCGCGCGAAGCGGGGGAGGTGTCCACGATCACGGCCTCGGGTCAAGCCGCGAGCGGTGTGCGCTCACGGGAGCTTGAGCAGCTCCTTCACCTTCTGGATGACCTGCGGCGCCTGGATGGGCTTGGTGATGTACGCGTTGGCGCCGAGCGCCATCGCGCGCTGCCGATCCTCGGTCGAGCCCTCGGTCGTGATCACGACGATGGGCGTGCCCGCGTGCTGCGCGTCGGCGCGGATGCGCTTCACGAGCTTGAGCCCGTCCATCACGGGCATGTTGATGTCGGTCAGGATGAGATCGAACTTCTGGGCCGCGAGCTTGCGCAGCGCATCGACGCCGTCCTCGGCCTCCGTGACCTGGATGCGCTTGACCCGCGCGAGGGCGAACACGAGGAGCTGCCGCATCATCGGCGAGTCCTCCACGACGAGGCACGAGAAGTCGGTCATCGGTCGGTGGCTCCGCTGGGATCGCTGGTGTCGGTGCTCGCGTCGGCGTCGCGCTGCCGGGCGAGCTGTTCGCGGATCTTGCCGAGGGCCAGCCGCGGATCGGGTGCGGCGCCGTCGGGAAAGCGCTCGGCGTAGAGCGTCGCGGCGATGAGCGCCGAGCCGCCGTGGGAGCCGAGCAGGCCGAGGAACTCGTGGTCGACGGCCGCCCAGCGCTCCTTCTGCGGGAAGACCGAGGCCACCGCGATCGCGCCGACGCACACGTCCTTCACGAGCATCGGCACGATGGCCACGGGCGCCTCGAGCGTGCCGGCGGGGTGGGGCTGGTCCTCGATGCGCGGCAGGCGCATCGCCATCACGAGGCCGATGGTCCCTTCGCCCACGTCGACGGTGATCGCGTCGAGCCCCTCGGCGTGGATCGGCCGCGCGCGCTTGCCGTCGGGCTCGATCACGAAGATGGCGAAGCGCTCGGCGCCGATGAGCTGCTGGAGCAGCTCGGCGAGGTGACGCACCACGCGCTTGAGCGAGAGGGTCGAGTGCAGGTGGCTCGAGGCGATGTAGAGGTTCGCGAGGTCGTGGAGCTCGGCCTCGATCTCCGTGCTCCTGCGCTCGTTCTCCCGCGAGCTCTCCGCGAGCTCGTCTGAACGTGCGAGCAGCTCGCGCCGCTCGACCTCGAGCGAGTCGATGCGGCGGATGAGATCCCGGATCGCGTCGTCGCTCGCGATCTGCGCGCGCAGGCGCGTGTTCTCGTCCCGCAGGCGGTCGAGCTGATCGCGGAGCGCCTGGTTCTCCGTGAGCATCGACTCCGTGATCTCGAAGCCTCGCCGCAAGAACTGCCGGACGAAGGCCTCGCGCTCGCGGCCGAGGTCCGCAGGCGCATCGCTGGGGCGGTCGTTCCGGTCGTCCGACATCGGCGGTGCGACCGTACCAGAGAGCGCTCGCCGCGGGAACGCGTGAGCACGTCTGGCCGCTCCGATCCCCAGCCGGGGCGCCGCGCCGTGCCCGTGCCCGTGCCCGTGCCCGAGCACGTCCCGGCGAATTCACTCGCCGCGCCGCGCGGCCGCCTCGACCGCAGCGCCGTTTTTTTGCCCTCCTCACCCACCCCCCCGACAATCGACGTCGAGAGTGGTCCCAGAGGTTCGTCTCCGTGCCTGCTCCAAAGGAGAACGCAATGCAGAGGTCGCTGGTCATCCTGCTGGCGAGCAGCCTGGTGGTCGGTTCCGTCGCCGCCGTCGGGAGCCGCGCCGTCGCTCAGGACGCGCCCGTCGGGGCCGTCGGAGACGAAGCGCGGTCCGGCGCGAGGGTCGAGGGCCTGTCCCTGCGAGGGGGCGAGGACCGCGCGGAGATCACGATCCGGGGCGCGCTCGGAACGCCCGCGTACGCGGTTCGAAGCCGCGACGAGGGTCGGGTGGTCGTCGTCGAGGTCGAGGGCGCGTCCATGCCCGAGAGCGGTCTGTCGCTCTCCGGCGAGGCATCGCTCGTCGCTCGCTCCACGACGTCCCAGAGCGCGCAGGGCGTGCGCCTCGAGCTCGTGACGCGTCACCCGGTCGCGTACCACGCGAGCGTCGTGGGCGGCCGCCTCGTCGTGCGCCTCGATCGTCTCGCCGAGGGCGAGGGCGTGCCCGTCGCGGGTCAGGCGCTCGCGAGCGCAGAGCGCGAAGAGGCGGCCACGCCGCTCTCGGTCCGTGGCGTCGCGATCGAGCGCCGCGACGGACGCGAGCGCGTGATCGTGCAGCTCTCTCGCGCCGGTGAGTTCCGCGTGCTCCCGGGCACCACGGGCCCCGCGCGCCTCGAGATCACCGGCGCGACGATCGCGTCGAGCGCGGACCGCGAGGTCGAGTCGCTCGGTGGCGATCTCGTGCGCGGCGCGGTCCTCCGCGAGAGCGGGGGGCGCACGGTCGTCGAGGTCGAGCGTGCGCAGGGCGCGCAGGGCACGGCGATCCGCGAGGGCAACCGCATCGTGTGGCTCTTCGCGCAGGGCGAGCTCGCGGCCGAAGACAGTCGTCCGCACGGCCGCACCATCGCGCGCGAGACCGACTACCGCGCCGTGATGGCCGGTGCCGACGGCATCGACGCCGAGGCGCTCGAGGGCATGGACTCGGACGAGGCCGCCGCCTTCCTCACGGACGTCCCGCTCCAGGTCGACGCCGCGCGCGGTCGCCGCAGCTACCGCGGCCGCCGCATCGATCTCGACTTCAACAACGCCGACATCCACAACATCCTCCGCCTCCTGGCCGAGGTCGGTGGCGTGAACATCGTCACGAGCGACGACGTGACCGGCAACGTCACGATCCGCATGCGCAACGTGCCGTGGGATCAGGCGCTCGAGGTCATCCTGCAGGCCAAGGGCCTCGGCATGGTGCGCCGCGGCAACCTCATCCGCGTCGCCCCGCTCGAGACGCTCGAGAAAGAGCGCGAGCTCGCGATCTCGCGCCGCAAGCAGCTCGAGGATCTCGCGCCGCTCGAGACGCGCCTCGTGCCCGTCAGCTACGCGACGGCCAGCGAGCTCGAGGAGCGCGTGAGCGAGCTTCTCTCGCAGCGCGGCAGCGTCTCGGTCGACGAGCGCACGAACGTCCTCATCATCCGCGACATCGGCGAGAACCTCGACGACGTCGAGGAGCTCGTCCGCACGCTCGACACGCAGACCCCGCAGGTCCTGGTCGAGGCGCGCATCGTCGAGGCCACGAGCACCTACGTCCGCGACGTCGGCATCCAGTGGGGCGGCGACGTGACGATGAACACGATCACGGGCAACCCGACGGGCCTCATCTTCCCGGCCAACGTCGGCGTCATCGGCGGCAACTACGACCAGAACTCCCCGACCGCCGGTCTCTCGCCCTTCACGCGAAACGTCGCGACGCCGAACTACGCCGTGAACCTGCCCGCCACGACCGGCACCGGTCAGGGTGGTGCGATCGGCCTCACGCTCGGCGCGCTCGGTGGCAACGTGAACCTCAACGTCCGCCTCTCCGCGGCCGAGGCCAACGGTGTCGTCCGCATCATCTCGAGCCCGCGGATCCTCACGCTCGACAA
>JBILLJ010000253.1:0-7231 GCA_044376125.1 Sandaracinaceae bacterium
CTCCCGCCCCGGCCGCGACCCCCGCTCGACCTCGATGAGCGCCTCCGAGACCATCGAACGGGTGGTTCATGGAGACGCCGACGTTCAGATCGGGCAACCGAGGCGCCGTTTATCCGGACTACGCTCTCCGCCGACGCCGCGCGTGCGCGCATGGATCACGTGCGTGTGGCGTTCGCGAGCCGCGACGAGTCACAGGTGCGCGCCGCGTGCGCCGAGGTGAACGGCAACGATCCCGAGGCCGGCGTGCAGCTGCGCGCGATGATCGGCGTGCGCGCGCAGCGCTGGCTGCCCGAGGTCGAGCAGCACGTACGTCGCGGCGGTGCGCTCGTCGCGATCGACGCGTGCACGCTCCTCGCCGACAACGGCCTCCTCGCGCTGCTCTACGGCACCGGCCTCCGCATCCAGCGCCTCGGCGCCCCACCGGGCACCGAACGTCCGTAGCTCGCAGGCCGAGCTCGGTGCTCCGTAGCGGCGCCGCGATCCGAAGGGTATGTGTGCGGCCATGACGCGCGCGCATCTCTGGGTCCTCGTTGTCTCGTCGCTCTTCGTCGCCGCGTGCGGTGGCGCGACGACGGAGGAGACGACGGCAGGCGACGAAGCGAGCTCGGGTACCGAGGTGGTGGCCACGCCGACGCCCGAGCCTCCGCCGGCCGATCCCACGCCCGCGGGCCCGCTGCCCGACGGCGTCACGCCCACACGCTACGCGCTCGATCTCGAGGTGGTGCCGAGCCGCGACACGTTCCGCGGCACCGTCGACATCCGCGTGCGCCTCGATCGGCCGACCCAGCGCATCTGGATGCACGGCACCGGGATGACCGTGAGCGAGGCGTGGATCGCGACGGGCTTCGAGGGTGATCTCGCGAACGGTCCTCTTCGTTCACGGCCCACGTCTGCAGAGAGCGCGCGCTGGGAGCCGAGCGATCGCGAGGGCGTGAACCGCGTGGTGACCGACGTGCCCGTCGGACCGGGCGAGGTGACGATCCACCTCGCCTACGAGGCCCCCTTCGATCGACAGCTCAAGGGCCTCTACCGCGTGGACGTGGGCGACGATCACTACGCCTTCACGCAGTTCGAGCCGACGAGCGCGCGCTACGCGTTCCCCGGCTTCGACGAGCCGCGCTTCAAGACGCCGTTCGACATCACGCTGCGCGTGCCCGAAGGCGAGCACGGCGTGGCGAACACGCACGAGAGCGAGAACGCGGTCGAGAACGGCCTTCGTCGCCTGCGCTTCGCCGCGACCGAGCCGCTGCCCACGTACCTCGTCGCGATCGCGGTCGGACCGCTCGACATCGTGGAGGGCGCCGCGATCCCCGCGAACGACGTGCGCGCCACGCCCTTGCCGTTCCGCGGGATCTGCGCGCGCGGGCGTGGCGCCGAGATGCGCTACGCGATGGAGCACACCGCCGCGATCGTCGCCTCGCTCGAGCGCTGGACCGGCGTGGCGTACCCCTACGACAAGCTCGACATCGTCGCGGTGCCGGACTTCGCGTCCGGCGCGATGGAGAACGCAGGCCTCATCACGTTCCGCGAGACGTACCTCTTGTTGCCCGCGCAGCCCGGCGAGGATCACGTGCGCGCGTTCACGTCGATCATGGCGCACGAGCTCGCGCACCACTGGTTCGGCGATCTCGTGACGATGCCGTGGTGGGACGACATCTGGCTCAACGAAGCCTTCGCCACGTACATGGCCACGCGCACGGTGGCCGACGTGGCGCCCGAGCAGAACGCGAGCATGTCCGCGGTCGCAGGCGCGCAGGGCGCGATGGGCGCGGACTCGCTGGGCTCCGCGCGACGCATCCGTCAGCCCATCACGAGCGATCACGACATCCGCAACGCGTTCGACTCGATCACCTACCAGAAGGGCGCGGCCGTCATCGCGATGTTCGAGCGCTACGTGGGTCCCGACGTCTTCCGCGCCGGCATCCACCGCTACCTCGAGGAGCACCGCTTCGGCACCGCCACGGGCGACGACCTCCTGCTCGCGATCAGCCGCGAGGCAGGTCGCGACGTGACGACGCCGTTCCGCAGCTTCCTCGATCAGCCGGGCGTGCCGCTCGTGCACGCGGATCTCGCGTGCGGTGAAGGCGGCAACGTGGTGCTCCTTCGGCAGGAGCGCTTCACGCCGCTCGGATTCTCCTCCGAGGGGTTCGTGGCCGACGGATCCGCAGCCGGGGTCACCGAGCCGCAGCCGCGCTCGGGGTGGCAGATCCCGGTCTGTATTCGCTACGGCCGCGGTCGCACGAGCAGCGAGTCGTGCACGCTGCTCAACCAGACGAGCGCGCGCATCGATCTGCCCGCGGGCCAGTGCCCCGAGTGGGTGCACCCGAACGCAGGCGCGTCCGGTTACTACCGCTTCGCACTTCCCGCGGACGACCTCGACGCGCTGGTGACGCGCGGCTACGCGCACCTCGATCCACGCGAGCGCCTCTCGCTCGCGAACAACGTGCGCGCCATGGTGGGCGCAGGGACAGCCGATGCGCGCGACGTGCTCGCGCTCCTTCCGCGCTTCGCGAACGACGACGAGCGTCTCGTCGCGATCGAGCCGATCGGCCTCGTCGCGCACGTGGTGGACGATCTCGTCGATGCCGAGTACCGCGCCGACGCACGCGCGTGGGCAGGCACGCTCTACGCACGACGCTTCCAGCGCCTGGGGTGGACCGCACGTCGCGGAGAGCGCGGCGACGATCGCCTGCTTCGTCGTGATCTCGCGTCGTTCATGGCGCGCATCGCGCGCGACCCGGCGGTGCTCGCGCGCGCCTCACAGCTCGGTCGGGCGTACGTGGGTCAGGGCACCGGCCGCAGCGCCGACGGTCAGCTGCATCCCGACGCGGTGCAGGCCGAGCTGCTCGGCGTCGTGACGATCGCGGCGGTGAACGATCGCCGTGATCCGCCGTGCCCGCGCGGCGAGGCGTGCGTGACGAACGGCGTGAGCCCGGAGCAAGTGGCGTTCTTCGATCACGTGCTCGGCCTCGCCGTCGCGAGCGACGACGGCACGGTGCGCACGCGTCTCTTCGCTGCGCTCTCGAGCGCCGAGACTCCCTCACTGGCCGAGCGCGCCCTCGACCTGACGCTCGACCCGCGCCTGCGCGTGAACGAGCTCGGCATCCCGATGGGCCTCCAGGCCGAGACGCCCGAGGGTCGTCGTCGCGCGCTGTCGTGGGTGTCGGGCCATCTGCCCGCGCTGCGCGAGCGCTTCGCGACCACGCGCCTCGGCTACGTGCCGTGGACGTTCGGGGGCCTGTGCACCGTCGAAGAGCGCACGGCGGTCTCGACGTTGTTCACGCCCGTCATCGCGGAGTGGCCCGGCGGCCCCCGCAACCTCGCGGGCACGCTCGAGGCGATCTCGATGTGCATCGCCCGTCGTGAGAGACAGCGGTCTGCCGTGAACTGGTTCTTCGAGTCACGTAGGCCGCGCCGCCCAGGCGACCTCGCAGCGATCGAGCCACCGTCGATCGTCCCACTGGAACAGATCGTGGTCCCGGGCAGGCCCTGATCGGCGGCGCGCGCCGCCTGCTCGATGCGGCGTCGGCGAGCGTGGTCACGCGCCAGCGCCTCGAAATCCATCACCACGTGGTCTCGTTCTGCGACACTCGGCGTCTCGAGCACGTCGACGTGGAGACGGGCCGTCGGAACGACGATGCCGGAGCGCGTGTGACCAAGCTGCCACCCCGTGCACCACATCACGAAGCTCGCCACCTCGATGCTCGGCATCACCGGCCAGATGTACTCGGTGGTCCTCGTCAGCATCCTCGTCAGCAAGTACACGTCTGCCTCGACCACTCCGACCCACCGAGACTGACGCTCGATCGCTCGCCGCTCGCAGTCTCGATGCGCGAGCGCGGGCCCGAAGGGGCATGACCGAGCACGCCAGTTGACCCACGCCTCACCATCCTGCGGTAGGGTGCGGCCCAACCGCGCTCGACGGCGATCTGCGAGAGGCACTCGCTCGTAGGCCCCCGAACGCTCCGTCTGGCGGGCTCGCCCGCCACAGAAAGGTCATTCATTCCATGAGATTCAAGTTTTTAGCCTCGACAGCCTTCGTCGCCCTCGCGCTGACGGCCAGCGCCTGTGACTCGACGACGACGACCGCCGATGCGGGCTCCGACGGGGGCAGCACGCTCTACTCGCGCCTCGGTGGTCGCACCGGGATCGCCGCCGCCGTCGACGCCATCGTCGCGGACGAGGTCGCCGACGCGGAGATCGCCGCATTCTTCGCGAACGCAGGCATGGCGGGTCGCCCGACCGTCGACCAGATCAAGGCCTGTCTCGTCAACCAGCTCGGCAACGCCGCCGGCGGACCCGAGGCGTATCCCGGCACGCCGGCCGATGCGCTCGGCTGGCAGTGCCGCAGCATGTCGGCCGCGCATGCGGGGCTCGGCATCTCGGGCACCGTCTTCGACCGCTTCGTCACGATCGCTGCAGGCACGCTCACGCGCCTCGGCGTCGCAGCCGCGGACATCGAGGTCATCGGCGGCGTGCTCAACAGCACGCGAGCGGACATCGTCGAATGAGCGCCGGCCAGGCCTCTTTGCGGCCGCTCGCGGTGCGCTCGGGCCTGGCGGCCCTCGGTGTGGTGGGCGCCTCGATCGTCTTGATCGGGGCGCTCCACGCACCGTGGGCTCGGCCTCTCTTGATGCGGCTCGGTGGATGTCCCATCGAGAGCGACCCGCTCGTGATCGAGCGGGCCCAGCGCGAGGGCGCTCACGCACGTCGGGGCGATCAGCCCTCACCGACGCGAGTCGTCCATGGCTTCCACCTGGGTGAAGACGGACCGAGCGAGGTCGAGGCGTGGGCCAGCGCGCACGGCGCCCAGTGCACCGCGCACCGCGAGGGGCTGTGGCTCGGATGCACGAACGTCTCGGGCACCGCCATCGGCATGCAGGGAGCGCTCGAGCGACTCGACTTCACGTTTCGTTCCGGCGACCGGCGCCTCGTCTCGGTCACGGCCTATCAGCAGGCGCCCGACCTCACCGCGAACGCGGCGAGCTTCGAGGCTGCCCGCGCAGAGCTCCGCGCGGCGCTGGGCGAGCCGAGCTTTCACGGGGGCGCGCCCGGCGGTACCGAGGCCTACGCCACCGCGACGGTCGCGTATCGCTACAGCGATCTCGTCGTCGACCTCACCACGACCCGCATTCCATCGCGCGGCTCCTCGGTGTTCCAGTCGATCGTCCTCGCGACGGACTGAGAGAGCGAGAAACAATCGTTTCGAGCTCTCGAACTGCTGTACCGGGTCTGGGGGCAGCGCCCCCAGCGCGCGGCGCCTGCGCCGCGGACAACTGAGAGAGCGAGAAAGAATCGCGCGGGGAAGCCAGCCGGCGGGGGCGCAGCCCCCATGAGGCGCGAGCGATGGAGGAGCGCAGCGACGATGGAGCCGGCGATCGGACACGCGCACAGCTCACGAAGTGAGCGAGCACGGGAGAACCCGGGGGGTTCCGGGGGTCGAGCCCCCGGCCGCGCCGAAGGCGCGAGAAACACTGAACGTCAGGATCGCCCACGTTTCTGGGGTGATTCGTCGATGTTCGCGAGGCTGATCGAAGCCTGCAAGTACACGCCGGCGATGCGGTCGGCGGCTTCGCGGTCGAGCGCGCCCTCGCTCGCGCGGAAGCGGTAGAAGGCCGCGAGCACCGCGAAGTAGAACGACGCGAGCTCGGCGGGGTGCTCGTCGTCGATGGGAGTCGCCTCGATGGCCAGCTGCGGATCGATCCACCCGAAGGTGAGCGATCGCGACGTTCGTCGGTGGATCTCGCCGAACATCACGAGCGCATGGATCGCATGCGGTGCGATCGCGCGCTGCACGGGGTGCTCGATCGTGTCGAGGAAGCGCGCGAGCGTCACCTCGAGGTCGCGCTTGGAGAGCGGTGTCTCTCGCGGATCGCGCGAGGTGTCGGGGCCCGTTCGCTTGCGCGAGGCCTTCTTGGGGGCCGCGCTGCGGGTGGGCTTCTTCTTGGGGGCGGGAGCGGGAGCGGAGTGGTGGTCCATGCCGTCCTTCTCGTTCGCTCGTCCCACGGGTTGCCTACTTTCTCGTTCGCGCGTTCGGCGCGGCTCGGAGGCATCGGCCAGCATACGATGCGCCCATGCAGATCCGTGAGCGCATCGAACGCCTGATCGCCACGCCCTCGGTGAGCGCCGTCGTGCCCGAGCTCGACATGCCGAACCGACCGGTGGTCGATCTGCTCGCCGAGTGGCTCGAGCACGAGGGCTTCGCAGTCCAGATCCTCGACGTCACGGGCGACGGCAAGAAGGCCAACCTGGTGGCGACCAAGGGTCGCGGTCCGGGCGGGCTCGTGCTCTCGGGGCACACCGACACGGTGCCCTTCGATCAGGGCAAGTGGCAGAGCGATCCGTTCCGCGCGACCGAGCGCGACGGCTTCCTCTACGGCCTCGGCAGCGCGGACATGAAGAGCTTCTTCGCCGTGGCGATCGAGGCGGCGCGGCGCTTCGAGGCCAGCGCGCTGAGCGAGCCCTTGATCATCCTGGCGACCGCAGACGAAGAATGCGGCATGAGCGGCGTACGCGCGCTCGTCGAGCGCGGCATGCCCAGAGCGCGTCACGCGATCATCGGCGAGCCCACGAACCTCGCGCCCATCCGGCTGCACAAGGGCGTCTCGATGGAGTCGATCGCGCTCACTGGACGCTCGGGCCACTCGAGCGATCCGTCGCTCGGAAGGAACGCGCTCGAGGGCATGCGTCGCGCGATGAACGCGCTCGTGGCGTACCGCGACGAGCTCGATCGCACGCACCGTCGCGATGATCTCACGCCGCCGACCACCACGATGAACCTCGGCAACATCAAGGGCGGCGACAACCCCAACCGCATCTGCGCGCACTGCGAGATGCAGCACGACATCCGCGTCATCCCCGGCCTCGACGTGGATCAGGTCCGCGGAGAGCTGCACCGCCGTGTGCTCACGGCGATCGCAGGCCTCGAGCTCGTGATGGAGGCGGGGCCGCTGCACGAGCCCGTGCCGCCCTTCGAGACCGAGGCGAGCGCCGACATCGTGCGCGCCGCCGAAGAGCTCACGGGCCACGCCGCGGGCTCGGTGTCGTTCGGCACCGAGGCGCCGTTCTTCAACGCCGCGGGCATGCGCTCGATCGTGCTCGGCCCCGGCGACATCGCCGTCGCACACCAACCGAACGAGCGCTCGGTCCTGGAGGTCCACATCGATGTCGAGCCCCATCTGGATGAGCATCGAGCCGCGCGGTCCCGAGACGCGGCTGATGCTGAGCCTGC
>JBILLJ010000134.1:0-23580 GCA_044376125.1 Sandaracinaceae bacterium
CTCGAATCGGCGGGAGGGAGGCTCTCGCCGATTCACTCGGCGAGAGGGAGGGGCTGCGGCCAGACCCTCCGGCAAGAAACGTCAGAGCATGAGTCAATGCAAGTGACTCATGCTCTGAGTTTCTGCGCGCCATTCGGCGCGCGCTCGGGGGCTCAGGCGCCCCCGGACCCCGCGTCGCTCGGTCCCTGATGTCGCCGTGACCGCGCGCCACACGCGTGACCGGCGTGACCGCCGGAGGCCCGCCCTGACGCGAGCTCTCCGGCGATGACCGTTGGCACCGACACTGCAGAGGGGAGTGCGTGCCGCGAAACCACCCAGAGACCGTGATGGCCCGAGACCTCGCCCGTGTGCGAGGGCCCGGGCGTGTGTCACTCGGGCGGGGCTGTGCGGTAGGGCTCACGCACGTTGTCCTCCAGCACCCACCCGGGCTGCGGAGTCACACACACGAAGCAGCTCCACACGTCGGTGTACACGTGGTTGCGTCGCGCCACGAGCGGCGACAGGCGCGGGTCGAGCTCGAGCAGGCTCGGCACCCGGTGGTAGAGGACGTTGTCCTCGAGGGTCTGGCGCTGGATCGGCCACAGATCCGAGGGGAGCGTGCCGAGCATCATGCCCGTGCCGACGAGCACGTTGCGCGCAGCCCAGTTGTCGCTCGATCGGCCGTGGATTCGATAGTTGTGCTTGAGCGTGTTGGTGAGTCGGTTGCCGACGACGGCGGAACGTCGCGTGTGCACGAGACGGACCGTCGCCTCCGGGCCGTCCGAGCGGAGGCTGTTGCCGGCGAGGATGATGTCTTCGCTGTCGAAGTCGGCCGTGTCTCCGATCCACACGTTGTAGCGAGCGGCGTGAGCACGGCTGTTGGTGATCGCGATGCGCACACCGCCACGGAGCAAAAACGCCGTGTCCGCGGCGTCGACGTCGACGCGATCGAACAGCACGTCGGTGGGCAGCCACTCCCGATGCCACTCCTCGGCCGGCCAGTAGGTGCCGGGGAGCTGCATCTCGATGTCGCCGTACGTGCCACCACGCACGCTGATCCGCGAGACGCGGTTGCGGACGAACAGGTGCCCGACGCGCACGCCCGGCTCGACGACGAGCGCGACGTCCGAGGCCCCGATCTCGAGGCGATCCACCGAGACGGCGAGCGTCACCGCGGTGCCGGAGGTGAGCGCGGGACCGAGCTGCGCGAGCGTCGTCACGCGCACCGAACGTGTGATGACGGGTGGCTCGGGCCAGCGCAGGGAGGAGAGGCCCGGAGGCAGAGCGCCGAGGTCGTAGGGAGGATCACCGGGAGTGGGCGCCGACGCGTCCGCGAGCGCTCCGCTCGCATCGAGCGGCGCGCGCGCATCGAGCGTCGGGGCGTCGCTGCCGGGCACGCTCGCGTCCGCCACCGCGGCCGCGTCGAGGGCTCGAAAGGAGTCGACGGCCGCAGCCGCATCCGTCGAGCTCGCATCCGTGCGACGACGCCAGCGTCGCAGCGACGCCGAGCTCGCGCCGTTCGTGTCCACCGAGTCCGCCGTCTCCGTGGTGTTCAGCGACGCCTGACAGCCGCTCGCGAGGGCGATGACGAAGGCGAGGCCGACGAAGACCGGTTTCGATCGTGTTTGGTTCGACTGCATGGCTCCAGTGCCTGGGAGCCTCTCGCCCGCACAGGCACTGTCTGCTGCGTCAGCCGCACCCGGACCTCAACGGTCGTGCACCCAAGATTCGGCGCATGTGTCGCTCGCGCACAGCCGTGTCACCGGCGCACGAGGCGCGAGGTCACGATCTCGTTGAACGGTCCGTGCGGGAGCGGACACACCCCTCCGATGGCGCGATGCACGGCCCCTCTCGGGTCGCGGGCGCCGAGGAGGCTTCTCATGACTCGTCCGCAGAAGCGGATCGGTGACGATCCGTCCGTCCGTCGCCCCGAGGCCCTGAGCCGCGCGCTCGATCGCGCGGGCGCCGTGCTCGACTGGCTGTGGCGCGCGCGCGGAGAGGATCTGCACCACCTCGAGGGCGAGGAGCCCGCGCTCTTCGTGGGCAACCACTCGGGTGGTCCGCTCGCGCTCTTCGAGCCGCTCCTGCTCGCTCACCTCGCGCGACGCGCGGGCGTCGCGGTCGCGATGCTGCCCTTCCTCCTCCTGCACGAGATCATGTGGCGTACCCCGCTCGCCCCGTTGCTCGCGCGCCTCGGCGCGGTGCGCGCGAGCCCCGACAACGCGAACACGATCCTCGCGCGCGGTGGCCGCGTGCTGGTGTACCCCGGCGGCGATCGCGAGCCGTTCCGCCCGTTTCGCGATCGCGATCGCATCGAGCTCGGAGATCGGCGCGGCTACGTGAAGCTCGCGATCCGACACGGCGTGCCGATCGTGCCGATCGTGACCACGGGCCTCCAGTCCGGCTTCGTCTGCTTGAGCGACGGCCGCGCGCTCGCCGAGCGCTTCCCCCTCGCGCGCTTCTTCCGGGTGGGTGTGCTGCCGATCACGCTGAGCTTCCCCTTCGGCCTCTGGCTCGGTCTGCCGCCGCCGTACGTGCCGCTCTTCGTCCGCGCCCGGGTGCGGGCGCTCTCGCCGATCCACTTCACACGCGCGGGCGAGCGCGCGGCGAGCGACGAGGCCTACGTCGAGGCCTGCCACCGCATCGTCGTGCACGCGATGCAGGCGACGCTCGACGAGCTCGCGAAGGAGCGGCGCGCCGAGCGCCGACGCGGCCTGCACGCTCGCCTCGATGCGCTCGTCGATCGCTTCGAGCAGTGGACCGGCGCGCAGCCCGTGGGCGCGGCGCCGACCCCGGCGCGCGAGGCGACCGTGCTGCCGATGCACACGCCGGCCACGGCGCGGATCTCCCGGCCCTCGCGTCCCTCGTTGCCGCCCCGTCGGGCCGCCTGACGGCGCCCGAGCGCTCGGGGGAGAAAAGATCACGACGCGTTGAACAGACCTCCGGGGACCGGACACGGACCGAAAAGCCCCGACAAGGAGCGATCTTGTTCTTCTCGGCCGCACTCCTGTTCTTCCCTCGCGGTAGCCTCCCGCCCCCCGAGGAGACACGTCCCTCGTGGACGTCCATGAGCATGGAGGAACAGCGGCTGATCGATCGCCTCGCGCGGAACGAGACCGCCGCGCTGGGCGAGGCCTACGACCTCCACCATGCGGCGGTGCGCGGCTTCGCGCGGCGCCTCCTCGGCAGCGAGTCCGCCGCCGAGGATCTGGTCCACGACGTCTTCCTCCAGGTGCCCAAGGTCATCGGCCGCTTCGAGGGGCGCTCGAGCCTGCGCACGTTCCTCCTCTCGATCGCCGTGAACCTCTCGCGCAACGTGCGGCGCGGGCGCTTCCGTCGCGACGACGCGCTCGAGCGCATGCACCTCGAGCCGCGCTCCGCGAGCGAGACGCCCGAGGAGCTCGAGGATCGCCGGCGCCTCGCGCTCCTGCTCTCTCGCCTCCTCGACGAGCTGCCGATGGAGCAGCGCGTCGCGGTCGTGCTCTGCGTGATCGAAGAGCGCACCTCGGTCGAGGCGGCCGAGATCGCGGGAGTCCCCGAGGCCACCGTCCGCACGAGGCTCTTCCACGCGAGGCGCAAGCTGCGCGAGCGTCTGGAACAGCATCTCGCTGGTGAAGAGAAGGAGGTCGGTCGATGACCGACGACGACGACGACACGCTGCGCGAGGCCGCGCGCGCCCTGCGCGAGGCGACCGATGCGCCTTCGCCCCAGGCGGACGCGACGCGCGCACGTCTGCTCGCCGCGCACGAGCGTGATCGACGCTCCCTCTTCGGCTCGGCGCGTGCGTCGCAGTGGCTCGCCGTCGCGGCCGCGTTCGTCGTGCTCTTCGTCGCCCCGAGCGCGTGGGCGCTCTACACCGGTCGCGCCCAGCAGTGGATCGACGCGATCGTGGGCCCCTCTCGTGTCGAGGTCCCCGCGACCGACGCGCCGCCCGCACCGACGAGCAGCGCGGCGCGCTCGCGCCGCACGCGCTCGAGCGAGCCTCCGGTCGCGCCCCCGCCCACCACGCTCGAGCCCGCCACGCTCGAGCCCGCACCGCTGCCCATCGACCCCCCGCTGCCCGAGCCCGCGCCCGTGGTGCACGAGGAGCCCGAGGTGCGCCCGAGCCCTCCGCTCGCGCCGTCGACCGAGACGATCGAGGACACGAGCGAGCGCGACGAGCGCCTCGCCTACGAGCGCGCACACGCGCTCGAGTTCGACGAGCACGACCACGCGGCCGCGATCGCCGCCTACGATCGCTACCTCGCGCGCTACCCGCGTGGGCGTTTCGCCACCGAGGCTCGCTACAACCGCGCCGTCTCGCTGGCACACGTCGGCCGCACCGGCGAGGCCCTGCGCGCGCTGCGACCGTTCGCGAGCGGCGGGCACGGCGGCTACCGGCAGGACGAGGCCGCCGAGCTCGTGCACGCGCTCGAGGCGAGCGAACAGCCGTGATGGCTCGGCCCCCCGGGACCATCCCCAGGCTCCTCGTCGCGCTCGGGCTCGCGCTCGCGACGCTCGCAGCGAGCCCGGACCACCTCCGAGCGCAGGACGCGGTCGAGCCGCTCGTCGTCTCGATCGATCCGGCGGTGCCGGTCGATGCGAGCGCCGTCGTGCGCGGGCTCGCCACCCGCCTCGAGGTCGAGGTGCGCGCGGCGGGCCCCGAGGACGCGAGCCCGCGTGCTCGCGTCACGTTCGTGGGTGGGCGGAGCGTCCGCCTCGAAGTGACCGGCGCGCGTGGTCGACCCACGCGACGACGCGTCTTGCTGCCGCGTCGCGAAGACGAGCGGGCGGCCGCGCTCGTTCTCCATCTCGAGAGCCTGCTCCGCGACGACGCGAGCGCCCTGCTCTCTCGGCTCACGAGGCCGCGCGAGACGCCCACCGAGGCACAGACTCCCACCGAATCAGAGTCTCCCGCCGAGACGCAGACTCCCGCCGAGACGCAGACTCCGGCCGAGACGCAGTCTCCCGCCGAGACACAGTCTCCCGCCGAGACACAGACTCCCACCGAGACACAGACTCCCGCCGAGACACAGACTCCCACCGAGACGCAGTCTCCCGCCGAGACACAGACTCCCACCGAGGCGACGATCGAAGGAGTCGCGTCGGATCCCGTGGAGATCACCGACCCGGCGGAGAGCAGCGATCCGTATCGCACGCTCCTCCGCATCGGTCTCGGCACGCAGCTCAGCGCCTACCGCGAGACGAACTACGAGCTCGTGTGGTGGGCCGGCCTGCACGTGGCGGTCACCTTCGCGGAGTGGATCGCGCTCGGTCTGCGCGAGCTCGCCGCCGGCTACGCGAGCGACCAGTCCATCGCGCCCGGCGGCGTGCTCTTCCTCGAGCTCGCCTGGCGGCTCGACACCCTCTTCGATCTGCACGCCTCCGTCGGCGGTCACATGCAGGCGATCATCCCCGTCGCGACGCCCGTGGTGTTCGGCTTCGCGCCGGTCGGCGGAGTCGGAGCGCGCTTCTGGGCTCACCCCAACGTCTCGATCGGGCTCGACGTCGAGGTGCGCTGGACGGCGACCAACACCTTCCACGCCGGCGTCCCGGTCGTGCCTTTCGGCACCGTGCTCGTGAGCGGAGGTCTCTCCGTCTGCGCACACCTCTGAGCGAGGTCTCGAGCGCTCCACTCCGGAGCGACCCGCGAACGAGAGCGCACGATTCGTTTGAACGCTCCTCGCGGCACCGGACACGACCTCTCGAGCCTGCTTCTTCGGCTCGCACGGAGGCCGACATGACCACGACGTTCTCGCTCTTCTCTTCTGTCTCCCGCCTCGCGACTGACATGCTCGCGACTGCCACCTTCGCGACGACCCCCTTCACGACGACGGCCTTCGCGAAGGGCCCTTGGGCGGAGGGCTCCGCCGCGACTGGCACGTTCGCCGAGGGTGCGCTCCCGAGTCGCGCCCGCGCGCAGGGCCGTCTCGCGCGCGTGGCCGCCTTCGTGCTGCTGGCCGCGAGCGGGCTCGGTGCGGGCACGGTGGCACCGGTCGAGGCCGACGACGCGGGCGCCGAGATCGCGGCGAGCATCTCGGGCCTCCGCAACGACGAAGGGGTGGTGCGCATCGCGCTCTACGCCCGCGAGGATCAGTGGCTCTCGCACGAGCACACCGTCGCCACCTGCACCGCCCACGTCCACGGGGACTCGGCCAGCTGCTCGCTCGGGCACCACGCGCCCGGCACGTACGCCATCGCGCTCCTGCACGACGAGGACGCCGACGGCGACATGGACACCGACTTCTTCGGCTTCCCGCAGGAGGGCTACGGCTTCTCGAGCGGTGCGCGGCCCGGCCTCGGCGCGCCGTCGTTCGGCGACGCGTCCTTCGCGCACGGGCTCGATCGCACGGTCGCGGCCATCCGCGCGCGCTACGGCCTCTGATCGGCCTCGTCGAGACGCGCGAGCCCGGCGACGAGGGCGTCGAACACCACCGCGATCCGCGGGACGTCGCGGATCGCGCTGCGCGTGACGACGAAGACCTCGAGCGTCGGGAGCGACGAGAGCCCGGCGACGTCGAGCACCGTCAGATCGCGAGCGCTCGTCGCGAGCAGGCGCGGCGCGAGCGCGACGCCCAGGCCCGCACGCACCGCCGCGACCTGCGACTCGACACTGGAGCAGACGAGCCGCGGCCTGGCCCCGTGGGCCGCGAGGAAGGCCGCCTCCGGCGTCTCGAAGCCCGGCCGCTCGTAGCCGATCCACGGCAGCGTCGCGACGGACCGACCTCGGAGGCCGCGGGCCTGGCGTCTCGCGGCGAGCACCCCGAGCGACAGGCGCGCAGCGCGCCGACCCACCAGCTCGCCCCGCGGCGTACGGAAGAAGCGCAGCGCGACGTCGGCCTCTTGCCTCGCCAGATCCTGCGGCTCGTCGGTCGCGAGCAGCTCGATCGACAGGCCTGGGTGCGCGGCCAGCAGCCCGGGCAGGACGTGAGGCACGACCACGTGCTGCGCGAGCCCCTCCGTGAGCGTGACGCGCACCCGGCCGGCCACGTCGTGCTCGGTGCGCCGCGCGGTGTCGGCCAGCGCGTGCACCGCACGCTCCACCTCCTCCGCGGCCGCGACCATCGCCGTGCCGTGGCGCGTCGGCAGGAGCCCGCGCGGACCTCGCTCGAAGAGCGCGCGGCCGAGATCCCGCTCGATCGCCGCCAGGCGTCGGCTCACCGTCGACTGGTCGGTCCCGAGCGTTCGTGCGGCCGCCGAGAGCGAGCGTGCCCGCGCGACCGAGAGGAACACGCGGGCGTCCTCCCAGCGGGTGAAGGCGTCGGAGGCGGGCGGGCGCAGCGGCGAGGCGGTGGCGGTCGGAGCCGTGGGGCGAGCCATGCGTTGGTGCATAGCTCGCTTCCGCAACTGCGCATGGAAAAGGCGGCGGCCGGAGCCCACCGTCTCGTCATGCGAAACGCCCTCGTGCTCCTCGGCCACGCCGACCCCGATTCCTTCAACGCGCGCCTCTCGCGCGCCTACACCGACGCGCTCCGCGAGGCCGGCGCGCGCGCGGAGTCGATCACCCTCTCCGAGCTCTCTTTCGATCCGGTGCTCCGCCGCGGCTTCGCCGGCGAGCAGCCGCTCGAGCCCGACCTGCTCCGCGTGCGCGAGGCGATCGAGCGAGCCGATCACCTCGCGTGGTTCTTCCCCACGTACTGGGCCTCTCCACCGGCGATCGTGCGCGGCCTCGTCGATCGCCTCTTCCTGCCGGGCTGGGCCTTCCGCTACGAGGCCAGCGCCTCGGGCACGCGGAGCCTCCCCACGGGCCTGCTCGCCGGCAAGAGCGCGCGCGTCGTCACCACGATGGACAGCCCCTCGTGGTGGTACACGCTCGCGCACCACCGCGCGATCCACGGCAGCTTCGTCACCGCGACGCTCTCGTTCGTCGGCCTCGCGCCCATCCGCACGACGACGATCCACGAGGTGCGCACGCTCGAGGCGTCGGCGCGTGAGGCGCACCTCCGCCAGATGGCGAGCCTCGCGAAGAAGGACCTCGCCACGAGGCCTCCGCCGCCCGAGCACGGAGCGCTCCCGCTGCGTGCGTGACGCACGGGCCCGCGCCTCGGACGGGGCTCACTCGTTCGCGAGCGCGTCGAGGAAGGCGTCGCGCACGCGCGGCGGCGCGCCGGCCTCGAGCACCTCGAGCGCGTCCCCCAGGAGGCCGACGGCGGCGCGCAGATCGTGGGGCACCGGCGCCTCGCCGAGCGCGGGTCGCGCGAGGGCGAACGGAGGCTCGCGATCGCCGAGCACGGCGTTCGCGCCGACACCCACGATACTCGCCGCGCCGAGGATCGACACGCGTGCCTGCGCGCGCGACCGCAGCTCGAAGTCGATGCGCACACGCGCGGAGGCCAGCGCCTCGACCGCACGACAGAGCGCGCCGGCGGCGCCGAGCACCTGCTCGTGGCGCGGGTCGGCGCCTCGATAGCCGACCTCGTCGCGCGCGCGACGCGACTCGCACCGCTCGGCGAGCACGAGCAGCGCGGCGGGATCGTCGGTGCCCGCGAGCGCCTCGACGGCGAGCGCGCAGGCCTCGAGGGCGAGCGGATCACCGACCGCCGCGGCGTCCGCCTCGATCGCCACCGCGACCGCGGCCGCCACGAGATCGAGCGGGAGCGTGAGGATCGCGGCGAGCCACACCGCGTGCTCGGCGCTCGGCGTGCGCTCGAGGTAGGCCATGGGGTCCTCGACGTCGTCGACCGACACGTCGAAGCCCGGCTCGCTCCGCGCCCAGCGGCGGACTCGCTCCGGGCTCCGGGCCCACTCGAGCAGCTCGGCGAGCTGAAAGCGCATCGGACGAGCGTAGCGGATCGCCACGCGAGATCGCGCCCACGTCGAGGACGTGCGGGGACGCTCACCCGCGCGGTGCGAGGCGCGCGAGCACGATCGTGTCGCGGTAGGTGCCGTCGACCTGCCGGACGTTCTCGCGCAGGTGCGCCTCGCGCACGAAGCCGAGGGCCTCGGCCGCACGGAGCGCGCGCGTGTTGTCGGGCGCGGTGTGCACCTCGAGGCGGTGCAGGCCGAGCGCGCCGAACGCGTGCGCGATCACCGCCGCGCCGCCTTCCTGCACGAAGCCACGGCCCCACGCGGGGCGATCGATCTCGACGCCGAGCTCCGCGCGTCCGCCGCGCTCACCGCGCCAGAGCCCCGGCGCATCGATGCGGATCACGCCGAACGATCCGACGAACGCGCCGCTCTCTCGCTCCTCGACGATCCACGCGAGGTGCACCCAGCCGTTCTGCGCGATGATGCGACGCATCGAGGAGGCCACGGCCTCGACGCGCTCGGGTGCGCGCACGAGCATGTGATCGAGCGCGCCCTCGCGCGTGCGCATGCGGAAGAACGCCTCCGCGTCGCTCTCGCGATGAGGCCGGAGGCGCAGGCGCTCGGTCTCGATCACAGGCACCTCGAGGCGTCGCTCGGGAGCGGCGGTCTCACGCGCAGGCGAGGCGCGCCCGCGCGGCGCGCCGTCGTGCGGGCCGAGCGGGCGCGCGGGCACGTCGCTCCACCAGCGCGCGCCGAGCTCGGCGTTGCGCGCCGGGTGCAGCGGATAGTGGACGCGGTGCTCCGCGCGGCTCGCGAGCCCGACGCAGAGCAAGCGCACGGGTTGCTCGCCGTCGTTGAGGAAGGTGTGCGCGATGCCGGTGCCGCACGGGAAGCCGACCGCATCACCGGGCCGCAGCGCATGCAGCTCGCCGTCGATCCACACGTGCGGGTAGCCCTCGAGCACGTACACGAGCTCGTCCTCGTCGGCCTCGGCGTGCGGCCACGACGTGCGTCGACCGGGAAGGAGCAGCTCGTGGTGCACGCCGAGCTGCGTGAGGCCCGCGTGCCGTGCGAGCGGCGAGCCGATCGAGAGCAGCTCGCTCGAGCCGGGATAGTGCGCGTCGTCGTCGTCCTGGATCTCCTGCCAGTGCACGACGAACGGAGGCCGCGCGGCGCGAGGCGAGCCCATCAGCGAGCTCGCGTGAGGCGCAGGTGCAGCGGGACGCACGCCTCGGGACCGACGTCGCCGCGCGCGAGACGCAAGAAGACGGGCGTCGCCGACGAGCCACCTTCACCCGGTGCGTAGCGATACGAGATCTCCGCCGTCGCGGGCTGCCCCTGTTCCGAGCAGCCGATGCCCGCCGTCTCGACGAATGCGTCGGAGGCATCGACCCAGCTCGCCGCGGGACAGGTCTGGAGCGCGGCCTCGTGCTGGGTGCCGAGCACGACGGTCTCGCCCTCGCGCTCGAGCGCGAACGGTCCGACGTGGAGCGCGCCCTCGCAGGGCACGTCGATCTCGAGCGCAGGCCCCTCGAGCGCGCGCGCGGCCCGGGGCCCTTCGGCGAGCACGGGCGCGGCGGGAGGCGTCGACGGCGCGGGGGCTTCGGCCGCCGGCGACGCAGAGGGGCTCGGCGACGCCCGGTCGGGTGTGGCCTCGGCGCCGCACCCGAGCACGAACGATGCGGCGAGCACGGACAAGGTCGAGGATCGGTTCGTCATGCTGGACCCTTCTTTCGGTTCGGCGCGGCGCCGCCGTGCTCGAGGTGCTGCTGGAGCAGGCGCGCGAGCCAGGTGCGGAAGCGCTTGGCGCGCCGCTCGCGCGTGGCCGCGTCCTCCGGTGGGTGGAGCATCGGGCCCACGATCGCGTCCCCGAAGAGCGCGAAGGCTGCGAGCATGACGACGAACGACGTGTCCTCGTAGGGCGGCGTGTCCTCGCTGCGGTGCGCGCGGCGCAGCTCGTGAGAGGCGCGCGCGATGCGCTCGAGGCTCTCGCTGCCACGCGTGTCGCTCACCTCGCCCGAGAGCGAGAGCCACGCGATGACGCGCGCGTGGCCCATGGGCCCGAGCACGCGCGCGGCGGCCTCGAGCATGTCGGCGATCGGCTCTTCGCCACGGCGGCCCTTGGCGATCTCGGCGAGCAGGCTCGCGTGGAGCGCGTCGACGCAGCGATGCACCACGGCCGCCACGAGACCCTCTCGCGAGCCGAAGTGGTGCAGGATGGTGGGATGCGAGACACCGACGTCGGCGGCCACGTCCTGGAGGCGCAGGCCTCCCGGGCCGACCTCGGCCACGCGGCGGCTCGCGGCGTCGAGGATCGCGCTGCGGGCGTCCTCGGCCGTGCGCCGCACGCGACGCGGGGGCTCGCTCGCGCGGCTCGCGCCCTCGGGCGCCACGGACACGCGCGCGCGCGCTCGGTCGGGCGGTGTCGCCTGGCGGGCGACGCCGTTCTTCGGTGCGGCCGCGACGGCGCGCGGCGGGACCGCGGCCTTGCCGCGCCGGGCACGAGGGGTCTCCGCTCGGGTCACGCGTGCACGATACGGGAGCCGCGAGGGAGCGTCGATCGCGACGCGATCGCGCGGGCCGCGCGGCGCTTCACTTCGTCACGGCGCCACAGTTGACAGGATTGTCAGTAGCGGCTACTGACAGCGTTGTAGACAACGGGAGGCACCCATGACTCGCGCTCCGCAGCCCCGCACCTCGCATGCCCTGCCGCTCGACGTTCCGCGCGCCCTTCGCGCCCTCCGCGCCCTCGCGGCGGACCCGGACGAGACGAGCCACGTCTTCACGATCATCGACTCGCTCTCGTGGCGAGCGCCCGACCACCTCGTCGGGCTCTTCCACCGCACCCCCGAGGGCCAGCGCCTCCTGCGCGAGCGCCCCTCGCTCGTGCCCCTGCTCGCCGATCGCGACGCGCTGCGCGCCATGCCCGAGGGCTCGCTCGCACATGCCTATCTCCGCTTCGTCGAGAGCGAGGGCATCACGGCCGACGGGCTCGTCGAGGCGAGCGAGAAGGGCCGCACGGGCGTGCGCGCGGGCGACGGCGAGCTCGAGTACGCCGCCCAGCGCATGCGCGACACGCACGACCTCTGGCACACGGTCACCGGCTACCAGGGAGACCTCCTCGGAGAGACCGCCCTGCTCTCGTTCAACGTGCCGCAGGTGTGGAATCCGGGCATCGCGATGATCGTGCTCCTCGGCATGTACCGCGTGCGTCAGCCGCGCGTGCTCTCGATGGTGCTCGGCGGCTTCGTCCGCGGCCTGCGCGCGAGCTACCTCCCCGCGATCGACTGGGCGCCACTGCTCGCGCTCCCGCTCGAGGAGGTGCGTTCGCGCCTGGGCATCGTGCCGGTCGCCGAGTACGAGCCCCTGCGCACCTCGACCCTGCGCGCCGAGGGTCACCTCGCGCCGCGCGAGGTCGCCGCGCAGCTGGCCATGGCCTGAGTTTCTGCGCGCCATTCGGCGCCCGCTCGGGGGCTCGAGCGCCCCGGACCCCGCGACCGATTTCTTCTCGGTCCCTGAGCGACGCTCGCACGCGGACGAACGACGAAGGGCGCCACCTCGCGAGAGGGGCGCCCTTTCTTCGTCGGGCTTTCGTCGTGGGGCTCTGCGTGGCGCGGTCCGTTCACTCCGCGGCGGGCGCGGGCGCGGCCTCGGCCGGCGCCGCCGCAGCGCCTTCGGGCGCGACGTACGCGGGCGCGTTCTCGCCGAGCACCGTCACCGAGCGCGCGGCGACCGGGAGGTAGTGGTCGAGCTTGCCGACGTACCAGCCGATCGCGAGGCCGAGGACCACGAGCACGAAGACGTAGAAGCGCCACGGGCGAGGCTGCTCGGCGAACGGATCGCTGAGGTCGCGCTCGCTGCCGTCGGGCAGCACCGCTTCCTTGGTGAGCGAGCCACCGAGCGGCACGTTCACCGTCGCCATCGCGTTGAGCGCCCAGCCGTTGGCATCGAGGATCGGGCCCAGGTTGCGCTTGCGGAGCTTGAGCCACGCGACGGCCATCGACGGGCCCGAGATCGCGAGGATCAGACCGAGCACGCCGAGCGGCATCCAGAGGCCGAGCCCGAAGAAGGCCTCGAGGAAGGCGCCGAGCGCCGCCGTGATGCCGCCGACGGCGACACCGAGCGCCGCGACGACGCCGATGTCGAGCGGGCGCGTCTGCGTCGCGGGCGCGGCCGGGGCCGCCGGCGCGTCGGGCGCGGCCCCAGGAGCAGGCGGTGTCGCGGCCGCGGCCGTGGCCGCATGGACGTCGGCGGTGAGCTTCGCGTCGGCGTCGGCCTGGGCGGCGGCGGCGCGGCTCGCGACGAACTCCTCCACCATGCGAAGGGCCTTCTTGTACGGCGACCAGAACGCCTGCCGCACGCTGATCGGGTTGTCGATGATCTTCGTGATCGTCGCATCCCAGTCGAGGCCCTTGCGGTCGTAGAAGACGCCGTTGCGGCCGACCATGAGGTTGTCGACGTCGCCCGCGGTCATCGCGGCGGCGATCTGCTTCGTCTGCCCCTTGCTGTTCTTGAGGTCGCAGTAGACGAGGTACGTGTTCGCGAGCGGCGCCATCGTCGCGTGCCTGCCGGCGTCGTTGACCTCGATGCAGAGCTCGCACGCGCGCTGATCGAGGTAGAGCGTGCCGATCTGGAAGGCCGCGGGCTTGCGACGCGAGTAGAAGTCGCGGAACGAGACGAAGTTGTTCGCGATCTCCATGAGATCGCGGTTGTAGCGGACGAGCTTCTCCACCTTCTCGATCGCCTGCGCCTCGGGCGCGAGCGCCTTGTCCTCGGCGACGAGGTCGAGGAGCTTCTTCTCGAGGTCGCTCGCCGCGAGCTCCTCGACGCGCGCGGCGCCGAGCTTCTCGACGCTCGCGCCCTTCTTGTCGGCGACGTAGGCGCCGTAGGGCGCGAGCTTGTCGGAGATCGTGCGCCACTCCGCCTGGGTGAGGGACTCCTTGGCGCCGAGCAGCGGCTTCACCACGGCCGTCGAGAGCGCGGCGACGCGGTCCGACCACGCCGGGTTCACGCCCTTTCCGAACGGCAGCGGCTTGTCGACGGCGACCTGCGCGATCGGGAAGTGCGCGACCTCGGCCGCCGACACGTTGAGATCCTTCGCGGCGATCTCGAGGTACGCCTTCTCCTCGCCGTTCACCGCGGCGAGCGCGCGCGGGTCGTACGCCGCGACGCGACCGCGCGCGAAGTAGTCGTCGATCTTCGCCTTCAACGCGGCGAAGGCCGCATAGGCCGCGGCGGTGTCGTCGCCCAGAGGCCGCAGGGACTCCTCGGTCTTGCCCTTCTTCAGCCAGTCCGCGTGCGCGCGGATCGCCTCGAAGAAGGCCTTCGTCGCGGCCTCGTCGAGGCCGTCCTTGCCCGACTTGTCCTTGGGCGGAGCGGCGGTGCACGAGAGCCCGTCCTCGACGACCTTCTTGAGCGTCGCGTCCTCTGCCGTCTCGGGCGGGACCACGCCGTCGCCGTTGAGCTTCTCCTTCTCGAAGGCGCCGATGGCGTCCTTCATGTCGGCGACCGAGATCTCCTTCGCGTCGGGCTTGCCGAGGCTCTTCAGGATCTTCTTGGCGCTCTTGAGGAGGAGCTTGCCCTCGTCCTCCTCGTCGTCGATCGCGGAGAGCGCGAGCGAGACGCTGCCCTTGGCGAGGACGTCGACGTCCTTGAGCACCTCGGCGACCCACTTCGTCGCCGCGATGAGCTCGCTCGCGCGGACGCGGCCGTCCTTGTCGGTGTCGATGAGCGAGAGCGTGCGCTCGTCGAGCTCGAGGCCCTTGATCGGACACGCGAGCGCGACCCAGAGCTTCTGGTCGAGCTCACCGATGGAGACGAGATCCTGGCCCGTGCGGAGCTGGACCTGATCGAAGCCTCCGACGCGTGCGAACTTCCAACGATGAGCCATGGGGTAGTCTCCTTGAGTCTTCGGCCCCACGATCGCGCGGGCAGACGACGAGCTGCGGACCTACGAGACGAGCGACCATCGTGTCAACGACCGACGAGACCGCTGCCGCGCGCGGCGCGTTATCACCCTCCGTGCCAGCCGTCCCCGTGACGACCGCGCGAGCGCTGCCGCGCTCACATCTCGTGGTGCGGGGCGTCCAGATCGGCCTGGCGATCGCGTGGATGCTCACGCGCTACGCGGTGCTGCGCCTCTCCGTGTTGGTCACGGCCGACGACGATGTGGTCGGCATCCGACAGCGAGAGCACCTGCGGGGGCGCCTGCTCCGCGAGACGCTCGAGGGCCTGGGGGCGACGTTCATCAAGCTCGGTCAGGTCATGAGCACGCGGCCGGACCTCTTCTCGCCGGAGATCATCGAAGAGCTCGAGGCGCTGCAGGACGATCTCCCCGTGTTCCCCGACGCGCGTCGCATCGTGGACCAGGAGCTGGGCGAGCGCGCCTCGCGCCTCGCGAGCATGGACGGCGAGCCCGTGGCTGCCGCGTCGGTCGCGCAGGTGCATCGCGGCGTGCTCGACGACGGACGCGAGGTCGCGATCAAGATCCTGCGACCGGAGATCCGCCTCCTGGCCGAGCGCGACGGCGCGATCCTCCACGCCTTCGCCGTCGTGCTCATGTCGATGAGCGAGGCCGCGCGACACGCCGAGCTCGTGGAGCACCTCGATCACTTCCTCGAGGGCATCGTCGCGCAGACCGATCTGCGCATCGAGGCCGAGAACTATCGGCGGTTCCGGAAGAACTTCCGTCGCTTCAAGAAGGTGCGCTTCCCGGAGGTCGTCGAGGAGCTCTCGGGTGAGCGCATCCTCGTGATGGACTTCGTGCGCGGCGAGAAGGTGCAGAAGTCCCACGCCGAGCGGTTCCCGGACCTCGCGGGCCGCCTGCGCGAGGCCTTCCTCAAGATGTGCTTCGACGACGGCTTCCTCCACGCCGACCTCCACCCCGGCAACTTCGTGGTGCAGGAGGACGGCACGGTCTGCATCTTCGACGTGGGCCTCACGAAGTCCCTCTCGGACGAGGCGCTCGAGTACTACATCGACTTCAACCGCTGCCTCGCGTTCGGCACCACGGAGGACTTCATGCACCACCTCCGCACCTACCACCGCTACATGGAGGGCACGGTGAACTGGGCGGAGCTGGAGATCGACATCGCGGAGTTCGCGCGCGAGTTCCGCACGATGAACGCGAAGGACCTCGAGTTCCGCGTGCTCATCGATCGCGTCTTCGCGACGGGCCGCAAGCACGGCGTGCGGCCCCGGCCCGAGATGACGCTGATGATGGTCGGCCTCGTGACGGCCGAGGGCATCGGCAAGCAGCTCGCGCCCGACGTGAACTCGTTCCAGGAGGTCACGAACTACCTCATTCCCGTGCTCGCGCGGCGCGGGATGCTCTCGGACGAGGCGATGGCGCGCATGGCCGAGGCCGCGCTCGCGTCGGGCTGAGCACCCTCAGTTGGGTCTTGTGATCCGCGCACGCCCCGTGTGACGTTGCGCGGGCCGGGATGACGGAACGACGCGCGCGTGTCCTCTGTGCGGACGACGTCGAGGACAATCGAGTCCTCGTGGCGGAGACCCTCGTGGACGAGGGCCTCGACGTCGTCACGTGCAGCTCGGGCGACGCGTTGATCGAGGCGTTTCGCGATGGAGGAGCGAGCTTGCTCCTGCTCGACGTGCGGATGCCGGGGCGCGATGGCTTCGAGACCCTCGCGGCCGTGCGCGAGCTCCCTGGCGGCGCCGAGGTGCCCGCGCTGTTCCTGACCGCGCTGCGCGATCTCGACACCTTCGATCGTGCGCTCGCGGCCAGGGCCGAGTTCATCTCGAAGCCGATCCGCCCGGTCGAGCTCACGGCCCGCGTGCGCACCCTGCTCCGCCTCGGCGCGATCGGCGCGGAGCTGCGGGCGCACCACGACGAGCTCGCGCGTCAGAGAGACGCGATCATGCGCCTTCAGCTCCAGCACGAGATGATGTCCGCGTTCCTCGTGCACGACCTCAAGAGCCCCGCCGGGACGATCGCGCTCCACGCCGACATCCTGAGGCGCGACCCGCGCCTGCCCACAGACGCCCGCGAGTCGGCGCAGGCGATCGGCGTGCTCGCCAGGCGCATGGCGCAGCTCGCGCGCAACCTGCTGGATCTCTCGCGGGCCGACGAGGGCCGCCTCGTGCTGGCACGCGAGCGGGTGGGCTGGTCGGAGCTGGCGACCGAGACGCTGACCGCCTTCTCGCTGCCGGCGCAGGAGCGTGAGGTGACGATCGTGCTCGACGCCGCCGACGACGCGCGCGTCAGCGGCGACCCGGACATGCTGCGGCGGGTGCTCGACAACCTCGTCGACAACGCCCTGCGCCACGCGCCTGCACGTTCCGTCGTGCGCATCGAGGCAGGGCGGGTGGGCTCGGTCGTGGAGCTGCGCGTGTGCGACACCGGGCGCGGCATCCCCGTCGCGATGCACGAGCGGGTCTTCGAGCGCTTCGCACAGCTCGGCTCGCACGACGCGTCGCGACGCGGCCACGGTCTGGGCCTGCCCTTCTGCCGCGTGGCCGCCGAGCTCCACGGAGGCACCATCTCCATCGACGCGACACGCAGCGGGGCGGTCTTCGTCGTGCGGCTGCCCGCAGAGAGCGAGACGTGATGTCGGAAGAGAGCCTTCCTTCGCTCGACTCCCTCTTCGAGGCCGCTCCCGACGCGATGATCCTCGTCGATCACACGGGGCGCATCGTCGAGGTGAACGACGAGGTCCAGCGCATGTTCGGCTGGCCCCGCCACGAGCTCGTCGGGCAGCCGATCGAGGCCCTCGTTCCGGCGCGCGTGCGGCCGGGGCACGAGCTCCAGCGGGGCGCATACACGGCCATGCCCCGACGTCGCGGCATGGGCTCGGGCATGGACCTGCGAGCGCTGCGAAAGGACGGCTCCGAGATCTCGGTCGAGATCGGGCTGAGCCCCATCGATCGCGGCGAGGGGGGACGCTTCGTGCTCGCCGCCGTGCGCGACACCAGCGACCGCAAGGAGGCGGAGCGGCGCGCACAGGTCTCTCTCGAGCGCCTCGTCAGCGCGCTCGAGAGCATGAAGGAGGCGTTCGCGATCTTCGATCACGACGATCGGCTCGTGCTCTGCAACAGCGCGTACCGGACGGGCCTCGTGCCGAACCACGGAGGCACGGCGATCGGTGCGTCGTACGACGAGCTCCTGCGCGAGATCGTCGCGCAGCTCGAGCCTGCACCGCAGTCCCCCGAGGCGCTCCTCGAGCGTCTGCTCGCCTACCACCGCGACCCGGTGGGCTCGATCGACGTGGTCACGCGCGACGACCGACACCTCCGCATCCAGGAGCGGAGCACGCCGGAGCGCGGGCGAATCGTGACGATCGCGGATCTCACCGAGGACGTGCGTCGGCAGCGAGAGCTCGGGACGGCCCGCAAGGCCGCCGAGGTCGCGAACGCCGCCAAGAGCGACTTCCTGCGCTCGATGAGCCACGAGCTGCGCACGCCGCTCAACGCCGTGCTCGGCTTCGCGCAGCTGATCCAGCGCGACCGCGCGCTGAGCGATCGCTCCAAGCGTCACGTGGAGCACGTGCTGAGAGGGGGCGAGCACCTCCTGCGACTGATCGACGACGTGCTCGATCTCGCGCGCGTGGAGTCGGGCGCGATCCCGCTCTCGCTCGAGCCCGTGGTCGTGCGCGACGTCGTCGAGGACGCCATCACCACGCTCGGACCGCTCGCCGACAAGCGATCGATGACGGTCGAGATCGATCGGGTCGGGCCCGACCTCGTGGTGCGCGCCGATCGCACGCGCCTGCGGCAGATCGTGCTGAATTTCGGATCGAACGCGATCAAGTACGGACGCGAGGGCGGCGCCGTGCGCGTGCAGGTGACCGGGGGCCCCGAGGTCCGCCTCGCGGTGATCGACGATGGCCCTGGCATCCCGCCCGAGCGGCAAGGCCGCCTCTTCCAGGCCTTCTATCGCGCGGGCCAGGAGACCGGGTCGATCGAGGGAACGGGCATCGGGCTCGCGCTCTCGCAGCGGCTCGCGGAGATGATGGGCGGCAGCGTCGGCTTCGTGAGCACGCCGGGCGAGGGCTCGGAGTTCTGGGTGCAGCTGCCACGCGCCACCGCGCCGCACGTCGAATCACCCTCGCACCTCACCCCGCGAGAGATCCCGACGGCCGGCCCGCGGCGGCTCGTCCTCTACATCGAGGACAACCCGGCGAACCTCGTGTTCATGGAGGAGCTCCTGGGCTCGCTCGAGAGCCTCGAGCTCATGACGGCGCCGACCGGCGAGCTCGGCGTGGAGCTGGCGCGCGTGCACCGGCCGGCCCTGGTGCTGCTCGACATCAACCTCCCCGGCATCAGCGGCTTCGAGGTGCTGCGTCGACTGCGAGAGGATCCGACCACGGCGTCCATCCCCGTGATCGCCCTCAGCGCGTCTGCGATGGACGGAGACGTTCGACGCGCCGAGAGCGCGGGCGTCGCGCGCTACCTCACCAAGCCCGTGCGCATCGATCGCCTCACCGAGGCTCTCGCGGAGCTCTTGCCCGGCTTCGGCGTGGACGACGGCTGAGCACGAGCACGGCCCCGAGCGCCACGAGCCACACGACGTCGGTGTGCGCCCTTCGCCCGAGCCCCGCGCGGCAAGCGCAGCGGAACGGCACGCGCGCCACCAGGCCCGACGCCGACGCCGCGAGGCGCGCACGTGCCGGACGTCCTGGTCGACCCCTACGCGGAGGATCCGTGAGCGAGAGCAGTCTGGGCCGTGTCGTCGCGGGCCTGCGGTCGGCGGCCACCTTCGAGAGCGCGTGCGAGCCCGTCTTCGACGCGCTCCACGGGCTCGTCACGGACGTGCTCGGGCCGCGCGGTGCGGAGGTCGTGCGCGTCGTCGTCCACCTGCGCGATCGCGAGGGCTACCACGCGCTCGCGAGCCGCGCGTACGGCGAGGTGACGCCCGGACAGGTCGCGCCGTCGACCGCCGTGTGGAGCACGCTCGCGGCCGCGCGCGACGCCGTGGCGATCGACGTGGGCACCTGCGAGGGCGTCGTGCTGCGCGACGCGAGCCCCGTGCGCATGGCCACGCCGCTCACGCCGAGCGACGTGTCGGCGAGCGTGATGGCGATGCGCGCGCGCGACGTCACGCACGTGATCGCCCTGCCCGTCCACGCGCCGCGCGAAGGCGACGCGCTCGGCGGCATGGTGTGCATCGAGCTGGCGTGGAACGACGGCATCGCGAGGCCCTGGCCGCGGGACGCCGCGCACGAGGAGCTGTCGCTGATCGTCGACGTGGCCGGACCGTTCCTCCTGGGCCTGCCGGTCGCGTCGGTGCGCGAGCCCTCGCTCGAGACCGGCGACCCGCTCTTTCCCATCGCGGGCCAGCGCACGCGCCCGCTCCTTCGTGTGCTCGAGCAGTTCGCGCCCCAGGAGGAGACGCTCCTCATCACGGGCCCGACGGGCGTGGGCAAGTCGCGCCTCGCGCACTGGTGCCATGCGCGCAGCCCGCGCCGCGATCGCGCGTTCTGCACCGCGAACCTCATCGCCCTGCCGGACGCGACGCAGCTCGCGGAGCTCTTCGGCTGGAAGCGCGGCGCGTTCACGGGCGCGCACGCCGATCACGACGGCCTCGTCGCACAGGCCGATGGCGGCACGCTCTTCGTCGACGAGATCGACAAGCTCTCGCTCGCGGCGCAGGCGGGCCTCTTGCGCCTGCTCGAGACGCGCCGCTACAGCCCCCTCGGCGCGAGCGGCGAGCGCACGGCGAACGTGCGCTTCATCGCCGCGACCAACGGCGACCTGCGCGCGCTCGTGCGCGCGGGCGCCTTCCGCGAGGATCTCTTCTATCGAATCCACGTGCTGCCGGTGGCGCTGCCTTCGCTCGCGGATCGCAAGGACGAGCTCGTCGCGTGGGCGCTCGAGCTCGGCAAGCGGAGGCTGGGTGAGCGCCCCTTCGAGCTCACGACCGAAGGCGCGCGCGAGCTCACCGGAGCGCGCTGGCCCTCGGGCGCGATGTGGCCGGGCAACCTGCGACAGCTCGACAACGTGGTGCGCCGCGCGATCGCCCTGGCCGGCGCGCGCGGCCTGGACCCGACCTCGAGCCCGATCGTGCTCGACAAGGATCACGTGCACGGCGCGCTCCTTCCGGAGCTGCACGATCACGCCGTGCCCGACGCGGGCGCGGAGGACGCGCTGCGAGGCCTCGCGCACCGCGTGCTCGACGCGGTCCTCGAGCGACGCCGCAGCGGCACACCGATCGAGCTCGACCAGCTCGACGTGCTGCGCGGCGCGGTGCTGCGCGCAGCGGTCGAGCGCTTCGGCAGCGTGAAGGACGCCTTCGTCGCCCTCGGAGGCCAGGCCCTCGTCGAGTCCCGCAACCACCAGGCGAGCTACAAGAAGGAGCTCGCGCGCCTCGAGGCGCTCGAGTCCCTGCTCGATCGCAGCCGCTGAGGCGACGCGCGTCAGTCCCGCGCCCGACGCGCCGTCTCTGCCGGGGCGCGGTGCTACCCTGGGGTCATGCGCCGCGACGGAGAGCCGATGGGACATCCCGCAGAGAGGCGCGTCAGCTATGCCGAGTACGTCGCGCTCGCCGAGGCGAGCGACGTGAAGCTCGAGTACATCCAGGGCGCGGTCGTCGCGATGTCGGGAGGGACGCTGACGCACGCACGCATCTGCGCGGCGGTGATCACAGCGCTCTCGTCGGCGCTGCGCGGCAGGCCCTGTGTGGTGTTCTCCGCCGATGCCCGCGTTCGCATCCGGGCGGCAGACTGTGCGACGTACCCCGACGTCAGCGTCGCGTGTGGCAAGGTGGAGCACGATGGGGACGACGAGCTCTCGCTCGTGAACCCGACGCTGCTCGTCGAAGTGACCTCCCCGTCGTCCGAGCGGCACGACCGCACGGTGAAGTTCGCCGACTACCGACGCCTGCCGTCCTTGCGGGAGTACGTGGTCGTGTACCAGGGCCGCAGGTGCATCGAGGTGTACCGGCGCGACGGTCGACGCTGGGTCATGGAGGAGTACGGGGCGGGCGAGCACGCACGGCTCGAGAGCCTCGACGTCTCCCTGGACGTGGACGGAATCTACCTCGATCCGCTCGCGGCGCCGGCCTCGGACGCAGCCGACGACGACGCGTAACTACACGCAACTACAGGGGGTTGTTTCGGTTCCTCGACGCTCCGGGGATCGTGTGGCACCGTCCGCCCCCTTCCCGTCGGGGCAGACGACACCGGGTAATAAGGTGTGACGCCCGCCCCGACCGACGCGAGAGAGTTCCATGGCGAGCGGCAAGGCACTGGTGATCGTCGAGTCCCCCGCGAAGGCAAAGACCATCGCGGGCTACCTCGGCTCCGGCTTCATGGTCGAGTCGTCCATCGGGCACATCCGGGATCTCCCCAAGAGCGCCGACGACGTGCCCGAGGAGCTCAAGCGCACGGAGTTCGGCAAGCTCGGCGTGGACGTCGAGAACGACTTCCGCCCGCTCTACGTCGTGGACGCGGACAAGAAGCAGCACATCGGCAAGCTCAAGAAGCTGCTCGCGGAGGCCGACACGCTCTACCTCGCGACCGACGAAGACCGCGAGGGTGAGTCGATCGCCTGGCACCTGCACGAGGTGCTCAAGCCGAAGGTGCCCGTGCACCGGATGGTCTTCCACGAGATCACGAAGAAGGCGATCCAGGAGGCGATCAAGAAGCCGCGCTCGATCGACCGCCGCCTCGTCAACGCCCAGGAGGCGCGCCGCATCCTCGACCGGCTCTACGGCTGGGAGGTCTCGCCCGTCCTCTGGAAGAAGGTCATGCCGAAGCTCTCGGCGGGCCGCGTGCAGAGCGTGGCGACGCGCATCCTCGTCGAGCGCGAGCGCGAGCGCCGCGCCTTCGTGTCCGCGAGCTACTGGGATCTGGGCGCGCGCCTCGTGAAGGTGAAGCGCGACGACGGCGACAAGGACGTCGAGGCGCAGCTCGTCAGCGTGGGCGGCAAGCGCCTCGTCACGGGCAAGGACTTCGACGCCAAGGGTGGCCTCACGAGGAAGGACGCGCTGCTGCTCGCGGAGGCGGACGCGCGCTCGCTCGCCGCAGGCCTCGAGGGCGCCGCGACGAAGGTCGTCTCGATCGAGCGCAAGCCCTACAAGCGCTCGCCGTCGCCGCCGTTCATGACCTCGACGCTGCAGCAGGAGGCCTCGCGCAAACTGCGCTTCTCCGCGCAGCGCACGATGAAGGCCGCGCAGCGCCTCTACGAGAACGGCTACATCACGTACATGCGCACGGACTCCACGACGCTGAGCGACACGGCGATCGCGGCGGCCCGCACGCAGATCGCGTCGCTCTACGGCAAGGAGTACCTGCCCGCCGGGCCGCGCACGTACGCCAACAAGGTGAAGAACGCGCAGGAGGCCCACGAGGCCATCCGACCCGCGGGCGACGACTGGAAGCTGCCCGAAGAGGTCACGCGCGAGGTCGATCCCGATCAGGCCAAGGTCTACGAGCTCGTCTGGAAGCGCACGGTCGCCTCGCAGATGCAGGACGCGCGCGGCGAGAGCGTCTCGGTGCGCTTCGGCGCGCGTTCGAAGGACGGTCGCGAGTGCGAGCTCTCGGCCGCGGGCCTCACCATCGAGTTCCCGGGCTTCCTCCGCGCGTACGTCGAGGGCTCCGACGATCCGGAGGCCGAGCTCGAGAGCAAGGAGAAGCAGCTGCCCAAGCTCGTCGAGGGCGACACGCTCTCCGCGCACGACGTGACGGCCGCGGGCCACGCGACGCAGCCGCCGCCCCGCTACACCGAGGCCTCGCTCGTGCGAAAGCTCGAGGAGCTCGGCGTGGGTCGCCCCTCCACGTACGCCGCGACGCTCGCGACGATCCAGGACCGCGGCTACGTGCTCAAGAAGGGCACCGCGCTCGCGCCCAGCTTCACCGCGTTCGCGGTGGTCACGCTGCTCGAGCGTCACTTCCCCGAGCTCGTCGACTACGCCTTCAC
>JBILLJ010000135.1:0-23564 GCA_044376125.1 Sandaracinaceae bacterium
AGGCCCGTGTGCTCGCGACTCCCCGCGATCCTGCCGGGCGCATTCGCGAAGACGTGTTCGTCATCGACGAGGCTCGTGTGCTCGGCGACCGTGCTCGACCGCACGACGCGACTGCGCGCATGGCCTTCACCGTCGCGCGCCGGCTGTCATCGATGCACCGAGCATCGTGTGCCCGCGGGTCTTTTCGACGAATGATGCGAAGCGCCCGGCAGGTCCGAGGGGAGAGACCCGACGCGTGATGCCTCTGGCTCGCGCCGCAACCGAGCAGATGCCGTGGCGCGCGTCGCGTCATCGAATGCTTGCCTCGCGCCGCGAGCGAGCATCGAGGAAGAGTCGCGGGGCGGTGGCGTAGGAACGAGCCGTGGCTCGCTTCGACATCCGTTCGTGCCTCGACCCGCTGACCGCGCGCGCGATCGACGCGGGCGAGGCGCGGGCTCTGCTCCTCGATGCGCGGCACCTCGTCGAGACCACCACGGCCGACGACACCGCGCTGAGCGATGCGGCGGTGCTGCTCCACGAGTCGCTCCCGGTGACGCAGTACGCGGCCGAGCCGTGGTGTCTCTTCGCGGAGATCGCCTACAAGCTCGGCTACGTCGGCGGCGACGAGTACGAGCCGGGCGCCCTCGATCTCTCCCTCTCGCTCCTCGAGCGCGCGCTCACGCTGAGCCCCACCGACGTCGAGGCCCGTGCGCTGCGCGCCGAGGTGCTCATGCTCGCGCGCCGCTACAAGGAAGGCGCCGCCGCGCTCGACGGGATCGATCCGAACCACTGGCGGGCGGCCTCGGCGCTCGCGCGCCTCACCGAGGTCACGCGCAACCCGATCTCCTACCGCACGGCCCTTCGATCGATGGTCGCGCACGGGCCCGCCACGCGGCGACCCACACTGCTCAACTCCGCGGGCTCGCGCCTCGCCGAGATCGGTCGCTTCGACGAGGCGCTGGCGATGCTCGACGAGTGCCTCCAGCTCTCGCCCGGCTTCGCATGGGCCTACCACAGCAAGGCGCGGATCCTCGCGATGCTCGGGCGCCGCGCGGAGGCCATCGCGTTCGTGGACCTCGCGCTCTCACGGGGTCGCTTCGGCGCGGCCGAGCAGCTCCGGAGCTGGCTCCTCGCCCAGCCCGAGCTCCCAGCACGCGCACAGATCCTCGAGGCTCGCTGCGCCACGTGCAGCGCGCTCGTCGCGGGCGGCCGCTGCCCGTGCGAGGGCCGAGAGACGATGCCGCTCACGCCGAACGAGGTGCGGATGTTCCGCACGAAGCCCTGCGCCGCGTGCGGCTACGAGAGCCTCGGCTTCGCGAAGCGCTGCGCGGCCTGCCACCAGCCGATCTGATCGGCCCTCAGCGTCCGTGGAAGACGCCGGCGCGGCGCTCGAGGAAGCTCCGAAGGCCCTCGGCCGCGTCCTCGCTCGCCATGAGCGCGCGGGCCTGCTCGAGGAGGCGCGCGTTCGCTGCAGCCTCGCCGTCACGCTCGGAGAGGCGGGCGCTCTCGAGCGTCGCGCGCACGCCCAGGGGCGCCGCCTTGGCGACGGAGGCTGCGAGCGCACGACCGCGCGCGACGAGATCAGCGGCGGGCACGACCTCCGAGACGAGGCCGATGCGGTGCGCTTCGCGCGCGTCGAACGTCTCGCCCGTGAGGAGCCACCGCATCGCGTTCTGCCAGCCGCAGCGCGCCGGCATCCGCATGGTCGCGCCGCCGAACGGGAAGATGCCGCGCAGGATCTCGATCTGACCGAAGCGCGTGTCGTCGGCCGCCACGACGATGTCGGACGCGAGACAGAGCTCGATGCCGATCGTGAGGCAGTAGCCGCGCACGGCCATCACCACGGGCTTGTCGCGGAGGCGGCCACGAAGTCCGAGCGGATCGACGAGCTCCTCCGGAAAGAGCGCGGCGCCCGACGCGACCGCGGGCCCGACCTCGCCCAGATCGAGCCCCGCGGTGAAGTGCTCGCCCTCGGGCTCGACGAGGATGACGCGCACGCTCGGGTCCGCGTCGGCCTTCGTGTACGCCTCGGCGAGCTGCCGCAGCATCGCGAGGTCGAACGCGTTGCGCTTGTTCGCGCGGCTGAGGCGCACGCGCGCGACGTGGTCCTCGATCGTGAGCTCGATGCGGTCGGTCATGCGCCGACCTTCGCACGAACCTCGGGGCGACACGAGACCACGGCGGGCTCGCGCATCGAGCGCCGAGCCGCGCCACGCTCGGAGCGCCTGGTCAGACGGCGCGCAGCGTGATCACGGAGATCTCCGAGCGCGTGCCCACGCGCAGCGGCGGTCCCCACGTGCCGGTGCCCTCGCTCACCCAGAGCTGCGTCTCGCGCACGCGGTGGAGGCCGCTCAGGAACGGCTGCTCGAGACGCACGAGGGCGCCGAAGGGCTGCATCTGACCACCGTGCGTGTGACCCGAGAGCTGGAGGGCCACGCCGCGCGAGGCCGCCTCCTCGATGCCGCGCGGCTGGTGGGCGAGGAGCACGATCTTCTTCGTTCCGTCCAGGCCCTCGAGCGCGCGACCGAGATCCGAGCTGCCGCCGAAGCGGGGGCTGTGCGCGTCGTCGATGCCCGCGAGCACGATCGACTCGCCGCCGCGCTCGAGCGAGACGTGGCGGTTGCGCAGCACGTCGATGCCGAGCGTCGGCAGGTGCGCACACCACGCGTCGGCTCCGCTGAAGAGCTCGTGGTTGCCCGTCACGAAGCGCACGCCGTGAGGCGCCGTGAGGCGCGAGAGCGGCGCGACCTCGCTCGCGAGCTCGGCGACGCTGCCGTCGACGAGATCCCCCGTGATCGCCACGAGATCGGGCGCGAGCGCGTTGACGCGATCGACGACGGAGTCGACGAAGCGGCGACGGATCATCGGGCCGACGTGCACGTCCGTGAGCTGCGCGATGCGGAATCCGTCGAAGGCCTTCGGCAGGCCTGCGATCTCGACGGTGACCTCGCGCAGCCGAGGCGCCGCGAGCCCGCGCGACGCGCCCCACGTCACGAGCCCCAGCGTGGAGGCCACCGCGAGCGATGCCACCGCGCGTGCGCCCGCCGTGTCGTCACTGACCCACGGCGCGAGGGCGCGCGCGTACGCCACGTTCTCGAAGACGAGGCGCGAGCCATCGAGCGCGAGCAGCGTGACGTCCAGGTAGAAGAGCGTGCCGAGCCAGAGGTAGGCGGCCCACGCGAGCGGCACCGAGAGGCGCTCGGGCAGGACACGCATCCCGATCATCGCGAGCGGCATCCCCACCGCGAGCAGCAGCGCGAGCCCACCCAAGAGCGTGGACCAGGGCGCGGGCCACGCCGGATCCGCCACGACGCGAAGCCACGCGTAGCCGTGCAGGAGCGCGCTCGCCGTCCCGAGCACCGTGAGGAAGATCGCCAGGCGCGAGACCGACAGACGCATGGCGAGAGCATCCTCGACGCACGCTGGGGCGGCTCGTGAAGAAGCGTGGGCGGAGCGTGACGAAGGGCCACGACACCTCGCTCGCGCGCGGGCGTTCGATCCGTGTAAGGATCGCGCGATGAGTGAGGACGGTGTCGTGTGGGGCGGTGGGATCTCCGGAGTGCGCTTCGGGATCCGCCCGCCGAAAGGCCCAATCGAGGCCGGCAGCACGCTCGTGATCGAGCTGATCTGCGAGAACCGCTCGCCGACGCCGGTCTGGGTCTTCGGCTTCACGCCGCGCTATCCGCGCTCGCTGCGGGTCTCGCCACCCAAGCATGATCGGCCGTGGATCCGCGTGTCGTTCGGCGACGTGAACGTGCTGCACCCGCCCGAGGCCTTCACGCGCATCCCGCCCGGCGGTCGCGTGACGACGGGGCTCGATCTCTCGTTCGCGTTCGATCGGCGCGGCGCAGGCGTCTTCCCCATCGTGTTCGCGTACGACCCGATGCGCGGCGCCGCGGGGATGCGCGCCTGGCACTCGCCGGACGTGGCGTCCTCGACGACGGGCAAGGGCGAGCTCGTGGTCACACGCGCGCGCTCGCTCGAGGAGGCGGGCATCGATGCGAACCTCGAGCAGCAGCTCGACGGCCTCCTCGTCGGCGGCGATCCCTCGCTCGTCGAGCGCCTTCGTGCGCTCGGTCCGGGCGGCGCGCGCTTCGCGGCACGGCGCGTCGCGCGGGTCTTGAGCCACGGCGCAGACGCCGTGATGGGCTGGCGTGCGCTCGATGCGCTCGAGCTGCTCGGCCCCGCGTCCCTCGCGGCCATCGACGCGCTGGCGCCCGATCTGCCACACGCCGCACCGGCGCTCGAGTTCGCCCACGACTGGCTCGCGTTCCGCACGGGCGCGGGCACGTCGCCGCAGCACCTGCCGTTCCTCACCGCGCTCGACGCGCTCATCCAGCAGCCCGATCGTCGCGGCAACTTCATGCTCTCGTGGACTGCGTACGACTCGCCCATCCACGGCTCGAGCCGCATGGAGATCTTCGGCAACGGCGATCGCATCGTCGTGGTCCGCCCCGCAGGCGCGTCGGTGCCTTCCACGCGGCGCACCATGCTCTCGCCCATGCACCTGCAGGCCCTGCTCGAATCGCTGCGGTTCTCGGGCGTGTGGCTCCTGCGCCCGCTCCGGCGCGACGGCCTGCCGGACGAGCCACGCCCTGCGCTCGAGGTCCAGCTCGAGCTCGGCGAGCCCTTCACGCGTCGCGTCGCGATGTGGAACGGCGAGTGGCGGCAAGGCCCGGGCTTCCGCCTCGCCGATCTCCTCGATCGGCTCGCCGCCCAGGTGCGCCCCGAATCGCTGCCGCCCCGCGCTGCGTGAGGTCTCTGTTTCTCGCGCCTTCGGCGCGGCAGGGGGGCAACCCCCCAAAACCCCCGGCTCGACGCTCCCCAGGCCTCGCTTTCTCGCGCGCTCCTGGGGTGAGCTGCGCTCACCCCGCCGCGAGGCGTCCCCAACCCACCGCCGTGGGCGGCGGCTCTCAGGCCAACTCAGCTCACGCCGGGCAGGTCGATCACCATGCCCTCGTACGCGCACTCCGAGTTCGGATAGAGCTCGCGCGTGCGGCGCTCCTTCTCGCGCACGGCCTCGTCGTTCTGCGACGGGTCGTGGTGGAAGAGGATGTAGCGGTGCGCGCCCGAGGCCTTCATGAGCTCGACGCCCGCGACGAAGTGCGAGTGACCCCAGCCGACCTTGGGGATGCCGCCCTTCCCCTCGTACTCTTCGGGCGTGTACATCGTGTCGTAGATCACGACGTCCGCGCCCTTGCAGAGCCCGACGAGCTTCGGATCGGGCGCCGCGCCGTGCTCGGTGTCGGTCGCGTAGACCACGGAGCGGCCCTGGTACTCGACGCGGTAGGCGAACACGCCCCCCGGGTGCGTCCCGGGCGCGTTGGTGATGCGGACCCCGCCCTCGAGCTCCACGACCTCGCCCTCGTGGAGATCGTTGAAGCTCAACGCTGCGGGCAGCTCGCGCAGGTGGACCGGGAAGTTCGGCGTCTCCATCTGCCCGGCGAGCGCCGTCTCCACGGTGCCGACGATGTTCGCACCGCCGTACATGTGGATGGTGTTGCCCTTCACGAACGCAGGCGTGAAGAACGGGAAGCCCTGGATGTGATCCCAGTGCACGTGGCTGAAGAAGAGGTGCACCGTGCGGGGCATCTCCTTCGCGAGCGCATCTCCGAGGAGGCGCAGACCCGTGCCGCCGTCGAACACGAGGACGTGATCGCCGGCGCGCATCTCGACGCAGCTCGTGTTCCCACCGATGCCCACCGTGGACGGGCCCGGCGTCGGAATGCTGCCCCTGACTCCCCAGAACCTGACGCGGAGCATCCACCCTCTCTCGTTGTGGTGAGGTGAGCGAGGGACGAAGAGTAAGGTGCGCGCGTCGAAGCGGTCAATTCTCTCGGGGCGGCGGAGGTGCCGGCGTGGACGCAACGGCGATCGGCGATAAGAAACCGCGTCGTGAGCGTCGTCCGCATCCCCCGGCCCGAAGAGGACGCGTTCCCGTGGCCACGCGTGGTGACGGTCGCCGTGGTCGGCGGCGCCCTGGGCCTGGGCATCGCGTTCTGGGGCATGGAGCACGACCGCGCCGAGTCGGCCGCGTCGGCGGAGTCCCCGGCCGACGTCGCGGAGCGCGCCTCGGAGCCCACGCCCGAGGTCGACGAAGCGCGTGCCCCGAGCCCCCAGACAGCGGAGCCCGAGCCCGCACCTCACGCTGCGCCAGAGGCCGAGCCCGAGCCCGAGCCCGCACCTCACGCTGCGCCCGAGGCCGAGCCCGCCCCCGCGCCCGAAGTGGTCGCTGTGGTGCCCCAGCCCGCCGCCGCACCGGCTGAGCCCGCACCCAGCCCCGCGCCGACCGTCTCGGGACCGGTCACGCTCCGCACGGGCCGCGTCGCCTACCTTCGATGCGACGGTGTCCCGCAGCGTCCGGGACCCTTCCCGTGCCCCCGCGACGAGCCCCTCGAGGCCAGTGTCTGGGCGGCGCTCGGTGCGGTCGAGCGCTGCGATCGAGCGCCAGGCCCCGGCGCGGCCGACATCGTGGTCGACTTCGACGGAGCGGAGCCGACGATCCGCGCGCGCGACACGTTCCCCTCCGACACGGTGCGGACCGACGCCACCGCGCTCCTGGCCTGCGCGGGCGATTCGCTGGCAAACGTGAGGTCTTCGCTCTCGCCGCGGCGCCTGGTCGTCTCGTTCCGGCTGACCCTCGAGGCGCGCGCTCGCTAACTCTCTTCCACCCCGCGTGGGCCCATGCTAGCGTCTGAACCGTGGACGTCGTGCTGCGAAAGATGTCTCGCGCCACGGGCAAAGGGTCCGGCGCTGCGGGCCGAGCAGTGGTGGGACGTCTGCTGCGCGCGCCGCGCAAGGGCGCGGTCCTCGTCATCGAGTTCCCCGATGGCCTGCACGAGTACGTGACCACGCCGGTCAAGCGCGTGTTCAAGGTCTGCGGCAAGGACATCTACTACATCCAGACCGCGAACAGCCGGTACCGGCTCGAGGTTCGCTCTGGCGAGCTCGACGCCCTCGAAGCCGTGCGCTGACGTTTCTTCCCGGAGGGTCCGTGGGGGCCCTCCCCCCACGCCTCGCGAGCTAGCGGAGATCGAGGGCGGCGAGCTCTCCGAGCAGCGCGTCGATGATCCGCGCGAGGCGCGCGAAGGCCTCGTCCTTCGGCTCCGAGGTTCGCTCGTCCACGTAGAGCGCGCGGTTGAGCTCGATCTGCACCGCGTGCACGCCCTCGCGCGGGCGTCCGTACCTCTGCGTCGTGTAGCCGCCGCGGTACGGATCGTCGTGGCGCACGCTGAGGCCCTCGCTGCGGAAGCGCGCATCGAGCACGTCGAGCACGCGCGGGCTCGTGGTCGTGCCGCCACGGCTGCCGGGCACCACGTCCGCGCGACGCGGTGCGCCTGGCCTCGTCACCGACGGCATCGAGTGCGCACACACGAGGAGCACGGTCCCGAAGGTCCGGAGCTTGCGCTCGATCTCGGCCTCGAGCGCCGCGTGGTACGGGCGGTGGTAGCGCGCGAGGCGCTGCTCGAGCTGCGCGTGCGTGAGCACACCGTCCATCACGGGCTGTCCGCTCGTCGTCGTGCGCCACACGACGCCGCGGCTCTGGAGCGGCCGCGGGCGCGGATGATCGGGGACGATGTCGCGATCGATGTCGTCCTCGGCGCGGTTCAGATCGACGACGTAACGCGACACGTGCGACACGAGGAGCGAGGCCCCGTGCGCGAGCGCGCTCGTGTAGAAGCGATCGACGAACAGATCCGCGTCGCGCATCACGTCGGTCGTGCTCACGCGGAGCTGGCCTCGCACGTCGTCGGGCACGGCGAGGCCCGCGTGCGGCACCTCGACGACGAGCGGTCTCTCGGCCTCTCGTGCGCGTGACAGCGTGAACGCCTGCGGTCGCGGGATCAGGATCGCCACGGCGGCAGGTGCTCCGTTGTGCGCCGAGCCGAGACCATCGACGATGCCTCAGTCGCCACGCGGCACGACACCGTCGTCCTGCATCTGCTCGAACGCCGACTCGCGCGACACCTGCGCCTGCCGCGCGAGGTACGTGAAGACGATCGTGCCGATGACGAGGAACAGGCCGAAGCCGATCGCGAACGGGCGACCGGACACGCCGCGCGTGCGTGTGCGCGCGCCCGACGAGGCGGGGCGCTGGCCCGGCGTGTCCGATGTGTCGCCCATGTCGGAGCTCACTTCTTCTTGGGAGGCGGCGGAGGCGGAGGCGTCGTGGCCTCGAGGAGCCACGCCTCGGTCGAGAGGAACTGGATGCCGTCGACCTCGGTCTTGTCGGCGAGATCCGGGTGATCGGTCATGACGCGCTTGAGGCCCGCAGCCTTCGCGGAGGCGACGAGCGCCTTGGTCCAGTCCATCTCGTCCGTCTTGGTCTCGACGACCTCGACCAGGCCCTTGATGAGGTCCACCTGCGGCTTGATGCTCTCGGCCTTGAAGCCAGGGGCCTTCGCGAGGAGGAGCTCGATCCACTTGAGCACCCAGGTCGTCGTCTTCGGCTTCTTGCCCGGCTTGCCGAGCACGCGGCGCGCGACCTGCTCCGGCGGGGTGCCAGGAGCCACGGATGCATTCACGAACACGTCGGGACCGATCAAGACGTCCACGCAATCCTCCAGGCGAGTGATGACGAGGCCTGCAGCATATGCGCGGAGCGCTCGGGAATCGACCCCGATGGCTCACGCGTTCGCGGGGCCCCACCTCTTGCACATCACGAAATTGAGCTAGATCCGGCCCGCTCATGGCGAAGAACCTCGGCATCCTCGGAGCGCTGCTGGCGGTCGTCGCGGGCCTCGTGTGGGGCCTCTCCGCGATCTCGGGTGGGAGCACGCCTGCCCCCGAGACCCCGGGCACCGACGAGGTCCGCCCCGAAGCGCCACCGAGCACCGAAGAAGAGCGCCTCGCGCGCGCGGCGGAGCACGCCGCGATGCTCGATCGCGAGTGGCCGCTCCACGGCGTGGTGACCGGAACGCAGCTCACGGTCCGCGCCGAGGCCGACAGCGAGTCCACCGTGCTCGGCTGGCTGCGCATCGGCGGTCACGTGCGCCTCCAGCGCGATCCCACGCAGGCGCCCGGGTGCCGCTCGGGCTGGTACCGCATCCATCCGCGCGGCTTCGCGTGCGCGGGCCAGGGCATCGAGGTCAGCGAGACGCCGCCCACCGCGGAAGAGCTCGCGCTCGGCCCGAACCTCACGAGCCACCTCCCCTACCGCTACCTCTTCGTGAAGGAGCCGCAGGTGCCCGAGTGGTACCAGCTGCCCTCGCGCGACGATCAGCGCGCGGCCGAGGCGCACGCCCTGCGCTACGTGCAGCTGCTCCGCGACGGTCAGGAGCGCGCGGCCGAGCGCCTGCGCGCGGGCAACCTCCCGAACGAGCCGCCGCCGCCGCGCGAGGTCGCGCGCTTCCTCGACCACGGCTTCTTCCTCGCGAGCAACGGCACCGAGGTGCGCTCGCGGCGTCGCTTCGTGCGCACGGTGCGCGGCACGTACGTGAAGGAGGCGCAGCTCGAAGAGCGCACCGGCGCGCAGTTCACGGGCGTCGAGCTCGGCGTGCCCGACGCGAGCGGTCAGCGCGTCGAGCTCCCGCTCGCGTGGGCCGTGCGCGCGGCGCGCCCGCTCGTGCGTCAGGTCCGGGGCGATGCCTCGCGCATCACCGACGACGAGACGCTCGAGCCCTTCGAGCGCCTGGCGCGCGTGCCGTGGCTCCGCCGCGAGCGCATCGGCGATCAGGTCTATCACGTGATCACCGCGCAGAACGGCGAGGAGCGGTATCTCCGCGAGTGGTACCTCGCGGTCGCCGAGCGCCGCGATCCACCCGCGGGCATCGACGTCGACGAGCCGTGGGTGCACGTCGATCTCTCCTCACAGACGCTGGTCGTCTACCGCGGGCCGACGCCGATCTACGCGACGATCATCTCGAGCGGCGTCGAGGGCCACGACACGCCGGTCGGCGAGTTCACGATCCGCCGCAAGATGATCAGCGACACGATGGCCGACCCTGGCTCGGACCTCGGCGACGATCGCTACCGCATCGAGGACGTGCCCTGGACGCAGTACTTCGAGGGCTCCATCGCCCTGCATGCCGCCTTCTGGCACTCGCAGTACGGCATGGTCCACAGCCACGGCTGCGTGAACATCGCGCCCCGCGACGCGCACTGGGTCTACCAGCACACCTGGCCCGAGGTCCCCGAAGGCTGGCACGGCGTCTCCACTGAAGGCACCGGCGTCCGCGGCTCCCGCGTCATCGTCACGCAGTAGGCTCAGCGCACCGCGCGCGACGGTCAGGGGAGCGCGCCGATCGCGACGTTGGACCACACGAGCCGGCGCGTCGCGCGGGCGTCCACCGTGTCCTCGATGCATCGGATCTCCTGGCTCCCGCCGCCGAGGTCGAAGCGGCCACAGATCCCGGAATCCCCCTCCCGGACCTCGAAGGGCAGTCGCGGGAGATCCCGCCACACGAACGAGATGGGGTCGAATCCATACCAGCAGGCGTAGAGACCGCCGATCTCGGTGCTCGCCACGCAGAACATGCGGGACCCCAACCCCTCGACACTGAACACCCTCTCGAACCGTCGGGTGATGGTCAGATCGGCAGGCTCCGGCACGAGCGCCAGGGGATACCGCGACGTCGACGCGGGCAGCACCCGCTCTCCAGCGAACCACGCACTGCCGTCGTCGAGGATCGCAATGCTCGTGCGGCCATGGCACGCCAGGCTGACGACCGGGCGCGGATAGACCACCTCGAGGAAGCCCCGCGCGGGAGGCGCAACCCCACCCGTCCCAAGCCAGTCCGGACCGGCTCCGGTCGCCAGCACCCGCCCATCGCCCAGGAGCACCATGAAGTTCTCGTCGTGCATGATGCAGACGTGCTGCACGTCGCCGACGTCCTCACTGCGCCACACAGTCCCCAGGTCCGAATCCGTGAAATAGACGTGACCGTCCTCGGAGATCATGTAGCCGCCGTGGGGGAGGACATACGCCTCACGAATCCGGTCTTCGGTCACCACCGGCGTGAAGGTGAGCCCGCCGCTACGTCGCCCCGCATAGGCCACCCCGTCATCGATGTAGAGCGCATCGACCGTCGGTGAGATCGTCAGTGCGGCGAAGCTGGTGGTCCCCGGCCCACGGTCATCGTCGGCGCTCGCGTGGAAGTACTGCAGAAACCCCGGGGAGAAGACTCCAAAAGCCTGCCACCATTCGACCAACTCGCCCTGTCGGCACATCCCGGACTCGCAAGAACAACCACCGCCGTAGTGCCGACACACAGAGGAGGTGTCCCAGCAGTTGCGCCCGCACCTCCCGCAGTCCGCGTCGGTCCCGAGATTCGTGCAGATCGTCTCCCGCCCCGGGCACACACCCCACCCCTCCTCGAAGCAGACACACGTCCCATCCGGCCGGCAGAACCCCGTCGCGTCCTCCCGAGATCGGAGATCAGCGTCAGTCGGCGAGGCCTCGGGCGCGTCGAGAGACGCATCGGGCAAGCCCACATCGGCTTCCACGGCGCCCGCGTCGATGGGCTCGTGAGCGTCGAGCCTCGTGACGCCGGTGTCCCTTCCTCCCGCATCACGCCGGACGACACCGGTGTCAGCGCTCTCGGCAGCAGCGTCCGCGTCGCCTTCGCCGTGCGTCGTCCCGCACGCCGTAGCGAGCGTGACGAGCGAAGCGACGATGAGCCAGCGAGCACCACGGTCTGTCATGACTTCCCCTCTGTTTCGCACTCCGCGGCGCCGCGGCGACAAAGGCCCTGCAGCGGCGCCGTGATGATGAGCGAGTTGCTGGGCTTGTACGCAGTGATGTGCGTCTCGCCGGAGATGACACGCACTGGGTCTACCAGCACTCCCCGAAGGCTGGCACGGCGTCTCCACCGAAGGCACCGGCGTCCGCGGCTCCCGCGTCATCGTCACGCAGTAGCGGAGCCCTCTGCGCACCGAGCCGCGCGCGAGCGCGCGAGCTCAGGCGAGGCGGGCGAGGGTGGACTCGACGGTCGCGACATAGCTGCCGCCGAAGAGCACGACGTGGGCGAGGAGGGGAAGGAGCTGGTAGAGGGGGACGCGCTCCTCGTGGCCAGGGGCGCGGGGCCAGAGCTCGTCGTAGGCGTCGAAGACGCGCGACGAGAAGCCTCCGAAGAGCTTCATCATCGCGAGATCGATCTCGCGGTGGCCCGCGTAGACGGCGGGATCGAAGATCACGGGGCGCCCCGCGCGATCGAACGCCGCGTTGCCGGACCAGAGATCACCGTGGAGGCGCGCGGCGCGCTCGGGCGGGCCGACGAGCTCGGGCAGGCGCGCGGTCACGCGCTCGAGGCCCATGCGCATCCGTGTCGTCGCGACGCGGCGGCGCTCGGCGTGCGCGAGCAGCGGAAGGAGCCGCTGCTCCGCGTAGAACGTCGGCCAGTCGGTCGTGGGCGTGTTGGCGAAGCGGATCGTCGCGAGGTCGCTCGCGCGAGGCAGGCCGAAGCGCGCGTCCTCGGCGAGCGAGGCGTGGAGCTGCGCGAGGCCGCGGCCCAGGGCCTCTTCGCTCGCCTTCGGGTCGGGCCCTCGCTCGAAGGCACCCCGCTCGGAGACGCCGCGCTCGAACGCACGGAGCACGAGCGCGCGCGGGCGCGCGAGCACCGCGAGCACTTCGGGCACGTACAAGGAGCCTTCCGCGGACCTCGCGAAGCCTTCCGCGGACCTCGCGAAGCCTTCCGCGGACCTCGCGAAGCCTTCCGCGGACCTCGCGAAGCCTTCGCGGAGCCACGACAGTCCCTCGGCCTCGATCGCGAAGGTCTCGTCGTCGGCGTCGTCGCGGCTCTTCACGAAGACGCGGCGGCCATCGGACAGCGTCGCGAGGAAGGTGTCGTTGATCGAGCCGCCACCCACCGCGCGGTGAGATGCCACGCTCGCGCCGAGCGCGGCCTCGATCGCGCGAGCGAGGGTGGGCTTCATCGCGGGCGCTTGCTCGAGAGGCCGAGCGCCTGTGCACGCGCCAACAGCGTCCTCGGGCCGAGGGACGTCATCGGCCGCGGAGGTGCGCGAGCAGGCCCGCCGAGGCGCGCTCGCAGATGTCGAAGACCTCCTCGAACTCGCCCGTGTAGTACGGGTCGGGGACCTCGCTGCCGGGCGCGGCCGCCGGATCGAACTCGCGGAACAATCGCACCTTCTGCCGGTGCGCCTCGTTCGCGGTGAGGCGATGGAGGTTCGCCACGTTGCTCGCGTCCATCGCGAGCAGGAGATCGAAGCGCTCGAAGTCCGCGAGCGTGACCTGCCGTGCGAGGTGCGTGATCGGCGCGCCGCGACGCAGCGCGGTGGCGCGCGTGGGTGGATGCGCCTGCTCGCCGGTGTGCCAGCCGCCGGTGCCCGCGCTGTCGATCACGAAGCGATCGGCGAGGCCCGCCTCGCGGACGAGCTTCGCGAAGACCGCCTCGGCCGTGGGCGATCGACAGATGTTGCCGAGACACACGAAGAGCACACGCGTCGTTTCCACGCCGGGGAGGTGGATCGAGGCGACCGTGCTGTCGAGCCACGAGGCTCAGCGCGTGGTGCCGGGGAGCTGCGCGACCAGCTTCTTCGTGGCCACGTGCACGAAGGCGTCGCGCACGAGGGCCGCCACGAGCGGCCAGTCCGGTGAGGAGCTCAGCACGACACCCACCCAGCCGCTCGACCCCACGTACGGCGGGCGGAAGAAGCGTGCGGGATCGGACGCGACGAGATCTTCCTGCGCGCCGGGCGGAAGCGGCAGCCACACCGCCACGTGCGCCGCGCCGTGGTGATGGTCGTCGAACATCGCGAAGACCTTGCCCTTGCCCGCGAACCACGTGGGCTCACCGTGCGAGAGCCGCTCGTTCGCCTCCGGGAGCGCGAGACAGATCGCTCGCAGGCGGTCGAGGAGGAGCCGAGTCGGACCGCTCTTGGTCACGCTCCGTCCGGCTTCCGCAGTGGGTGCAGAGCGCTTGTCGTTCGACGTGGAGCGCGATGCGCGCCGGGTGGCCATCCCGACCGAGTAGCACCCGATGGAGCGCACGCACCCGGCGTGTTGCTCTACGATCCCGGCACGGATGACGTTTCCGTACTTCGACTCGCTCTCCGCGAAGAACAAGCGCATCTACCTCGCGAGCGATCGCGTGCGGGAGATCGTCTTGCCGGAGGCGGCGCTCCCGGGCCTCGCGGCGAAGGTGCGGCGGCTCCGCGGTGCGCTCGGTGCCGCCTCGCAACGAGGGACCGAGAGCGCGTGCCGCGAGATCACGCGCGGCATCTGCGAGGCGCTCGGCGTCGCGATCCCGACCGTGCGCGTGCACGAGGTGCGGCCGAGCGGCGACTTCGCGGCCGGGACGCGCGAACAGCCATGGAGCGGAGAGCTCCACGGCCTCTACACGCGCTGGGACGACGGCCGTGCCCGCATCGAGGTGTGGATGCGCACCGCGGTGAACGAGCAACCCGTCGCGTTCCGCACGTTCCTCCGCACGCTCGCGCACGAGATCGGACACCACCTCGACTACGTGCACCTCGCGCTCGTGGACTCGTTCCACACCGAGGGCTTCTTCGCGCGCGAGAGCTCGCTCGTGAAGCAGCTGCTCGCGGCGATGCCGCAGGCCGAGACGGTCGCACGACGCGCCGAGCCCGCACCGCCCTCGAACGAGAGCCGAAAGGACAAGCTCGCGCGCCTGCGCGAGCGTCTCGGTGCGACTCGCCCTCTGCCGGAGATCGCGAAGCCTCTCGCGGGTCCGAAGGCGGCCGCCACGGTCTCTCGAACACCGACCCCGAGCGAGGCCGCGCCGAGCCCCGTCGCCCCCACTCGTTCACGCGCCTCCGCGCCGCGCTCTCAGCTCGCGCTGTCGTTCGAGCCCGCCGAGGCCCCATCGCTCGACGAGCGCTGAGCCAGCGCGGCGAAGGCGCAGCAACACCCAGCGATCGACGAAGAGTCCCTCCCGTGCCCGTGCCCGTGCCCGTGCCCGTGCCCGTGTCCGGCGCGTCCACCAGGCAGCTGGCGGGATCGCGCAGGCGCTCGCGCCGAAGGCGCAGGAGCAGAGCGAGGATTGCGCATCGCGCGCTTCGCCCCCAAGAACACGGGGTCCGTGCGAAGTCTGTCTCGGCCCTCTGCGCCTCCGGCGCGCCTCTCTGCGCACACGCTGCGCGTGAGCGCGCGCCTCGCCCTCGGCGCGTCGGTCGCGCTCTCGCTCCTCGAGCTCCTCGCCGCGTGGCTCACACCGCACGTGGACCTCGGCCTGCACGTCGCGCTGGCGCTCGTCGCGTGGGAGCTCGCGGTGCAGGGCCTCGTCACCCACGCAGCGCTCACGCGTCGCGAGGATCGTGCGCCCGCGTCTCCCTTCGCCGTGAGCGTGCTCGTCGCCGCGTGGAACGAGGAGAAGGACATCGTCGCGACGGTGCGCTCGATCCTCGCGCAGGAGGGCGTCACGCTCGAGGTGATCGTCGCCGACGATGGCTCGACGGACCGCACACGCGAGGTGCTGCGCGAGGCCTTCGCGCTCGAGGATGCGAGCGATGGTCTGCTCCGCGATGCGAGCGCGCGCGTTCGCGTGACGACGCTGCCGCACCGGGGCAAGGGCGCAGCCCTCGAGAGCGCGCGACGCCTCGCGCGACACCCGATCCTCGTCACGGTGGACGCAGACACGGTCCTCGGTCCCGGTGCGATCGAGCGCCTCACGCGGCCCTTCGTCGATCCCTCGGCGGAGGCCGCGGCGGGCTCGGTGGTCGTGCGCGACGCCGACGACGTGCTCTCGCGCTTCCAGCACCTCGAGTACCTCAAGACGACGCTCGTCCGCCACGGCTGGTCGCAGCTCGGGATGCTCGAGCAGGTGCCCGGCGCCTTCGCGGCGCTCCGCGCGAGCGCGGTCGAGCACGCAGGTGGCTTCCCCACCGACTCGCTGACGGAAGACTACGAGGTGATGTTCCGCCTCTATGCGCGCGCCGCGGAGGAAGGGCGTCCGCTCCGCGTTCCGACCATCCCCGAGGCCTGCGCGTACACGGAGCCGCCCCGCACGCTCGTGGGCCTGTCGCGGCAGCGCACGCGCTGGTTCGCGGGCTTCCTCGTGACGCTCGCGCGGTTCCGCGCGCTCGCGCTCGACCCGCAGGCCGATGCGTTCGGCCTCGTGCGGCTGCCGATCAAGTGGATCGACGCGATCCTGCCGCTCTGGTCGCTGGGCTCGCTCGCCGTCGTGCTCGCCGTGACGGCCGCCTCGCCGGCGTCGGCGCGGCTCGAGGTGAGCGCGCTCGGTGTCGTGCTCGTGCTCCTGCGCCTCGGCGTGGACCTCCTCCAGACGCACCTCGCGCTGCGCCTCCACGCCCGAGCTCCGAGCCGCCTCTCCGCGCGCGAGCCCGCCGCGGCGCTCACGTGGATGCACGCGCTCCTCGAGGCCTTCACGTACACCTGGCTGCGGCAGCTCCTCGTGCTGCGCGCCTACGCGTTCGCCGTCACGAGAGGGCGCGTCTGGGAGACCGCGCGCTGACGCCGGCGAGGCGTCGATGCGCGAGCCTCACCACGTGACGAACGCGCGATCGAGCGCGGCCGGATCCGTCGAGACGAAGAGCATGTTCTTCAGCGTGAGGTTCGCGGCGTGGGCGGCCATCGCGACCATCGGCGAGCGACACACGATCGTGGAGTGCTCGACCGAGCGCACGTTCTTCGCGGCCCAGGCCACGAGGTGGGGCGGCACGGACAGATCGAAGCCCGTGAGGTCGCGCCAGTCGTGGACGAAGCGGAGCCGCGGGCTCAGTCGAATCGCTTCGTCGCCCGTCGCCATCATCGTCGTGCAGTGCGCGAGCTCGAAGCGCCCTCGCATGCGGCTGAGGAGCCAGCCCCGGCGATCGATCCACATCTCGAGGACTCCGGCGCTCGTCTCACGCACGACGCTCGGAGTGTTGCTGAACGGGACCTGCATGAATCCGCAGACTCGTCATCGGCACCTCGCCGGAGAACTGGAGGTCCACGCTCGCACGATCGCTGACCGACGTCATTCCCACGCGATGCGGAAGAGCGTCGCGGGATCGCCCTCGGCGATGGTGTAGAGGTCCCAGCCGCTCGGGCCGAACGCGATCGCCTCGGCCGCCGAGCCGCGCGTGGACGGCCGCAGCGGCGTGCCCGCGAGGGCGCCCGCCACGTCTCCACCGTCCACCGAGAAGACGCGGATCTGCGAGTAGTTCCGCACCGCGAGGCGCTCGCCGTCGCTGCTCATGTCGGCGCCGGTGATCGAGCTCATGTCGAGCGTGCCCACGTGCACGAGCGTGTTCGGCCCCGGCACGCGCAGCGTGCTGCCGCGATAGAGATCCGCGGTGCCCGTGTCGACCTTGGAGAAGAGGTAGACGTCCGCGGAGTTCGGGTCGACGAACATCCCTTCGCAGTCGTGCGGGCCATCCGGATACGCGAGATCGATCGCGGTGGCGGTGACGCGCGCGTCGCCCGCGGCCGGATCGGGCTCCTCGATGCGGTAGAGGCGCACGGTGCCGCTGCGCGAGCTCGACGCCCCGCCGCTCGTGCGCGCGAGGTTGTCGCCGTGATCGCCGACGTAGAGGAGATCGACGCCGTCGACCGGCACGATCGCGATGTCCTCCCAGTCCTGGTTCGTCGCGCCCTCGAGCACGATCGTCGCGAGCACCCGCGCGCTGCGATCGATCGCGTAGATCTCGGCGGGGTTGCCCGAGTCGTTGTGCACCCAGAAGACGTTCGCGTGATCGCGGCTCGCCACGATGCCCGAGGTCTCCGGCACGCCGGTGAGATCACCGAGAGCGACGGGATCGAGGTAGCGACCGGTGCTCGGCGCGTCGGGCATCGCGACGGGCGCATCGACGCCCTCGACGAACGCGTCCGCGGCCCACGCATCGTCCGCTCGCGGACCGACGTCGACCGCACGCGCCGCATCGGGATCGGCAGGCGTCTCGCCGCAGCCCGCGATCGAGAGCGCGACGAGCCCGAGGATGCGCCTCGCGCGCGCTCGTTCGTGGGAGCGATGCCTCATGCGCACGACGGTACCAGCACGGGGCGCGACCTGCGCCACCGAAGGCGCGCTACGTTCCTCGCGTGGCTCGCCCCGCGCAGATGATGCAGCTCCTCGCGTTGGTGTGGGTCGCGGGATGTGGCGCCTCGGAGCGAAGCATCGCGATCTCCGGGGTGCCCGAGGATGTCGAGTTGACGCTGCGCGCGGGAGAGGCCGTGATCGCTCATCACCGCGTGGGCGATCACGTGACGGCGCGGAGCACCGCGACCACGCACGTGGTCACGGCGCGCGGATCGCGACGGCCACGACGCGATCACCTCGCTGGTCGCGACACCGTGTGAGTGACGCCGTGCCCTGGTCCGCGGGCGATCACTCGCCGAAGTAGAGGCGGCCGCTCGGCAGGGCCACGCGGGAGCGTGTGCTCGCGTCGGGGCCCTCGGCGCTGAGCGTGTGCACACGCGCGCCGGCCAGGAGCGTGCGGGGCTCGAGCGAGGTCGCGAGGGTCTTGGCCTCGTCCTCGCTCGTCGCGATCACGCGCATCGTGCGGAAGTAGCCGGTCGCGCCCTCAGGCATCGCGGCGCGCTCGGTCGCAGGGACCGAGACCTCGATCACGACGTGGAAGCGCAGGCGCGCGAGCTCGTCTTCGGGCGCGAGCGCAGCGAGCACGTCGGCCACGTCCTTGCTCGCGCCTCCGCCCTCGATCGCGCGACCGAGCGCGGCCTCGATCTCCTCGCGCGCGCGGCCCGCGGCGAGCATCGCCTTGGCGCGCGTGCCCTCGAGCATCGCGACCGCGCTCGCGGCGCCCGCGCCCACGACCGACGCGATCGCGTGATCGACGATGGAGACCGCGTCTTCGTGCCGGCCGAGCGCGAGCAGCGCGTCCACCGCGACGCCGAGCGCCGCGCCCGCGAACGGCGCCTCGGGCGCCTCGGTGATCACGTGCTCCGCGTCCGAGAGCGCGCCGCCCGGATCCCCGGCGCGAAGGCGCGTGACCGCGCGGTTGTAGCGGACCGAGCTCGTCGTCACGCCCTCGCACGCGAGCGCGGCGTCGTACGACGCGAGCGCGTCCTCGAAGCGCCCGAGCTCGTCCTGCACGTTGCCGCGCAGCTGGTGGAGCAGCCAGAGCTCGGGCGCCAGCTCGATCCCGCGATCGAGCGCCGCGAGCGCGCCCGCACGGTCACCGGCCTTGCGGCGCGCGAGCGCCTGGATCTCGAAGCAGCCCGACCAGCCGATCGCCTCGAGGCGCGCCGCGAGCGCCTCGGCGCCCGCGAGATCGCCCTCGTCGATGCGCGCGAGGGCCTCGTCGTGCATCGCGCGCGCTTCGTCTTCCTTCTTCCGGATCCACATCGTCAGCTCCTACTCGAGCGGCACGCGCCACGCCTCGAAGCGCGGCGTCGTGCTCTCCCCCGCAGCGAGATCGAAGCGATCCCGCACGTAGCGCCAGACCGACGCGTCGGTGCCGTCGTAGCCCACGTCCTCGTTGGTCTGCGTGCGGAGGCCCATGAAGAAGCGCTCGTAGAACGTCGGGCCGTAGGCCTCCTCGAATTCCATGAGGAAGCAGAGCTGCACGAACGGATCGTCGCGGAAGGTCTCGTAGGCGCCGCCCGCGAGGTACGCGTCGCGACCGTCGCAGTACGTCTCGACGTTGGGCTGGTTCGCGGTGCGGCCGAGCCCGCGGAGCGCGTGCAGCGTGAAGACGTTCGGCCAGCTCTCGACGTTGACGTACTGGTAGACCCACATGCCGTCGATGAAGCCGAAGACGTGACCGAGCTCGTGCGCGAAGCCCCAGACGTCGGTGCGTGGCTCGGACGCGCGGAGGATGCGCTGATCGTCGGTGCCGCTCAGGAGCCCCGACACGCAGCGGATCGGGTTGCCCGCGAGCATGTAGGCGAACGACGCGACGGTGTCGTCGGGGTACCAGCGCACGCGCTGCTCGAAGAAGGGGCCCGCGCCGCGGAGGGCATGGTGTTGCTCCCAGATCGCGTCGAGCGTCTCGAGCGACGAGACCGCCGTCGCACGATCGGCGATCACCTGCGCGGCCTCGATCGTCACGCGGTGGTGCGCCGAGAGCAGCTCGACCCAGCCGCTCGCCACGGCGTCGAAGGCGTACGCCTCGAGCTCGGAGGCGCGCACGCTCGGCACCGTCGCGCCGCTGCTCTCGACGGTCACCTCGAGCGCGCCGTCGACGTCGCGACGCTCGGCGTAGGCCTCGCCCAGATCGGTCGACTCGATCATGCCGAGGAAGACGATCCCGTCGGTCGGCGCCACGAAGCTCGCCCCGGCGCCGACGCACGTGATCGCGCCCTCGTACGCCAGCCCGCTCCGCGCGACGAGCGAGCCGATCGCGCAGCCGCGCTCCGTGCCGATCGTCGCGTCACCGCCCGCGCCCACCTCGACGCCACGCGCGATCCAGCGGCCGCTCGCGGTGATCTGCGCGCTCTCTCCCGCGCGGAGGTAGAGCCCGCTGTTCACCCAGTTCGTGCGCGCGGGCACCTCGAACGTGTGCGCGCCGTACGGGCCCGCGGCGGGCACCTCGACGATCACGTCGAGCGGGCTCTCGGGCACCGCCGCGTCCGGAGGCACGAACGCATCGACGCTGGCGCCGGTCTCCGTGCTCGGCGCATCCAGCGTCGCGAGGGACCCGTCGATCGCTCCCGCATCCGCCGCGCCGGCGCCGTCGCACGCCTCCAGGAGGCCCACGACGACGAGGAGGGCGAGCCTCGAGACTCGCAGACGGGGGCTCGCGCTCATGACCGCTCGGTGGAGAGGGGCCGCATGGCCCCTCGGGAAATCAGTCGCGGCAAGCGGGGCTGGGGCCCCGCGCGCAGCGCGAGCAAAGCGAGCGGAGCGGCAGGGGGCCCCGCTCGCGGGGGAGGGGCCGCATGGCCCGCGGACAATCAGTCGCGGCAAGCGGGGCTGGGGCCCCGCGCGCAGCGCGAGCAAAGCGAGCGGAGCGGGAGGGGGCCCCGCTCGCGGGGGAGGGGCCGCATGGCCCGCGGACAATCAGTCGCGGCAAGCGGGGCTGGGGCCCCGCGCGCAGCGCGAGCAAAGCGAGCGGAGCGGGAGGGGGCCCCGCTCGCGGGGGAGGGGCCGCATGGCCCCTCGGGAAATCAGTTCCGGAGCGGCTTGTTGGTCGTGAGCATGTGCTGCATGCGCTCGAGGCTCTTGGGCTCGCCGCAGAGGCTCACGAACGCCTCCGCCTCGAGCTCGAGGATCTCCTCCTCGGTGACCTCGTGCGTGTGGCCCGAGACGCCGCCGCAGAGCACGGTCGCGATCTTGCGCGCGATGAGCGCGTCGTGCGCGCTCGCGTGTCCGCCCGCGACGAGCGTGTCGACCATCATCGAGAGCGTCGCGATGCCGCTCTCGCCGGGCAGCACGTATGCGCGCGGGATGGGCGCGTGGTAGCCGGCCTCGTGGAGGCCGATCGCCTTCTGCTTGGCCTCGTGGACCAGGCGCGCCTTGTCGAACGAGATGCCGTCCGAGCGGCGGAAGTAGCCGAAGTGCTGCGCCTCGACCGCGCTCGTCGCGACGTTGGCCATCGCGATGTTCTTGAAGACCTGCGTGACCACCGCAGACGTGTCGAGCTGCTGGCCCTGCGGCACGCCCTCGAGCGCGCGCCAGAGGAGGTTCAGGTTGCCCGCGCCGCCCGGCAGGAGGCCCACCGCCACCTCGACGAGGCCACAGTAGGTCTCGGCCGCCGCCTGCACGTGGCCCGCGCCGAGGCAGATCTCGAGGCCGCCACCGAGGGCCATGCCGTACGGCGCCGCGACCACCGGCACCTTCGCGTACTTCATCTTCTGCATGCCGGCCTGGAGGCGCTTCACCATCGAGAGGAGCTCGCCCCACTGCTGCTGGTTCGCCGCGACGACCACGCCGAAGAGGTTCGCGCCGACGCAGAAGTGCTCGCCCTCGTTCGCGATCACCATGCCGCGGAAGTCCTGCTCCGCGCGCTCGGTGGCGAGGTGGATCATCTCGATGATGTCCTGATCGATGCTGTTGGCCTTGCTCTTGAAGGTCAGGCCGAGGATGCCGTCGCCGAAGTCGAACGCGTCCGCGCTGCCGTTCGAGAGCACGGGCGCGCCCCTCCGCGCCTGCACCGCGCTGTACTCGCGCGCGTCGGTCTTGCGCGCGACGTACTCGCCCTTGGCGAGGTCCCACACGCTGCCGTCCTTGTAGAACGCGGTGGCGCCCGCGGCCTTCATCTTCGCGATCGAGGCGGGCAGCGCGATGCCGTCCTTCTCCATGCGCGCGGTGGCCTCTGCGAAGCCGATCGCGTCCCAGGTCTCGAAGGGACCGAGCTCCCAGTTGTAGCCCCACTTCATCGCATCATCGATCGCGACCACGTCGTCGGTGATCTCGCCGATGCGCCGCGCCGAGTAGGCCATCGTGCGCGCGATGATCTTCCAGCCGACCTCACCGACCTTGCCCTCGGTCGAGACGAGCTTCTTCACGCGCGCGGCGGGATCCTCGATCTTCGAGAGGCCCTTGGTCGCCTTCGCGATCGCCTCGTCCTGCTTCTTGGGGCGGTACGTGAGCGTCTCGAAGTCGATGGTCAGCGTCTCGCCGCTGGCCTTGTCGCGCTTGTAGAAGCCGCCCTTGGTCTTGTTGCCGAGGATCTTCTTCTCGACCATCCCGGCGACCCACGCCGGCGCCTGGAAGACCGCGCGCTCCTCGTCGTCCGGCAGCGCGTCGAAGCAGTTCTTGGCGACGTGCGCGAACGTGTCGAGACCGACGAGATCCGCGGTGCGGAACGTCGCGCTCTTGGGGTGGCCCATCGGCGTGCCCGTGAGGTTGTCGATGTCCTCCGGCGTGAGGCCCGCCTTCGTCATCTCCTCGATGGTCGCCATCATCCCGTAGATGCCGATGCGGTTGCCCACGAAGTTCGGCGTGTCCTTGCCGAGCACGATGCCCTTGCCGAGCTGATCGCGACCGAACGTGGCGATCGCCTCGAGCGCCTTCGGGTCCGTGTCCGCGCCGACCACGAGCTCGAGGAGCTTCATGTAACGGACGGGGTTGAAGAAGTGCATCACGAGGAAGTTCTTGCGGAACGTCTCGCTCCGGCCCTCGACCATGTCCTTGATGCGGAGGCCCGAGGTGTTCGACGCGATGATCGTCTTGGGCGAGACGACCTTCTCGAGCTTCTCGAAGAGCGAGCGCTTGATGTCGAGGCGCTCGACGATGGCCTCGACGATGAGGTCGCAGTCCGCGAGCGAGGCGAGGTCGTCGTCGATGTTGCCGACGGTGACGAGGCGCGCGTTGCTCGGGTGGAAGAAGAGCGCCGGCTTGGCCTTCACGGTGTTCGCGAGCGACTCGGCGGCGATCTTGTTCCGCGCCGCCTTCTTCGCGTCGGCCGGCAGGTCGCGCGGGACGATGTCGAGCAAGGTCACGCGCACGCCTGCGTTCGCGCAGTGCGCCGCGATGCCCGCGCCCATCACACCCGAGCCGATCACACCGACCTTGCGAAACACCGTACGAGCCATCGCATCCTCCGGAGGAGTGTCCTCGCCCACGCGCAGCGGGCGTCCCGTCCGCGAGGAGCGCGGCCGGGGGCGCGTACGATCCGTGCTCGGAGGCCCTCGCGCAAGCGGATCCAGCGCGCAGAAGGCCGATCGCGCACACGGGCGCTGCGCCGGCGCTCGGCACCTGCCGGAACGGTCAGCGAGCCCTCGGCTCGGATACCCTGCGGCGCATGTCCGCCGCCGTCGCGAA
>JBILLJ010000035.1:0-69251 GCA_044376125.1 Sandaracinaceae bacterium
ACGCCGAGGCCTATCCGGGCGCACCCGACCCGTGCATGGATCCCACCGACTCGGACTGCGACGGCGCCAACGATCTCTGCGACGCCGACTGCGACGGCTACCCCGATCAGGGCGGGGCCTCGGACGCACCGTACTTCGACTGCGACGACGCCGACGCCGAGATCCACCCGAACGAGACGCTGCGCGGCGTGTATGCGCTCGCGGACGGCGACCGCCTCGCGAACGGCTGCGACGCGGTGCCGATGACGACGGCGGCCTCCGACATGTGCCGGCCGGGCGGCGGAGGCGAGCCGATGGGCGACGGCCTCGATCAGGACTGCAACGGCTTCGTCGACGACGGCCCCGGCTGCACCGACACGAGCGATCGGGATCGCGATGGCTCGCGCGCGTGCACCACCGGCATGACGACTGGCTGCGACACGAACGACTGCGACCCGGGCATCTCTCCGTCGCGCACGGAGGTCTGCGGCAACGCGTTCGACGAGGACGGTGACGGAACCGCCGCACCGTGTGCCGTGGGCGACACGGACGGCGACGGGCACGTGGCCAACGCCTCGGGTGGAGACGACTGCGACGACACCGACCCTCAGATCTTCGCCGGGGCGCCGGAGAACTGCCTCACGCCGGTCTCCGAGAGCTGCACGGAGAACATCCCGTGCACCTCCTTCGGCGGCGATGCCGATGGCGACGGCTACCTCACGGGCCTGCCCGCAGGGGCACGCGGCGACTGCGAAGACCGCATGGAGTTCACGGTCGGCACGACGATGTTCCGCGGTGAAGACGTGCGTCCGTTCGCCGGCGAGGACCCGTGCGACGGAATCGACAACAACTGCGATGGCATCGTCGACGAGGTGCTCCGCGCCGTCGATCCGTCACCGGGCGAGGCGGACGGCTGCGTGCGAACGGGCGGGGGCGCGACGGATGTCGACTACCACCTCTCGGCACAGTACTCGGAGTACTGCGGCGGCTGCGGCGTGGTGACGGCCGCCAACCAGGACTGCTGCGCCGGTGTGCCGACGGGGATCGACCAGCCCACCTCGTGCGGCACCTGCGGCTACGACTGCGGCGCCCACACCGCGTGCCCGCGCAGTGGCATGGACACCGGCGGTGACGTGCACGCGTGCGCGTGCGCGCCGGACGCGAGCGGCAACTGGGACGACTGCGATGGCTCGCTCCTCGGGGCTTCGGGCGGCAACGGCTGCGAGACCGACCTCGACACCGACGAGAACCACTGCGGCGCCTGCGGGAACCGCTGCGGCCCCAACGCGACGTGCTCGGGTGGCATGTGCGTGTGCGACGCGCCGTTCCTCGACTGCGACGGCAACATCCTCTTCCCGAGCGGATGCGAGATCAACGGCTCGAACGACGTGGCCAACTGCAACCGCTGCGACAACGCCTGCGTGTTCTCGAGCGGCAGCCCCGTGTGCATCGGCGGCGCGTGCCGCCTCGCGGGCTGCGACCCGGGCTTCGACAACTGCAACGGCAGCGACGCCGATGGCTGCGAGACGCCACTCACGACGCTCGGCAACTGCGGCCGCTGCGGTGAGACGTGTGGCGGCACCGTCAACGCCACGGAGATCTGCAACGGCTCGCGCGCCTGTGACTACTCGAGCTGCGACGGCGGCTTCCTCGACTGCGGCGGCGGTCGCGTCAACGGCTGCGAGACGGCCTTCAGCACCACCAACTGCGGCGCATGCGGCACGGTCTGCGGCCCGCGCGAGGCGTGCAACGGCGGCGGTGACTGCCAGTGCGGCTCGGGCCCCTCGGCCGGCACCGGCGAGGCGTGCACCGGTGGCACCCCCGACTGCTGCGGCAACGCGTGCGTCAACCTCACCAATGATGTGAACAACTGCGGCGGCTGCGGCGTGCGCTGTGGCCCGAGCGAGACCTGCTCGGGCGGGCGCTGCGTCTGCGGCGGCACCTCGAGCACGGTGGGCGGCGGCGAGGCATGCCCCGCGGCGGGAAGCGAGTGCTGCGGCGGCGGCTGCGTGGCCATCGCGACCAACGCCTCGCACTGCGGCGGCTGCGGCCTCGTCTGTGGGCCCTCCGAGATCTGCAGCGGTGGTCGCTGCGCGTGCGGAGGCACCACCGCTGCGGCGGCCGGCAGCGAGGCGTGCGCAGGCACCGGCAACGAGTGCTGCGGCAGCACGTGCACCGACACCCGCACCACGGCCACGAGCTGCGGCATGTGTGGTCGCAACTGCGCGACGATCGCGGTGAACGCCGCCGAGACCTGCGCGGCCTCGACCTGCGACTACTCGAGCTGCGACACCGGCTTCCTCGACTGCGACGCGACGCGGCCCAACGGCTGCGAGACGAACGGCCGAGCGCTGCCGAACTGCGGCACGTGCGGCAACAACTGCGCGACGATCCTCAACGCCGTCGAGACCTGCACGGCGTCGGGCACCTGCGACTACTCCAGCTGCGACGCGAACTTCTTCAGCTGCGACGCGAACCGAGCGAACGGCTGCGAGACGGACGGACGCCTCCTCCCGAACTGCGGTGGGTGCGGCAACACGTGCTCCAGCATCCAGAACGCGAGCGCCGTCTGCGCCGGCGGCTCGTGCGACTACTCGATGTGCATGTCGAGCTTCGGCGACTGCGACTCGATGCGCGGCAACGGCTGCGAGACGAACCTCTCGAACACCCTCACCCGCTGTGGCTCGTGCGCGACCAACTGCAACACGACGCTCGCCAACACGCAGGCGGCCGGTCGCACGTGCACCGCGTCGACGTGTGACTACAGCGCGTGCGCGTCCGGCTTCGGCGACTGCGACTCGACGCGTCCGAACGGCTGCGAGACGAACCTCGCGAGCACGCTGACGGCGTGTGGCTCGTGCGCGACCAACTGCAACACGACGCTGCAGAACACGGCGGCCGCTGGCCGCACGTGCTCTTCCTCGACCTGCAACTACGCGACGTGCGCGATGGGCTTCGGCGACTGCGACGGCAACCGCGCCAACGGCTGCGAGGCCAACACCGCGAGCACGCTCACCGCGTGTGGCGCGACGTGCATCAACTGCAACACGGCGCTGCTCAACACGATGATGGGCGGCCGGTCGTGCAGCACGGGCCTGTGCGACTATGGCATGTGCTCGAACGGCTTCGGTGACTGCGACACCAACCGCACCAACGGCTGCGAGACGACGCTGGGCACCACGATGAACTGCGGTGCGTGCGGTCACTCGTGCGGCGCCGGCGAGACCTGCAACGGGATGGGCGAGTGCCAGTGCGGCACGGGCGGAAGCGCGCCCAGGAGCGGCACGGGTGAGGCGTGCAGCGGTGCGACCCCGACGTGCAACGTGGCGATGAGCGCCTGCGAGTGACGTCAACCCCCGCGGGGCCGCGCCGAGGACATCCTTGACGGCGGCCCCGCCTCGCACGAAGGTCGCCGACTCATGCACGAGACCCACGCCTTCGGCGAGCACGTCCCGCTGATCGCGGTCGTTCCCTTCGCCCTCCTCCTCGCGGCGATCGCGATCCTCCCCCTGGCCGCCTCGCACTTCTGGGAGAGCAACCGCAACAAGGGCATCGTGACCGCGCTGGTCTCGGCGCCCATCGCCATCTACCTGGCGGCGGTCCACCCGTCGGGCCTCGCGCACAGCGCCCTCGAGTACGCGTCGTTCCTCGTGCTGCTCGGCTCGCTCTTCGTGATCGCCGGCGGCATCCACCTCGAGGGTGACCTCGAAGGCCGCCCCTCCATCAACACCGGCATCCTCGCGCTCGGCGCCGTGCTGGCGAACGTGGTCGGCACGACGGGCGCGAGCATGTTGCTCGTCCGCACGCTGCTCCGCACGAACTCGCAGCGGAAGAAGCGCAGCCACATCCCCTTCTTCTTCATCCTCGTCGTCTCGAACTGCGGCGGTCTGCTCACACCCCTGGGCGATCCACCGCTCTTCCTCGGCTACCTGCGCGGCGTGCCGTTCCACTGGACCTTCGGGCTCTTGCCGTTCTGGGCCCTCGCCAACGTGTACCTGCTCGTCGCCTTCTACTTCGTCGATCGCCGCGCGTACCGCTCCGAGGCGGCGGCGGACATCGCGCGCGACAAGACGCAGGTGAAGCCGCTGCGCATCACGGGCCTCGCCAACGGTGCGCTCCTCGCGGGCGTGGTCGGTGCGGTCTTCCTCGACACGCCCTGGCGCGAGCTCGCGATGATCGCGCTCACCCTCGTGTCGATCTTCGCCGCGCCCAAGGCGCCGCGCGTCGCGAACACGTTCAGCTACGGGCCGATCGTCGAGGTGGCGATCCTCTTCGCAGGCATCTTCGTCACGATGGTGCCCGCGCTCGCGCTGCTCGAGGCGCGCGGCGCCGAGCTCGGCCTCACGGCTCCCTGGCAGTACTTCCTCACCACGGGCGCGCTCTCGAGCGTGCTCGACAACGCGCCCACGTATCTGACGTTCCTCGCCGCCGCACAGGGCCTCACCGAGTCTCGACACCTCGTCGCCGACGTCGTCGGCGTGCCCACCGCGTTCCTCGTCGCGATCAGCATCGGCGCCGTCTTCATGGGCGCCAACACCTACATCGGCAACGGCCCCAACTTCATGGTGAAGGCGATCGCCGAGGAGGCGAAGTACGAGATGCCCTCGTTCTTCGGTTACGCGGGACGCGCGGTGCTCACGCTGAGCCCGATCTACGTCGTGATCGCGCTCTACCTCTGGCTGTCCTGATCGCTGCGCCCGAGCGCGGAGAGCGTCTCGGTGACGAGCGCGCGCTCTGCCTCGCGCACACGCTCGGCGAGGCGCTCGAGCTCCGTCAGCAGTGCGCCCCCTTGCTCGGGCGCGATGGCCAGGCGCGGTCGCTCGGCCAGGATGCGGACGAGCACGTCCCGCACGAACGAAGGCTCCCGGTAGCGCGTGGGCGTGCCGTGCGAGGCGAGGCGCTCGTGCATGCGCCCGAAGCGGCCGTGTCCGCCTTCGTCGCGGAAGACGATGTGTGCACGAAGCGCATCGTCGGCGGCGTGCGCGATGGCAGCGGCGTAGTCGCGGGCCGCGTCGTCGTCCCGCGTGAGCTCACCGTCGAGGAAGAGCTCGGTGCCCACGTGCGCGACCGCGCGCGCTGCGCCCCAGCCGAGCCCTCGCGCCTCGAGGCGTGTCGAGGTCTCCCGGCAGAGCGCGAGGAAGGTGGCGCCACCGTGGAAGGCCTCGTCGGTCTGGTGGTGCTCGGCGACCCCTTCGGCGAGCGCGCCGTGCTCGATCTTGCCGAGCCGTGCGCCGCACATCGTCGCGAAGTCCGGCAGCATCGCGCCGAAGAGGAAGGCCGGATCACGACGGCTCCGCCGCGCGACGACGAGGTGCGCGAAGAAGTTCACGCGCCCTCCTCGAAGAAGCGGGACACGCGCGCCTCGAGGCCCGCGAGCTCGATCGCGCCCGCGTCGAGGTGCGCATCGATGCCCGGCTCGCTGCGGAACCAGGTCCGCTGGCGCCGCGTGTAGACCCACGTGGAGCGAACGATCTCGGTGCGGAGCGCCTCGACGCCGAGCTCACCGCGGAGGTGGCGCACGACCTCGCGGTAGCCGACGCTGCCGAAGGCGCGCGCTTCCGCCGGCCAGCGCGCGAGGAGCCCCCGGACCTCGCCGACGAGCCCCGCCTCGAGCATCGCGTCGACCCGCGCTTCGATGCGGGCGCGCAGCGACTCCCGCTCGCGATCGAGCGCGAGGAAGAGCGTTCGGTGGCGGGGCGCGCCGAGCGCGTGTTCGTGCCGCAGCTCGCCGAGGGGGCGCCCCGTCTGCGCGTGGACCTCGAGGGCGCGCACGATTCGCAGCGCGTCGTTGGGATGGATCGCGGAAGCGGCGCGCGGATCGGTCTCGACGAGGCGCGCGTGCAGCGCCGGAGCGCCCAGCCGATCCGCCTCCTCCTCGAGCGCCGCGCGAATCGCCGGGTCCGGCGTCGGCAGGCTGACGAGCCCTCGAACGAGCGCACGGAGCCAGAGCCCAGTGCCCCCGACCACGATGGCGCGCGCGCCGCGCCGCGCGACGTCCGCGATGGCCTCGTCGGCCATCGTCGCGAAGCGCGCAGCGTCGATCGCCTCGTCCGGATCGATCACGTCGATGAGGTGGTGCCTCACCCCGCCGAGCTCGGCGGCCGTGGGCTTCGCGGATCCGATGTCGAAGCCGCGGTAGACCTGCACGGAGTCGGCGCCCACGAGCTCCGCGCCCGTCGCCCGCGCGAGGGCGAGCGCGAGGGCCGTCTTGCCGCTCGCGGTCGTGCCCGCGACGACGATGATCGACGGCCGCGTCACGTGCGACCGACCCTGCGCGCGAGCTCGTCGAGGGTCACCGCGTGGAGGATCGGCCGACCGTGAGGGCAGTGTCCTCGGAACGACGCGACGCTCGCGAGCGCCGTCACGAGGGCGCGCTGCTCCTCCGGGGAGAGCGCATCGCCCGCACGGATCGCGCCGTGACAGGCCATCGTGGCGAGCGCGGTGTCGATCGCGTCCCCATAGGCCCGCGAGCCTCCTCGCGAGAGCTCGGCGAGCGCGTCTCGGAGCAAGCGCTCGGGGCTCGTGCGCTTGAGGAGCGCGGGCGTTCCGGAGACGAGCGCGGTGCGCTCGCCGAAGAGGCGCACCTCGACGCCCATGCCGAGGAGCAGCCGTTCGTGCTCGGCCAGCGTGGCGACCTCGCCGTCCGAGAGCTCGACGCGCTCGGGGATGAGCAGGCGCTGGATCTCCACCGCGCCGTCGCGGTGTGCCTCCGCGAGGCGCGCGTAGCGGACGCGCTCGTCGGCGGCGTGCTGGTCGAGCACGACGAGCCCCTCCGGTCCTTCGCAGACGAGGTAGGTGCGCGCGATCTGCCCGAGCACGCGAAGGCCGAGGTACGGGTCCCCGGCCAGGGCCCCGCGCGTCTGCGTCCTGGGCGCATCCGAGACCCATGGATCGACCGCCACGCTCGGCGCGTACGCCCCAGAGACGTAGCCGCTCGCGCGCCCATCCGACGCGTCGGGCTGCGATGCCTCTCGCGTGTCGGGCGAAGGATCGTCCACCTCGGCCAGGTGCTCGGGATCCTCTTCGACGGATCGCGCTCCCACCGCCTCGCTGGCCGCGTCCTCGGCGTCGAGCACGCTCGAGACGTCGAGCGGCTCGACCGCGCGTCGCGACTCGCTCCGCCGGAACGGAGCCCGGCCCAGGCCCGAGGCCAGCGTGCGCGTGATGGCGTCGAGCACCACGCGCGCATCGGCGAAGCGCACCTCGCTCTTCTGCGGGTGCACGTTCACGTCGACGCGCTCGGGGTCGAGCTCGAGCCAGACGACACCGGCCGGAAAGCGCCCCACGGGCAAGGTGCTCCCGAACGCGAAGGCGACGGCGCGTGCGAGCGCGCGATCGCGCACGACGCGACCGTTGACCGACACGTAGAGCTGGCCAGCACCATTGCGCGCGCGCTCCGGCGCCGAGAGCATCGCGCGCACTCGCACCCCATCGCGCTCGCCTTCGACCGCTGCGAGCTTCTCGTCCGGAAAGAGCTGGAGGGCGCGCTGGTAGAGATCGCGCGTCGCGGCCCACTCGCGGGCGCGTCGGCCGTCGCGCGTCCACGCGAGCCGCAGCGATGGGCGAGAGAGCGCCAGGCGCGTGAGCGTCTCGCCCACCTGCGCCGACTCCGTCGCGAGCGCCTTCAAGAATTTTCGTCGCGCAGGGACGTTGTAGAAGAGATCGTCGACACGCACCGTGGTGCCGGGGCTGCCGCCCGCCACGCGCACCTCGAGGCCACCGCCGCCTTCGATGCGGATCTCGGTGCCTTCGACCGCGTCGTGCGGCCGCGTGCGCAGCGAGAAGCGGCTCACCGAGGCGATCGACGGCAGCGCCTCGCCGCGGAAACCGAGCGTGCCGATGGCGCGGAGGTCGTCGAGCGATCCGATCTTGCTCGTCGCGTGTCGCGAGACCGCGAGCTCGGCGTCCGCCGGATCCATCCCGTGACCGTCGTCGCTCACGACGATGCGCGCGACGCCCCCCTGCTCCGTCTCGACGCGGATCTCGGTCGCCCCCGCGTCGATCGCGTTCTCCACGAGCTCCTTCACCACGCTCGCGGGACGCTCGACCACCTCGCCGGCGGCGATCTGATCGACCAGCGCGCTCGGCAGGGCGTGCACTCGGGGCCGCGCGGCCACGCTCGGCCGCGTCGGATCGGTGGGCGACATGGCGACGGGAGGCTCGCACGAGCGCGGGCCACACGCGACCCCAACCGCCCAAGATCCCGGCCCAATTCACGGTCCGTGGGAGGCGGCGGCGTTGACCCCCGTCGCGCGCGGGTGGTAGCGTCCGGCCCGTCTCGGAGCTGCGTTTCGACGGGCCTCTGACCGCGTCGGCCACCCTTCTCGAGGATCCGTGCTCGCCAAGATCTGCCCCGTCTGCAAGACCGAGTACGGCGCTGGAGAGGTCTTCTGCCCGAACGACGGGACGCGCCTCAGCTCCGGCTCCCAAGCCGTCGCTCCCGCCAAGCCCGCCGAGAAAGGCGACCCGCTGCTCGGGGCCGTCATCGACGAGCGCTACCGGATCGTGCGCCGCATCGGCGAAGGCGGCATGGGCATCGTCTACGAGGTCGAGCACGTCGTCATCGAGAAGCGCCTCGCGCTGAAGGTGCTGCGCGACGACTACTCGAGCCGCCCCGAGGTCGTCGCGCGCTTCCGCCAGGAGGCCAAGAGCGCCTCGCGCATCGGCAACGAGCACATCGTCGACATCTCCGACTTCGGCGAGACGCCGAACGGCGCGAGCTACTTCGTCATGGAGCTCCTCGACGGCGAGGACCTCGCGAACGTGCTGGCGCGCGAAGGCACCCTGCCGCTCTCTCGCGCGGCCGACATCCTCACGCAGTGCGCGCGCGCGCTCGCTGCCGCACACGCCAAGGGCATCGTCCACCGCGACATGAAGCCCGAGAACATCTTCCTCACCAAGCGCGACAGCCGCCCCGACTTCGTGAAGATCGTCGACTTCGGCATCGCGAAGATGAGCGACATCGAGACCGATGGTCAGCCGGGCCGAAAGCTCACCAAGACCGGCATGATCTTCGGCACGCCCGAGTACATGTCGCCCGAGCAGGCCGCGGGAAAGCAGCTCGATCACCGCGTCGACGTCTACGCGCTGGGCGTGATCCTCTTCGAGCTGTTGACGGGTCGAGTCCCCTTCTCGGGGGACACGTTCATGGGCGTGCTCACGCAGCACATGTTCGAGGCGCCCCCCTCGCTCGCGCAGGCGAACCCGAACGTCCAGCTCCCCGAGGCCATCGAGATCTTCGTTCGGCGCGCGCTCGCCAAGGATCCCGGAGAGCGCTTCCAGAGCTGCGAGGAGCTCATCGGCGCGCTCGACAAGGCCGTGCGGGGCGTCTCGCCATCGGCACCGCCCGGCCCCGTCGAGGGCGGCGCGCCTGCCACGGGCAAGTCGACGAAGATGGGCTACGGCGTGCCGGTGCGTGCGGCTGCGAGCACGCCGCAGACGCTCCAGCTCGACGAAGGCGAGATGCCAGCGTCGACGGGCCGCTCGAACGCGCTGCTGTTCGTGGGCCTCGCGCTCGTGGCCCTCGCGCTCGGGGGAGGCGCTCTCTTCTACGTGACGCAGCAGCCCGAGCCGCCGAGCACGCCCGTGACCACGGGGCCGGCGACGGATCTGCCCGATGCCGCCGTCGCGCCGCCCGACGCGTGGGCCGAGCCGGACGCGTTCGTCGAGGGCGACGCGGGGCCGGAGATGATCAGCGTCGGCATCGTGACGACGCCGCCGGGCGCGCGCGTCGAGGTGATGGGCTCCGAAGGGATCGCGTGCGAGTCCTCGCCCTGCAACCTGCCGCTGCCGCTCGGCGAGCACGTCCGCCTGCAGGCGCACCTCCGCAACCGCGACGCCATCGTCGAGGTCGACGTCGTCCGCGACATGGCCCCCGTCTCGATCCGCTTGGGCGGTGGCGGCGGCGGTGGACGCCCGCCGCCCGATGACGACGATCCGGGCGGCAGCGTCGGCCCGCTCAAGATTCCTCCTGCGCTCCAGGGCGGCGGCCAGTGACGTCGTTCGGGGGAAGCGAGCGCGAGCGGCTGTGCGTTGACAGCCGAGTGACGCGTCGTGGCATACTCGGAGACCGTGTCACGAGGTGCGTGCCTCGTCGTCTCCGGTTCGTACGTGTGAAAGGTAGGCCATGAGCTCGGCGCCCGCGGGAAGCCCCCGCGTCTCCCAGCCGCCCCCAGTTCCCTCGCGTCCCGGCACGCCCGCTCCGGTCCCTCCGCATGGAGCCCCTGCGGCCGCGGACGGCGAGCAGATGCCGCGCCGCTTCGGCAAGTACACGCTGATGCGCAAGCTCGCGATCGGCGGCATGGCGGAGCTCTTCCTCGCCCTGCAGCGCTCGGTCGCCGGCTTCGAGAAGCTCATCGTCGTCAAGCGCATCCTGCCGCACCTCGCCAAGGATCGCGCGTTCGTCGAGCTGATCCTCCAGGAAGCCAAGATCTCGGCGACGCTGAACCACCCGAACATCTGCCACATCTACGATGTCGGCGAGGCGGAGAACCAGTTCTACATCGCCATGGAGCACATCCACGGCGAGGACCTGCGCTCCATCGTCCGCCAGATGAAGAAGGTCAACGAGACGACCTTCCCCATCGAGCACGCGCTCGCGATCGTGCTCGGCTGCTGCGCCGGTCTCGCGCACGCGCACGAGAAGACCACGCTCGATGGCGAGCCGATGAACATCGTCCACCGCGACGTGTCCCCGCAGAACATCCTCGTGACGTTCAACGGCGACGTGAAGCTGGTCGACTTCGGCATCGCCAAGGCCGGCCGCAGCTCGATGGAGGACACGGGCTCGGGTCAGCTCAAGGGCAAGGTCCCGTACATGAGCCCCGAGCAGGCGCAGGGGCAGATGCTCGATGGCCGCAGCGACATCTTCTCGCTCGGCATCATCCTCTTCGAGCTGACCACGGGGCGACGTCTGTTCCGCGGCCAGAACGAGATGGACACGCTGCGGATGATCGTCGACGGCGAGTACCCCAAGCCGCGCGACCTCAACCCCGGCATCCCCGAAGCACTCGAGAAGATCATCCTCAAGTCGCTCGAGAAGGACACGGACAAGCGCTACCAGAGCGCGCGCCAGATGCAGGCGGACCTCGAGGACTTCATCCGCAGCGCGCAGCTCAAGGTGAGCCCGCTCTCCGCCGGCGAGTGGATGCAGCGTCTGTTCGCCGACAAGCTCGCACAGCAGAAGCAGATGCTGGCCGAGGGCCGCCAGCTCGCCGACGTCATCGCGGCGCAGGTCGCGGCCGAAGAGGAAGCGGCGGCGCGCGAAGCGACGATGTCCGGAGTCCGGGCGCGGCAGTCGCGTCGCATGCCGTGGATCGTGGCGACGGCCGTGGGCCTGCTCGCCGTCGCCGCCGCGGTCGGCATCGTGCTCACCCAGCAGCCAGCCGGGCCGCCCGTCGGGCCGGGCGTGATCGTCATCGAGAGCACTCCTGCGGGCGCCGCCATCAGCATCGATGGCGCGCGGCGCTCGGAGCGCACGCCCGCGACGCTGCGCGAGCTACCGCTGGCGCACTACGCCGTGCAGGTGTCGAGCGAGGGCTTCGTCGCGCAGACGCGCGAGATCGACCTGACCGAGGCGGCACCGCAAGCGAGCGTGCAGGTGACGCTGGAGCGGCCCTCCGCGGCGAGCTTTGGTGTGGCGAACGTCGCCAGCACGCCCGCAGGCGCGCAGATCCTCGTCGACGGCGCGGACACGTCGCAGGTCACCCCCTTCCGCGTGCAGAACCTCGAGCCGGGCGTGGAGCACACGATCGCGGTGTCGCTCGATGGCTGGGTCTCGCAGAGCCGCACCGTCGTGCTCCGCGCAGGACAGCTCGAAGACCTGACGTTCTCGCTCGAGCGCACACCGCTCGGGCCCGACGAGGCGCTGCTCGTCCTCACGACCGATCCGCCCGACTCTCGCGTGCAGCTCGACTCGACCTGGTACGAGACGGGCAGTCCGTTCGAGATCCGCACGAGCGCGCGCGCTCACCGCCTCCGCGTCACGCACGACGGACGTCGCATGCACGAGCAGGAGCTGCGCCTGACCGGTGGCCAGCAGACCGAGCTCCGTGTGGACCTCGAGCGCGAGCGCAGCAGCACGGGCGGTGGTGGTGGTGGTGGTTCGACGACGACGACGGGCGGCGGTGGCCCACCCGCACCCTCGGGTCCGGGCGCGGTCACCATCGCGGCGACGCCGTGGTGCAACGTCTCGATCGACGGTCGCGCGGTGGGGGAGACGCCCGTGGTCAACCACTCGCTGCCCTCCGGTCGCCACACGATCACGTGCGCGAACCCCGAGCTCAACGTCACGCGCACGCGCACGGTGGAGATCAGCCCCGGCGAGACGGCGCGCGTCCGCATCGAGCTCCAGTGAGCGCGCTCTCGATGCGTTCGTCCTCCTCTGCGAAGGCGGCGGTCCACGCTTGAGCACCGCGGCGCCGAGCCCCCCGCCTCCGCCCGACGCACCGACGATGACCGACTCGGCGCGGCGTCGTCGCAACGTCATGCTCGCGGTGCGCATCGGCACGACGCTCGCGGCCATCGCGTACGTCGCGCTGCGCGTGGACGTGCGCGCCGTCGGCGGCGCCCTCTTGCGCGTGTCGCCCCTCGCGTTCGTGGTGGCGTGCGCCTCCACCGCGATGAACCTCGTGGTCGGCAGCGTGCGGTGGAGGATCCTCCTTCGCGCCTACGGCGCACCGCACGTGCCGCCCCTGGGCACGCTCGTGCGCCTCAACTACATCGGGTTCTTCTACAACACGTGCCTTCCGGGCGGCGTCGGTGGAGACGTGGTGCGCGGGTACGCGTCGCGCGCCGCGTTCGGTGAGGGAGGCGTCACCGGCGCGGGCGCCGTCGTGCTCGTCGATCGCGTGCTCGGCCTCGTGGGGCTGCTCCTCGTGGTCGCGTTCACCGCGACCGTCTTCCCGCTGCCGGTGGCCGAGTCGAACCACGTGACCGCGATCTCGCTCGCGGGCATCGCGGTGAGCGCCTGCGCGGTCGTCGCGATCGCGCTCGGTCGCTCGATCGCGCCGCGCTTGCCGAGCGCGCTGCGCAAGTATGCCGAGCAGCTGCCCGCGATCGTCCACTACGGCCCCTTCGGCGTCGCGATCCTCCTCTCGCTCGTCACGCAGTCGGTGGTCGCGTGGACGGGACACGTGATCGTCGGCTCGCTCGCGCCCACCGTCGCGCTGACCGACTCGCTGGTCGTGGTCCCGCTGGCGATGGCGACCGCGTTCCTGCCGTTCCTCGTGGGTGGCACGGGCGCCCGGGAAGAGGTGTTCGCGCGCCTCTACGGCCCGCTCGGCGTCGCCGAGTCCGATGCCGTCGCCGCGAGTCTGCTCGTCTGGTTCACGCAGATCGTGGTCGCGCTCGTGGGCGGCGTGCTGCCGCTGCCCTCGGCGGGCTCACCGCCCGCTGCGCCCGCAGAGCCCACACCCTCCCAGGCCGCTCCGAAGAGCGACTGAGAGCACGTGGCACTCGGATGGATCGATGCGAGTGGCACGTGCTCGATTCGGCGGGAGGGAGGCTCTCGGTGAGAGGGAGGGGCTGCGGCCAGACCCTGCGGCAAGAAACGTCAGAGCGTGAGTCAATGCAAGTGACTCACGCTCTGAGCTCACACCAGGCCGAACAGGTACGCGGCGGCCATGCCGGCCAGGCAGAGGAGGAACAGAGCCGCTCCTCCGAGGCCGACCCAGAGGATCATCGCGTTGCTCACGGGCGCGGCGCTCGGGGCCTGGCTCGGCGGGCCCATGGGTGCCCGCGGTGCGACCGCAGCGCCCGGCGAGGCCGCCGGTGCCGTCGGAACCGCGGGGGCGGGCGCTGCACCGAAGGCCTGCGCGGGTCGCGGCGTCGCAGTCGCGAGCGCGGCTTCGATCTCCGCCAGAGGCTTCTTGCCCCAGGCCTCCACCGCTGCGCGATCGCCCGGCGCTCCCGGCGGCAAGAGGCCCAGCGCGCCGAGCACGTCCGCCGCGAAGGCCACGGTGCCGTCGTGGCGCTTCTTCTTGTCCTTCGCAACCGCCTTCTCGATCACGTCGTCGAGCGAGGCCGGCGAGCCCGGGCGCAGAGACGACAGCGGCGGCGGCATGTCGTTGACGATCTTCATCAGGATCTGCGCGACGGCGGGGCCATCGAAGGCGATCTTGCCGCTCAGCATCTCGTACGTGATCGCCGAGAGCGCGAAGAGATCCGTGCGGTTGTCGACGTCGGCCTTCCCCATCGCTTGCTCGGGCGACATGTAATACGGCGAGCCGAGCGTGGTGCCGAAGGCCGTGAGCTTGGGGCCCGTCTCCATCTGGAGCTTCACCGACCCGAAGTCGAGGATGCGCAGCTCGTCTCCTTCGGGCGTGCTCACGAGGAAGAGGTTGTCGGGCTTGAGGTCGCGGTGGATGACGCCGAACGAGTGCGCGTCGTCGAGGCCGCAGGCCACCTGCGCGAGGATCTTCACGGCACGCGCCACCGGCTGCGCGCCGGCGCGACGAAGCAGCGTGCCGAGCTCCTCGCCGTGCAGGTACTCCATCGTGAGGAAGAAGGAACCGTCGCCGGTGTCACCGAAGTCGATGACCTTCACGACGTAGGGCGACTGGATCTCGTTGGCCGTCTCGAACTCGCGCTTGAAGCGCTCGACGGCGATGCGGTCCTTCGCGACGTCGTCGTGGAGGATCTTGATCGCCACCTTCTGCTTGGTGCTCGCGTGCCGGCCCTCGTACACGCGCCCCATCGCACCGTCCGCCACGCGCTGGACGACGACGTACTCGCCGAAGCGTCGACCGAGCCTGCGATCGGGCTCCTCGTCCGGCGCCTGCACGTGCACCGTGATGGCCCCGTCGTTGCCGCAGAAGGCGATCGTGTCTTCGTACTCGGTCCCGCAGCTCGGGCAGCGACGGCTCACGGGCCCGATGCTACCCGCGGCCTCCGCCCCCATCAAACGAGTTGCGTGACATCACTGCCGTCCGGTCATTCGGCGGCCCCGCGCGCAGCCCGGCCAGACGCTGCGACGACCTCGAGCCTGTCGGCCGCCTGCCGCACGTCGGAGGAGGCCGCCGACACGCACGCGACGGCGCGGATGCTCACCGTGGCGGCGGCCTCGGGCAGCACGGGTGCGATCTCGACGAGGCGACGTGCCGCGAGGGACACGCGCTCCGCACGCGCGCCGAGCTCCGCCGCACGCGCCACGTGCAGGAGCACGGCACGCAGGCGCGCGACGCGCGCGGCATCGGTCTGGCCGTCGGCCTCGACCAGCGTGACGGGCGCCGAGCACGTCTCGACGAGGGCATGCAGCGTCTCGCACGAGGCACGGCAGCGAGGGCTCGCCTGCGGTGCGGTGAGGAGGCCCGACGCGTCGGTGACGACCTGGATGTCGTCGGGACGGTAGCGGAGCTCGCAGCGCGACACGCACTCGGCGAAGTCCGAGTGCTGCGGCGCGCACGTCGGCGTGGCCGCACCGAGGCGCGGGCCGCCCGCGAGCGCGGCCGACTCCGTCGCGACCCACGCTCCGAGGGCCTCGCAGGACCGCTCGGGCATCGGCTCGCTCGCTCCGAGCGCCTCGCGCAGGCCTGCCTCGCAGCTCGCGGCGAGCTCGGTGCTCGCCACATCGGCCTCGCGCTCGAGCGCGGCGGTCGCCGCGAGGAACGTCTCGATCTTGGCCGCCGCGGTGCTCGAGCCGAAGTCCCGCGCGCAGTCCTCGCCCGGCGCCAGGATGCGCACCTGCACGCTTCCGCTGCACGCCGACGCCGCCAGGGCGAGCACGAGCACGCCCGCGCGCCGCGCTGCGGGCACGTCCCTCGTGGTCGCGCTCATTCGTCCACCCTCCTCAGCCATCGACCCTCGCGGGCCTTGTGCACGAGCACGGTCTCCTCGCCCGACGTCGTGCGGACCATGAAGCAGACGGCGCCCTGGTCCTCGTGATCGATCCACCGGCCCACGACGGCCGCGAGCTCGTGACGATGCCCGCGCTCGGAGAAGGCGGTGGGCGCGTATCCCCACCCGGCCGAGGCGCGGATCTCCACCTTCAGCGTCTCGCGGTGCGGCTCCCAGAGCGGTGGCGCGATCGCGCCCTCGAGACGCAGCTCGCGCACGGCGCCCTCGACGAGCTGGTTGAGCGCACCGAGCGGTGCCGGCGGATCGCTCACGAGCACGAGCGTGTACTCGTCGCTCACGCGTCGGACGAGGATCTCACGTGCGTCCGCGACGACGTGGTAGGCGTGCGCGTCACCGAGGAAGCGACGCGCGGTCTCCACGATCGTGTGCGTCAGCACGTGGAGCTGCGCGCCCGCGATCTTGGCGTCGAAGAGCGCCATGCGCGCCGTGTAGTCGACGCACTCGCCCTCCTCGTCCACGAACACGGCGGCTTGGAGCTCCGGAACGTTCGCGACGAGCCGCCGCAAGATGGGCGTGAAGCCCGTCTCCTCCATGTCGCGAGGCGTCTCGGCGCGAGAGACGCGCGAGGTGCGCTCAGTCACCATCAGGAGCCGCCTCCGGGCGCATCGCCGCGAGCCCCATCGTCGAAGGTCACGCGGTCGAGCAGCGGCTGGACCTGGGTGCTGACGCTCACGGGTGTCTGCTCTGCGAGCTGGCTGACGAGCGCTTCGGTGGCCGCGGCGCGTGCCTCCGCTGCGAGCTGCCGCCGCAGGGCCGGCTCCCACTCCTCGCGAGGCACCTCCCACGGCGGGATCACCTCTTCGAGCACGACGACGTGGACGCCATAGGACGTGCGCACGGGCTCCGGCAAGAGGCCCGGCGCTGCAGCGCCGAAGAGCGCGTCCGCGAACGGCGCCTCGAGCTGCTCGCGGGCCATCGGATCGAGGTGCTCCACGAGGAGATCGAACGCGCCTTCGTGCCCCGTGTGGCGATCGAGCGCGGAAGCGGGGTCTGCCTCGGTCGTGAGCTCGTCGCGGATCTGGCGCGCCAGCCGCATCGCCGCGTCCACGCGAGCCTCCGATGCGTCGCGCGGGATCTGCACGAGCACGTGCGAGGCCCGGCGCGTCTCGGGCGCTGACAAGCCCGACGCGATCTCCTGCCGCCGCGCCTCGATCTCGGCGTCCGTCACGGCCTCCGGCGTGTGCGCCGGCTCGATCACGCGGTGAAGGAGCGCACGCACGGCGGCCCGACGCGTCTCGTCCGCCACCTCCGGTGCGGCAGCCAGGCCCGCGCGCTCCGCGGCGCGCGAGAGCACGAGCTCGTCCTCGAGCTCTCGGAGCGCTGCCTGCGGCGACAGGTGGGCCTCGCGCGCGAGGGCCTCGACCTCGCGCACCGTGATCGGGATCCCGTCGACCGTGGCGACGACGTCGCCGCCGACGTGCGCATCACCGCTCGGGACCTCCGTCGGGCTCGCGACGCGCTCCTCTTCGACGTGACGTGGCGCGGCGGTGCTCTCGCCACAGCCCGAGAGGACGAGGCAGCCGACCCAACCGAACGCTCGGAGCATGCTCGGACGCATGGTCACCTCACTCGCCCACCGACGGGCGCAAGAGGCCCACACCCGCGCGGAGCGTCGAGACGCCGGCCAAGAGCAGCAAGGCTGCGGCGACGTAGTCGCGCACGGTCACCTCGCGCACGCCGAGGCCGAGACCCAGGAGCGCGAGCACGACGAGCACGAGACCGACGACGTCTTTCCACATCGCGCCCCGAGAGTACCGCACGCCTCTGGCGGGAAGGAGATCGCGTCTCTCCCGAGGGTCCGAAGCTCAGGGCCCCTGTGGCCCGTCGCTCGGGCGCGGCTCGCGCAGCACGATCTCCCCGCGGCCCTGGTTCTCGATCGTGATGACGACACGCGCTTCCTCGATCCGTGCCTGCCACGGGAAGCCCTGCTCGATCTGCGCGGCCTCGAGCGGATAGCGCCCGAGCTCGTTCGGCGGCGCGGTGCCACGCTCCACGAGCCAGCGGTGCTCCTCGACCTCGTCGATGCAGCGGCGGCTCTCCTCACGCACCCTCACGCCCGCGGCGACGTCGCGGGTCTCGACGTGCGCGTAGGGGCAGCGCTCCTCGTCGTGGGCCATCGAGTAGTTCGTGATGAAGTAGAGGATGTAGAGCGAGAACACGGCGGGCGCCGCACCGAGCACGACGATGATCGGCAGGTACCACGGCGTCTTCTTCGTCTCGCTCTTGCCTGCGTCGGTCATGGTGTCTCGCTCTTCGGCCGTCAGCTCATCGCCGGGGGCGGCGTGGGGTCGCTCGGGCCGGGCTCGTCGTCGATGCGCTCTTGGCCGACGCGCGCCGTCGAGAGCTTGTCCGCGCCCACCGCCACGAGCCAGGGCCCGAGGTCCGCGAGCGCACGCTCCGCCAGCACCGCGTACCGACCGCGCTTGCCGAGCTTCTTGGCCTCGGCCGGGGTCGCGCCGAGCGCAGGGAACATGCTGAAGATTACGTTGGACGGCTGGTAGCGGTCGCTCGGCGTCCGGAGGTGCGACCAGAGAGAGCCGAGCGCGGTCGCGCGCGGCGGCAGGCTCTCGGCGAAGCGCGCCTCGCCACGGAGGGAGCGCGCGAGCGCGATCCCGAGCACCAGGCCGCACGCGGCGCTCTCGACGTAGCCCTCGACGCCGGCCACCTGTCCGGCGAGGTGGACGCCGGCCGCGCCGCGGATCGACAGATCGTCCTCGAGCACGCGCGGCGCATCGACGAACGTGTTCCGGTGCACGCTCCCGTAGCGGAGGAACTCCACGTTCTCGAGGCCGGGGATCATCGCGAAGACGCGCTTCTGCTCGGGCCACTTCATGCGCGTCTGGAAGCCGACCATGTTGTACGCGGAGCGGTCTTCGTCCTCGGGGCGCAGCTGCACCACCGCGTACGGCCAACGGCCCGTGCGCGGATCGGTCAGGCCGACGGGCTTCATCGGTCCGAACGCGAGGGTGCGATCGCCGCGCTCCGCCATGACCTCCACGGGCAGGCAGCCCTCGAAGTACTTCACCTTCTCGAACTCGCGCGGCGCGACCTTCTCCGCCGCGCGCAGCGCCTCGACGAACGCGGTGTACTGCGCCTTGTCGAGCGGGCAGTTCACGTACGCATCGTCACCGCCCTTGTCGTAGCGGCTCGCGCGGAAGACCTTGGTGCCGTCGATCGACGCAGCGCTCACGATGGGCGCGATGGCGTCGTAGTAGGCGAGGTGCTCGCTCCCGACCCGGGCCGCGATGTCGCTCGCGAGCGCGTCGCCGGTGAGGGGGCCCGTCGCGATGACGACGGGGCGCTCGGCGGGGATCGCGAGGACCTCGCGGTGCTCGACGCGAATGCGTGGATGCGCGGCGATTCGCCCCGTCATCGCGCGCGAGAACGCGTCGCGGTCGACGGCGAACGCGCCACCCGCAGGCACGCGCACCTCGTCGCCGATCGCCATCACGACCGAGCCCGCGCGGCGCATCTCCTCCTTGAGGAGGCCCACCGCGTTCGTGAGCGCTGCGCCGCGGAACGAGTTCGAGCACACGAGCTCGGCCAGGCCGTCGCCGACCTGTGCGGGCGTGCGCTTGCCGGGCTTCTGCTCGACGAGGCACACGTCCACGCCGCGCTCCGCGAGCTGGAACGCGACCTCGCAGCCCGCGAGCCCGCCGCCGACGACGAGGACCTCGGTCACGGCGTCACGGGCAGGTGGGCGAGGCGCCCGCCGGGCAGGCGCCCGACGCGCAGCGGTTCTGGAGGCCGGCCGGGTCGCAGCTCGCGCCCGTCGCGAGCACGGGGCGCAGGCGCAGCTCGAGCGCGATGGTCGTGGCCGTGTCGAACGGCGCGTAGCCGTCGACGAACACGAAGTGCGTGCCGGCCGGGACGTTCTCGACGACCGCGAGCGAGCGGTAGTCACCGTCGGGCGCGCCCGCGTAGTCGTCGTCGCAGACGAGCTCGGTCGTCTCGTTCGCGCAGCTCGTGCGCACGTAGAGGACCGTGTCGAGCTCGGCCGGGTTCGACGCGAGGTTGGTGGTCGCCACGAGATCGAACGCACCGGCGGGCACCGTCACGGCGAGGACCTTCTCCATCGCATCCGAGGTGTACTCGCAGCCCTGCCCCGTCGCGATGCCCACGCCGGGGGCGAGACTGATCGACTGCATCGCGACGCTCGGCTCCGCGCCCGCGGGCGCGGTCAGCGTCACCGCCGTCGCCGCGCTGCAGAGCGCGAGCGTCTCGGGCGAGGCCACGCACACGCCGGCCTCGCAGAGGTTGGGCGCGCGGCAGAGGTGCGTCGCGTCGCAGCTGCCGCCGAAGCCGACCTCGCTCACCATGTCGATCGTCACGTCGCGCGTCGCGCTCCGCACGCCGTAGAAGTCGTACGTGAAGAGACGCAGCGAGGTGGCGCCGCCGATGCCGTCGAAGTCGGCGCTGCCGGGCGCGGTCGCGAGCTGCGTCGCGAACGAGGCCGTCGTGACCTCCACGTCGAAGGGGTAGTAGTAGGGACCCAGATCGTCGGGGACCGCGGCGTCGAGCGGGATCGTCGAGCCGTCGGACGCGAGCAGCTGGAAGCCCACACCCACCGCGTTCGTGTCAGCGTCCATGCCGGTCGCGAAGACCTCGAGGCGATCGTCGTCGACGCGACGTGCGGTCGCGGCCGTCAGCGTGGGCGCTGCGTTGCTCTGCGCCTCGATCCGCATCGTGTACGCGCCCGAGGCGGCGCCACCGGAGGGGCTCATCGCGTAGCCGCTCACGACCAGGTAGATCGTGCTCCCGCCCATCGCGCTGAACGCGCCCGCGCTGCGGGGCTCCATCTCGCCGGCGTCGTCGAAGCAGCTCTCGGGGCTCGTCGGCGTCGTCTCGCACGCGGTGCGCAGCTCCACCACCGTGTCGAACGTCGCGGTCGTGCCCTCCGTGAGATCGAACGCGACACCCACCTCGCCCGAGCCGGGCACCTCGACCGCGATGACCTCCTGCGGCGGGACGGTCGTGGCGTCCATGTTGCGGCACGCGTCGCCGAGCGCGAGCGCGCCGGGGTCACCGTCGCGCGTGTCGCCGGTGATCGTCATCGACTCGCCGAGCGCGAGGGTGACGCGACGCGGGGCCGCGCACGTGCCGAGGCCCGACGCCGGGCCCGTGTCGGTCGTGCGTCCGCTGTCGGACGGGGCAGTTGCGTCGTCGCTCGTGCCCGCGTCGGCGGGCGCCTCTCCACCACCGCAGGCCGCGGTGAGAGAGGCGATCGCGAACGAGGCCGCGAGCCAGGATCGGGGGCCGGAGGATCGAAGCTGAGTCATGGAGGCGCGAGGGGTAGCGCCCGCGCCCACGGCGTCAACCGACGACCTCGAAGGTCCCGCGCGCGCCTTGCGAGACGAGCCCGCGGAGCTCCAGATCCGCCACGATCGCGAGCACTCGCGCCACCGCCCCGCCCGCGCGATCGACGATGTCGTCGAGATCTCGCGCGCCACCCTCGATCGCGGCCAGCACGGCGCGCTCCTCCGGCGAGAGCGCCTCGGACTGGCGCGACGGACCGCGCTCGCGACCACGGCCCGTCGCGCGCGGCCGCTCCGCGCGGGCGCGCCGCTCCATCGTCTGGAACGGCAGGAACGGCGTGCCCTCGACCACGCGGAGCACGTCCGTGCTCGCCATGCACGGCAGCGCGCCGCCACGCAGGAGGTCGTTCGAGCCACGCGCTTCGTCTTGCTCCGGCACGCGCGGGACCACGAGCACGGGAACGTCGACGGCTCGGGCGTGCGCCGCCGTGGAGAGCGCGCCGGATCGCAGCGGCGCCTCGACCACCACGACCGCCCGAGAGAGCGCGGCGACGATGCGATTGCGCGCGAGGAACGTGCCGGGACGAGGCGTCGCGTCGTCGTCCCGCTCGCTGATCTCGCAGCCGCCACGCACCACGATGCGGTCGTAGAGCGGGCGGTGCTCGGCGGGATAGGTCGCGTTCAGGCCGGACGCGTGCACGACGAGGGTCGGCGCGCCTGCGTCGAGCGCACCGAGGTGCGCCGCGTGATCGATCCCGAACGCGCCGCCCGAGATGACGACGCAGCCGGCCTGCGCGAGCTCGAGCGCGAGGCTTCGTGCGACGTGGAGGCCACGCTCACTGGGCCGCCGCGTGCCGACGATCGCCACCGCACGCGCGAGGGAGGGCAACGTGCCTCGCACCCTCAGGCGCGCAGGCGGATCGCTCAGCCGTGTGAGCTCGCGTGGATAGCCCGCGTCGTCGGGCTCGAGCGTCGTGAGGAGAGACATGGCCCCTTCATCGGCGCCTCGCGCGGGGCGTTGCGTCGGTCCGGACCGGGGCTTCCCATGCGCGACGAATCGGACTACGAAGCCACGATGCTCGAGAAGACCGACCTCGTGGTGGGCACCGGCGCTGAGGCCGTGGCCGGCAAGAAGATCACCGTCCACTACGTGGGCACGCTGACGAACGGCACGAAGTTCGATGCGTCCCGCGACCATGGCGAGCCGTTCTCCTTCACGCTCGGGCGTGGCCAGGTGATCCGCGGCTGGGACGAGGGCGTGCTCGGGATGCGCGTCGGCGGCAAGCGCAAGCTCGTGGTGCCGGCGGACATGGGCTACGGCGCGCGCGGCTTTCCCCCGGTCATCCCGGGTGGCGCGACGCTCGTCTTCGAGGTCGAGCTGCTCGGCGTGGCCTGAGCGTGCGTCGAGCCGGCGGGTCGTCGTGGGCAGTGGATCACGCGCCCCGCAGTGGGCGCCCGGGTGTGCTCGAGCGCAGCGCTGAGGCCTGATGTCGTTCTGGACGACGATCCTTCCCCTGCTCGAGGTGACGTGGGTGATCGTCGTCACGGTCGCGCTCGTGCTCGACCGCAGATCACCCGCGGCGACGCTCGCTTGGATCGGCATCCTCGCGTGGCTGCCGTTCGTCGGGCTCCTGGTCTACTACTTCTTCGGTCCGCGGCGCCTGCGTCGCCGCAAGATGCGCCGGCAGGAGGGCTCGCGCCTGCTCCTCCGCGCGATGCGGGAGCTCGACCAGGAGCTCGAGGATCCGCGCTGGTCGAGCCTCGCGCGCATGGCCATCGCGGCCGGTGAGTCGCCACCGCTGCCCGCCACGGACGTGACGCTCTACCTCGAGGGCGACGCGCTCTACGACGCGCTCGAGGCCGCGATCCGCGCAGCCCGGCATCACGTGCACGTCGAGTACTACATCTTCGACGGCGACGACGTGGGCCGACGCATCATCGCCGCGCTCGCGGAGCGCGCGAAGGCTGGCGTCGAGGTGCGCATGGTGCTCGACGGCATCGGCGCCTACTCGCTCTCGAGCGCCGCGCTCGAGCCGCTGCGAAAGGCCGGCGGCGACGTGGCGTGGTTCAACCCGGTGTCGGGCTTCCGCCCTCGCCTCGCGAACTTCCGCACGCACCGCAAGATCGTGATCGTCGATGGCGTGCACGCCTTCACGGGGGGCATGAACGTCACGGGCGATCACTCGCTCCTCAGCTCGGGCGGGCGCGCGTGGCGCGACACGCACGTCTCGTTTCGCGGCCCCGCGACCCGTGCCCTGCAGCGCGTGTTCCTCGAGGACTGGTACTTCGCGAGCGGCAAGGCGCCACCGACCAGCGCGGAGTACTTCGTGCCCGTCACGCACGAGGGCGATCACGCGCTCGTCCAGATCGTGTCCTCGGGCCCCGATCGCGACCTCTACGCGATCCACCAGCTCTTCTTCGGCGCGATCACGCAGGCACAGAAGCGCGTGTGGATCACGACGCCGTACTTCGTGCCCGACGAGACGATGATGGCAGCGCTGGTCGCGGCGGGGCTGCGCGGGGTCGACGTGCGCGTGCTCGTGCCGAGATCGAGCGACAACACGATCGTCGATCTCGCGGCGCGCTCGAACTACCCGGAGCTCGTGCGCGCGCGCGTGCAGGTCCACGAGTACAAGGACCGGATGCTCCACGCCAAGACGATGGTCGTGGACGACGACGTCGCGATCGTGGGCACGGCGAACATGGACAACCGGAGCTTCCGCCTGAACTTCGAGGTCGTGGCCGCGATCTACGACGAAGGGACGACGCGAGAGCTCGCGCGCGCGTTCGAGTCGGACCTCGAGAAGTCGGAGGTCGTGAAGGTGCGCGAGCTCAGGGACAAGCCGTTCACCGATCGGCTCGGCGAGAGCGCGGCGCGCCTGTTCTCTCCGCTCTTGTGAACGCCGTCAGGCGTCCGTGTCCTTCTTCACCGGGCAGCCCCAGCCGTCGTACTTGCCGTCGTGCTCCTCCGCGAGCAGCAAGAGGCTCGTGGCCACCTCGTGCACGTGCGCGAGCTCGGCCGGGTCCACGCGCGTCGCGCGCACCGACCAGCCGCTGCCGTCGTCGAGCTCGCGCGCTTCCACCTCGAAGCGCAGGCCCTCGCACGCCGCCGCGTAGCTGCGCGCGTGCAGCTCGCGCGTGAATGTCGCGAAGTGGTCGATCGGCCGCGCGTGCTCGAGGCGATCACCGGCCTTCTTGAGCTCGTCGACGACGCGCCGATCGGCCATCCACCGCTGCTCGACCGGGCCGGGGAAGAGCACCTCGATGTAGTGCTGCCACTCCTTGTCCTCGCGCACCTGGCTCATCACGCGCCGCGTGGGTGACGGACCGAGCGCCTCGCCGAGCGCTGCGCCCATGCCTTCGGTGCGCGGCGCGTAGAAGAACAGATCGCGCGTGCCGTTCCACGTCATGCGTCCGACGAACTGCGCGTCGCAGTGGGTGCGCAGCGCCCGCACGAGGGCCTCTTCGATCTTGCCGAGCTCCTCGGCCTCCTGGTTGTCGGTGAGGCCATCGGCGCGCGGGCGCAGCAGCGGGAAGCGCACCGAGAGCAGCCACGGCTTCGACGCGACGGGCGCGTCGCTCACGAGCCCGAGGTCGAGCATCGTGGAGCACGGCTTGTCCTCGACGACGAAGAAGTAGAAGTCCCAGTGATCGCTCATCGCGGGTCGCTCATGTCGACGGTTCGTCGTCGCTCCTCGGCCTCTCTGGGCACGCGCGCCGGATGGTAGCGGAGTCTCGCGCGGAGGGGCGACTCATCACCGACACGACAGAGGCACCTCGCGCTCCGCGAGCTCGAGGGCACGACGCCACCCGTCGAGCGCGGCCAGACAGGCCTCGCCCGAGGCCTCGCCGAGCTCGCTCAGGTGCTCCATCTGCTCGCACGCGATCCGCGCGCGCTCGGCCTCCACCGGATCCCCGATCGCGTCGACGAACAGAGGACAACAGGTCCGCGCCCGCTCGCAGGCCGTCTCGGTGTCGAGGGCGGAGGGTCGCGTCGTCGCCGGCACGGGCTCGTCCACGGCCGCCGTCGCAGGCGGTGCGACCGGCTCCTCTGCCGTGCCCTCCGACGCGGGCGCGGCGGTGCTCGGCGGCGTCTCGATCGCAGGCGCATCACCACCGGAGCCACAGCCCGACGCGGCGAGCCAGAGCACCAACGCCCACGGCTTCTTGGACGACATCGGTCGCGGTGTAGCGCGCCACCTCGCCGCACGCGACGACGCGGCCGCCGTCCGCGTTCCGTGACCCGAACGACGCTCGAATTGCGCGCGTGAGGTCGCGGATCCACGGTCGGCCCCCTCGTGTCCACGCCGCTCTCCCTCCTGCCCGACGATCCTTCGCCCAGCGACTGGCGGTGGCAGCTCCGTCACGCGATCACGACGCTCGCGCAGCTCGAGGCTCGCTTCACGCTCGCGGAGACCGAGCGCGAAGGCGCACGGCGCGCCGAGGCCGCGGGTCTGCCGCTCTCGATCACGCCGTACTACGCGGGCCTCGCCAGCCGCGAGGATCCGAGCTGCCCCATCCGCCTCCAGTGCGTGCCGCGGGGCGAGGAGGCCAACGAGGTGGAGGGCGACCTCCGCGACCCGCTCGGTGAAGAGGCGCACACCGTCGCGCCGCACCTCGTGTCCCGATACCCCGACCGCGCCCTCTTGCTCGTCACCGATCGCTGCAGCGTCTACTGCCGCTTCTGCACGCGCTCACGCATGGTCGGACAAGACGGTGGCGCTCGCCCCCTCGCCGAGCTCGAGCCCGCCTTCGAGTGGCTCGCGGCGCACGAGGAGATCACCGACGTCGTGATCTCGGGCGGCGATCCGCTGATCATGAACGAGCCGCGCCTCGAGGCGATCCTCAAGCGGCTCGCGTCCATCCCGCACCTCGGCACCGTGCGCATCGCCACGCGCGCGCCCGTGACCTTGCCGCAGCGCATCGACGCCGCGCTCTGCCGCGTGCTGCGCATCTTCCCGGCCACGTGGGTGATGACGCACTTCAACCACCCCAAGGAGCTCACCGCCGAGAGCACCCGCGCCATCGCGATGCTCGTCGATCACGGCCTGCCCGTGATGAACCAGTCGGTGCTCCTGCGCGGCGTCAACGACGACGCGGCCACGCTCACCGCGCTCTTCAAGGGCCTCGTCGCCCGACGCGCGCGCCCCTACTACCTCCTCCAGGCCGATCCGGTGCGCGGCACGAGCCACCTGCGCACGCCGCTCCAGCGCGGCATCGAGCTCATGACCGAGCTGCAGGGCCGCGTCTCGGGCATCGCGCTCCCCAAGCTCGTCGTCGACACGCCCCACGGCATGGGCAAGGTCGTCGTCGGCCCCGAGGCGATCCTCCGCCAAGAGGGCGGCGTCACGACCCTCCGCACCTTCCGCGGCGAGGTCGACTACGTCGATCCCCCCAGCTGAGAGATGGAGAGCGAATCGATCGACTCAGCGGTTCGTCATCTCTTCGGGGCGCCACGCGGCGGGGTTTGCAGAGCAAACCCCAGGAGCGCGCGAGAGAGCGAGGCTTGGGGAGCGTCGAGCAGGGGGGATTGGGGGAGCTGCTCCCCCGGCCGCGCCGAAGGCGCGAGAACGGAGTCAGTACCAGTAGGCCCAGAGGAAGCACATCTCCTCGTCGAAGTTCAGGCCGAAGAAGACCCAGTCGTCGCGCGTGTTCTCGTAGGTGCACGTGAGGCGCAGGCCGCGGCCGGGGGCGAGCGTGATGGGCGGATCGAACAGATCGAGCGGCGGATCGGCCCAGCTGCGCGACTCGTGGAGCAACGTGCCCGTCGTGTCGGTGAGGTCGTCGGCGTCCTCGATCGACGCGTAGGTGCCGAGCGAGTGCGTGTGCGAGGTGAGCGCGAAGATGCGCGCGCCCGAGTCGGGCACGTGGAAGCTGCGCACCGTCGTCGTCTCGTGCGGCGGCAGGCTCAGCGTGAGGTCGCCCGTGAAGAGCAGCTGCACCTCGGTGCGCGGCGGCGCATCGAGCGGCAGGAAGTCGAACGTCGCCGAGGCCATCACGTCGATGGGCATGCCGAGGTAGTTCACCTCGTGCACCTCGATGCGGACGTGCTGGTGTGCGTCGAACGCGAGCGCCGCGTCCGCCGGGAACACGAGCTCCGCCTCGCGCGTCTCCGCGATGAAGATCGCCTCGCCGTCCGCGAACGGCGTGCACGTGAGCGGCTCGGCGCGCACCGGCTCGTCGGTCCGGTAGAGGATCATGTGGTGGCTGCCCTGCGGCAGGTGCGTGCGGATCGCGCTCACCTGACGCGCGACGTCGTTGCCGACGTCCACGATCACGCACACCGTGCGCTCGCGGCCGACGTCGAGCGGATCGGGGCCGAAGGTGATCGTCGTGCGGTCCGTGGGCGCGATCCACGCGTCCGGCGCGGCCGGCGCATCGTGTCCCGCCGCATCGAGGCCCGGGCTCGCGGCATCGACGCCGCCACCTGCGTCGTCCTCGACGAGGCTCGGAGACGCCTCACACGACGCGAGCACGCCGATCGAAAACAGGGCGAGCACGACTTGTCGATTCGGACCTTCGGGCCTCATGACCCCGCAGTGTAACGCGAGCCGCCTCCGGCTCGTGGAGAGGTCAGGAGCCGCTCGTGAGACGAGCGCGCTCCGAGCTTGGACAAGCCCCTTCGTGGGTGTATAGCTCGCGCGCCCTCGGCCCCCGAGGGCTCCCTCCGAACGGCTCGCCGTTCCCTCGCTCTCCATCAAGAGCCGAGCGCGAACGCGTGCGCCACGCCGCACGAGGTACCGCATGGCCTCCCCCATGATTCGTGGCGCCAAAGCGCTCCCCCTGACCCAGACCAGCATCGGCCAGAAGGCGCTCGTCGCCCTCACTGGCGCCGTCCTCTACGGCTTCGCGTTCGTGCACGCGGCCGGCAACCTCCAGGTGTTCCTCGGACAGGAGCACTTCAACGAGTACGCCGAGACCCTGCAGTCGATGCCGAAGCTCGTCTGGGCCACCCGCCTCGTGCTGCTCGGCTCGCTCCTCACGCACGTCGCGCTCGTGATCGGCATCCTCGGCAAGGCCCGCGCGGCTCGGCCAGGCCGCTACCACGTGGAGGCGGCGATCGCGAAGGATCAGAGCATCCTCCAGCGCTACGCGCGCCAGACGATGATCCTCTCGGGCCTGATCGTCTTCGCGTACCTCGCCTTCCACATCGTGCACCTCACGGCGGGCGTGGCCCCGGGCCTCTTCTTCCACCGCGGCATGGCCTACGAGAACCTCGTGTACGGCATGCGCGTGCCGTGGGTGGCGGGGTTCTACATCTTCGCGAACCTGCTCCTCGGCCTGCACCTCTTCCACGGCGCGACCGCGCTCTTCCAGACGCTGGGGCTCAAGCACCCGCAGTGGGACGCCCGCACCAAGCCGGCCGCGCTCTTGCTCGTCGCGGTCATCGTCGGCGCCAACGTCGCGATCCCGCTCGGCTGCCTCACGCGCATCGCCGGAGCGGATCTGCCCGACGATCCCTCGAGCCTTCTCATCCCCGACGACGACGCGGGCGCCGACGCCGCCGAAGACTGAGCTCCCCCCATCACGAACACCGAGTCGTCTTCGACTCCCTCTCGCGAACCACGAGGAAGCATGAAGCTCGAGAGCAACGCCCCGACGGGCCCCATCGAGAAGCGCTGGGAGAGCCACAAGTTCTCGATGAAGCTCGTGAACCCCGCCAACAAGCGGAAGTTCAAGATCATCATGGTCGGCACGGGCCTGGCGGGTGGCGCGGGGGCCGCGTCGCTCGCGGACCTCGGCTACGACGTCGAGGCCTTCTGCTACCAGGACAGCCCGCGCCGCGCGCACTCGATCGCCGCGCAGGGTGGCATCAACGCCGCCAAGAACTACCAGGGCGACGGCGACAGCATCTACCGCCTCTTCTACGACACCGTGAAGGGCGGCGACTTCCGCGCACGCGAGAGCAACGTCTATCGCCTCGCGCAGGTCTCGGTCGACATCATCGACCAGTGCGCCGCGCTCGGCGTGCCCTTCGCCCGCGAGTACGGCGGCCTCCTGGCCAACCGCAGCTTCGGTGGCGCGCAGGTCAGCCGCACCTTCTACGCGCGCGGTCAGACCGGCCAGCAGCTCCTGCTCGGCGCGTACTCGCACCTCGCCCGCACCATCGCGAACGGCAAGGTGAAGATGCACAACCGCTGCGAGATGGTCGACCTCATCGTGGTCGACGGTCGCGCGCGCGGCATCGTCACGCGTGACCTCGTGACCGGCAAGGTCGAGGCCCACCTCGCCGACGCGGTGATCCTCGCGACGGGCGGCTACGGCAACGTCTTCTACCTCTCGACGAACGCCAAGGGCTGCAACACGAGCGCCATCTGGCGCGCGCACCGCCGCGGCGCCGGCTTCGCGAACCCCTGCTTCACGCAGATCCACCCGACCTGCATCCCGCAGGGCGGCGACTACCAGAGCAAGCTCACGCTGATGAGCGAGTCGCTCCGCAACGACGGCCGCATCTGGGTCCCGCGCAAGAAGGAAGACTGCACGAAGGACCCGAGCTCGATCGCCGAGAAGGACCGCTACTACTACCTCGAGGAGAAGTACCCGGACTTCGGCAACCTGATGCCGCGCGACATCGCGAGCCGTCAGGCGAAGTTCGTCTGCGACGAGGGCCTCGGTGTGGGCCCCGAGATCGGCGGTGTGCGGCGCGGCGTCTACCTGGACTTCGCATCGGCCATCAAGCGCGACGGCGAGAGCGCGATCCGCGAGCGCTACGGCAACCTCTTCGACATGTACGAACGCATCACGGGAGAGAACCCGTACAAGGTCCCGATGCGCATCTACCCCGCGACCCACTACACGATGGGTGGGCTCTGGGTGGACTACAACCTCATGAGCACCATCCCGGGCCTGCTCGTGGCGGGTGAGGCGAACTTCTCGGATCACGGCGCCAACCGCCTCGGCGCGAGCGCGCTGATGCAGGGCCTCGCGGACGGCTTCTTCATCCTTCCGTACGTCGTGGGCCACTACCTCGCGGGCGCGGGCAGCTCCAAAGGCGTCGACGAGAGCCACCCCGAGGTGAAGGCCGCGATCAAGGCCGTCGAGCAGCGCGTGCAGACGCTCATCGACGTCGGCCAGAAGGGCAAGCGCACGGTCGACGACTTCCACCGCGAGCTCGGCTCCATCATCTGGAACCACTGCGGCATGGCGCGCACCGAGAAGGGCCTCAAGGCTGCCCTCGAGCGCCTCCCCGCGCTGCACGAGGAATTCAAGAAGGACGTGAAGATCCTCGGCGGCGGCGAAGAGCTCAACCGCGAGCTCGAGAAGGCGATGCGCGTCGACGACTTCTTCGAGCTCGGTGCGCTGATGTGCCGCGACGCCCTCGAGCGCGACGAGAGCGCGGGCTGCCACTTCCGCGAGGAGCACCAGACCAAGGCCGACCCGGAGAAGGGCATCAAGTACGGCGGCGAGTGTGTGCGCAACGACGAGAAGTTCGCGCACGCGGCGGTGTGGGAGTGGAAGGGCGAAGGCAAGGCCGAGGTCCGCCACGAGGAAAAGCTCGAGTACGAGTTCGTCAAGCTCGCCCAGCGAAAGTACTAGTCGTTCGCGCCCTCTGGGGCGCGGCTCGGGGCTCGCCGCCCCGGTTCCCGGCGTCGCTCGATCGTCACAGACTCCCTCCCTCCGGGGGTTGCTTCGCAACCCCGCCGCGAGGCGCCCCGAGTCGAATCGAGCAAGAGTTCCGACCACCCCCCGACGAGGCTCGAATGTCCGACACCATCGATCTCAAGCTCCACGTCTGGCGCCAGAACGGACCCAAGGACGCGGGCCGCTTCGAGGACTACTCGCAGTACGCCAAGGGCATCTCGACGCACGCGTCGTTCCTCGAGTGCCTCGACGTCGTGAACGAGCGCCTCGTGCTCGCGGGCAAGGACCCGATCGTGTTCGACCACGACTGCCGCGAGGGCATCTGCGGCATGTGTGGCGTCGTGATCAATGGCGAGCCGCACGGCCCGCAGAAGGCCACGACGACCTGCCAGCTCCACATGCGCAAGTTCCAGAACGGCCAGGAGCTCTACGTGGAGCCGTGGCGCGCGACGGCCTTCCCGGTGATCAAGGATCTCTCGGTCGATCGCGGCTCGTTCGATCGCATCATCCAGGCGGGCGGCTTCATCACGGCGCGTGCGGGCTCTGCGCCCGACGCCAACGACGTGCCCGTGCCCAAGCCCATCGCCGACGACGCGATGGACGCGGCCGCCTGCATCGGCTGTGGCGCCTGCGTGGCCGCGTGCCCGAACGCCAGCGCGAGCCTCTTCATGAGCGCCAAGGTCGGTCACCTCGGCGTCCTGCCACAGGGCCAGGCCGAGCGCGACAGCCGCGTGCTCGGCATGGTCGCGCAGCACGAGAAGGAAGGCTTCGGCGGCTGCTCGAACCACTACCTCTGCGAGTCGGCCTGCCCCAAGGAGATCAGCGTGAAGTGGATCGCGCGCATGAACCGCGATCTCCTCAAGGCGAGCGTCTCCTACGCGCCCCCCTCCGGCCGCACCGGCGGCGACGGCTGAGACTCATCGCCAACCCGTGCTCGCGGCGGGTGGGCGGCGCGTCGTGCACACGTGCACGTAGTCCACGGACTCCTCGAGGCGGAACGTGCGGGGCTCGCCGCGCAGGCCCGTCGCGTCGACGGGATAGGCGCGGATCTCGAGCGGTGCATCGCTCGACGCATCGAACCCCGCGCAGTCCTCGGAGCTGCCGGACTCGCGCACGGTCTCCTCGCTCCGCGTGCCGCTCGCGTCGATCACGTCGACTCGAAGCGTGACCTCGCTCTGGTCCTCGACCTCCACCACGAGCCGCGCGCTCGCGCTCCACTCCGGGTGGGGGCCGAGGCTCGCCGTCCAGCTCGGTGGATCGCGATCGGACGCCTCGACCGTCCAGCCGCCGTCGAAGAGCGGCGCCCACGCGCCGCGCGGTCGCGCTCGGATCTCGAGCGTGGCCAGCCCTCCCACGGGCAGTCGTGACGTCGGAACGAGGCTGACGCTCGAGCTCCCGTAGCCGTCCCAGTTGAAGCCGCGGCGTGTGCGCTCCGTGCGCAGCGGGACGATCGCGCGGCCGACGCGCAGGCGGAGCTCGTACCCCTGCGGATCGTAGAGCGGACCCGCCGCGCCGTTGTCGGAGAAGAGCCGGATGCGGCCATTCGCAGGGATCCCACCCCCGAGCTGCGGCGCGACGAACAGGTACGGATCACCGTGCTCGGCGCGCGCGGGCACGCTCGACGCGACGACCACGAGAGCCGCGAGGAAGAGGCGCACGTTCATGACTTCAGAGAGCATGACGCTCGCGCACGCTGCCCACGTTCCGCCGGTGAGATCGCCGTAGGGCCGTCAGTCCCCTCCGGAGGGATCCATGTCCTACGACCTCCTCGTGTACAGCCAGCGCGAACGTCTCCTCGATCCTCATCGCTTCGTGACCGCGCTCGCCGCCTCGACGCGGGCGATCGTGCTCGACGAGATTCCGGGACGCGTCGTGGAGGTACGAGTGATTGTCGCGTGCGCGACGCGAGAACTCGATCGGATCGAACACGCGAGAACCTCGATCTGGTCAGGCACGCGGGTTCCGCATAGCGTCGCGGTCCGATGAGCTGGGAAGCCTGGATCACCATCGGGATCGTCGCGGCGATGACCGTCGCGCTCGCGATGAACGTCGCCGCCGCGGATGCGTTGCTCCTGCTCACGGCCATCGTGCTCGCCTCGCTGCGGCTCGTCTCCGAGAGCTTCCTCCCGCCCGAGCAGGTCGCGGCCGCGTTCGGCAACGAGGGCCTCGTCACCGTCGGCGCGCTCTTCGTCGTCGCCGCCGGCCTCACGCACTCGGGCGGCACGAGCCGCGTGGGCACGCCGCTCCTCGGCAAGCCCGACACGAACGAGTCGGCGCAGGTGCGCCTCATGCTGCCCGTGGTCGGCACGAGCGCGTTCCTCAACAACACGACCGTCGTCGCGATGTTCCTGCCCGTCGTGAAGGAGTGGGCGCGCATGCGGAAGCTCGACGTGTCGAAGCTCCTCATGCCGCTCTCGTACGCCGCGATCCTCGGCGGCATCTGCACGCTCATCGGCACGAGCACGAACATCGTGGTGCAGGGCCTCATGGCCGAGGCGCACGTGCCCGAGCTCGGCATGTTCACGATCACGCCCGTCGGTGTGCCGATCGCCATCGCAGGCATCCTCTACGTGATCGTCGCGGCGCGCTTCCTCCTGCCCTCACGACAGGCCGCGGGCGACAAGCTCTCGGACGCGCGGCAGTACACCGTCGAGCTCGAGGTCGAGCCCGAGAGCCCGCTCGATGGCGCATCCATCGCGTCCGCAGGCCTGCGTCACCTGCCGGGCCTCTTCCTCGTCGAGGTGCAGCGCGGTCAGGATCTCGAGGCCGCAGTCGGCCCCGACTTCGTGCTCCGCGGCAAGGATCGGCTCGTCTTCGCCGGCGTCGTGCAGTCGGTCGCGGATCTGCACAACATCCGCGGCCTGCGCAGCGTGCAGCACGCGGAGGAGCGCGACCTCGACGTGCCGCGGCACGACCGCATCTTCGTCGAGTGCGTGGTGTCGGCGACCTCGCCGCTCGTGGGCTCGTCGATCCGCGACAGCCGCTTCCGCACCCGCTACGAGGCCGCCGTGCTCGCGGTGCACCGCAACGGCGAGCTCCTCGGCGGCAAGATCGGCGACATGGTGATGCGGCCCGGCGACACGCTGCTCGTCGAGGCCGCGCCCTCGTTCGTCGAGCAGCAGCGCGACCGCAAGGACTTCTTCCTCGTCTCGCGCGTGAAGTCCGTGACGCCCGTGCGCCACGAGCGGGCGTGGATCTCCCTCGCGATCCTCGCGCTCGTCGTGGTCGGCGGCGGCCTCGAGCCCTGGACGCACCTCGGCACCCTGCCCTTCGCGCTCCTGGGCGCGGCGCTGGTCGTGCTCACGGGTTGCGCCTCGATGGACCAGGCGCGCAGGTCGATCGAGTGGTCGGTGCTCTTCGCGATCGGCGCGGCGCTCATCATCGCCAAGACGCTCGACACGACCGGCGCGGCGCGAGGCCTCGCCGACGCGCTGCTCTCGCTCGTCGGCGGCACCGGGCCCGTCGGCGCGCTCGCGGCGATCTACCTCTGCACGCTGATCCTCACCGAGGTGCTCACGAACAACGCGGCCGCTGCGCTCGCCTTTCCCATCGCGCACGCGACCGCGCAGTCGCTCGAGGTCTCGACGATGCCGTTCGCGATCGCCGTGTGCCTCGCGGCCTCGTGCGGCTTCGCGACCCCGATGGGCTACCAGACGCACCTCATGGTCTACGGCGCCGGCGGCTACCGCTTCAGCGACTTCCTCCGCATGGGCCTGGGCCTCGACCTCGTCTGCATGATCATCGCGGTGATCCTCATCCCCTGGGTGATCGGGTTCTGACCGCGCCAGCGGCGGCATCCAGCGAACCTCGAGACCTCGAGATCCCACTTCGTCGCCGACGCGCCGAGCCTCGCTCGGTGTACCCCTCGTAGCCGCTTCACTCGATGGAGACCCACATGAGCAAGACCACGAAGGCCTGGGGAACGATCGCGGCGGATCAGCCGCTCGCGCCGATGACCATCGAGCGACGCGAGCCGGGGCCGCACGACGTGGAGATCGAGATCCTCTTCTGCGGCGTCTGCCACTCGGACATCCACCAGGCGCGCGGCGAGTGGGGCGGTGAGCTGTTCCCGATGGTGCCGGGCCACGAGATCGTGGGCCGCGTCACGCGCGTCGGCAGCCACGCCACCAAGCTCCGCGTGGGCGAGCTCGCGGGCGTCGGCTGCATCGTGAGCTCGTGCCGCGCGTGCCACCCGTGCGAGACGGGCCTCGAGCAGCACTGTGAGCGGGGCGCGGCGCTCACGTACAACGGCACCGAGATGGATCGGAAGACGCCGACCTACGGCGGCTACTCGACCTCGATCGTCGTCGACGAGCGCTACGTCGTGCGCATCCCCGACGGCCTCGACCCCGCCGCGGCGGCGCCGCTGCTCTGCGCGGGCATCACCACGTACTCGCCGCTCAAGGAGTGGCGCGTGAAGGCCGGCGATCGGGTGGGCGTCGTGGGCCTGGGCGGCCTCGGTCACATGGCGGTGAAGCTCGCGGCCTCGATGGGCGCCGAGGTCGTCGTGCTCAGCACCTCGAAGAGCAAGGAGGCCGACGCGCGTCGCCTGGGCGCGAGCGAGCTCGCGGTGACGAAGGACCCCGCGACCTTCGAGCGCCTCGCGCGGAGCCTCGATCTGATCGTGGACACCGTCTCGGCGCCGCACGAGTACGGCCCCTACCTGAAGCTGCTCCGCGCGCGCGGCACGATGGTGCTCGTCGGCGCGCCGGTCGCGCCGAGCCCGGTGCACGCCTTCTCGTTGATCGGCGGCAACAAGCGCCTCGCGGGCTCGATGATCGGCGGCATCGCCGAGACGCAGGAGATGCTCGATCACTGCGCCGCGCACGGCATCGTCTCGGACATCGAGATCATCCCGATCACGAAGATCAACGAGGCGTTCGAGCGCGTGCTCGCGAGCGACGTGCGCTACCGCTTCGTCATCGACATGGCGAGCCTTCGAGGGTAGGCCCGCACTCTCATCGAAGGAGCGGCGTTCATGGCCAAGACGATCTTCATCACGGGTGCCTCGACGGGGCTGGGGCGTGCGACGGCGCTGCTCTTCGCGTCCAAGGGCTGGCGCGTGATCGCGACGATGCGCAAGCCCGAGGGCGACGAGCTCGCGAAGGTCCCGGGCATCACGGTGCTCGCCCTCGACGTGACGAGCCCCACGCAGATCGAGGCGGTCGCCGCGCAGGCGCTCGCGCTCGGGCCCGTGGACGTCGTCTTCAACAACGCCGGCTACGGCCTCGTGGGGCCGCTCGAGGGGCTCACGGACGCGCAGATCGTCGCGCAGATCGACACGAACCTCCTCGGCGTCATCCGGACGACGAAGGCGTTCGTGCCTGCGATGCGCGCGCGCGGCGAGGGCGTCTTCATCGCGACGACGTCGATCGGCGGGCTCGTCACGTTCCCGCTCAACTCCGCGTACCACGCGACGAAGTGGGCGCTCGAGGGGTGGAGCGAGAGCCTCGCGTACGAGCTCGCGCCCTTCGGCGTGCGCGTGAAGACCGTCGCGCCCGGCGGCATTCGCACCGACTTCGCCGGACGCTCGCTCGTGATGGGCACGCACCCGGCGTACGCCGAGATCCTCCAGAAGGTCTTCGCCGCGTTCACGGATCCGGAGCGCCGTTCGCGCGCCTCGAGCGCCGAGCAGATCGCGGAGGTCGTCTTCGAGGCCGCGACCGACGGCAAGGATCAGGTCACGTACGTCGCGGGCGTCGACGCGAAGGACACGTACGCGCAGCGCCTCGCGGTGGGTGTCGAAGCCTTCCGCAAGGGCGTGGCCAAGACGTTCCTCGGCCGCTGAGCGCACCCGTCGACGGCCGCATCGTCGCTGGCGTGGTGACTCCCCCGTGGCTCCTCGGGCTCGCGCTCGTCCCGTTCGGCGCCATCGTCCTCTCGACGATGACAGCGCCCTTCGGCGTCGCAGCGCTCCTCGTCAACGGCGTCGTGCTCCAGCTGTCTCTCGATCGACGCGTCCAGGCGCTCATCGTCAGCGCCGCGGGCCTCGCGAGCTACTTCGCGCCGGCCGCGCTGCTCTGGACGTGAGAGGCGCATCTCGAAGCACCGCTCCGCGGTGACGGGATCTCGCGCGCGGAGGAGGTCCCCTCCGCGACCGCGCCCGATGCGCCACTCGCGGGACCGCGCACAGCGTCGCGCGCGGACGCGACGCTGTAGCCGAGCTCGGATCCCGTGCCGCCCGAGGGGCTGTACGTCACGCGCGTCGACTCCATGACGCCGATCGCGCTGCCGCGATAGGAATAGGCGCGACCGGTGAGCATCGCGACGTTGGGCGCGCCGACGCCCACGTCGTCGAAGCCGTCGCCATCGAGGTCACCGAGCCCCGACACCGATCGGCCGAGCTCCGCATTGGCGCCATCGACGCCAGTGAGGGTGGTGCGCGCCGAAGAGACGATGCCCGTCGCGCTTCCGTGGAAGACGTACGCGCGACCGGCCGCCGACATGAAGCGCGGCGCGCCGACGACGAGATCCGCATAGCCATCGCGGTCGACGTCGCCGGCGCCGTCGACCGACGCACCGAACTGCACGTCGGTTCCGTCCGGCCCCGTGAGCGTCACGCTCGGGGCAGGCGAGACACCGCCCACTCCTCCGTAGAACACGAAGACCCGCCCCGTGGCGCTCGCGGTCGCGCTCGCGCCGACGGCCAGATCGGCATGGCCGTCACCATTCAGATCGCCCGCGCACGCGACGGCCTCACCGAAGAACGTCCCTGCCCCATCGACGCTCGGCAGCGCGATCGGCGTTGCGGAGGCGAGATCGCGACCGAGGTAGACGTACGCGGCGCCTGCGTCGGACGAGACGCCGTATGCGCCGACGATCACGTCGGCGAGGCCGTCGCCATCGAGGTCGCCCGCGCCCGCGACCGACGCGCCGAAGTATCCGGGTGCCCCGTCACGCGCGACGAGCGTCGTGGACGGCGCGAGCTCGAGCCCCGACGCACCACCTCGGTAGACGTACGCGCGGCCCTCGTCGCCCATCGCGCGGTGCGCGCCCACGATCACGTCGCCGAAGCCGTCTCCATCGACGTCGCCCGCGCTCGCGACGGACCAGCCGAAGTTGCCGGAGCCGCCGTCGGGCGCGTCGAGGATCCTGCTCGCGAGGGTGCTCACACCGAGCGCGGAGCCGCCGAACACGTACACGCGCCCCGCGCTCGCGTCCGCCGCGTTGGCCCCCACGACGAGGTCCGCGAAGCCATCGCCGTCCACGTCCCCGGCGCTCGCGACCGAACGACCGAACGCCTCGCCCGCGCCCGGCGCCTCGAGGAGCACGCTCTCGCCATCGCCATCGAACACGTACACACGTCCGTCGGCCGCTGCCTCGCCCGGCGCACCGATCGCGACGTCTGCGAGTCCGTCGCCATCGAGATCGAGCGTCGTCCCCCACGACGTGTCGATCGGCGCCGAGCGCGCGCCGATGTGCAGCTGCCACGTCGGCCCCGCGTCCACGCCGAAGAGGCCGCCCGAGCGGCCGAACAGTCGCCAGTACACGACGCCGGGCTCGAGGTCGCTCGTCGGCTGCGCGCTCGTGCCGGATGTCTCGATCACCTCGATCGGATCCGTGCAAGCACGGTCGCGACACACCTCCACCCTCGCCCCGTCGGTGCCACCCGCGAGCTCGAAGCGGAGTGTCGGTCGACGCGAGGTGGTGCGTGACGTCGAGAGGGGCGCGATCGGACGTGGCGGCAGCGCCGTGCCTCGGCCCGCGTCGAGCGCGGCGTCCGGCGCATCGAGCGTGGACGCGTCGGGCACGGACGCATCGCGCTCCGCGAGCTCCTGCCCTGGCGTGATCGGCACGAGCTCGGTCGGCTCCACCGTCGGGATGGGCGCGCAGGTCGGCCCCGTCGCGGGACAGGTCTCGGTGACCTCGCAGCCCTCGCCACACGCGGCAGGCAAGAAGAGCGAGAGCTCGAGCGTCTGCCCTTCGAGGAAGCCCGTGCGAACCGCGCGACGAACGACGCGCTGCCCCGGAAGCGGGTCCTCGCAGCGAGGCAGCGCCTCGACGGCGACCTCGACGCGGGGTCGGTCCGCTGCCGCGTGCACACCGAACGAGAACGGCACGCGAACCTCGTCCGCATCGAGGAAGCGGCGGCTCGCGCCCGAGAGGGCACCGCCTTCGCCGACGCGCGACACGAGGAGGCCGAAGCAGCCGTAGCTCGCGCGCGGCAGATCCGTGTCCACGACCACCACGAGCTGCGTGGCCGGACGACTGCAGCCGAGACCACTCGCGACCACGAGCAGCGCGAGCAGACGGTGAGTCAGAGCGCCACGTCGCCGCATCTCGCGCATCGTCGATGGCCGCCCACGGCGCCGTCAACGGTGCGCTCTCCCTCCCGGCGCGTGTCGTCCACGCGCCGCTGCCATGTGCCGTTGACGGCGTCGCACCGGTGGGACTGGGAAGTCGCACCGGTGGGACTCGGAGGTCGCACCAGTGGGACTCGGAGGTCGCACCGGTGGGACTGGGAAGAGGCGCGGCGTCGAAGCGTTCCGCGCCCGCGTACTTTCGCGCACACTCGGGGGCCGTGACCCAGAAGGCCAGACCCTCTGAGAAGCGAGCGAACGCGCCCGCGAAGGAGCGGGGCAAGCGCGCCGAGCCCAGCCGCTTCGTCGAGGGCGCGCGCAGCGCCAAGCGCGTGTCCGACGAGAAACGCGCGCAGAAGCTCGAGGCGCTCGTCCGGCTGATCCAGCGGCGCAAGGCGCGCATCGTGGAGGACTTCTACGACATCGGCGAGGCGCTGCGGACCATCCTGCGCGAGCGCCTCTTCGCGCTGCGGCACGCGACGTTCGAGGCCTTCGTGGTCGAGGAGCTGGGCCTCACCCGCTCGACGGCGTTCCGGCTCGTGGCCGTCGTCGATGCGCTGCCCCGAGACAAGGCGCTCGAGCTCGGGCAGGAGAGATCGTACGCGCTCGTGACCTACGCCGCGGCGACGACCGAGGCCGACACGCCGCTCGAGCTCGCCGACGCGCCGATCGCGCGCACGTCCGCCAACGAGATCAAGCGGGCGGCCGCGGGCCTTCGCGCGAGGAAGACGCGCGCGAGCGCGCCGAAGGCGACGCGAGATCTGCTCGCCGAGGTCGCCGAGGCCTTGCGTGCCCTCGGACTGCGTTCGCCCGTCGCGACGCTGCGCGGCAAGACGCTCACCGTCCGCGCGAAGCTGCCCGAGTGACCGCGCTGCCGAGCATCGCCGGCACGACCGTGCTCGCGCTTCGCGAGGGGCTCGCCGACATCGTCGGGCCCGAGGTGGTGGCGCGCGCCATCGCGCGGCTCGCGCCGGACCTGCGTGAGGAGTTCGAGACCGTCACGCCGGTGAGCTGGGTCGAGGAGCTCCGCGTCGCCGCCATGCACGACGCCGTGGCGCGCGAGGCCGGCATCGACGCGGAGCTGCTCTTCGATCAGGCCGTGCGGCGCGCGGCCGAGCGCTCGCTGAAGACCGTGTGGCGGGTGCTGCTCCACTTCACGAGCGACGAGGCGCTGATCTCCCGCTCGCAGACGCTCTACGCGCGCTCGCGGAGCGTCGGGCAGGTCAGCGCCCGGCTGATCGCGCCGGGCCACGCCGAGCTGACGCTGCGTGGGCGGCCCAACGGTCCGAGCCGCACGATCCGTGCGCTCGCGATCTCGACCGAGGTCCTCTTGCGGATGACGGGCCGAAAGCAGGTCGTCGCACACGCGGACGAGCGCCCCGGAGGCGGCATCGTCGTCGTTCGATGGAAGGTGGGGCCCGGCGCTGCGTGACGCCGGCCAGCGCACGGAGGAGACCGCGCTACTCACGAACGACCACGCGCGGCCCGAGGACCGAATCCTCGCCGTCGACGCGGTGCCACGACGCGGTAGAGACGTCGGCCCCGCCGACGTTCGCGCACATCGACGAGATCGACCTCGTGCGCAGTCCGGCCGATGACGCGCGTCTTGCTTGCGGGGGCCACGAGCCCGCACGCTGAGCGGATGGTGGGTCGCGTCGGTTCCGTGTTCCTCGCGCTGCTGTGGTTCGGCTGCGGCGCAGCGCCCACCGCGAGATCACGCTCGAGAGTGGGCCTCGCGCCCATCGTTCGTTCACGCGCGCGGTGCGGGGACGCTCGGCGCACGGAGGCTGTCCATGGAAGGTTGGAAGATCGGGGTCGTCGTCGGTGGGATGACGCTCGCGGGTGTGGTCGTCGGAGCGACGTGCTTCGGGACGCAGCACGTGAGGGCGCAGGCGACGAGCGGCTACCGCGAGTGCTTCTTCGGAAGGCAGGAGACCGTCGACATCAACAACGAGGGCGTCGTCGAGCGGCCGGGGCGCAACCGGATGATCGTCGTGCCCGCGGGCTTCGAGGTCGTCGCCGGCGGTGGGGCGTCGTCGCTCAGCAACGGCAACGCGAACGACGCGTCGATCCTCTTCTGTCGGCGGTGATCGCCACCACGTCGAGCGGCGTCCCCCGAGGCGCTGTCGCTCTGCGCTGCTCAGCGCAGCCAGCGGCGCAGCCGCGCGCGGACCGACTCGAGCGGTGACGGCGCGAGCGAGAGCTCGAGCTGCGAGAAGGTGTCGCCGACGCGATCGAGCACGCGGGGGTCGATCGCGCGATCTGCGACGAGGGAGAGCGCGTCGAGCGAGGCCCCGAGCTGCTTGGCGTCGCGTGCGCCGACGATCGCGGCCGTGATCTCGTCGCGGGAGATCACCCACGCGAGCGCGAGCGCCGAGACGCTCACGCCGTGTCGACGCGCGAGCGGCGCGAGCTCGCGATCGATCGCGGCCGCGATCACGCGGCGGTTCGCCACGGAGAAGAGCGGCGTGTGCGCGCGCCAGTCGCTCACGGCGCGCTCGGGCCCCATCGCGCCGGTGAGGAGGCCCTGCGCGAGCGGCGAGAACGCGAGGAAGCCCAGGCCGCGCGCGCGCACCACCTTGAAGACGTCGCGCTCGGCCTCGCGGCTCAGGAGGTTGTAGAGGCCCTGCGTGCACGAGAGCCGGAGCGCACCGCCCGACAGGCGCTCGATGGCGCGACTGGCCTGCTCGAGGTCCGACGCGTCGTAGTTCGAGACGCCGACCGCCGCGACCTTGCCGTCGCGCCATGCATCGCACAGCGCACCCATCGTCTCGTCGATCGGCACCTTGCGATCCCGGTGATGGACCTGGACGAGCTCGAGACGCGCCACACCGAGGCGCTCGCGGCTCCGATCGATCTCCGCGAGCACCGAGCGCGGGCGCGAGTCCCTGCGCACGACGAGGGGTCGACCGTCCTCGGCCTGCGTCTGGAAGAGCACGTCACCGTGCGCGTCCGGTGCGTCCCAGACGAGACCGACCTTGGTGAGCACGCGCATGCGCGCGCCGCTGCGGCGGAGCCAGTCCCCCACGATGCGCTCGGAGTCTCCGAAGCCGTAGAGCGGCGCGGTGTCGATCGCGTCGAGCCCACGCGCGGCCGCCGCCTCGAAGACAGCGTCGTACTCCGCGCGCGCGCGCGCACCGCCCGGGGCCAGGCGCTCGAAGGTCATCGCACCGAGCACCACGCGCGTCGTCGCACCGACGCCAGGCAGCTCGCGTCGGGCCGCTGCGGGCAGAGAGGCCGTTTTCTCCATGAAGCGGCGCATTTTTCCCACTTCCCGATCGGCTTGCTACGCTTTTCGCATGCTTTCCCTCTCGCCTCGCGCTCGCCTCCTCGCTTGTGCCGCCCTCCTCGCCTCGCTGCCGGCCCTCGGTTGCGGTGCTCGAACCACCCTCAACGTCTTCGACGATGGCGCGCCGCCCAACCCGGATGCGGGCACGCGCACCGACGCGGCACGACCGATGGACGCAGGCCCGATCGGCTGCACCAGCGACCGCGATTGCCCAGACGACGGCCTGATGTGCAACGGCTTCGCGTACTGCAACCCCATGACGCGTCTGTGCGAGATGGCGGTGCCCGAGCGCTGCGACGACTTCGTTGCGTGCACGGACGACCGCTGCGTCGAGGGCGCGGGCTGCGTGTTCACGCCGAACCCGGGCCTCTGCGGCGACGAGCAGCGGTGTGATCCTTCGCTCGGGTGCGTGGGCGGCTGCGAGCCCACCGCGCCGATCGAGGTCTCGTGTAGCGACCGGATCGACGACGACTGCAACGGCCTCATCGACTGTGGCGACCCCGAGTGTCGTGGCCGCGTCGAGTGCACGATGTGCGCGCCGAGCGAGTTCTCGTGCGTGGATGGCAACGACGAGGACTGTGACGGGCTCTTCGACTGCGTGGACCCCGACTGCCTCGGCCGGCCCGAGTGCGGGATGATGTGCGTGCCGAACGAGCGCCTCGAGCGCAGCTGCTTCGACGGCCGCGACAACGACTGCAACGGCCTCTTCGACTGCGCCGACCCCACCTGCGCGCGCGACCCCGGCTGCGGCGCGTGCGTCCCGGTGTCCGAGCGCGAGGTCGCATGCGCAGACGGCCGCGACGACGACTGCGACTTCGCGCCCGACTGCATGGACTTCGACTGCGCAGGTCGGCCCGAGTGCGGCGGCTGCATGCCCATCGCTCCCAACGAGATCTTCTGCGCAGACGGCCGCGACGACGACTGCGACGGTCGCCCGGACTGCGGCGATCCGGACTGCGCCGGCAGCATGGAGTGCGGTGTCTGCGTGGACCGCGAGGTCGCCTGCCGCGACGGTCGCGACGAGGACTGCGACGGCGCCCCCGACTGCGCGGACCGCGACTGCATGGGCGATCCGTCCTGCGGCGGCTGCATCCCCATCTCGATGCGAGAGGGCCGCTGCCGCGACATGCTCGACGACGACTGCGACGGTCGCATCGACTGCAGCGACCCGGACTGCGCGTCGCGCCCCTTCTGCATGACCATGTGCACCCCGACGTCGGCCAACGAGCTCGGCCCCGATGCGTGCACCAACGGCACCGACGACGACTGCGACGGTCGCACCGACTGCAGCGATCCGGACTGCAGCCCCTTCGGTCCGATGGGCGAGTGCTGCGACGGGATCGACAACAACGGCGACGGCAACACCGACGAGTTCACCTGTCGGTGCTTCTCGGACGACGAGTGCGCGGGCGTCGGCTCGCTCGACCAGACCTGCTGGGAGGGCACGTTCTCGATCTGTGCGCCCCGCTGCAACCTGTACGGCGGCGACCGCTTCTGCATCGACGGCTTCATGCTCGATCGCTGCGATCGCGCGACGGGCGAGTGCCTCTGAGCCACGCATGACGAGCGGGCGCGAATGACGAGCGGGCAGGAGACGCACGAGCTCCACGACGCGTACGCGAGCCACGTCTTCGGCGGCTCGGCGGGCATCGTCATGACCTGCGAGCACGCCTCCGAGCGCGTGCCCGAGGGCTTCGCGAAGGAGACGGGCTTCGTGTGGCCCGACGCCGATCGCTGGCTCCGCGGCACGCACTGGGCCTACGATCTCGGCGCGGAGGCGATCGCGCTCGAGCACGCGCGGGCCGTGGGCGCGCGCCTCGTCTGCGCGCGCTTCTCGCGCCTGCTCGTCGACCCGAACCGTCCCACCGACTCGAGCACGCTGTTCCGCGACGTCGCGGAGGGCCGCACGATCACCATGAACCGCGACCTCGCCGCGCGCGCGAAGGAAGCGCGCATGGGCCTGCTCTACGAGCCCTTCCACGCGGCCGTGGATCGCGCCGTCGCGGCGAGCACGCGCGCGGAGATCGTGTTCGCGGTGCACACGTTCACGAACGAGTACGAGGGCCAGCGCCGCTCGCTCGAGGTGGGCATCCTCTTCGATCGCGAAGACGAGCTCGGCGCGCGCGTCATCGCGGGCCTTCGCCTCGCGGGCTTCGACGTCGCGGCGAACGAGCCGTGGAGCGGCAAGGCGGGCCTCATCCACGTCGCCCAGCACCACGGCGACCGCCACGGCAAGCGCGCGCTCGAGCTCGAGGTGCGACAGGACCTCGCCGAGAGCCCCGTGTTCCGCGCGCGCCTCGTGCCCGTGCTCGCCGACCTGTTGCACTGAACGGGCTGAACGCGAGCGCAGGGATTGCTGCTCGTGCCGAGGGGTCGATACGATTCCCGGATGCATCGCTTGTCGCTCGGTCGCTGGCTCGCCGTCCTGTTCGTCGCTGCGCTCTGGGTCCCGACGCCCTCGTCCGCGCAGGTCTGCGGTCGAGGCAGCACGGACATCACGATCAGCGGCACGCAGGTCCTCAACACGTTCCATCCGTCGCCCATCCCGATGACGGGCACGACGACCGTGACCGCCGGCGCGACGTCGATCCCCGTCGACGCCGCGCGCAGCGGCGGTGGCGCGCCCATCGCCGCAGGCGATCTCGTGCTCGTGATCCAGATGCAGGGCGTGCAGATCGATCGACGCGAGCAGGGCACGACGGGCGGTCGCTACGGCGATGGCGCGGGCGGCGCCGATCGTCGCGGCGCGACGGCCGGCGCGACCTTCGTCGCCGGGCGCTACGAGCTGGCGCGGGCCGCGGGTCCGGTGGCTGCCGGAGCGCTCCCGCTCCGCGGCGCGCTCGCGAACACCTACACGAGCAGCAACGCGATCACGGCCGGCGGCAACGTCGGCACGGGCTTCCAGCGCTACCAGGTGGTTCGCATCGTCGAGGCACGCGACCTCACCGTGCCGGTGGGCGCGACGCTCACGACGCTGCCCTGGGATGGCCGCAGCGGTGGCGTGCTCGCGGTCGAGGTGACCCGCAACCTCGTGATCAACGGCACCTTCGACACGACCGGCATGGGCTTCCGCGGCGGCTCTCCCGTGATCCCGCCGGGCATGATCGGCACCGAGACCGACACGACGCAGGCCTGCTTCAAGGGCGAGGGCGTCGCGGGCCCCGTCGCGCGCATGTACTCGCGCCTCGCGGGCGTGGTGACGGGCGCGACCGGCCTCTACGGTGGCGACTCCGAGCGCGGCGGCCCCGGCAATGCGGGCGGATGCCCCGTCGCCGGCGACTCGGGCGGCGGCGGTGGTGGTGGTGGACGCGCCGGTGGCGTCGGCTCCGTGGGTGCGGGCGCGAGCGTCGATCCCGACATCGCTCGGCCGGGCGAGGGCTACTCCGATCCGACCCGCCTCCTGCTCGGTGGTGGTGGTGGCTCGGGCTCGCTCGACGATCCGGCCCTGCTCGCGGCCGTGAGCGGACAGGCCGGCGGCGGCATCGTGTACGTGCGCGCCGTCTCGATCTCGGGCACCGGCTCGATCCGCGCCGACGGCGACGACGGCGGCGTGCAGGCGCAAGAGGGCGGTGGTGGTGGCGGTGGTGGCGGCGCGATCTTCCTCTACACCGACAGCGCGTCGTTCGCGTCGCTGACGCTGCGTGCGCAGGGCGGTGACGGCAGCGACACGATGCAGGGCGACGACGGCGGTGGCGGTGGTGGCGGTGGCGGCTTCGTGCTCGTCGCGACGCCGACCGGCATGGCCACGGTCACGATCGACGTGACGGGCGGCGCAGCGGGCACTGGCACCACGGCCGACGACACCGCCGTGGGCGGCACCGGAGGCTTCCAGCAGATCAGCGCGCCTCCCCTCACCTCGCCCTGCCCCGCCGAGTGCGTGACGGGCGCGGACTGCGCGGACGGCAACGTGTGCACGACCGACACGTGCACGATGGGCCGCTGCACGAACCCCGCCGTCGCGGCCGGCTCGATGGGCGGCTGTGCGGCAGGCCGCGTGTGCTCCGGCGCGCCGACCAACATGTGTGTGGAGTGCGTGACCAACGCGCAGTGCGGTGGCGCCACGCCCGTCTGCGACACGGCGAGCAACGTCTGTGTGCAGTGCCTCTCGGACACCAACTGCAGCGGCGCGACGCCGGTGTGCAACACGACCACGCGCCTCTGCGTGCAGTGCACGAGCAACGCCCAGTGCGGCGGCGCGACGCCGTTCTGCGATGGCGCCACGAGCACCTGCCGCGGCTGCATCGCCGCGAGCGAGTGTGCGGACGCCAACGCGTGTACGACCGACACCTGCACCGCGGGCGTCTGCTCGAACCCGGCCGTGGCCGCGGGGATGATGGGCAGCTGCGCGGCGGGGCTCGTGTGCTCGGGCGCGCCGACCAACCTGTGCGTGCAGTGCGTGACCAACGCGCAGTGCAGCGGCGCGACGCCCGTGTGCAACACCGGCACGGGGATGTGCATGGCGGGCTGCCTCGCCGATGCGGACTGCAACGACGGCAACGAGTGCACCTCCGATCGCTGCGTCAGCACGATGTGCATGCGCACCACGATCGCGGCGGGCACGGCCTGCGCGGGCGGTGTCTGCAACGGCACGAGCCCCGCGATGTGCGTGCCCTGCGTCGATGACGCGATGGGCACCGGCACCGACTCGGGCTGCTCGATGGGCGCACCGCTGTGCCTCTCGAGCGGTGGCTCGAGCCGCTGTCAGCCCTGCTCGGACACGACGATGGGTGGCCTCGATCTCGGCTGCACCGCAGCGGCGCCCGCGTGTCTGAGCTCGGGCGGCGCGAGCGCGTGCGTGCCCTGCGAGGACAGCGCGAGCGGCGGGATGCGCGACAACGGCTGCACGGCGGGCGCGCCCATCTGCGCGACCTCCGGCACCGGCACGCGGAGCTGTGTCGAGTGCACCGACGACACGCACTGCGCGATGGGCACGATCTGCGGACCGGCGAGCACCTGCGTACCGGGCTGCACCGACGACGCCGACTGCGCGGGCACTCCCGCGACGCCGATCTGCGACACGGGCGCGCGCGTGTGCGTGGGCTGCTTCACGGACGCGGACTGCGACGGCACCGAGACCTGCTCGCCGACGCGACGCGTGTGCGAGCAGGGCGACTCGGACGGTGACGGCGTGGCCGACGACGTCGACCTCGACGACGACAACGACGGCATCCCCGACGCGACCGAGCTCCCCGCCGGCCTGGCGGACGACGCGGACGACGACGGCATCCTCGACTTCCAGGATCCGAGCGCGGTCACCTGCACGGCAGGCGCGAGCGGCACCTGCACCGAGCTGCCCGAGAGCGTGGACTTCGATCGCGACGGCATCGCGAACCACCTCGACCTCGATGCCGACGGCGATGGTCTCCTCGACGTGATCGAGGGCGGCGGTGAGCCCGCGATGGACGGCACGCTGCTCGGATTCGCGGACCTGAACGGCAACGGCCTCGGTGACACGGTCGAGGCGAGCCCGCTGCCGGTGCCGAACACCGACATGGCCGAGGGGCCCGACTTCCTCGATCTCGACGCCGACGGAGACTTCGGGCCCGACGCGCTCGAGGGCTTCGACGCCGATCACGACGGCATCGCGGACTTCGGCCCCCGTGGCACCGACACCGACGGTGACGGACTCGACGACGCCTTCGATCTCGACTGCACCACACCCGCCGACTGCGGCGGAACGATCGGCGCGAGCGCGCCCGTGCCCGACACCGATGCCGACGGCGACGCGGACTTCCAGGACGTCGACGACGACGGGGACGGGATGCGCACCGCGACCGAGCGCGACGACGCCGACGCGTACACCGGGCCCGCGGCGGACGAGAGCGACGTGGACGACGACGGCCGCCCGAACTGGCTCGACACGGACTCCGACGCCGACGGCGCCGACGATCGCGTCGAGTCCGGCGGTGACCGCGACAACGACGACAACGGCATCCTCGACTACCTCGATCCGAGCTTCGCGCCGCGCGACCTCGACATGGACGGCGTGCCCGACGTGGACGAGTGCCCCGCGCCCGCGAGCCCCGGCGCGGGTGACTGCCCCGACAGCGACATGGACGGCAGCCCCGACTACGACGACGTCGACGACGACGGCGACGGCATCCCCACGCGTCGCGAGGAGATGGTGGGCCCCGACACCGACGGCGATGGCGTGCCCAACCGCCTCGACCTCGACTCCGACGACGACGGCATCACCGACCTGCGCGAGCAGGGCGGCGCCGACGCCGACGCGAACAACGACGGCCGCATCGACGATCCGACCGACGCGGACATGGACGGCATCGACGCGCGCTTCGATCGCGACGACAGTGATCCGATGCCCGCGTTCGTGTCGACCGTGGGCCTCGACACCGATCGCGACGGCGAGATCGACGCGACCGATCTGGACGCGGACCACGACGGTCTCTTCGACGTGATCGAGGGCGGCGGCACCGACGCCGACGGCGATGGCCGCGTCGATGGCGCAACCGACGCGAACGACAACGGCATCCGCGACTCGGTCGATCGTTCGGCCGGTGGCACGGCGCTGCCGGTGCCCGACACCGACGGCGATGACGCGAGCGACTTCCAGGACGTCGACGACGACGGCGACTCGATCCTCACGCGGCACGAAGCGCCCGACGCCGACGGCGATCACGCGCCGGACGACGCGCAGGACTCCGACACCGACGGCACGCCCGACTACCTCGACGTCGACGACGACGGCGACGGAGTGCACACGCGCTTCGAAGCGCCCGATCCGAACGGCGATCGGAGCCCGATGGACGCACGCGACTCCGACACCGACGGCACGCCGGACTACCTCGACGTCGACGACGACGGCGATGACATCGACACGAACGACGAGGCCCCCGACGCCAACGGCGACGGTGACCCCGCCGACGCGCGCGACACCGACGGCGACGGCACGCCCGACTACCTCGATCCGAACGGTGGCCTCACGACGGGCGGCTTCGCGGGTGGCGCTTGCGGCTGCCGCACCCAGACCGGCTCCTCGAGCGGCACGCCGCTCTTGGTGGCCCTCGGCCTCCTCCTCGCGATCACGCGACGCCGCGCTCGCCGCCGCTGATCGCGCTCGGCGCGCCGAACGCGTCCGCCCCTCCCCTCCCGGCGCGCCGGGAGGGGACGGTGAGCGGAGCGACGGACACGAGGGCGCCGCTCAGCGCTTCTCGCTGGCGCCCTCAGCGCTTCTTGAGCACCGTCGCCTCGCCGCGCGCCGCGGGCGTGTACGGCTCGACGAGGAGGGCACCGCTGGCCTCGTGACTGAGCTCCGCAGCGTTCGCCTCGTCGGTGTCGATGTGCATCTCGAGGCGGAACTGCTCGTTCACGCGCACGATCACGTCGCCGAAGACGAGATCGCGCGGACCGCCCGTCACGGCCACCTCGACCTCGTCCCCGTCCGCGACGCCGTAGAGCGCCGCGTCGCTCGGGTGCATGTGGATGTGCCGCCACGCGCAGATGAGCCCTTCGGTCAGCTGCACCGTGCCCTTGGGCCCCTCGAGCGTGATCGGGGCCGAGCCCTTCGTGTGGCCCGACTGACGGATGGGCGCATCGACACCGAGCACGAACTCGTCGGTGCGAGAGACCTCGACCTGCGAGGCCTTGCGGAGCGGACCGAGCACGCGCACGCGCTCGAGCCGACCGCGCGGGCCGAGCACGGTGACGCGCTCCTCGGCCGCGTACTGCCCCGGCTGCGACAGGGGCTTGGCGGGCGTCAGCTCGGAGCCGGGCCCGAAGAGCACGTCCATCGCCGCGCGATCGAGGTGCACGTGGCGCGCGCTGATCGCGATGGGGATCGGCCGCGCGCTCGCGCTCGTCCGGCTCGCCGAGGCCACCGCCGCGGTCTCGCGTGCGATCTGGAGCTCCTCGTTCGTCGCGATGACGAGCGTCTTGGCGCGTGAAGTCGAGGCGCTGATGTCGAAGACCGGCGCCGCATCGCTGACGCGCGCGTCGGCGTTGCGATCCTCGTCGAGCGAGACACCGAGGAAGTCGAGGCGCTGCAGGATGCGGCGCCGCATCGTCACGCTGTTCTCACCGATGCCGCCGGTGAGCACGACGGCGTCGAGGCCACCGAGCACGGCCGCGTACGCGCCCACGTACTTGCGCACGCGGTGCGCGAAGACCGTGATCGCGAGGCGCGCACGATCGTCCCCCTCGGCCGCGCGCGCCTCGACCGCGCGGAGATCGTTCGAGAGCCCGCTCAGACCGAGGAGCCCGCTCTTCTGGTTCAGCACCCGCTCGGCCTCCTCGAGACCGAGCTCGCGCGCGAGCGACAGCACGATGCCGGGATCGAGATCGCCGGGCCGCGTGCCCATGACGAGGCCCTCGAGCGGCGTGAGGCCCATGGAGGTCTCGACGCTGTGACCGCTCTCGATCGCGCACGCGCTGGCGCCGTTGCCGAGGTGCAGGCTCACGATGCGCAGCTCCGCGAGCGGGCGACCGAGGTGCGCCGCGGCGAGCTCGGCGACGAAGCGGTGTGAGGTGCCGTGGAAGCCGAAGCGACGCAGGCCCTTCTGCGCCGCGAGCTCCTGATCGATCGCGTACGTTCGCGCGCGGCGCGGCATCCGGACGTGGAACGCCGTGTCGAAGACCGCCACGTGCGGCACGCTCGCGAGCGCGGCGCGCGCCGCGCGGATGCCTGCGAGGTTCGCGGGGTTGTGCAGCGGCGCCAGCGGCACGTGCGCCTCGATCGCAGCGATCACGTCGTCGTCGATCGCCGTCGCGTCGACGAAGCGCTCACCGCCGTGCACGACGCGGTGGCCCACCGCGCCCACGGCGCGACCGCCGAGCGACGCGAGCACTTCGGCGATCGCGGCCTCGTGCGTCTTGGCGGGGCCGAGACCCTCGATGGTCCCCGCGAGCGCGACCTCGCCGGAGGCCGGCGCGACGAGCTGGTACTTGAGGCTGGACGATCCCGCGTTGAGGACGAGCACGTACATGCGGGCAGGAGTACCACGGTCGGCTCTGGCGCTCGCGCGACGAGGGCCGCACGATTGCCCGCATGTCGGAGACCACGTTCCCTGCGCTCGTCGTGCACGCCGATCGCCTCGAGGCCAAGGGCAGCTTCGCCGAGGCGCAGGCCGAGTTCCTCGATCCCGATCCGGGCACCGTCGCCGAGCTCGACGCGCTCGTGCGCCGGAAGAACGCGGGGATCGTGGCGCACTACTACATGGCGCCCGAGCTCCAGGGTGTGCTCGCGCGCCTCGGCTGGCCGCACGTGCACATCTCCGACTCGCTGCTCATGGCCGACAAGGCCGTGGCCATGGTCGACGGCTCACCCACCGCGCCCGGCGCCGAGCGCATCGTCGTGCTCGGCGTGGACTTCATGAGCGAGAACGCGCGCGCGATGCTCGACAAGGCCGGTCACCACGCGACGCCCGTCTACCGCGTCGCGGCCGATCCGATCGGCTGCTCGCTCGCCGAGGCGGCCGAGAGCACGCGCTACCTCGCGTTCCTCGATCGCGCCGCGTCGGTGCCTCGGGCCCTGCACGTCGTCTACATCAACACGAGCCTGCGCACGAAGGCCGAGGCGCACGCGCGCGTGCCGACCATCACCGTGACGAGCTCGAACGTCGTCCAGACGATCCTCACGGCCTTCGCCGAGATCCCCGACGTGGAGGTCTTCTTCGGCCCCGACACGTACATGGGCCGCAACCTCTCGAGGCTCTTCCGCACGCTGACCTTGCTGGGCGACGACGCCGTGCGCGCCGTGCACCCCGCGCACGACGTGGCGTCGATCGAGCGCCTCCTTCCGCGCTTCCACTGCTTCGACGAGGGGCACTGCATCGTGCACCACATGTTCGGAGCGGAGGTCGCGGAGCGCGTGCGTACGCACTACCCGCACGCGTTCGTCACCGCACACCTCGAGGTGCCGAGCGAGATGTTCGAGCTCGCGCTCGCGGCGCGGCGCGAGGGCCGCGGTGTGGTCGGCAGCACGAGCGACATCCTCACCTTCATCACCAAGAAGATCCGCGAGGCCGCGGGCCGCGCGGGCGCCTCGACGCTCTCGTTCGTGCTCGGCACCGAGACCGGCATGGTCACCTCGATCGTCGGCGCCGTGCAGGCGTGCCTGAAGGAGACGGGCCGCGGCGACGTCGCGTGCGAGATCGTCTTCCCCGTCGCGAGCGAGGCGATCGCCCGCACGAACGAGCCGAACCTCCTCGTCGTGCCCGGTGTGGCCGGAGGCGAGGGCTGCTCGGTCGAGGGCGGCTGCGCGACCTGCCCGTACATGAAGATGAACTCGCTCGACGCGCTGTTCGAGCTCCTGCGCCAGCTGCCCGACGCGAGCCCCACCGAGGCCCGGCGCGAGGAGCCCGTGCGCCTGCACGTCTTCCACCCCAAGGCCTACACGGAGCGCGTGCTCGGCCGCACGATCGCCGACCTCGGTGGTGAGCCGATCCTCCACATGCGCGGCTTCCAGAAGAGCGGCCACATCCCGCCCGAGCTGCGTGAGCACGTGACGAGCCGCGCGCCCATCGCGCGCTGAGCCGCGGGGCATGACGCGGCCCGTTCCGTCCAAGCCCTCGCTCGCGCGCCTCTTCCTCGCGCGCGCGGCCGTGCGCGTCGCGGCCATCGCGCTCGCGCTCGGCCTTCTCTATGGCCTGGTCCTTCTCGAGCGCTTCGTCCTCGCCGTGATTCCGACCTCGGCCAGCACCTGGTGGATGGAGCACCCGAACGCGCAGCCCCTCGTCGACATCCCGCTCGCGCTCGCGGCCCTCGCCGGCGTGATCGTGCTCGCCGATCGGGCCCTCCGGTGGCTCGCTCCGCCGGCACCCTGAGGCCACCGCTCGCGCGATCGCGAGGTGACGACGACCCATCGTCCGGTTTCGAGCATGCCCGCGTCTCTGCGCCCGGTGTGTCATGCCGCGGTCGAACTCTGCACCCTCGCTCGTCGCGCACTCGCTCTGGGAGGCGGGCGACGCGCTGCGCGTCGAGTCGCTCGGCCTGCGTGCGCCCGCAGCGCTCCGCCTCGAGCGCTCTCCGTGTGGACGCGGGCGGCTCCTCTGGGCCGGTGAGCCGCGCGTCTGGTTCCGCACCATCGAAGGGTCCTACGCGCTCGCGTGGTGGATCGCGCCCGGACGCCCCGCACGACGGTTCCACCTCGACGCACGCCCGCTCCGCGACGGCGAGTCGTGGCCACGGCGCGTGCTGGAAGCACTGCGCGACGAGCAGGCGCCATCGCCGTGGCGAGGCGGCTCGAGCCACGTCGTGCAGTACGTTCCGTCGCTGCCGATCACCCACGCGCATCACGAGCTCGTCGAGCTCGCTCGTTACGCGACGGACGCCGAGATCGCTTGGAGCAGAGCCGCATCGGCTCTCGTACCCACACGCCTCGTCTCACGCGCCGACGATGCGCGCGTGCGCTGGTATCGCAAGCTCGCGCGACGCGTTGCGCTTCCGCCGGTGATCACGCTCGGTTGGCGCGCGGCGGGCCTCGAGATCGTGATCGACGGTCACGATCGATGGCTCGCGTCGCTGCTCGAGGGCCGGTGCCCCGCACTCGTGTCGGTGACCGAGGTGCGTCGGCGCCGACGCCTCGAGGACGACGTCGCGACCTTCGGCGCGCAAGCCGAGGCGCTGCTCGCCACGCGCGTCGCGACGCCGCATGGAGAGCGAGTCCGCGACGAGACCGCCTCGCGGGTCGCGTTCCTTCCTTGGTCGACGGCCGCGTACCGCTGCGCAACGAGTGCCTCTCCGCTCTCGATCTCCGCGGACGTCTGGGACCGCGAGATCCGCTTCCTCGCGCGCAGCGAGCACCGACCGATCCCCGCCGATCTCCTGCGTCCGTGAGGCGGGATCGCATCGAGCTCGGCTTCGACTTCGACTTCGAGCGTCCGACGGGCGCAGCCACGTGCACGTGGCAGAACCGGGGCTCGATGCGACAGCTCGACACCATCCAGGCGGAACAGCCCGAGCTCCGCGACTGGCTCGGCGCCTACGACCTGCTCGACATCGAGGACTTCACCGCGCGCGCCCTCCCGCCGGCGTGGGGAGGCATCCGTGCGCGCATCCTGGAGACGGGCGCCACCCTCAGCCCCACGCCTTGTCCGTGGGCGCCGCGCTGGACGCCGATCCCGCCGACGGTGCGCATCGGGCGTTGCGACGACGAGTCACGGATGCGCTCGATCATCTATCGCGTCCACGACTGCCTCCATCAACTCTGGGGCCTGCCGCACCCGCGCGACCTCGAGTCCGAGGAAGACCGGCGCGACTACAAGAAGGCACAGATGTGCGGCGAGATCGTCGTGCTCACGCTGTGCGAGTTCGTCTACGTGAAGTGGCTCCACGAGCGCTTCCCCGAGCTCCGCGCGTGGATCGACGGACGCTGCGCGGTCCCGATGACCACGACCGTCATGCGCGGCAAGAGCACGCTCCAGATCGCGCTGCGCGTGGACGAGCTCCTGCACAAGCGGTGGATCGCGCGCTGGGCTCGCGAGGATCCAGCGACGATGGCGTGGGTCCAGTACTACACGCCGATGCTCGAGAACGATCGGGCCATGGTCGATCGCTGCTGGGCGGCGATGAAGGACGAGCCGCGCTTCATCCACGAGGGCCTCGCGGGCGCGCCCGAGACCCGCTTCGACGCGACCCTGACGGGTCAGGAGCTCACGGCCTGGATGGTGGCCGACTTCGAGCACAACCTCGCGACCTCACCGACGGTGGATCGGGCGCTCATGGCGTGGAACCGCGCCCGCCGCGCGAAGATCGTGCTCCCGAGCGGCTGGCCCGTGTGAGGATCGCGGGGCCATGTCCTCCGACGCGTCCGCTGCCCCGCCGATGTTCGCCGATCTGTGCGCGGAGCTCGGGAGTCTCCCCGACGTCGCGATCGTCGCGGTGGGGGGCCTCCCGATCGAGCTCGAGGGCGGTGTGCACCGCTTGCTCGGCATCCCGGCGACGGCAGCCTCGATCGCCGAGCAGCTCCAGCGCGGCCTCGGCCTCGGCGCGGTGCTCACCTACCGCAACCCGCGCAAGAAGAGCCTCACCGAGCTCGGCGCGCTCTGCCTCGCGGAGGGACACCTCTGGACGGCCCACGTGCTCACGCTCACCGTCGTGTTCGACCGCTGCCCGCTCGCGGTCCGCAACGCCTTCGCCTTCGATCGCCGCTTCCACCTCTCGTGGGTCGAAGCAGAGGTGAACGACGATCCGTGCACCTTCACCGCGACGGCGAGCCTGCGCGAGTGGCACCGCGTCACGGGCTACGCCGACGAACCCTCGTTCCGCGCCGAGCAGCGCGCCTGGTTCGCCAAGGTCGGGGCGCTCTTGCGCCCGCTGCTCGCCGCAACGCCGTGATCACCCCCCGCGCGCCCCGCGTCGCGCCGGCCCACCGCTCAAGCCCCGTGTTTGTAAGGGAACTCGGGGGTGGGCTCGGTGGGGACGATCTTGTCGAGCTTGCGCACGTCGAGCTCGAGGCGGCCGTCGGGGAGCACGCTCAGCACGTCAGCGAAGCGCGCGCCGAAGACGATCTCGCTCGTGAGGTAGCGGCGGCGCGCCATCATCGGCTGCATCGTCGTCTCGTCGGTGCCCGAGACCGAGAGCGTGATCTCGATCTCCTGCGCCTCGAGGTCGCTCGGCCCCAGACCCGCGAGCGGGCTCTTGGCGTCGATGCGGTGCGAGACGTTCCACGTGCGCGCGAGCGCCGGCGCCCGCGAGCGCACGAGCTCGAGATCGAGCGTCTGGTACTGCGTGACGCCCTCGGCGGTCTTTCGCGTGCGCATGAGCGTGAGCGACATGTCCGCGTCGACCACGTAGTTGCCGCGCTCGTTGCCGATGCGGAGCGCGAGGGTCGGCACCCCATCGACCACGTGCACGACGGCGACCGGCCCGAACACGATGCGGCTCGTCGGCGTCGAGAACTTCGCGAAGACGAGCCCCGTCGAGACCGCCGTGACGAGCAGGCCCACGATCGCCTCGGTCACCACGAGCACGTTGCCGAGGAACGTCGCCGGGTACATCGAGCCGTAGCCGATGGTCGCCATCGTGTGGACGCTGAAGAAGAACGCGTCCTCGAACGAGCCTTCGCGCATGTTCTCGATGCCACCGGTGAGCGAGTAGATCACGGCGAACACGACGTTCACGAAGAGGAAGAAGAAGACGATCGCCGAGAGCGAGGCCCACCACCGCGCGCGAAGGAACGCGTGGTAGAGGTCGGCTCCGAGCCGCGGGCGCTCTCCGACGATGACGACGTCCTCGGGCAGGCGGAACGTGAGCCCGAGCGCATCGGCCAGCCAACGCTTGAGATCCACGCGCCGACGGTATCGCAGCGCCGCGGCGCCGCGAAGCGCATCGCTCGCGCTCACTCGGCGGGGTGCGCCTCCGTCACGGGGGCCCAGGCGCTCGCGCCCGCAGCGGCATCGAGCTCCTTCTCGATCGCGGGCGGAAGGAGCTTGTAGAGCACCGGCGTGACGATGCGCGCGAGCAGCGTCGAGCTCACGAGCCCGCCGAGGATCACCCACGCCAGCGGCGAGTAGAGCGGCGAGCGCTCGAGCGCGAGCGGGATGAGACCGCCGATGGCCGTGAGCGTCGTGAGCAGGATCGGCACGAAGCGGATCTCGCCCGCCTTCTGCACCGCCTCGTCGATGCCAAGGCCCTCCTCGCGCAGCTGGTTGGTGAAGTCCACGAGGAGGATCGAGTTCTTCACCTCGATGCCCATGAGCGCGACGAAGCCGATCATCGCGGTGAACGAGAGCGTGTTGCCGGTCAGGTAGAGCGCGGCCATTCCGCCGATCACGCCGAGCGGGATCACCGACGCCACGATGATCATGCCCTTGAAGGTCCGGAACTCGAGCACGAGCACGGCGAGGATGCCGAAGACTGCGAGGAGGATGGCCGTGCCGAGCCCGCCGAAGCTCCGCTGCCGGCTCTCCACCTCGCCCGCGACCACGCGACGGACGCCGCCCGGGAGCTGGAGCGCATCGAGGCGCGCGACGAGCGAGGTGGTCTCGCGATCGGTGTTGAAGCCGGTCCGCGTGAAGGCCGACACGGTCACGGCGCGCTCGCCGTCGTAGTGCCGAATGGTCGTGGGCGAGGGCTCGAGGACGAGGCTCGCGATGGCGGACAGTGGCACCGCGCCCCCGCTCGTCGTGGGAACGAAGACCTCGTCGAGCACCTCGGTCGTCGGTCGAGGTGCGCCGGCGATGGAGGACGTGCCGCGGCGCGCGAGGACGACGCGGATGTCGCGCGCGACGTCGTCGTCCTCCTCGCGGTAGCGACCGGCCGCGATCCCTCCGAGCGCGAGGCGCACCGCGCGATCGACGTCCGGCACCCGCACGCCGAGCGCGGCGGCGCGCTCGCGATCCACCTCGACCCGCAGATCGGTGCGGTGCTCCCGCGCCGGGTCGATCACGTCGCGCAGGCCCGGGCTCTCGAGCATCGCCGCCTCGACCATCGCGCTCGCCTCGGCGAGCGACTCCACGTCGTCACCGAGGAGGCGGATCGCGACGGGTGCCTCGAGCGGGGGCCCGTTCTCGAACTCGATCAGGCGGATGCGCGCACCCGCGTACTCCTGCAGCTCCGTCCGGATCGCGTCGAGCAGGGCGGGCGAGCTGTCGGGGTGGAACTCGCGCAGCGACGCGTAGACCTCGCCGACGTTGGGTCGCTGGTTCGGCGGCGGCTGGTTGTAAAAGATCTGCGGGTTGCCCTCGCCGACGTTCGCGACCTGCCACGCGATCTCGTCGTGCCGCGCGAGCGTGTCCTCGACGAAGCGCACGGCGCGGTCGGTCTCGGCGAGGCTCGCTCCCTCGGCAGACTCGACACGCACGAGGAACTGGGGCGTTCCTGCCTTGGGAAAGAGGCTGAACCCGATCGACGGCACGAGCGCGATCGCGCCCGCGAACAGCAGCGCGGAGGACACGAGCGTCAGGTACGGATGGCGCAGCGCCACGCCGAGCACGGGCCGGTAGCTGCCCTCGATCACCCACATCATCCCGCGGAACACGACGTTGCCGTGCTCGGACTCCGGCTTGAGGAAGAGACTCGCGAGGAAAGGGACGATGGTCAACGAGACCAGCAGTGAGGACGCGACCGTCAACACGACCGCGAGCGGGAGGCTGCGGATGAACTGGCCCGCGGTGCCCGGAAGCGCGAGCAACGGAACGAACGCGAGGATCAGCGTGGCCGTGCAGCCGAGGACCGAGAGCGTGATCTGGCGCGTCGCGGCCACCGCCGCCTCGCGCGGCGTCTTTCCGAGGCGGAGGAAGCGCGCGATGTTCTCGATGACGACGACCGAGTCGTCGACGAGGAGCCCGAGGGCGATCACGAAGCCGACGATCGAGAGCTGGTTGATGCCGTAGCCCGCGCCGAAGAGGAGCGTGAGCCCCATGGCGATCGAGAGCGGGATCGAGACCATGACGACGAGCGACGCCCGCACGCCGAGCGGCAGGAGCGTCACCAGCACGAGGAGGATCGCCAGGCCGAAGTCGCGCACGAAGCCCGACAGCCGATGCTCGACGTTGTCGGCCTGATCGAAGGTGCGCACCAGCGCGATGCCCTCCGGGAGCTCGCGCTCGAACTGCGCCGCCACGGCGGCCACGGCCTCTCGCACCGCGAGGATGTTCTGCCCCTCGCGCTGGTTGGCGACGACGACGATGCCCCGCCGTCCGTCGATGCGCGTGAGGTGGATCGCCTCCCCGTCGCCGTAGCTCACCGTCGCCACGTCCGACACGCGCACGACGCGCCCGGCCTCGGCGCGGACGACGGTGCGTCGCACCTCGTCGATCGAGGCGTAGTCGCCGCTCGTCTGCACCGTGAAGCGCCGGGCGCCCGAGTCGATCGAGCCGGCGGGCAGGTTGCGACCATCCTCCGCGATCGCGTCGATGACCTCGCCGGGGCCGACGCCGATCGCCCGCATGCGCGGCAGATCGAGCGAGACGAGGACCTCCTGCGGCGGCACCCCGGCGACCTCGGCCTCGCCGACCCCGGGCAGCGCCTCGAGGCGGCCCTCGAGCGCGCGCCCGAGGCGATCGAGCTCGGCGTAGGACGCGGTCTCGGAGACGAGACCGAGCTCGACGACGTTCACGTTCGAGGCGTTGGCATCCTCCACGTCCAGACGCACGAGCTCGGCAGGGAGCGAGGCGCGGAGCGAGTCGATCTCACGCCGCACCTCGTCCTCCTTGCGCGAGACGTCGACGCCCGCCTCGAACTCGACCCGGATCACAGCGAGCTGATCGCGGATCTCGGTCTGCACGTGATCGAGCTCGTCGAGGGTCTGGATGCGCTCCTCGATGGGATCGACGACGAGCTGTTCGAGATCGGAGGGTGACGCCCCCGGCAGGACCGCGACGATCACGAAGAGCGGGAGCGGGAACGTCGGATCTTCGCTCTTCGGGATCGCGTTCAGGGAGCTGAGCCCCAGCGCAGTGAGCATCGCGAACACGATGAGCGTGAACTGCCAGCGCTTGACGGCGAAGTCGGTGATCGAGAAGCGCGACACGGTCATCGCTCCACCGCGACGAGCGCGCCGTCGCTCAGGCGATCGACGCCGCGCGTGACGATGCGGTCGATGCCCTCGAGCCCGCGCGTGACCACGACGCGATCGCCGCGAACGAACGCGATCTCGATCGCGTGCCGCTCGGCGCGCCCGTCGCGGACAGCAAAGACGAAGGCCTGGCGGTCCCGCCCGTCCACGAGCGCGGCGCTCGAGACGCTCACGGAGAAGGGCTCGCCGTACGCGATGGAGGCCCGCCCCACGAGGCCCGTCCGGAGCTCGAGGTCCGCGGGCGCCTCGAACGTCAGGTCCACGTCGAACGTCCCCATGCCGACCGTCGGCACACGCGCGATGTCGACGATCCGCGCGGCGTGGATGCGCTCACCGGTCGCGTCGAGCCGGACGCTCGCGTCATCGCCCTCTCGGAGCCCGGTGACGAAACGATCGGGCACCGCGACACGGAGCGCCCAGCCTCGTTCGGCGCTCACGACGCGCACCACAGGCGTCCCCGGGCCGACGACCTCGCCGGGATCGACGAAGCGGAGATCGACGATCCCGTCGCGAGAGGCGCGCAGCACCGAGTGCCCGACCGCGTAGCTCGCGGCGACGACACCGGCGCGCGCGACGTCCGTGCCCGTCTCGGCGTCCTCGAACGTCGCCGTCGGCAGCGAGCCCGTCGCGGTGAGCGCGCGAGCCCGCGCGAGCTCGCGCTCGGCACGCGCGAGGCTCGCTCGCGCCTGATCACGGGTTGCGCGCGCCGCGCTCCCGTCGAGCCGAGCGATGATCTCGCCGCGTCGTACGCGGGCGCCCTCCTCGACGAGGACATCCGTGACCACGCCGCCCATCGGGAAGCCGAGCTCGTACGTCTCGCGCGGAAAGACGAGGCCGGGTACGTCGAGGCTCGCGCGAGCCGGGCTTCGATCGACCTCCTCGAGCGCGACACGGATCGCGGGCACCTCCGCGGTGCTCTGCGCGGCCGCAGGCGCGCGGTCACAGCCCGCGAGGGCGGTCGCGAGCAACGTGGCGGCGGTGAGCATCGAGAGCGGCGCGAGCGCGCGCTCGGACGTGGTGTGCGGCGAGTTCTTCGTCGTGGCCATGGCGGTCTCCGGTGCTGTCGGGGGCGGTGGGTTGGCGCTCGAGCCGGTTCAGCGCTGGGTCGCGCGGCGAAGGCGCGCGTGCGCGATGCGGTCGTCGATGCGAGCGGCCAACAGATCGAGTCGAGCGCGCACGAGGAGCGTCTGCGCGTCCATGACGACGAGGCTCGTCCCGCGGCCGCTCCGGTAGACGTTGCTCGCGAGATCGAGCGTGCGCTGGGCAGCGCTCACCTGCGCCTCTCGCGAGACCCTCGCGACCCTCGCGTCGAGGATGGCGCGCTGCGCATCGACGACCTCAGCGCGGATCCCCTCTCGCACGAGCTCACGCTGCTCGCGGAGCGCCGAGATCCGGGACTCGAGCGCCAGCCCCGACGGCCCGGCCGAGAGAGCGTCGGTGAGCTGCCAGCTCGCCTGCGCACCGACCGCCCAGGTCACGTCGAAGCGCTCAGTCTGCGGCACGAAGCGAGGGTTCGGGTTCGCGAGCAGCGCCTCGCCGAAGACGTCGAGCCTCGGGATCATCGCGGCAGCCTCGAGCGTTCGCTGCGCCTCGGTCGCCGCGATCTGGGCCTCCATGGCCTCGAGCTCGGAGCGCTGCGCGAGCGCGAGGTCGACGGCGGCCTCGATGTCGCCTGCCTCGTCGTCCGGCTCGTCGAGGGACTCGCCGATCTCGCCGGGCAGTCGGTCGACGTGCATGACGACGCGCATGCGATCACGCCCTGCGTCGCGCGCGTGCGAGGTGGTGCCCACGAGCTCCTGCATCGCAGCGACCTGGGCCTCCGCGCGCGCGACGTCCGAGGCGAGCCCGAGGCCGGCGTCGAGCAGACGCCGCGCGTCTTCGCAGTGCGCTTCGGCGAGCGCGAGGGCCTGGCGTGCGACGACGAGGCTGAGCTCCGCGCGCGCCCAGCTCCAGTAGAGCGTCTCGGCCTCGAGGGCGAGCGCGCGCTCGGTGACGAGGACCATCGCATCGGCGGCCTCGGTCGCGCGCTCGGCGGCCTCGCGACCGGGCATCACGCGGAAGAAGTAGTCCGTCACCGGGATCGCGAGCTGAGCGCGGACCTGCGTCTGATCGAGGATGACCGGGAAGCTCAGGGGCACCGCGACGAGCGGGCTGCCGGGGGCGAGCAGACCGCTCGCCGTCTGATCCCCCGGAGCGACGAGCACGCCCAGGCGCGGCGCGTCGATCGGCGAGAGCCGCGTGTAGCTCGCGCTGAGCGTGACGCGGGGAACGAACGCCATCGTCACCCGATCGATCTGCGCGCGCGCGGCGGCGACCTCGGCCACCCGCGCCGCCCGATCGTGGCTCGTGTCGAGGACGGCGCGCACGACGTCGGCCACGCGCAAACCGCCGGGCACCGAGAGGTGCTGCTCGAGCGACGGCCCGGCGGCGAGAGGCTCAGGCCGAGGGACGGGCTGCTCGACGGTCGAGTCGCTTCGTTCCTGGGCCGACGCGGTGGGCGAGAGCACGAGCCCTGCAGCGATGCACCACGCGAGCCCACGCAGCGCGACACGGGGCGGCGCCACGCCCGCACGATCGAGCGGATGAGGGACGTGGCTCGAGCGTCGAGGCGGAAGGGCGCGAGGGCCATGCGTGTCGAGAGCTCGGGACATGAGGCGCCGCATCAGCAGGCGCCGTGCCCAGTCGGTCGCAGGCCCGTGATGCGCGAGAGCATCGCGAAACCGGGCGGATCTCGGCCTCGGGCCTGTACGGCGAACCGACATGTCGGATCTCCGACAGGCACGATTCCGACGAAGGCCTCCGCGCGCGGCGCTGTGACGTCGGCTCGCTTCTGGCTACGGTCGAGCGCGTGACCGTGAGCCCCCCGCCCGAGGTGTCGCTCGCGTCGGAGCCCCGCCCGACGCTCGAGGACCGCTACGTCGCGGCGCGCGACACGCTGCTCATCGAGTTCGGTGCGCGCTGGGTCTCTCGCAAGCCGTGGGTGCTGGCGATCCACAAGGTGGTCACCGCCGCGGTGCTCGTCGTCTCGGACTACGACGCGACCCGGACACGGATCTGCGTGCTGCTGTGGCTCGTGACGCTCGCGTTCGACGTGGTGGAGGCACGCACCCTCCGCCCCGAGCCCGGAGCCGACGTTCGCATCGCGGTGGGCACGGGCATCGGCATGTTGTGCTCCGGCATCGCGTCCGGTCTCACGGGCGGCATCGCGAGCCCGGTCGTCCCCTCGCTCCTCGTCGCGGTGGTGATCCCCGCCGCGGCCTTCGGCAATCGCCCACCGACGTACGCGCTGCTCGCGGAGTTGGTGCTCCTCACGACGACGCTCGCCTTCTTGCCCGAGTCCATCGTGGGCCCGGCGATCGCCCCCGGATACTTCGAGCTGGCGTACGTGCTCTCGATCGTCTTCGCGGGCTGGGTCGCCGTCACGAACCTGGTCGCGCTGACGGAGGTCTACGCCGAGGTCGCCGTGATGATGGGTCGCATGCGGGACGAGGCGCTCGCGCTGCACGAGTCGCGAGCGCGCTCGCTCGAGTCGGTGGGGGCCAAGGTCGCGCACGAGATCAAGAACCCGCTCGCTGCCATCGCCGGGCTCGTGCAGCTGCTCGCGCGCGGCAAGCACGACGACAAGACCCTCGAGCACCTCCGCGTGATCGAGTCCGAGGTCGGGCGCATCGAGTCGGTGGTGCGGGACTACCTCGCGTTCTCGCGGCCGCTCGAGGTGGTGACGGTGGCGTCCACCCCGCTCGCGGGCATCGCCGACGATGTCCTGGCGCTGCTCGATGCGCGCGCACACAAGCGTGGGGTGACCCTTCGTCGCGAAGGCGATGGTGTCGCCGACGCAGACGCGCAGCGCCTGAAGGAGGCCCTCCTGAACGTCATCGACAACGCGGTCGACGCCTCGCCGAGCGGCGCCGAGGTGCGCGTACGCGCCAGCGTGGCAGACGGTGTCGCAAGCTTCGTCGTGACCGACCACGGCAGCGGCATCGCGGCCGACGTCCTCGCGCGCGTCGGCACGCCGTACTTCACGACCAAGCCCTCGGGCACGGGGCTCGGGATCGTCCTCGCGCGGGCCGTGCTGCAGCAGCACGGGGGGCGCCTCGACATCGAGAGCGAGCGGCGACGCGGCACCAAGGTCACGCTGACCTGGCCCGCGACGCCTGCGGCGCGAGAGAGCGAGGCGACGTGAAGGTGCTTCTCGTCGATGACGAGCCCGGGGTGCTCTACATGCTGCGCGAGGTGCTCTCGGAGCGCGGCCTCGACGTGATCGCGGTCTCCTCCGCGAGCGAGGCGCTGCGACAGCTCGATCACGCGCACGTCGTGGTGAGCGATCTCGCGATGCCCGGCATGGATGGCATCGCGCTGCTCGAAGAGGTGCGGGCGCGACGTCCCGAGCTTCCGTTCGTCCTCGTCACCGCGCACGGCAACGAGCGCATCGCCGTGAGCGCGATGAAGCGCGGGGCCCACGACTACCTCACGAAGCCGGTCGACATCGACGAGCTCGGCCTCGTCGTCGAACGCGCCCTCGAGGGACAGCGTCTGCGCGCCGAGCTGCGCGCGATGCGGCTCGAGCGTGCGCTCGGCCGCCGCCTCATCGCCGAGAGCGCGCCCATGAAGCACCTCGTCGAGGCGGCGAGCCGCGTCGCGCGACGCGACGTGACCGTGCTCGTGCGAGGCGCGACGGGCACCGGCAAGGAGCTCGTGGCGACCTTGATCCACGTCGAGAGCGCGCGACGCGAGGCTCCGCTCGTGCGCTTCAACTGCGCCGCGGTTCCGTCGGAGCTCGCGGAGGACGAGCTCTTCGGCCACGCCAAGGGCGCGTTCACGGGCGCGGTGGGCTCGCGAAAGGGCTACTTCGCGCAGGCGCATGGCGGGACCCTCGTCCTCGACGAGATCGCGGAGCTCCCGCTGTCGCTCCAGCCCAAGCTCCTGCGCGCCCTGCAGGAGGGAGAGATCCAGCCCGTGGGTGGACGGGTCGAGAAGGTCGACGTCCGCGTCGTCGCTTCGACGCACCAGGATCTGCGCGAGGCCTTGCGCGCAGGGCGCTTTCGCGAGGATCTCTACTACCGACTCGCCGTGGTCGAGCTCGTGGTGCCGACGCTCGAGGAACGTCGCGAGGAGATTCCGGCGCTCGCGCGCGCGCTCGCTGCGCGGTGGAGCGAGCGCTTCGACGTGCCGGGCGTGGAGCTCTCGCCCGAGCTGCTCGACGCCCTCCAGCGCTCCTCGTGGCCGGGCAACGTCCGGCAGCTCGAGAACACCGTGGCTCGGATGATCGCCCTCCACGGCTCGAACCTCGGTCCCAAGGCGCTCCACGGCGCGATGCACGCGGCCGACGCGACGACGCCAGGCATCGACTCTCACGTGGAAGGCGGCGAGCCCGATGCCAGCGACGTGGAACGCAACGACATTCCGCTGCGCGAGCAGGTCGACGCCTTCGAGCGCGGCGTGATCGGTCGCGTGCTCGCCGAGTCCGGCCGGAACCAGAGCCGCGCCGCGCGGCGGCTCGCGATCGGACGCGCCACGCTCATCGACAAGATGAAGAAGCACGGCCTGCGTTGAGCGGCCGCGCTTGCGCGACGAGGAAGCACCTCGCCGCGCCGGAGGACCGCGGCCAGAGCGACGGCGCGGTCCATCGCGATAGGATCTGCGCATGCGCGCCTCGCTCCGCCTGTCGAGCCTCCTGGCCTCCGTGCTGACCGCCTGCGGCACGGACTCTTTGCCCGCGACCGAAGCACCACCGCCGAATGAGGCGGCCGAGCAGGCCGCGCCGGCGCAGACGGAGCCTGTCGTCGCGTCTCCGACGCCCCCGGCTGTCGCGGACACGGCGGTGGCCGGTCCGCTCCGGTGGCAGGACTACGCGTGCCGAGCCACGGGGCCGTGGGAGCCGGGGCCTGCGCTCGCTGCGATCGACGCGCCCGCCGACGCGGCGAGCTCGGACATCCGTGGGTGGTACGCAGAAGGTCGAGCTGCACGGTCGTTTCTCTGGCGCGCACGCGGCGCGCAGATGGGAGAGCTGCGCTGGCTGCGACGAGAGGGCGACGCGTGGGCCGAGAGCGGCTCCGGCGCCCGCCGCTGGCCCCGTGCGCTCGATCCCGAATCGACCGAGCTCGTCGCCGCTGCGCCGCACTTCGCGATCCTCGCCAGCCGCGGCGGGGCGGACAATCGATTCCTGGCCGGCATGTGGCTCGTGAGCGACGCCGCCGCGCCTCGCGCGATTCGAGTCGGCGCCAGCGCCGCGATCGCAGGCGCCCTCGTCACCGAGACGGGCGAGGTGCACCTGCACCTGTCCGAGGGCTTCCACTTCACCGGCGAGCAGCTCGTGATCCACTTCGGCACCGACGGCCGCGAGCTCGCGCGCAGGGTCGTGGTGGTCGAGAACCGCGAGCTCACCCACGGCCTCGGACCTTCGCCCGAGGGTCTCGTCGAGGCCACCGACGGCAGCTCGCGCCTGCATCGCTACGCGCCGGCCGAGGCGCCGACACCGCTCACGCTCGTGCCGCGGTTCGTCGAGCCGTACGATCAACTCGAGTCGGGTGTCGCGCCATGCCCCGACGAGCGCGGGCTCTCCTTCGCACGCTACGGCCTGGGCATGGGCTTCGCGCCGACCGAGAGCATGCTCGTGACGTACGAGATCCGCGACGCGGGGACGTGTGTTCGCGCGATCGACGTGCCCCTCTACGGCCCGGACGGTGCGCTCGACTGCGAGCGCTGCGACGTCGTGCTCGAAGCCCGAGGCGGGGCCCTCGTCGGTCATGCGCTCTCCTCGGACGGGCGCATCCGCGGCCTGCATTGCGCGACGGCCCCGGGCACGACCGCGCTCCATCCACTCGAGCGCGTCGAAGCAGAACCGAGCGCCGCGCAACCCGATCCGGCCGCAACCAGGCCCTCCGCGGAGTGAGCGAGATCGCGGTCGCATCGCGATGGGGACGGCAGCCTCGAGTCATGCGGCCGTCGGCTCGGCCCGTGCGCCTCACGGCCACGCGATGTCAGGCAGGGGCTCGCGCGCTTCGCGCCACGCCTGCGGCACGTCTTCGAGCCCGCGCGCGCACGCGACGATCGCACCCACGATGGCGCACGTCGTGTCGCGATCACCGAGCGCCGAGACGGTCAACCACAGGGCGTCCTCGTAGCTGCGCGCGTGGTGCGCACAGATCCACAAGCAGAGCGGGACCGTGTCGGCGCCGCGCGCGTGAAGGCCTCGGCCGTGAGCACCCTCGCCTGGCTCGACATGCCTCGATCCTCTCGCAGCCACCAAGGACGCGCCAGCGCTCTTCGCCGAGCGAGGGCCTCGTCTTCGCTCCATGAGGCGTCGCGGAGAAGCGCCCTCGGAGTAGCCTCGCGGCCATGTCCCATGCTGCTGCGCCCTCGCCCTCGCCCACCGACGCTTCGCGTGAGGACACGTCCGTCCCGATCCCAGGGCACACGCTCACGGCGCGCAGCCTCGTCGCAGGCTTCCTCCTCTCGCTCGTGCTCTGCGGCGTGAACTCGTACCTCACGCTCAGCTTCGGCGTGATCGAGGAAGGGCCGACCATCGCGGCGCTCTTCTTCTTCGCCTTCTTCTTCCTCTCGAGCGTGAAGATCACGACGACGGAGATGGCCATCGTCGCCACGATGGGCTCGGCCGGCGGTTCGCTCGGCTTCATCACCAATTTCTTCGCGGCCGAGGCGATGGCGGGCGAGCCCTACCCCTACTGGACGATGGTGGGCTTCTCCATCGTGACGAGCCTCGTCGGCCTCAGCTTCGTCGTGCCCCTCCGACAGATGCTCATCGAGCGCGAGAACCTCCCGTGGCCCGGCAGCAAGGCCGTGGAGTCCGTCATCCGTGCCCTCGTCGAGAAGGGCGATCCCAAGCAGCCGTACTACCTCCTGGCCTCCACCCTCGCGTGCATCGCGCTCGTCGTCGCGAACACCGACGGTGGCTTCGGCCTCGTTCCCGACGGAAGCGAGCTGCCCATCTTCGGTCTCGCTGCGTTCGGCCTCGGCATCGCGTGGTCGCCCTTCGCGATCGGCGGCGCGTACCTCATGGGCTTCCGCGTCTGCGTGGGCTTCCTCGCGGGCGCCATCGTTCTGCTCGTGATCGCCCCACACACACCGACACCCGCCACGCCGCACCGCTACGTGTGGCCCGGCATCGGCTTCCTCGTCGCCTCGGGCCTCGTGCAGATGGCCATGAACTGGAAGGTGATCGCCGCGTCGTTCCGCTCCCTCGTGCCGACGAAGAAGGCCGAAGGAGCCGCGGCCGAGCTCGATCCCGATCCCGTGATGAGCGGCCGCACGCTGATCGCGCTCGGCACCGTGGCGCTCGTGACGACCGCCGCGTTCTCGTACTTCGCGCTCGACCTGTCCCCGATCGTCGCGGTCATGCTGATCGTCGTGGCGGGCTTCCTCCAGAACGTCATCGCGACGCGCGCGGCCGCGCAGACCGCGTTCAACCCGGCGCGCGTGATGGGCGTCCTGCTCCAGAGCCTCACGGCCCTCTCGGGCGCCTCGAGCGCCGCGCAGAATCTCGCGGGCGCGGGCTTCGTCGCAGGCTCCGGTGCGCAGGCGGGGACGCTCACCGGCGATCTCGCGTACGGCAAGTGGCTGCGCGTCCCCGCGCGCTGGCAGTTCTGGGTGCAGGCCTCCACGGTCGTCCCGTGCTCGCTCGTCTCCGCGTACGTGTTCCAGTCACTCCAGGCGCGGCAGCCGATGACGCTCGAGGGCGAGGGCCTGCCCGCCCCCGTCGCGAAGATGTGGGCCGCGACGGCGCTCATCTTCGAGGGCCGCACGGAGATGCCGCCGTTCGCGTGGGAGGCGATGGGCCTCGGGGCGCTCGGCGGCGCGATCTACGTGATCGCCGAGCGCCTGATCGACGAGTGGGAGGCCAAGCGCACCAAGGACCTTCCACCCGATCCCAACCGCTTCTCGTGGACCGAGCTCGCGCCGCACTCGGTGGGCCTCGGCATCGGCCTCGTGCTCCCTGTCTCGTTCGACATCGCCTTCTTCGTCGGCGGCGTGCTCCTCTGGATCGTGCTCGGCCGGCTGCTCAAGGTCCGCGACGTCACGCTCACGACGATCGCCGTGGGCTCGATCGTCGGTGAGGGCATCGGGGGCGTGCTCAAGCCGCTCCTGCAGATGGCAGGCGTGATCCACACGGGGTGATGGCGAGCATGTCGCGCGCCTTCGGGCGCGGCCGCAGGCCCCCGGAGACCGCTCTCGTCGCTCGAGCGTTCGCAGGGCGCCAGGAGTGGGGAGCGCTCAGCCGAGCGCCTCGGCGAGGGAGGACGCGGTGAGGATCCGATCGAGGATCGCATCGAGCTCCGCCTCCGACGCGGTGCGCACGCGACGCACGGCGTCCTCCTCGATCGCCCCGAATCGACGCGCGAGCAGGCGCAGCGCCACCTCGGCCTTGCCCTCAGCCTTGCCCTCCTCGATGGCGCGCTCACGCGCGAGGCGGGTCACGCGCTCTTCCCACTGCTCGTACGTCTCGGTGATCTCCATCGCCAGCTCCTCGTCGACGGGCTCGATCGAGTCGAGCCGAAAAC
>JBILLJ010000255.1:0-7130 GCA_044376125.1 Sandaracinaceae bacterium
CCTGCTGCAAGAGGCCGTAGAGCGCCTTCACCGTGTGGAAGGTGCCGAGGCCGGTCTCGCGCGAGATGAGATCGATCGTGCGCTCGCCATCGGCGTAGGCGAGGACGAGCTGCGCGTTCTCCTCGATGTCCGTCGCCGAGGTGCGCGGCTGCACCTCGGGCACGAGATCGTCGTGCGGGATGCGCTCGCGGAAGAGCGCCATCTCGTCGATGCGCTGGACCCCCTCCATGAGGAGGCCCGCGACCGGCAGGTGCACGGTGTGCACGGGCGGCTGCCCAGAGTCCTCGGAGAAGAAGGCGTACGTGCCCTCGCGCGCGAGCAGCGACGCGAAGAAGATCTGCTCGACCTGCTTCTGGAGCTGCTGGAAGAGCACGTCCTGCGCGAGGAAGCCCTTCTCGAGCACGAGCTGACCGAGGCGACGCTCGGGATCGACCTCGCGCACGAGCTCGTCGAGCTGCGCCTTCGAGAGCATGCCGTTGCGATAGAGCACCTGCCCGAGGCGATCGTCGGGGTGATCGCTGCGCGCGTGCTTCAGCGAGCCCTGATCGATCGCGAGCACCCGCGTCGCGTCCGGCGCGAACACGTGCATCTCACCGCGCCAGGCCGCGGTGGCGATCATGTTGAGGATCTCGAGGACGGTCGTGCGCGAGATGACCTCACCGGACATGAGGACGCGGCGCACCTGCGTCGGCCCCTCGAGATCACCACGCAGCACGAGCAGCCCCGGTGCGTCGCTGACCAGGTGGTAGCGGCCGGCGCGCTCGCGCAGCTTCCGATCCGCGACGCGACCCGGCACCCGCACGGAGCCATCCGGCTCCACGATCACCAGGTCGGCGCTCGACGGCTCGCTCACGGGCGCGAATGTAACAGGGCTCGCGCCCATCGACGAAGAAAGCGTCGCGGAACGCTACGGTTTTCCTCGCGTTTCCGGGCCTTTCACGCGGGCTTGGGCGCCTCGAAGAGCTTGTCGAGGAGCGCACGATCCCCCTGGACCGCCGTTCGCTGCATGTAGAAGCGCAGGCCGCGCTCGCCCCCGAGCTCCTCGCCTCCGCCCGCACGCCCGGGCCCGCCGTGGACGCACGACGGCAGCACGAGCCCCGGTGAGATCGTCTTGTCGGCGACCTTCGCGCTGACGACGAGCACACGGCCGTGATGCGGCGAGATCCCGAGGACGAGGGCGCGCAGGGTCTCGCGATCGTCGCCGTAGATCGTGGTGACGAGCCCACCCTCGCCTCGCGCCACGAGCGCCACGGCCTCCTCGCTCGAGTCGTAGGGGCAGATCGTCGCGCAGGGACCGAAGACCTCGTGCGCGTGCACGGCCTCCGCCGCCGCGGGCGCATCGGCGCGCAGCAGGACGGGCGCGGCGAAGAAGCCCTTGCCTGCGGGCACGCCGATCGGAGCCGCCTCGTTCGGGTCGCCATGGACCAGACGCGCGCCCGAGGCCACGAGCTTCGCGACACCCGCACGGAAGTCCTCGAGCTGCTGCTTCGTCGCGAGCGGGCCCATGCGGACCTCGTCGTTGCCCGGGTGACCGATCTTCACGCGCGAGAGCTCCTCGCTCAGGTCTTCCTGCACCCGATCCGCGAGGGCGCGCGGCACGAACACGCGCCGCGTGGCCGTGCACTTCTGGCCAGTCTTCTGGGTCATCTCCTTGGCGACGTCGCGGAGGAAGATCCGGTAGACGTCGTCGCCCGGCTCGATGCCCAGCGCGAGCACCGCCGAGTTGAGGCTGTCGGCCTCGACGTTCACGCGCGTGGAGCGATGCACGACCGAGCGCGCGCCGCGGAGCTTGGCGCCCGTGTCGGCCGAGCCGGTGAACGCGAGGACATCCTGCGGCCCGAGCTGCTCGACGAGATCACCGAGGCTGCCCGCCACGAAGTGAAACGTGCCCGGAGGCAGCACGCTCGCTTCGACGATCGCCTCGGCCACGCGGAACGCGAGGATGCAGGTCGAGGTCGCGGGCTTCGTGATGACCGGCACGCCCGCGAGGATCGCGACGGCGAGCTTCTCCGCGAGGCCCCACGCCGGGAAATTGAAGGCGTTCACGTGCACGGCGGCGCCCTCGCGGCTGAGCCAGACGTGCTGGCCGAAGAAGCGCGAGTCCTGCCCGAGCTGCTCCGACGGCTCGGCGAGCAGGCGCGTGTCACCGAGCTTGGCGCCGAGCGCGGCGTAGTACGCGAGCGTGCCGCTGGCACCGTCGATGTCGAACTTCGCGTCGGACCGCGTGGTGCCACCGCTCGTGATCGAGACCTCGATCAACGCCTCGCGACGCGTGTGGATCGCCTTCGAGAGGGACTTCAGGATCGCGCCACGCTCCGCGAACGAGAGCGCGCGCAGCGCGGGGCCACCGACCTTGCGCGCGTGCTCGAGCACGGGCGCGAGGTTCGGCCGCTCCGCCGAGATCGAGCCGATCACCTCTTCGGTCGACGGATCGACGAGCTCGCTCTTGCGCTCGCCCGCCACCCACGCGCCCATCAGACAGCTCTTGACCTCGATCATCTCTGCCTCCCTACCTCGACTGCACAGCCGGGCGGCGAGGTAGTCGAGCCGCGCCGAGGCTGTCAAACCCTCCCCGTGCCCTTCTTGCAGCCCTTCGGCCCCCTGGCCTTCCGAGTCGCGCTCCCGTCGCGCTGGGTCGAAGACCTCGGCGGCCGCGCCGCGCTGGCCCGCGCGCTCCTGCAGATGGAGGGAATCGACGACGCCCTCGTCACGGAGACGACGGCCCTCGTCGTGTGCGCTCACGCACCCTCGTCCCGGACCACAGACGCCCTCGAGGCGGAGATCGCCAGGGCGCTCGACGTGTGCGCCGCTGCGCCGCTCGCGACGCACGCGACGCGCGAGATCGACGTGGTCTACGACGGCCCCGATCTCGTCGAGGTCGCGCGCGCGCTGGAGATGAGCGAGCGCGAGCTCGTCGAGCGACACACCGCCTGTGCGCTCGACGTCTCCTTTCTCGGCTTCGTCCCTGGCTTCGCGTACCTCCGCGGTCTCGATGCGCGGCTCGCGACCGTGCCGAGGCGCGCGAGCCCGCGCCCCGCGGTCCCGCCGTACTCGGTGGCCATCGCGGCAGGCATGAGCGCCATCTATCCAGCAGCGTCTCCGGGTGGCTGGAACCTGATCGGTCGGGCCGTCGACTTCGATCCGCTCGCGACGCCACTGACGATGGGCGAGCGCATCCGCTTTCGCGCGGTGCCCGCACGCACGAGAACGCCGACGTCCTCGACCACCGTCGCAGCGAGCGAGACCCGCGATGCGCTCGAGATCACCGCGGTCGCAGGGCCGACACTGGTGATCGATCCGCGGCCTCTCTCTCGGCTCCGCCACGGCGCGCCGTGTGGCGGGCCGCTCGCGCCTTCGATCGCGATGCGTGCGCTCCGCGCCCTCGGGGCCCCGAGCGGGCACGCCCTCCTCGAGCGGCACGGCGCGCTGACCGTCGTGCTCCGGGGCACGACCGCGCGACGCATCTCGGACGAGCGGGCAGAGGCGATCACGCTCGCGCCCGGACAGAGCCACACGCTCGCCGCCCCGCGCGACGGACGCGTCGGCTACGTCGCGATCGAAGGCGGCCTCGACGTCCCGCTCGTTCTCGGTGGGCGCGGGACGCTGCTGTCGGTCCAACGAGGTGGTCACGAGGGGCGTGTCCTGCGGCGTGGCGATCGACTGCCGCTCGGCCCGCGCGACGCGCGTTGCGCACCGGTCGAGGCGGCCGAGGGGTCCTCGATCGTCGGCCCACTTCCGGTCGCGCGCGGGCCGGATCTCGTGAGCGCGCACGGCAACGCGTTCCGCGTGCGCATCGCCCACGCGAGCGATCGCACGGGCACGCGGCTCGTCCCGCTCGAGCCGCACGGTCTCGTCACGCGCGAGGCCGAGAGCGCACCGACGATGCGCGGCGTGGTGCAGGCCCCGCCCTCGGGTGAGCTGATCGTGCTCGGTCCCGATCATCCCGTCACGGGCGGCTATCCCGTCCTCGGCATCCTCGGCCCCGAGGCCTGCGATGCGCTCTTCGCGCGACCGCTCGGGAGCGAAGTCGCGCTATGTCTCGTGCCGTGACCGACGATGACGACGACGAGGCGCGTCCCGCAGGCCCCTCGTACATCACGCCCGGCGGCAGGCGACGCATCGAGGCCGAGATCGAGCGCCTCGGCGAGGAGCGTGTGCGCGTGGTGCAGACGACCGCGGACGCCGCTGCGGAGGGCGATCGATCCGAGAACGCGGAGTACATCTACGGCAAGCGGCGCCTGCGCCAGATCGACTCGCGCATGCGCTTCCTCCGCAAGATCCTCGAGCGATCCACGGTGGTGGACCCCGCGATCGACCGCGGCGACCGCGTCTTCTTCGGCGCGACGGTCACCCTCGAAGACGAGGACGGCGGTCATCAGACGTACGCCATCGTCGGCGAGCACGAGACCGATGCGGAGTCGGGCCGCATCAGCTTCCGTTCGCCGATCGGCGCGGCGCTCCTCAAGAAGGAGGTCGACGACGAGGTACGCATCACGACGCCGCGCGGCGTGCGCCGCTTGACGATCGTCTCCGTCGCATACCTCCCACTGCCCTGAGCGCGCCGCAGATCGCGACGCGCGCTCCGTACGCGGTGGCTGGGTGCTTGGTGGCTCAGTGCTTGGTGGGGACCACGACGACCGGGATGGTCGAGAGCCGCACCAGTCGCTCGGCGACGCTGCCGATGACGAAGCGCGCCACACCCGTTCGGCCGTGCGTGCCGATGACGATGTACTCGGCACCGATGTCCTTGGCGACCTCGAGCACCGCCTCGACGGGCGCGCCGGCCACGAGCTTGCCCTCGAGCGTGACGCCTTCGGTGCGATGGCCCTCGAGCGTCTTGGCGAGCTGCTTCTGGAGCCCGTCGGTGATCTCGGCGACGACCTCGGGACCGAAGACCGCCACGCCGTCCGGCACCGCGTAGACGGGAAGCTGCCACGCGTGCACCGCGACGACCTTCGCGCCGATGCGCTTGCCGAACGCGAGGGCGTGCGCGAGGGCGCGGTCCGAGGACTCCGAGAAATCGATCGCGCAGACGATGCTGGACATGGCGGTCTCGCTCCTTGTGTTCTCGACCCCGCACGGAGTCGTACGCACCGCTGGACGTATCGCACGTCCACCCCGAGGACGCGACGTGCTTCGACGCGTCAGCGCGCGGGGCCGAGCACGGCGGCCTCGAGCTCGCGGTGCTCGCGGCCCACCTCCACGCGCGCTCGCACGTGTCCGCCCGCGTGGAAGCCCTCTCGCGGCGTGCGCACGACGACGGTGAGACGGCGATCGGTCCACGGCGGGATCTCGAGCGTCTCGGAGGCGTCTTCGCCCTCGCCGATCAGCACGGTGCCGTCGATCCCGGCGAGGCTGCCCTCGACCTCGAAGGTGCGCGGGATGTCGGCGTCGTTGACGAGGTGGATCTCGTACGCGTTGCGGAGGCTCTCGCCCTCCACGACGTACGGCATGCCGCGCAGGCGCAGGATGCGCGCCTCGACGTCCGACCGCGTCGTGAGGAAGAAGGCGCCGGCACCGACGAGGACCGTGCCCGCCACCAGGTAGAAGAACACGCGCGGTCGCCAGAAGCGGCGCGACTCTCCTCGGAGACCGCGAAGCGAGTCGTAGCGGACGAGCCCGCGCGGCCGCTTCAGCTTGTCCATCACCTCGTCGCACGCATCGACACACTGCGCGCACGCCACGCAGTCGACCTGGAGCCCGTTGCGGATGTCGATGCCGGTGGGGCAGACCACGACGCAGCGGTTGCAGTCCACACAGTCGCCGCGCGCCTCACCCTCCTTCGGCTTGCCCTTGCCGCGCGGCTCGCCGCGCTTGTCGTCATAGCCGATGACCAGAGAGTCGTCGTCGAGCAAGACGGACTGCAGACGCCCGTACGGGCAGATGATCAGACACATCTGCTCGCGGAACCACGCGAAGTTGCCGTAGAGGATCGCGCCCACCACGAAGCACCAGGCGAACGCGTAGGGATGCTCGGCGGGCGAGCGCGTCATCATCTCGAGCAGCGAGGGCATCGAGACGAAGTAGGCGACGAACATGTGAGAGATGAGGAGCGCCGCGAGGATGAAGGCCAGATGCTTGCCGCTCCGGCGCAGGAACTTGTCCGCGCTCATCGGCGCAGCGTCGCGTGCGACGCGCTCGTTGCGATTGCCCTCGAAGACGCGCTCGATCCGCCGGAACACACCTTCGAGAAAGACGGTCTGCGGGCACGCGTAGCCGCACCACACGCGACCGAGCGCAGTGGTCGTGATGAGCAAGGAGAAGAGAACGCCCGTGAGCAGGAACCACACGAGCCAGAAGGACGTGGCGTCGAAGCTCCCGCCGAAGAGGAAGAAGCGCCGCGCCGGCACGTCGAGGAACACGGCCGGTCGGCCATGGATCTCGACCCACGGCAGCACGGCCCAGATGCCGATGAGCACGTAGAAGATCACGCGCTTGAGGGTCATGAATCGCCCCGACACGTCCGCCGTGTGGACGAAGGGGCGGTGACCGTCCTTTCGGAGCGAGGACGCGCGGTCGTACACGGCCAAGCGGACCTTGACCTTCTCCACCGGGACGGCTGTGGGATCGACTTCGGGGCTGCTCATCTCGTTCCTCGGATCGGGCTGCCGACACGACGATGCCGGTCGGACCCCCGCCCGACCGGCATCGTGTCTACTCACCGCAACTCGGACTCGCACCCCCGTTCGGGGAGGCGACTGGACTCGGGATCAGCCAGGCGCAGCGGCCTCACCCGCCGGCGCCGCGCCCTCCGCCGGAGCGGCACCTCCGGCACCCTCGGCACCGGCAGGCGCCGCACCATCGGCAGGCGCACCGTCAGCAGGCGCGGCCCCGTCAGCAGGCGCGGCCCCGTCAGCAGGCGCGGCCCCGTCAGCAGGCGCGGCACCATCCGTCGGCGGTGCTGCACCGTCCGCCGGCGCCGCACCGTCCGCAGGCGCCGCGGGCAGTGGCGAGCCGTCCTCGGCCACGACCTGTCCCTGAGGCGGACGGCCGGCTCGGTTCGTGTTGCGGATGCTGAGCACGAAGGCCGACACGTTGAGCACGCCCTGCGGCCCGAGCGTCTGTCCCCACGGCGGCATGCCCGCGGTCCCCACACCCTGCGTGATGGTCGTGTGGACGTCGGCCGCCAG
>JBILLJ010000136.1:0-23353 GCA_044376125.1 Sandaracinaceae bacterium
GACGTTTCTTGCCGGAGGGTCTGGCCGCAGCCCCTCCCTCTCGCCGAGTGAATCGGCGAGAGCCTCCCTCCCGCCGATTCGAGCACGTGCCACTCGCATCGATCCATCCAAGTGACACGTGCTCTCAGTCGTCGTCCCGACCGCGACCACGGCCGCGACCACGGCCACGGCCACGATCATCGTCGTCACCGCGACCGCGACTGGGGCCGATCACGACGGCGCCAGGACGGGGCCCCACGACGACCACGCCAGGACGCGGCGGCGCGACGACGACCGTCGGATGCGAGGGCCCGACCACGACGACGCCGTCGCGACGATCGTGGCCACGGTGACGACCACGATCGTGGCGGTGGTGGTGGTCATCGTCGCGTTCGACGACGACGACACCGGGCGCAGGCGGCACGACCACGACACCCGGAGGCGCGGGAGGTGCCACGACGACCGTGGGCGGGCCGGGCGGCGCGACGACGACGGTGGGCCGCGGCTGCGCGACGACGACGGAAGGAGGAGGCGGCGCGGCGACCACGACCGTCGGTGGAGGCGCGGCGACCACGATGACCTGGGGCGCACGCGCACGGCGCGGCGGGCGGCCGGGTGCGATCACGACGACCTCGACCGGGCCCGGCGCGGGGCGCGCCTCGACGAGGCGGCCCTCGAAGCAAGAGCTCGTCGGGCTCCAGACCAGGGGTACGTCGTGCTGCGCGCCGTCGTCGCCGGTGATCTTCACCGTCATGTTGCTCGGTGCCGTGACCACCGCGCTCGGCGCGCTGGGCCCGAGCACGTACGCCTCGATCGTGCCGTCGGTCTTGGGGACCACCTCCACGTACTGATCTTCGACGAGCAGGACCGAGCCACCGTGCATCGCGTTCATCGCGAGCGCCGTCGCGGCAGGAGGTGGCGGTGCTGCGGCCGAGGGCGGAGCCGGATCCGGCTCACCACCGCAGGCACGGGCCAGGAGAGCGATCGCGAGGGCGGCGGGGATCGTCTTCATGAAGCTCATGGTGCACGACGACGTGGGCACGAGCGACCGCCATTCGCGGAGCGGCGCCCGACGTGCGCAAGCGCTTGCGCAGCGCGTGACCGCGCGTTCGTACGTCGTGGACGAGTCAACGCACGACGATGCCGACGAGCGCTTCGCCAGGCAGGGGGCCGCTCGCGCCGGCGAACGTGTCGATGACGAGCTCCCACTCGCCGGCCTCGAGCGTCGTGTCGATCTGTCGGTTGTCGCGCGCGACGCACGCGCCGCGCGAGCCCGCGGGCACGAGGTGCACGTCGAGGTCGGCGCCCGCGCCCGACGAGACGACCGCGGTGATCGACGTGCGCGCCGCGAGACGGAACCGGAAACGAAGCTCGCGGCCCGACTCGTTCGCGGCGCTGCAGTCCCAGCGATCGATGCTCGCCTCTCCGCCGGTGCGCGTGTCGCCGAAGCCGGAGAACGGCAGCGACTCGACGACGAAGGGATCGGCTGCGGTGCCGGAGCCCGAGAGCCGCGGCGCGCGCGTGTCGGGCGCGCTCTCGCCGAGCACGACGACGCGACGGAGCCGATCGAGGGCCTCGAGCACGAGCAGGTTCCGCACGTTCGAGCCCGCACGCAGGCCCGTCGGCGTGAGCACGCAGCCGCCCATCGAGGCCTGCGGATGGATGCCGTCGCTGGCGAGGCCGTGCGAGGGCAGCGGCACGAGCTCGCGGTGGAAGTCGACGAAGGGCAGGCCTCGCGAGGCCGCGAGCGCGCGCACGAGCGCGTTGAAGATCGGCACGCGGAGATCCGCGCCCGCGTCATCGTCTCGCGGAGGGATCGACGAGAGGATCGGGATCGTGCCGCCCGCGAGCATCGCGTCGACGATGCGCGTCATGTTGCGGCCATGGCTGTCGACGTCGACGAAGCCGACGTCGTTCGTGCCGTACATGAGCGAGGCGAAGCGCGGCGTGATCGCCGTCAGCTCTTGGTCGAGCGGAGACGGTGTGCCCATGAGCACGCGCGACGCGCTCCAGCCCACACCCGCCGCGAGCGAGACGCGACGGAACGGATCGGTGCCGCCTGCGTCACCGACGCGGAAGTGATCGATCGTGTCCGCGAGCGCGTCACGCCCGCCGAGATCGACGGTGCCTCCGGTGAAGCACGCGAGGAACGCGGTCGAGACGGTGATCGAGTCGCCGACCTTCGCGAAGACGTCGTCCGCCCGATCGGTGCGCGCCGCGATCTCTCGCAGGCCCGTGGCGAGCGCGGGATCGATCGGCGAGTGGCGCGTCTCGTAGGGATAGAGCACGGGCCCGCGCGGACCGGCGTCGGGCATGGGCATGCCCGCGTCAGCCATCGCGGCGTCCGAGGGCGAGGCCGCATCGAGCGCGCCCGCGTCGAGCGCGCCGACGTCGAGCGCGCCCGCATCAGCCGCTGCCGAGCCGGCGTCCGCCTCCACGCGGCCGGCGTCGGGGCGCACACCGATCTCCGTGACGCAGCCACCGACCACGGTGCTCGCGCAGAGCACCCCGCACGCGAGCGCGAGCGACGCGGTCAGTTCCAAGGATCGACCAGTACGTTCTCGGGGTTCGCAGCACCGGCATCGGGCGTCTCGGCGGCCGGCTCCGGCGCGGTCGGAGGCGCCGGCACCGTCGGCGTCGCGGGCGGCGCCGCGCTCACCGTGCAGAGCGCGCGCTCGCCACGCTCGAGGCTCCCGACGTAGGCACGGAGATCTTCGACCAGACCTGCAGTCAACGCGATCGTCGCCTCGACGCCGGGCGTCTCGCACGCACGGAGCGGCGCTTGCCACTCGCCCTCGGCCGTGCCCGCTTCGATGTGGAGATAGGCCTCGCCGGCGAGCCCGTCGCGACGAACCGAGCCACACGCATCGGGGTGCAGCGCGTCCGGCGCCGTGATCTCGAACGCGATGCGCGCGCCCTCGGGCTCGAGGCCGATCTCGGTGACGCGCCCCACGTTCACGCCGTGCACGCGCACCTGGTTGCCGATGGCGATGCCGTGCGCGTCGTCCACGACGACGTGGCTCGAGCCTCCGCCGAGCTGTGCCGCGATCTCGGTGCAGCCAGCGAGCGAGAGGAGCGAGACGGACACGACGAGCGAGGAGATGCGAGGCGACATGACGCGCGATGATACGCCCAAGCCGGGCGTTCGTCGGTCCGAGGCCGCGCGAGCTCCTCGCGATCGCGTCGGGCCGCGTTGATCGCACGCCGCCCGTGTCGACGTGCGATCGCGTCGGCGTGCGATCCGAGCGGCGTCGATCAGCCGCAGATCACGGGGCCGCTCTCGCAGCGCGCCGCGTCGAAGTTGCCGGTCGAGGTCTCGCCGCCCTCCCACGTGATCGTGTACTGGCCGGTCGCGCCGCCGTCGATCTCGTAGCGCGTGAAGGTGATCGAGAAGGTCTCGGACAAGCGACACGGAGGGCTGCCGCCGGGGCACTGGACCGCGCTGCCGTTCGACGCAGCGGCGGTGGACGTGAAGGTGCTGCCCGCCGCCGGCGGTAGCGTCGCGCCGCCGAGATCGTGCAGGTAGAAGCTCGTCGAGGCGCGCATCGGATCGGCGCTGCAGCTCGTGGGATCGAGCGTGTCCGAGATCGTGATCTGGAGCGCAGGGCCATCCGCGGGGCCGCAGCTGTCGGCGACGTACGCGCCGCTCGTCGGGATCGGAGCGTCGCTCGCCGAGGTCGCATCGCCCATGGCAGGAGCATCGTGCAGCGAGGGGGCGTCCTCGCCCGACGGCGCGTCGGCGCCCGGGGCATCGAGCGTCGCGACGGGAGCATCCTCCGCGCCGGCGTCGGCTCCGACGACGAATGCGTCGTCGGTCGTGCTCGCCGTGCCGGGACAACCAGCGAGGAGCATGGGGAGCGAGAGAGGTCATGCCCGTGAGGATGACACAGCGCACCACGCGCGAGGCTCAGCGCCTGGTGCCGAGGGTGTCCTCGAAGGCGAGCGCGCTCACGATCGCCATCGCGGCGTGCGCGCCATCAGCCATGGCGAAGACGATCTGGTGCGGGCTCGTCGTGAGGTCGCCGCACGCGTGCACGCCCTTCATCGAGGTCTCGCAGCGCCCGTCGATCGCGACGAGGCCGTGCTCGTCGGTGCGCAGATCGAGCGACGCCACGAGCGGGCCCGCCTCGCGCGGGGGGCGGAAGACGAGCGCGTCGAGCGGCTCGGCCGCGCGCCCCTCGAGCTCGATCGCCGAGAGCACGCCACCCTCGTGCACGAGCGCGCGCACGGGCTCGGTCGCGTAGCGCAGGCCCGCCGCCTCGTGCACGCGGCGCAGCTCGGCGGGTGGCTCGAGGCCGTCGGTGAAGAGCACGACCTCGCGCGCCCAGCGCGTGTAGAGCGGGGCCATCTTGAGCGCGGCGACCTCGTGCGCGAGCACGCCCCAGCGCCCCGTGACCGCGTGCGGGCCCGAGCGCTCGAAGCCGTGGCAGTACGGGCACGAGAAGCTGGTCTGGCCCCACGTCTGCGCGAGGCCCGGCAGCGCGGGCAGGACGTCGTGCAGACCGCTCGCGAGGAGCACGCGCCGTGCGCGCACCACCGCTCCACCCTCGAGGCTCGCCACGAGCATCGCGTCCTCGCGCACGATCGAGGTGACGGTGCCGCTCTCCACCTCGAGGCCGAGTCGGCCCAGGCTCTCTCGCGCCCGTGCTCGCACCTCCGAGGGCGGCACGTGATCGAGCCCGATCGTGCCCTCGGTGAGCGTTGCCCGGGCGTTGCGCCGGAGCGACGCGTCGTCCCTCCCGCGATCCACCACACGCACGCAGAGACGCGCGCGCACCGCGAGGAGCGCGGCCTCGAGCCCCGCGGGGCCACCACCGACGACGAGCAGATCGACCTCGTTCATGCGCGGTTCCGTCACGTTCTCGTCCTCCACGACACGGCTCCGTCGCTCTACCACGGCACTGCATTCCTCCACACCGAGAGGCCGCGACGATCTTCGATGCGGGCCTCGACAACGTCGAGCCCGTCGTCGACGATGAGCGTCTCGCATGGCGATGCACTGCAAGCACTGCTCGCTCGAGGATCGCGACGGGGACTGGCCCAAGCGCGGCTCCCTCGTCGACGGCCGCTACCGCGTCGAGAGCGAGCTCGGCGAGGGCGCGATGGGGCTCGTGTACTCCGCGCGCGACGTGCACCTCGGTCGACGCGTCGCGATCAAGGTCGCGATGCCGGGCGTCGCGCAGACCTTCACGCAGGAGGCGGCGGCCCTGGGCTCGATCGACCACCCGAACGTCGTGCGCCTCCACGCCTTCGGCGTGACGCGCAACACGCCGATGTACGTGATGGAGCACGTCGAGGGCCGTTCGTTGCGCGAGATCCTCGACGACAACGCCGTGACGCGGGCGCTCGTGCCCGCGCACGCTGCGCTCCGCATCGTCGCGCAGATCGCCGACGGCCTCGCGGCGGTGCACGCGGCAGGTGTGGTGCACAACGACCTCAAGCCCGCGAACGTCGTCGTCGAGGCCGGCACGGGCCGGCCCGTCATCGTCGACTTCGGGCTCTCGATCGACGCGCTGCGCCGCATCTCCGTGGTGCAGGGATCGCCCGCGTACATGGCGCCCGAGGCCTCGAGCCCCGGCGGCCTGGTCGGCCCGGAGGCCGATCAGTACTCGCTCGCGGCGACGGCCTTCGAGCTCCTCACCGGCGCGCCGCCCTTCGACGCGATGAGCCAGCTCGAGTTCCAGCGCCTGCATGCGAGCGCGCCGCGGCCGAAGGTCTCGGTGCATCGGCCCGAGCTCGCGCCGCTCGATCCCGTGCTCGAGCGCGCGATGGCGATCACCGCCACCGAGCGATACCCGACGTGCGTCGCGTTCGCGGCGGCGCTGCGCGAGGTGCTCCACACGCTGCCGATGCCACCGGCGCCGCGGGTCGATCTCGCACGCACGGGCGATCTCGACGTCGGCGAGGGCCTCGCGGTGCTGGTCGTCGACGACGACCCGATCGCCGCGCGCGTGGCGATGCGCGCCGTGCGGCTCGCCTTCGGCACCGTGCCCGTGCGAGTGACACGCGCGGCCGCGGGCGCCGAGGCGGTGGAGAAGGCGTCCCACGAGCTGCCGCGCCTCGTGGTGCTCGACTTCGGTCTGCCGGACATGGACGGCGTCGAGGTGCTCTCGCGCATCCGGGAGCTGGGCCGCGGTGAGGACGTCCGCGTGCTCGTCGCGAGCGGGCAGCTCTTCGAGGAGCCGCGGCACCGCTTCGCCGTGCTCGGCGTGCAGCAGTTCCTGCCCAAGCCCTACGACGTGACCGTCGTGGCCGAGCGCGTCCGGCTCATCGGCTGTCGCGCGGGCTGGCTGCCGCGCGAAGGCACGTGATCGAAGCGGTCCACGCTCTGGACCACCTCGACGCTCGAGCCTGGCCGCCGTCACGCACCACGCGCGAGGTACTCGCGCAGGGCCACGGTCGAGCGGTCCGCGAGCGCGCGCAAGGCGAGCACCTCGGGGATCCTCGCCTCCGGGCTCAGGGTGCGTGCGCTGCCCTCGAGCCGTCTCGCGCGCAGGCCCAGCGCGCGCAGGCCCAGCTGCAGGCTCGAGGATGCGATCGCGTGCGCCGCGCGACCGAAGTCCGGGATCGTCGTGCCGTCGCGCTCGAGCAGACCGAGGTTCCGCGAGAGGTTCGTGATGCTCTCTTCGAGCAGCGGCGGCAGCTCGTCTCCGAGCAACGCGACGATCTCGTCGAGACGGTCGACGTCGAGGAGCGGCTCTTCGTCGGGCATGCCGCAGTGTATGACGCCCGCCGCGAGGCGGTCACGAGCGCGACCACACGCCTGTGGCATGATCGCGCCGCGCCGCCGTCTCCGCGCAGCACATCTCTCCTCGAGGGGTCACCGTGACCGAAGCGTCGTCGAACAACACCATGCTCAAGGGCTGCGCGATCGCCTTCGGCGTGACCGCGCTCCTGGGCTGCTGCGGCGCAGGCATCGCGATGTTCGCGTGCAACGGCGTCATGAACGTGGGTCAGGAGGCGCAGCTCCAGATGTACTCGACCACGATGCACGCCGCGGCGGTGGCCCACCCGCGCGCGGCCGAGTACGAGGCCGAGCTGCAGCGCTTCGACACGGTGCGGCCGAGCATCGGCTTCCTCACGTTCGGCGTGCTCTCGAACCGCTTCAACGCGGCGAACCAGGACGGTCGCATCGACGAGGGCGAGCTCGACCACCTCATGCTGCTCGTCGTGGACATCGACGACCACGGCGGCAACGTCGACCTGAACCAGTACCCGGGCGGCACGTGACACGCCGCGCCGAGCGCGCCTCGCGAGGCCTCGCGGCGCTCGTGGCCGTCGTCGCGCTCGTGGCCATCCTCGGGCTGGGCGGGCTCGGCGCTGGCTGCGGCGGCGGCGCGCGCCTGGTGACGCGCGACACCGAAGGAGGTCTCTTCGCGCTCGACGGCGACCACGGCGCCGCACGCGAGGACGCGGAGCGACAGATCCGCGCACACTGCGGCGGACGCGGCTACCGCATCACGGCGGACGCCGAGTACACGGTGGCGATGCGCGAGGAGCAAGACGTCACGCAGGGCGAGCAGGCACGGCGCATGAGCGACGACCAGACGCGCCGCACGACCGCCTTCTCGGGCGGCACCGCGGGCAGCGGGCTCGGCGACAGCACGGGCGCCTCGGGCCGCTTCGGCGAGTCGCCCGACATCTACGATCCCGCGGCCACGGGCGCGACGCCGCGCATCCCCACGCCCGTCCGCGAGCACCGCCTCGAGTACGAATGCGGACACGACGACTGATCACGATCGCGGGCCTCGCGCTCGGCGTCTCGAGCAGCGGCCTCTGGGGCTGCGGCGCGAAGTCGGGCCTCGAGCGGCCGGAATTCGACGCGGGCCGACCCGATGGCTTCGTCACGCCCGACGGCTTCGTCGCGCCCGACGCCGCGCCCGACTGCCGCGACGACCGCGGCTGCGACGACGGCATCGCGTGCAGCGACGATCGCTGCGTCGAGGGCCGCTGCGAGCACCAGTACGTCTCCGACCGCTGCAACGATGGCGTCTTCTGCAACGGCCTCGAGCAGTGCTCGCCGAGCGGCTGCGTCTCGCCGGGCCGGCTCTGCGACGACACGGTCGCGTGCACCCTCGATGCGTGTGACGAGTCGCTCGATCGCTGCGTCGCGATGCCCGAGGACACGCTCTGTCCCGTGAGCTTCCGCTGCGACGTGTCGGCGGGCTGTCTCGCGCGCGCGCTCGTGCACGACGCGACGAGCCTCTTCGAGATCGATCTGCCCTCGGGCGAGCTGCGCCGCATCGGCGCGTTCCCGATCAGCTTGAACGACATCGCGCTCGCGCCCGACGGCACCTTCTACGGCGCCTCCACCGACGTCGCCGCGCTCGTGCGCGTCGACTACCGCTCGGTGACCTACGAGATCGTCGCGCCCGTGACGGGCTCGTTCAACGCGCTCGACGTGTCCCCCGATGGCACGCTCTACGGCGCGTCGGACGACGTCGTCTACGCGTTCGATGTCAGCGGAGGCCTCGCTCGAGAGGTCGCGCGCATGCCTTCAGGCCTCTCGTCGAGCGGTGATCTGGCGTTCGTGGAAGGGCGCCTCTACGTGACGGGCTTCCGCCGCTTCACGGACGTGTCCGACACGCTCGTGCAGGTCGACCTCGCGAGCGGGCGCAGCGCGATCGTGGGCGAGATGGGCTTCGACTGTGTGTGGGCGCTCGCGCCGCTCGGGCCCGCGCTCTACGCGCTCACGTGCGAAGGACGTCTGCTCGAGGTCGATCTCGCGAGCGGGGCCGCGCGCGAGCTGTCGGTGCGACCGATGCAGGCCTACTGGGGCGCGGCCTCGAGGTGATCGCAGCGCCTGGGCGGAAGGAGCACGAGGAACTGGGTCGTGCGCTGCACGAGCACCGAGCTCGGCGCCTGACCGCGTGACACGAGGCCGAGCGCCTCGAAGCGCTCGAAGCGCGCGTCCTCGACCTGCGCGCGCTCCATCTCGAGGTGCGCGTGCCAGACGCCGTACGTCACCAGGCGTCCGTCGCGGCGACGCAGGTAGCCCACGAGCGGATGCGTGAGCACGCGGTGCGTGTCCTCTTCGCTCGAGAAGCCCGGCAAGACGCCGAGCGGCTCGCCCGTGCCGCGGAGCACGAGCTTCTCCTCGGCGCCCTCGGCGCGCGCGTGCCAGCGCAGCGACTCGAGGCGCTCGCCCGACCACGCGCTCTCGCGCTCCACGTGCATGCGGTGCCACGGCAGACGCCAGGCATGACGAGGCAGGAGCACGAACGGGGAGTCGAGGCTCGTCCCGAAGAACCAGACCGCGCGCTCCTCTCCGCGGCGCACGTACGCGCGGTAGTTCGTCTGTCCGCACGCGAGCTTCACGAACGGCGCGAAGTGCACGTAGAAGCGCGTGTTGAAGAACGAGACCGCCGAGACCATCGCGCGCTCGCGGCCGTCGGGCATCACGAAGCGCTCGACGGTGAGGCCCTTCGGCAGGAACGACGCGAGCACCTCGGGGGCGACGTCGTAGGTCGTGATCACGAAGTCGCGCAGCGTCGAGCTCACGTCGGTGAGGCGCGCACGCGGCGCATCGAGGGCGCTCGTCACACCGACAAGATACCGGGGCGGCGGGCTTCCGAGCACGATTCGCACGACCGCTGCGGCGACGCGGCGATCGCGCGCCACCCGATCCTGGGTAAGGTTCCCTCTGGATGACCTCTCGCGTGCTCGTGTGGCTGCGCGCGCTCCGGCCGCTCGCGCACGGCAACATCGCGCCGCCGATCCTCCTCGGGCAGGCGTTCGCGCTGCGCGCGGGCCACGCGATCGATCCGGCGCTCTTCGCGCTCGCGCACGCCTTCGGGCTGATCGATCACGCCTACATCGTGTTCTCGAACGACCTCGCCGATCACGCGACCGATCGCGACAACGACACGCACACGCCGTTCTCGGGCGGATCGCGCGTGGTGCCCGAGGGCCTGCTCACGCTGGCCTCGCTGCGACGCGCGGCGATCGGCGCCGCGATCGCGCTGCTCGCGCTGACGGTGCTCGCGGCGCTCGTGGCCGATCGGCCGCTCGCGCCGCTCTTCGCGCTCGCGGCGCTCGTGCTCCTCTGGGCCTACAGCCACCCGCCGCTGCGCCTCTCGTACCGCGGCGGTGGTGAGCTCCTCCAGGGCCTGGGCGTCGGCGCGGTCCTGCCGGTCTGGGGCTTCTACGCACAGGCCGGCTCGCTCGAGGGCTTCCCGTGGCTCGCCCTCGCGCCCCTCGTGCTCCTGCACGCGATCGGCAACGTGATCACGGCCCTGCCCGACACGCCGAGCGATGCGCGCGCGAGCAAGCGCAGCTGGCCCGTGCGTGTGGGGGAGCGCGCGGCGCGCGTGCACGTGGTGCTCGGTCTCGCGCTCGCGCTCCTCGGCATCGGCCTCCTCGAGAGCACCTGGTCGGGCCCGACGCGCGTGCTCGCGGTGACCGCGCTGCCGGCGCTCTCGCTCACCGCATCGCTCTTGTGGATCCGCGACGCCGACGCGCGATCACGCACCGCGTGCCTCCGCTTCGTGCTCGCCACTGCGGGCGCCCTCGGCCTCGTCCAGCTCGCGTGGGCGCTCTCGCTCCTCCTGTGAGGCCCGAACGAGCGACGCGGATCGATCCGCTGGGGATCGATCCGCGTCAGTGAGCTCAGCGACGACGGCGGGCGATCAGGAGGCCGAGCGCGGAGAGCGCGAGCCACGCGAGGCCGCTCGGCGCGCTCGAGTCGCCGGGCACCGTGCACGTGCAGCCGGCGCGACGCGGCTCGCGCGAGGTCGCTGCGTCGGGCGGGCCACCGTCGACGAGGAAGTCGACGACGAACGCGTCGACCGGGCCCAGGCCCGAGTCGTCCGTCGTGAGCGGCATGCCCGCGTCGGGCGTCACGACCGGCGCGGTGACGCACATGCCCATCTCGCAGATCTCACCCGCGGGGCAGGTGACACCGGTGCAGCCATCGACGCAGCCCGTGGGCCCACAGACCTGGCCCGCGGGGCAGCCGGTGCCGCACGCGCTCGCGCGGCAGACGCCATCGGCGTTGCAGGTCTGGCCCGCACCGCAGCTCGCGTCGGAGGTGCAGCGCGCGACGCACATGCCCGAGTCGCAGGCCTCGCACTCCGGGTCGCACATGATCGTCGCGCAGCCATCGACGCAGCGGCCCGCGATGCAGGTCTGACCGATGGGGCACGAGACACCGTCGCAGCCCGCGACGCAGGTGCCGCCTTCGCAGCGCTGGCCCGGCGGGCACTCGACGCCCACGCACGCCGTGTCCTCGCAGACGCCGCGCGCCGTACAGGTCTGTCCCTCGAGACAGCCACCCTCGAAGCAGGGATCGACGCAGCGCCCGCTCGCGCAGACCTGCGGATCGGTGCAGAGGCCCGAGCCCTCGTCGACCATGCCGTTGCAGTCGTTGTCGAGGTTGTCGCAGCGCTCGGGGCTCGCGGTGAGCGAGGGCGAGCAGATCGTGCCGCCGCCGACGCACGAGGTGCGGCCGATCGCGCAGACGCCGGTCTGGCCCTCCACCGTGCACTCTTCACCCGCGTCGGGGCACATGACGACGCCGCCGCGCACGAGGAAGCGCCACACGCCGCGGTCGGCCGGCGAGACATTCGACTCCTGGCAGAGGATCCGCGCGATGTCGTTCGTGCGCGAGCCGGGGATCATGACGAAGTCACGCTCGTTGCCGGCGTCGAAGCCGGACTGGCCGGGCACGCCCGTGTAGCAGCGCCCCTCGGCGACCTCGCAGTGCGTGTTCGAGAAGCCCGACGGGTCGCAGTCCGCGTCCGTCGTGCACGACATCGCCGGCGTCGTGAGCGTGGAGAAGCCGCCGGTGCCGCCCGAGGCGCGCCCCGTGTCCCACTGGCACTTGTTGAAGCGGAACTCGACGGAGAAGTCGCTCGCGGTGCTCATCCCCGAGCCGCAGCCAGGCGCGCTCGTGAGGATGATCTGGAAGCTCATCTGTCGATCGTCCGAGCAGCTGTAGTAGCCCGTGTTGTCCCAGGTGAAGACCGCGCGGCCCGGAGAGAGGTCGTACCAGACGCCGTTGTCGGTCGGGTTCGCGCACGACGTCAGACAGTCCGAGAAGCAGCTGCCGCTGCAGGCCGAGCCGCGGATGTCGACGTCGGCCCAGTAGGCCGCGATCATCGGCTGCGCGGCGACCGGGAACGGGTTGGGCGTGTAGGTGCCGACCGCCGCGTTGAACGTGATGTTGCCGTTCGTGTTGAGGTAGAGCGTGCGGTACGTCGTGCCGAAGAAGTTCAGGCCGTCGGGGAACGCGCTCGTGATGTCGATCGCGCGCGACGAGCCATCGTCGTTCGGTCCGAGGCACTGTCCGCGCTCGCCGTAGTCCGCTGGCCCACCGAGGCCCGAGACGAGATCGGTGCCGCACCAGCGGCGCGTCGAGGCGTCTTCGGTGCAGGCCTGCGCGGCGGCGGTGCCCGCGCTCGCGAGCAGTGTGAGCCCCACGAGGGGCGCGGCGAGCGAAGCGACGACGGACGTGATGGCGCTGTGATGCATGGCGACTCCGGGAAGAAAGGAGCTGCCCTCCCAGAAAGAGGGCGAAGCGCTGATGGTGACGGAACGCACAAGAGATCGCCAGCGTGCTGCACGATCGACGCGCGAGCGAAACCATCGAGCCCGCTCGCGGTCCGAGCTGGCCAGCCGCTACGCTCGACGCAGCCCACGCGCTCGCGTCGGTGCCCGGGAGGATCATGACCCGCCGCTTCCAAGCGCTCGCTCCGGTGCTGTCCCTCGCGCTCGTGCTCGCCCTGCCCGCCGCCCGAGCGCGCGCGTTCTGCGGCTTCTACGTCGCCGGCAGCGAGACCGCGCTCCACAACCACGCGACGACCGTGGTGCTCATGCGCGAGGGCCACCGGACCGTGCTCTCCATGCAGAACGACTACGCGGGCCCTCCCGAGGACTTCGCGATGGTCGTGCCGGTGCCCGTCGTGCTCGAGCGCGACGACGTGCGCACGCTCGATCGAGCGCTCTTCGAGCGCGTCGAGCGCCTCACCGGCCCGCGTCTGGTCGAGTACTGGGAGACCGATCCCTGTGTGCCCGACACCATCGGCCTCGGGAGCCTCGGCACGATGGGACGCGGCGCAGGCGCCGGCACGGGCTTCGGCTTCGGCGGCGGAGGGGGTGGGAGCTTCGTGCGCATCGAGGCGCAGTTCGCAGTGGGCGAGTACGACATCGTCGTGCTCGGCACCAACGACTCGAGCGCGCTCGACGGGTGGCTGCGCGAGCACCACTACCGCATCCCCGAGGGCGCGGCCGAGGCGCTCAGGCCGTACGTCGAGTCGGGCATGAAGTTCTTCGTCGCGCGCGTGGATGCCGAGCGCGTCCGCTTCGAGGCCGGCCGTGCCGTGCTGTCGCCGCTGCGCGTGCACTACGAGAGCGAGCAGCTCTCGCTGCCGGTGCGCCTGGGTCTCCTCAACTCCGCGGGCGCGCAGGATCTCGTCGTCGTGGTGCTCGCGCGCGAGCAGCGCTTCGAGATGGCCAACTATCCCAACGCGTTCATCCCCACGAACCTCGACGTGGCCGATTCGGTGCGCGGCGACTTCGGCGCGTTCTACGAGGCCTTGCTCACGCGCACCTTCGAGCGCCACCCGGGCGCGGTGATCACCGAGTACAGCTGGCAGGCCACGAGCTGCGATCCGTGCCCGCCCGACGCGACGCTCGATGCACAGACGCTCACGAGCCTCGGCGGCGACGTGCTCTACCAGGGCGGTGTGCAGCCGGGCTCGCTGGGCATCGGCCGAGGCGGCCCGTGGGGCTCGGGCCGGATGAGCGCGGCGCCGGTGGTCCGCATGGAACCACCCCGGGTCTCGGAAGGTCTTCCGCGCGAAGTCATCCAGCGCGTCGCGCGCCGCCACGTGAACGAGCTCCGCTACTGCTTCGAGCAGTCGCTCGCCCAGAACCCCAACGCGCAGGGCGTCGTCGACGTGGGCTTGGTGATCTCACCGACGGGCGCGGTCACGTCCTCGACGGCGACGGCGCGCCCCGACGCGACGCTCTCCGCGAACGTGACCTCGTGCATCGGATCCGCGACCCGTCGCTGGACGTTCCCCGCGCCCGAAGACGACCGCGTGGTGCAGGCGGCACTCGCCGTGCGCTTCACCCCCTCGCCGCAAGCGAGCGCGAGCGATCCCACGAGCGCGCGCGCGCCCACGGCGTACGACGGCGACTTCGTCGCGACGCGCCTCCACTATCGCTACGGCCGCGAGGGGCTCGGCGAAGATCTCGTCTTCCGCGCGGCCGGTGCGGTGACCGGTGGCCGCGAGGTGCCGCGTGAAGGCGGCGGCCTCGAAGAAGGCGCGACGCCCGCGGCGTACAACAACTTCCAGGGCCGCTACGCGATCCGTCACGCCTGGGAAGGTCCGATCGCGTGCGAGCAGCCGATCCGCGGTCGCTGGGGCGGTCAGCCTCCCGGCGCCGATCCGAGCGCAGGCATCGGCTTCGGCACGGGCGTCTCGGTGCCCACCGTCGCGCCGGCGCACGCGAGCAACGCGCCCGCCGATGCCGCGCGCGCCCCCGTCGTGCTCGAGTCCGTGGTCTACACCGCAGCCCCCGACGTCGGCCTCGCAGGCCGCGACGCGAGCGCACCGACGAGCGCGACGAGCGAAGCCGCGACGCCTCCCTCGCCGCCTCACGATCCGAGCGCGACCGCGGCGCCGAGCCCCGCGAGCCACGCGCCCTCCGCGACACCCGCCCCCACACCGAGCGAGGGCGGCGGCCTCTGTGCGACGACACGCACCCGTGCGCACGCGCCTTCGTTCCTCGCGCTCGCGCTCGCGCTCGGGCTCCTCGCCCGGCGCCGGCGCGCGTCGCAGGAGCGCACGTGATCGGAGGCGCCTCGAGGCTCGGGCTGGCGCTCGGCGCCTCGACGATCGCGCTCGCACCGGGCGTGGCGCACGCGTTCTCGGGCTTCTACGTCACGACCGGAGACGCTGCGCCGCGCAGTCACGCGAGCACCATCGTGCTGATGCGCGAGGGCCAGCACACGGTGCTCTCGATGCAGAGCGACTACGAAGGTCCGCCCGAGGACTTCGCGTGGATCGTCCCGGTGCCACGCGGCGTGGTCGCGAGCGACGTGCGCACCCTCGACCCCGAGCTCTTCGCGCGCCTCGAGCGTCTCACCGGCCCGCGCCTCGAGGAACGGTGGGAGGCCGATCCATGCCCGGCGGCGCCTTCGTACGGCGGCGCCTGGCAGACCTCCGCAGCGCCCGCGCCCGCGCCCCGCGTGCGCATCGAGACCGAGCTCGCGGCCGGCGAGTACGACGTCGTCGTGCTCGGCGCCGACGACGCCGACTCGCTCGAGGGCTGGCTGCGTGCTCACGACTACCGCGTGCCCGAGGGCCTGAGCGCGTCGCTCGCGCCTCACGTCGCGGCAGACACGAGCTTCCTCGTCGCGCGCGTGGACGCCGAGCGTGTGCGCTTCGACGGCGAGCGCGCGCTCCTGCGGCCCCTGCGCGTGCACTACGAGAGCCCGGACTTCGTGCTGCCCCTGCGCGTCGAGACACCGAGCGCCAGCGGCGGCGAGGATCTCGTGGTGGTCGTGATCGCACGCAATCAGCGCTACGAAGCGGCGAGCCACCCGAACGTCTTCGTGCCGACGAACCTCGACGTCGCGGCCCGCGTGCAGGGCGACTTCGGCGCGTTCTACGAGGCCCTGCTCGATCGCGCGCTCGAGGAGCACCCGGGCGCGGTGATCACCGAGCACAGCTGGCCCGCGGTCGGCTGCGACCCGTGCCCCACCGACGCGAGGCTCGACGCCGAGATGCTCTCGATGCTCGGCGGCGACGTGCTCTATGCGGGTGGCGTCCAGCGTGGCTCTCCCTACGCCGGCGGCCCGCGCGTGCGCATGGAGGCGCCGACGGTGTCCGCGGGCTTCTCGCCGGAGGTCGCGCGTCGCGTGATCCGACGGCACATCAACGAGCTGCGCTTCTGCTACGAGCAGAGTCTCTTCTCGACACCGAGCGCCGGCGGCGTCGTCGAAGCGCGCATCGACGTCCTCGCCACCGGCGCCGTGCACGACGCGACGATGACGCCTGCGGCGGGGGCCGCGCTGAGCGAGCGGACCTTGAGCTGCCTCGCGAGCGCGCCGCGTCGCTGGACCTTCCCCGAGCCGTCGAACCACGCGGCGATCCACGTCACGACGACGCTCACGTTCGGCGACCCGCGCGCGAGCCACAGCGAAGGCGCACCGATCGCGTACGAGTCCGAGCTCGTCGCGACGCGCCTGCGCGTGCGCCCCGGACCAGGCGCGGCGGAGCTCGTCCTGCGTCCCGCCGATCCGATCGCCGGAGGCCGCGAGCTGCGCGACGACACCGGTCGGCTCGAGGAGGGCACGCGCCCCGCGACCACGAACGGCTTCCAGGCCCGCTACGTGATCCGACACGCATGGCAGGGCGCCATCGCGTGCGAGCAGCCGAGGCGCGACGACTGGAGCGGTCGCCCGCTCGGCGCCGACCCGGACGGTCCTTCGAGCCTGCCGCCGCTGGTCGCCCCCGCCCACGCGCGCGACGCGACGCATGAGGCGGTCGCGCTCGACGAGGTCGTGCTCGAGGCCGCGCCCGCCGCACACACGCTCGCGGCTCCCACCCCCGCGCCGAGCGTCGGCGACACGCAGGAGCGCGGCTGTGCGGCCTCACGGGCCTCGCGCACGCGCCGATCCACGGGGCTCGCGATCGCGATCGTGCTGGCGATCGCCGCGCGGCGCCGTCGCGCCGTCAGGCCGGCGGAGCAGCCGCGCGACGCGTGACCGAAGAGGCCGCGATCGCCCACTGACCGAGCCAGTACGTCGTCATGATCGCGAGCCGCCACGGCGTGCTCGTGCGCCACGTCTCCTCGACGAGGTGCCCGCCGAAGCGGCCGATCGCGATGAGCGAGTCGCTCGCAGCGAAGGTGATCGCACCGACGAGCGCGAGTCGTCCGCTCGCGGCCTCGACCCGCCCGAGGCGCGCCGCGGCGCGATAGAGCATCGTGCAGATCACGGCCGCGTAGATCGCGACGGGGATCGCCATGGAGCCCAGGCCCGGCCACAGCACCGCGACGAGCGTCGCCCCGTAGGCATACGCCGGCAGCGCGCGGAGCGGCTCGAGCGCACGCGTGTCGAGCAGGTACGCGAGCACGTAGAACACGTGCGCGACGAGGAAGGACACGAGGCCCGGCAGGAAGAGGCCCCGCGGTGAGGTCTCGAGGAACATGTCGCCCGCGAGCGAGCAGACGAGGCCCGCGATCATCGCGCTGCGGTAGCGATCGGCGGGCGCGTCGCGCCACACCCACGCCGCCAGCAACACCACGGGCCAGGGCTTGCTCGCGAGCCGGAGCGCGTGCACGTCGATCAGCGCGCCGAGCGCGAAGAGGGCCGCCGCCAGCAGCGCGAGCACGAGGAAGAGACGACGCGAGGTCGGGGTCACCGCGGGACCATCGCACGCTGCGCGCGCGGCGCGCGAGGTCGTCGCCCATCGACGTCACGGCCTCGCGCGAGGCACCATCGCCTTCATGGCGACGGGCGAGCACACGGGCTCCGAGGGTGCGACGCGCGCGCGAGGGCGAGCCGACGCGCTGCCGCCAGGACCTGCGCTGCCCGAGCTCGTCCAGCTCGCGAGCTGGCTCTACCGCCCGTTCCCGTTCCTCTCGCGCTGCCGCGCGCGCTACGGCCACACGTTCTCGCTGCGCTTCTTCCCCGGCGTGCGGATCGTCGCCTTCACGCGCGAGCGCGACATCAAGGAGATCTTCACCGGGCCGACCGACGTGATGTACGCGGGCAAGGCGAACGAGGGCCTGCGCCCGGTCGTCGGAGAGCACTCGCTGCTCTTGCTCGACGGCCCGCGACACCTGCGCGAGCGCAAGCTCCTCCTTCCGCCCTTCCACGGCGCGCGCATGCACCGCTACGGGCGCACGATGCGCGACATCACGCTCGACGCGATGCGCGCGTGGCCCACCGGCCGCGCCTTTCCGATCCACGCGCCGATGCAGGCGATCACGCTCGACGTGATCCTCCGCACCGTCTTCGGCGTGGAGGAGGGCGCGCAGCTCGAGGCGCTCCGCGGTGCGGTCGCCGAGCTCACCAACGCGTTCACCGCGACGACCATGGTGCGCCCCTTCCAGCGCGACCTCGGGCCGCGCTCTCCGTGGGGCCGCTTCGTGCGCGCGCGCGAGCGCGTCGATGCGCTCCTGCACGCGCAGATCGCCGAGCGCAGGCGCGCCGCGAATCCCGGCGACGACATCCTCTCGTTGCTGCTCTCGGCCCGCTACGAGGACGGCGCACCGATGAGCGACGTCGCGCTCCGCGACGAGCTGATGACGCTCCTGGCCGCCGGCCACGAGACGAGCGCCACCGTGCTGCCCTGGGCCTTCTTCTTCCTCGCGAGCCATCCCGAGGTCCAGTCGCGCGCCCACGAGGAGATCGTGCGCGTGCTCGGCGGCGATCGAGACGGCGACGCGTTCGACGCCGCGGCCGTGAACGCCCTGCCCTACCTCGACGCGGTGCTCAAGGAGACGATGCGCCGGCGACCCGTGATCGCAGGCATCGGCCGCATCCTCACCGAGGACCATCGCATCGGCGATCGCACGCTCCCCCGCGGCACCATGGTCTCGCCCTCGATCTACCTCGCGCACCACGACCCCGAGGCCTGGCCCGAGCCACGCCGCTTCGACCCGACGCGCTTCCTCGGTGCCGAAGCGCCGAGCCCCTACGCGTACCTGCCTTTCGGGGGAGGCGCGCGCCGCTGCATCGGGCTCGCGTTCGCGCACTACGAGATGCGCATCGTGCTCGCGACCGTGCTCGCGCGCTTGCGCGTCCATCGTGTGCGAGGCGTGACGACGCTGCCGGAGCGACGCGGCGTGACGCTCGCGCCGAGCACCTCTCGGAGCTCCTGCTCTCGCTCGGCGCCTTCGAGGACTACGCCGCCGCGTGCGAGAGCCGCAACGCAGACGACGCGCGCATCCACGCGCTGCTCCACCGGAGCACCGCCGCCGCACGTCGCATCGTGGAAGACGGGCTCGTCGAGCTCCTGCGCCACGAGAACATCGTGCTCTGAGAGCACGCGGCACTCGGATTGATCGATGCGACCGTTGTAGGTGTCGGCGAATCGACAGCGGGACGAACCACGAGATCATCCCGTACTCGATCCCCTCTTCGAAGCCGGGCGGCAGGCTGCGCTTCACGAGGTCGCGCATCGCGGACAGCCCCGCGCGGCGCTCCGACGGCAGCGACGCGAGGTACTCGGACACGGTCGTGGGCTTGCTCGACGACATGCGCTCTGCGTTCGTGTCGGGTCAGGGGCAGAGCCCGCGGCGCACGGCGGTCAGCGGGTGCGTGATCGTGGGCGGCCCGCAGCAGTTGTCCTCGTGTCGCATCACACGCACCCGCGCGCGCACCGGCACGCCGAACACCAGGCTCGCCGGCGGCCCGCTGAAGCCTCGCTGTGTGTACGTGCCCGCCGTGATGCCCACGCGCAGCGGGCCGGTGCCGAGCGGCAGCGCGTCGGTCGGGACGTAGGTCCAGGTGATGCTCGCGCCCGAGCTCGCCGTGATCGCGAGCTGCTCCTCGTCCACCGCGGCCGTCGTCGGGTCGTCCGGCGTGTAGCGCAGGCGGATGCGCTGCGTGACGACACCGCTGCCCGGCCCATCGAAGTCCGTCGCCGAGCCCTCGAGTTGATCCCCGCTGAAGCAGCCGCTGTCTGACGCGCCTTCGCGCGCGACGAGCGCGCTCGTCCCACCGGATGACAGCTCGAGCCCACGCACGCTGTCGTCGTTCGAGGGTGGTCGACCCGACGAGTCGCAGCTGTCGAATCGGCTCCAGTACCAGCGCGCCGCGATCCCCTCGATCGTCGTGGGCACACCGCCCGCCTGCGGCGTCCCGACACCCGTGGTCCCTCGCCCGAGCACCACGGCCCAGCCGCCGAGCGGCATCTCGGCGCCACCACCGGCCGTCACCGCGGTCACCTCGAGCTCCACGTCGAGCTCGATCGCGCCCCAGCCCATCGTCCACGAGGGATCGAACCACATCGCGCCCGCCTGGTCGTTGGCCGTTCCGTCGAGGAGCTCGGCCCAGAGGTCGAAGCCGCGCGCCCACGGCGCCGTGTCGCACGAGACGCCGCTGCCGAGGAGATCGCCGCAGCCCATGAGCGAGGTGCTCGAGGTCAGCGAAGCCAGCGGCCTCTCCTCGTGGAAGTTCCCGTCTCCGTCGTCGTCGCAGTAGTTGCAGGACTCCGACGCGCTGCACAGGCCGAAGCCGCACGTGTCGGTGCAGAGCTGCGTCCCGCTGGTCCCGCACGACGTCGTGCACGCGCTGCTCGCGCCGCGGATGCACTCGAAGCCGTCATCGTCCGCGCCGTCGTCGTCGTCGTCACAGCCGTTGCAGACCTCGTCTGCCACGCAGGTGTCCCACCCGAGGCAGCTGTCGTTGCAGGCCTGTGTGCCCGAGAGCGAGCACGACGTCGTGCACGGGCGCGTCTGCCCCGTGCGACAGATCACCGTGCCCTCGATGATGTCGTCGGTGCGCATGTCGCAGTCGTCGTCGATCCCGTTACAGACCTCCGAGGCCATCGGGTGCGTCGTGTCGACGGCATCGTCGCAGTCGTCGCCGCAGCGGCGCGTGCCGCTCTCCTCGAGGAGGCAGCACGCCGCGGACACGTAGCCGTCCATGTCGACGTCCGTGCCACCGAGCGTCGCCGGATCGCAGTCCTCGTCGTGCCCCTCGGTGTCGCAGATCTCCGTGTTGCCCGGAAAGCGCAGCGCGTCCGCGTCGTCGCAGTCGTCACCGAGCGGCATGCCCCGGTCGTCGAGGCACGCGGCATCGTGGAAGCCGTCGCCGTCGTCGTCGGCCGGCGCGCTCTCGCAGCGCCGCCCCTCCTCGGAGCACACGTCGAGCGTGCACGCGACGCCATCGTCGCAGTCCACGGGTTCGTTCACGCACCGCCCGCTCTCGCAGCGCTCGGTGCCCGTGCAGAAGAGGCCGTCGTCACACGCCGCATCCTCCGTGCACGCGCCGGCATCGCCCCCGCGCACGTCCGCCGCAGGCGCATCGGCCTCGGGCCCCGCATCCTCGGCCACGGGCTCGGCCGGACAACCGACGAAGAGGAACGACGACGCGAGAAGGAGAAGAAGATGACGATGACGCACACCGAGAGCGTACCCGCTCGCGAGTCGGAGGAGCGAGACGTCCGAGTCACAGGCTGGGCAGGGAGGCGACCACTCCACTGGCGTCCGTGCACACGGCTTGATCGTACCCTCCGAGCTCGGCGTCGTTCGTCGCGTCGTCGAGGTAGAGCGAACGAAAGAAGTACTGGATGCGGTAGGGGTCGAGCTCGACCAACGGCTCGACCGTGACGTGCAGCACACGCTCGGTCAGCACGTAGCGAGAGAATCGCGCGACTCGCCCCAGTGGTGCGGCGGGCCGGCCCCTCGAGACCATCACGACCTCGAGGCCCTCCCGGGCATCGTATTCCGTGGCGGCGAACACGAACGGACTGCCACTGCCGAGGCGACGGCCGAGCGCCCGTATCGCGGTGTGCCGGGCTTCTTCCGCCGTGAGAACGCTCGTCAGAGGCACCACGCGTCGAAGCCACTGTTCGGTCGCAGCGAACGGACGCGGATGCGCTCGGAGCACGGAGTGGACGGCCGTCCGGAAGTCCTCCCGACGAAGGGCGAGCCACGACGCAAGGCATCCCCGGCTCGTGCTCCATCTCCGATTTGGAGGTCATTGGCGAGCGAGACCCTGAGCTCCGACGCCGAGATGGCTCGTCAGTCGCGGCGCGGCTACTCGACGACGCCCCCGTGAGCACGGATGTATGTCGCCATCTCGAGCGACATGGCGCAGTGAACGTAGCGGCTCTGGTGGTGAGAACTGCCCTCGAACACCGCTTGCGAGAAGTCGCACGACTCGAACACACACTTGTCGAAGCGAGCTTAATGCAGCCTGGCTCGCGCCAACGTTGCGTGGGCGACTCGCGTCTCTTCAAAGGCCGCACCCGTCAGATCGCAGCCCCGAAGGTTGCAGCTGGTGAAAAGCGAGGCGCGTGATGAGACACGCGTCATGGAGGTGCCGGTGAAGTCTACTCCCTCGAAACCGCACTCGAGCAGGCGGGCATCGTCAAGCAGCGCCCAGCGCATGGCCGCTTCGTTCAGACCCAGGAACCAGGGGTTCCATTCCGCGAGTTCGATGCCGACCAAGTCGACACCCGGCGGGATGACAGCTTCCTCCAGGTCCACTGGGGCCCCCGTCCCAGACGCCTTGCGAAGCTGCCTCAGTGCGTTCGCATCCGGGGCGGGTTCGAGCGGAAGAGCAGGGGGCGACTGCCACCGAGCTGCTGGCTTGAAGATGGCGCGCTTCCCCGCGAACTCGCACACGGACCCCAGACCCACACGACAGAACTCTCGATAGGCTCCCTCGTCGGTCCCGACGTTGGGGACCCATTCGGGCGCGAGCGCGCGAACACGCGCCGCCGCTTGGCACGACATCCCTGGCGATATCGGCCCCATGGTCCGCAGACGGGCGCCAGACAGGTGCACTGCGGCCCGCGCGATGTACTGCATCGAGCCAACCACTTCAGCGCCGTCGCCGAGGGCTTGAACCGATCCGAAGTCCAGGGGCGCCCAACCTGTGCATACATGGAGCAGTCGTACCGCCTCTTCGAGAGTCGCAGTCGGCGGCGTATGGACCGTGAGCAGTAGATGCGGGCTGACCTCGACCTCGAACGCCATCGGCCTGTCCATCCATCGGAAGCGGCCGACGATGCGGCGAACGCGAGTGACATCGCGGCGAAGCGCATCGAACTCGATCGCCGGCACCGGATGCGTTTCGCTCACACCCCATAGAGTCTCCGCGTCCAGCGCGGCCAGAGCTGCAACGAGATCTGGTGCCCCGAGTGCGGAGGAGGGCGGATGGTAGAGAATCTTCAGTGCGAACGGCATCAGCTTCTCTCCTTGCCTCACGGCTGATCCCGGCGGCTCGTGTCCGGGTTCCAGACCCGCGTTACTCTTGCTGCGCTGGGATCAGCATAGACGACTTCACTCCCTCCCGCCGAGACGGGGGTATTGGGCATCACCTCGGCCGCGAGGCGAATCACCGTCCCAGCAGAAACGTCTCGCTCACGCGCGGTCGACCACACCGAGAGAGCTCGGTGCGCTCGACCATGCGCGAGCCACGACGCGAGGCAGCCCCCGTCAGCGCAGAGGCTGCCTCCAGTCGTGTTTCGTCTCCGATTCGGTTGTCAGCGCCACAACGAAGGAGCTGCGGCCGGTGCGGTTGCGACCAGGGACAGAGTGTCGTGTGTCAGTAGTACACGCCGACCAGGCCGTGGTCGCGCGCCTGGGAGCGCTCGAGCCACTCTCCGAGCATCACGAGGACCTCGTCAACGTCGGGGTCTTCGCTCTCCGGCTTGAGACGTCCGTAGGCATCCCGCAGGGC
>JBILLJ010000173.1:0-16406 GCA_044376125.1 Sandaracinaceae bacterium
CCCAGTCGGCGCGGCCGAGCGCGTAGATCTCGTCGCGATCGTGACGGCCCGTGCCCTGCGCCCGCGCCGTCGCGCGCACGCGGCGACGAATGAGCGGCAGGAGGAAGGCGAAGGGCCGAGGGACGACCTTGCCCATCGCGACGCGCGTGTGCGGCCAGCCCTCGTCGTCGATCCAGCGGCCGTAGAGGCCCACGAAGTACGAGGCCTCCTCGAGCATCCGGCGCACCACGCGCGCGGTCGCGAGCTGCACGTCGGTGAGGTGCGCGTCGAGCTCGACGCCGTGCGCCCGCGCGAGGTGCTCGATGATCAGCTGCGAGTCGCCCAGCAGCGTCCCGTCGGGCAGGACGACGAAGGGGATCTTCCCCTTCGGCGCCCGGCGCATGTCGGCCGGCACCACGTCGAACCCGAGCCCCGCCATGTGCAGCCAGCACTCGAGCTTCATGCAGAAGGGGCTGATCGACGGCTCGCCCCAACCCCCCGGCGGTTGGTGCAGGACGAGACGACCCCGGGTGGCCAGCGCGTTCGACATCGGTCGGAGCCTCTCAGCGTGAGGGGTGCGTGGGCACCGAGACGAAGAAGCGGGTGCCCTCGCCCGGCTGCGAGCTGAAGCCGACGTGTCCCTTCAGCGCCTGTTCCCCGAGCAGCTTCATCGAGTACGTGCCGAGGCCGCGGCCCTCGCCCTGCTTGGTGGAGAAGTTCCGCTGGAAGATCCGCCGCTGGATCTCGGCGGGGATGAGCTTGGGGCTCGCCACCTCGAACCGGACCAAGCCCGCCTCGTCCCCGTGGGCGCTCAGCACGATCGTGCTCCCGGCCTCGCTCGCCTCGAAGGCGTTGGTCACCATGTTCGAGAGCACGCGCAGGAGGAGCGCGACGTCGACCTCGAGCGGAAGCTCCGAGGGCGGGGGCACGATGCGCAGCTGCATGCCTCGCGTCACGGGGTGATGCGCGAACACCTTGGCGACCTCGGCGAGCACGGCCTCGGCGGTCGTGGGCTCCGCGACGCTCGAGACCGCGGCACCGCTGGCGTTCACGAGGGCCCGCTGGAGCGACACCTCCTGGTGCAACCGTCGCGTGAGCGTCGCGACCTCCCGCGCGAGCGTGCGCGCCTCGTCGTCGGTCGCGACCTCGGTGAGCAGCTCCGCGCCACCGAGCAGGCCGGTGAGCAGGTTGTTCACGTCGTGGAAGAACACGCGCTCGAGGGCCGCGAGCTGCTGCGCGTGCGAGACGTCCTGCATGAACACGAGGAGGTAGCGCTTGCCCGAGACACGGATCGGGACCGCCCGCACGGAGAGATAGAGGTCCCGCTCGCGACCACCGGAGGTGACGTGCAACGCGCACATTCGCTCGGCGGGATGGTCCTTGGCGAGGCTCGTCGTGATGGCGATCGCCGCGCCACACGTGGCGCAGAAGCGGCTCGTCCCGCAGCCCGCGGGCATCTCGGTCGCGTGCTCGCAACCGAGCAGCTCGCCGGTCCGCAGCCCGAGCGCATCCTCCGGCCGCTCGACGCCGACCGACTCGAGCAGCGCGTGGTTGAGCGCCACGAGCTGGCGGTTCTCGTCCAGCACCGCGACGAGCCCATCGACGGTCTTGAGGAGCCCATCGACGATCGGGCTTCTCGCGACGGCGTCGATCTCGACCGACAGCGTCTCGGGCGCCGTGCGCTCCGGGCTCGCGAAGTGAGTGTCCCGCTCGCCGCTGGTCATGGAGACCGAGGATGAACGCGATCGCGTCGCGCGGACAGCCCGAACGGGAACGGCCCCCTCACTCGAGCAGGCGCTCCACGTCGCGCACGAGGCGCTCGAGGCCCTCGCCGTCGGTGGGATACAGGCCGCGGCAGCGGCCGTCGCGATCGACGAGCAAGACGCCGGTGCCGTGGAGGATGTCGTAGCCCGGCGCGGCCTCGATCTCGGTGCGGCGCGCCTCGGGCTGGAAGAACGCGCGCTCGGTCGTGGCGCGCACGTCCTCGGGCGTGCCGGTGAGCAGCGTCCACTGCGAGGTCCCACCGAAGCGGTCGGCGAACTCGTGCAGGCGCGCGGGCGTGTCGTTGTCGGGGTCGACCGTGACGGAGACCACGTGGAAGCGATCGCCGTGGCGCGACAGGCGCGTGCGCACGTTCGCGAGCTGGGCCGCGAGCGTCGGGCACGCCTGCGAGCAGCTCGTGAAGAGGAAGCTCGCGATCCACACGCGGCCGCGCAGCGTCTCGGAGCGGAACGTCGCGCCGTCTTGATCGGTGAGCTCGAAGGCCGGCACCGGGAAGAGCGAAGGGATGTCCTCTTCGTGATCGCCCCCGAGCTGCGTGAGGGCCCAGGCCGCGAGCACGAGCATGCCCGCGGCGAGCACGCGCACGACGAGCGTTCGACGCGACGGCCCTTCGCGGGCGGCGGTCGGGGTGGGGTCGGTGCCCGCGCTCGGTGTGCTCGGGCTGGGGCTCTTCGGCATCTCGCTCATCGCGCGCTCATCGCGAGGTCAAGAGGATGAGCTCGTTCGTGTCCCAGCTCGTCGCGTAGAGGCGCACGGGGCTCGAGCGCGGGTGCATCGCGAGGCCGACGATGCGGCTCGCGCCGGGCACCGGGTAGGTGCGGTGCGTTCGACCGACGGTGTCCACGAGCGAGACGTCGCTCGAGGTGAAGTTCGCGGCGCCGATGTAGCGACCATCGGCCGTGATCGCGATGGAGCGAGGGTTTCTGCCGAGCGTGCCGATGCCGAGGCGCGCGCCGCTCCGCGCGTCGTAGAAGCCGACGTGGCCCATCGAGCAGGTGACGTACATCGTCGCGCCCTCGGGCGAGAGCAGGAGGTGACGCGGCAGCTCGCACATGCGGAAGCGCTCGCTCTCCTCGCTCGCGCCCGAAGGGAACACGTGCACGACGTCTCCATGGAACGCGGCCGCGAGCAGCGTGCCGTCGGGCCGCACCACCATGCCGCGCGGGTGCCGCTCCGTGTGCAGGCGCCGCGTCTCGCGCAGCGTCGCGACGTCCACGACGCTCACGCTGCGATCGCCCCAGTTCGCGACGTAGAGCGTCCGCCCGTCGGGCGAGAGCGCCATGAACTTCGGCAGGCTCCCGGTGCTCACGGTGGCGCGCGGCGTGGGCGCGCACGGCGCGGATGCGCTCGCGCCGTAGCAGGCGTGGAAGTCGATCACCTCGACGACGTTCTCGCGGAAGTTCGAGACGTAGAGGGTCTGGCCGTCCGCCGAGAACACCGTCTCGACGGCGTTGCCGGGGAAGGTGATCGAGCCGACCTGCGCGAGCGTCTCGCTGTCGAACACCGAGACGTTGTCGCGGTCGGGGCGCCCGAAATTGCACACGACCACGCGCGCGCCGTCGGGCGAGACGTTGACGCTCTTGGGCTGCACGCCCGTGCGCACACGCGCGGTGACCGACATCTCCGGCCCGCCGCGCTCGGTGCGGAACACCCGCGGCCGCGTGGCGCCGGTGCTCGCGGCGCGCTCCTGCGCGGGCGCACGCGGAGAGAGGAGCGCGACCGAGCCCACACAAAGGGCGATCAGAGACAGGGCGATCGAGAGTCGAGCACGCACGGCACCGGAGGTTGCCGCACGTCCACCCCGAGCGCCACGAAGCGGCCGAGCGTCGAGCGAGCTTCTTCTCGACGACCTCGAGGCGGCCGTGGATCTCGGTGATGTCGTCCTCGAGCCGTCGATCACGGTCGCTCGGCGTGCTCGGGTGACGAACGACCAAGCGCTGCGGCGCGGCGAGATCGAGCCGCAGCTGCGCGACGCGCTGGACGGGTTCGTTCGCCAGTGACCTCCCTCTCGGCGCGCCGGTCGGTGACTGGACGCACCACGACTGTGGAAACATGCTCGGCGCCTCCGAGAGGCCACGATGCTCCGATACACCGCCGACCTCCGCACGCTCGCGTTCGTGGGCACGTACTACGTGCTCGTCCTGCTCGCGATCGCGCTGCCCCTCACCGGGCTCACCGCGCCGTGGTGGGCGACGACGCTCCACGTCGTGGTGCTCTGCTTCCTCTCGTTCTTCTGCGCGGTCATCACGCACAACACCGTGCACTCGCCCGTCTTCAAGAACCGGACGCTGAACCGGCTCTTCCAGATCGTGCTCTCGCCGAGCTACGGGCACCCGGTCTCGATGTACGTGCCGGGGCACAACCTCTCGCACCACAAGTTCACGCAGACCCCGAAGGACCGGATGCGCACCGACAAGCTGCGCTTCCGCTGGAACCTGCTCAACCAGGTCTTCTTCATATTCGTGGTCGGGCCGATCATCTTCCGCGACAACGCCGACTTCGCGAAGCTGATGAAGGTGAAGAACCCGTCGTGGTACCGGCAGTTCCTCTACGAGCTGTCGTTCTACGTGTTCTTCCTCGTCGCCACGCTCGTGGGCTTCCTGATGGTGAACACGCCGCTCGACGCGGTGTGGAAGTGGCTCGTCTTCGTCGTGCTCCCGCACCAGTACGCGGCGTGGGGGATCATGGGCATCAACTTCGTCCAGCACGACGGGACCGACCCCGAGCACAAGTACAACCACAGCCGGAATTTCACCGGCAAGGTCGTGAACTGGTTCACGTTCAACAACGGCTACCACGGGATCCACCACGAGCACCCGGGCCTGCACTGGTCGCTCGCGCCGGAGGTGCACCGCAAGGAGTACGCGCCGCACATCGATCCGCGCCTCGATCAGAAGTCGCTGCTGCTCTACGTGCTCAAGCAGTTCGTCTTCCCCGGCAAGCGCATGCGCTACGACGGCACGCCCGTGGTGCTCGGCCCGCCGCGCGCCGACGAGCCGTGGGTGCCCACGCTCGAGCAGAGCAGCGCGAACGCAGGCGGAGAAGCCGACTACGGCGCCGCCGTCTGAATCGCACGGTGCTCGAGCACTCGACGCCGGTGGCGCCGCGCCTCGACGGCTACCCACGAAGCACTTCGAGCACCCAGAGCGGAGCCGTCGCGTCGACGGAATACGCGCGGCGTTCCCCGCTACCGGAGGTGTGGATCGCGAGGCTCGAACCCAGGAGCCTCCGCAGGCGAGCGATCGAGGTGGTGATGGCGACCCGCACCGAACGGCTCGGCCGCTGCGCCCACACTGCCCGGGAGAGTTCCTCGACGCTCGCCGCACCAGGCCGGACGGCTGCCAGGTGCGCCAGGAGCGGCTCGACCGATCGCATGCGGCCCAGGTCTCGCGGCGCCGCGCCACCGCGGTGGAGACGATGAAGCACGCGATCGAGCAGCACCACCGTTGGGTCCGCGCGCAACGCCTCGAGCTCGACGCCGCTCAGCGCACGCGGGCCACTCGGGCCGAACGCGACCAAGGCCGCGCCGCGGTCCGACGCCCGCGCGCGGTGCTCGGCCCAGCGCGTCGCGAGATCTCGGCGTCCCTGGTGCTGCAGCCACGCCGCGACTCGGAGCGGACCGACACGCTCGAGCACTGCCACGGCCCGCGCGCGTGTGTCAGCGGTGCCTGCGAGCGCCCCGACGACGAGCGCACCGACGTGACGCGCCGGATGGCCGAGGTCGAATCCGCCTTCGCGTGAGAGCGCAAACGCGCGCTCGACGAAGCCGACGACGCGCACCTCGTCTCCGAGCCAGCACGCGGCCATCGCGGCCTCACGCGCGCTGCGAGCCGCGTGGTAGCGGGCCCCGGCCGAGGCGAGCGTGTCGATGCATCGCGCGAAGATGGCGTGGCAGTCGTGCTCGCCGCGACGGGCGCGGAGCAGGCCCTCGCACGTCTCCGTCATCGCCTCGAGCACGACCTCGGCCCCGCCGAGCTCGGCGAGCGCGGTGTGCGCCACCGCGAGCGCGCGCTCGGCGTCGGCGAGCCGAGCGTCGGCAGCGAGCTCCTCCACGCGGTAGACGGCGAGCTCCGCTCGGAGCCGCGGATCGCCCACGCGCTCCGCTTCGACGAGCAGTGGAGCGAACGCACCGCCCGGCTCGCGCTCACCGCGCGCCGCCGAGAGGAGCGCCAGCGCCGCCAGCGTGTTGAGACGCTCGATGGGTCGGTCGCTCCGGCGTTCGAGGGCGACTCGATAGAGGCGCTCGGCCTCGTCGAGGTTGCCGAGCCACGACTCCATCGTCGCGAGGTTGGCCACGAGGGCGGTCTCGAGAGACGCATCGCGCAGCTTGCCGACCCGCTCGAGCGCGCCGAGCGCAGCGCGGTACGCGCCCGCAGCCTGCCGAGGCCTGCCCGCACGTGCCTCGAGCGTTCCCAGGCGCCGGAGCACCTGGGCGAGCGACTCGCCATCGCCGCTCTGCTCGGCGCGCGAGCGCGCACGCTCGAGGTGCCGCTTCGCTTCGACCGGCTCGCCGCGTTCGCTGGCCATGGTCGCGTGCAGCACCTCGGCCTCGACCTGGAGCGCGAGCGTGGAAGCGCGCCGTGCCAGCGCGCGCAGCGCTGCCTGGGCCTCGTCGCGGTTGCCGACGCGCCACGCCAGGCGAGCGCGCTCGAGCGTGAGCGCTGCATCACGCGTCGTGTCCGCGAGCCCCTCCCGCACGACCCCGAGGGCGTCGTGGAGGAGCCCGCGACGCTCGAGCGCGCGCGCACGAAGACGACGCGCCTCGAGCGGCCTCGATGGCTCGATGACCGCGAGCCAGCGCTCGAGCCGCTCGTCTTCGCCTCGCTCGACCAGACCGGAGGCCTCCTCGAGCGCCCGCGCGAGCGCGCCATCGGCACCGAGACGCAGGCGCAGGTCCACGCCCTCGGCGCGTCGTCGAGGCTGTCGATGCGCGTCCAACCACGCGAGCGCGGACGCGAGGTCCGCCTGGGGCGCGTCGAGGTCGGCCCCGCCGAGCGGTGGGACGGACACGAGACGCTCCGCCTCTGGCTCGAGCAGCCCGGAGGACTCGAGCCAGACGAGCGCGTCGAGTCCCCGCGGACCGAGCACGTGCGTGGCGAGCGCCCGATCGATCCCGACCCCGAGGCACGCGAGGGCGAGGAGCGAGCGAGCGCCTCGGGGCGCGTGGGCCAAGGAGGCGTCGAGCCAGTCCGGCCGCGCTGTGCTCGATCGCTCGATTCCGTCGGGCGCGTTGACACGGACCCCGGAGCCCTCGTCGAGGGTGCCCACCCGCGGACCGTCCGCACGGAGCCACACTGGTCTCGAGCTCGGCCGAGCGCGCAGCGGCGCTCGGCCCGACGCGCGCACGAGGTACACGGCGCGCGCCACGCCGGGCGTACACCGAGCCCGCGCGCGTCGCGCGAGCTGACGCAGCTCGTCCTCCTCGAGCGAGCGCGCGGCCTCTGCGAGAAGACGCGCGTCGCGCGACCTGCTGCGGGCCTCGAGCGATCGCACGAGCGCGTCGAGGCGGCCCTCGACGGGCACGTCGTCGATCAGCACGACGCGATGGCCACACCCGCGGCGGAGCTCCACGTCGGCCGACAGTGCTGCCGGCAGGCGCGTGGAGCGGCTCACGAGCACCGTCGTCGGCCCCCGCGCGGGGCGCCCCAACCAGAGGGCGATCGCGCTGGCGCCACCGATCGCGACCGCGCGGTCGCGCGGGCGAAGCATCGTCAGCAGCGCCACCAGAGGCGACGGCAGCGGCGCGGCGAGATGTCGTCGAAGTGTCATCGAGACGTATGCGAATCCATCACGTGGAGGTCGCCATGCGCAAGCCCGCCCCCCGGATGCCGCTCCCCGCCTTGCTCACCCTCGCCCTGCTCGCGCCATCGTCGGGGTGCACGCGGGACGGCGCCCGCAGCGACGCAGGGCTCGGCTCCGCCGAAGACACCTGGTCCGCGTGGGACGCGAGCCTTCCGGACTCGGCGCTGCCCGGCTTCGACGCCACGTGCGAGTCGATCGTGCTCCGCTCGACGCCGACAGTCTCGAACGTGCTCGTCGTGCTCGATCGCAGCTCGAGCATGTACCGCGAGGCCGGCTTCGGTGTCGCAGGCGTCGACCGCTGGAACCCCGCCGTGGCCGCGATCCAGAACGTCACGGCCTCGCTCGACGATCGCGTGCAATTCGGGCTCATGCTCTTCGCGAACCCCGACGCGCCCGCGGGCATGACGCTCTGCGGGGCAGGCAAGGTCGACGTCGCGCCCGCGCCCGACACGGGACCTGTGATCGCCGCAGAGCTCACCGGCGACCCGAACGAGCTCACCGGTTCCTGGACACCCACGGCGGTCTCGCTCGACGCCGCGAGAACGGCGCTCGTGGGGCTCTCCGGTCGCAGCTACGTGCTCCTCGTCACGGACGGCGCGCCCAACTGCAACAGCGACCTCGATGGAACGCGGTGCCGCTGCGGCTCGGACACCATGAGTTGCTCGGACAACCCGCGCCTCTGCATCGACGAGGATCGCACCGTCGCCGCCGTGGCCGCACTGCACGACGTGGGCGTCGACACTTTCGTGGTCGGCTACGAGACGAGCACCTGGGCCGACGTGCTCGACCGCATGGCCGCAGCGGGCGGTACCGGTCGCACGACGCACATCCCCGTCGACGACGAGGCGTCGCTGCGCACGGCGCTGACGGAGATCGCGGGCTCGGTGATCTCGTGCACCGTCGAGCTCTCGGGCCCCCCTGACGTCGTCGAGTTCGTGCACGTCACGCTCGACGGCGTCGACGTCCCGCACGAGAGCGTCGCGACGGGCGACGCGTCGTGGGCGCTGGTCGACGAGCACTTCGTCGAGCTGCGCGGCTCGGCATGCTCGACGTTGCGCGATGGCGGCGAGCACGACCTCGCGATTCGCCGCGAGTGCCAGCCCCTCTTCTGAGGAGAGAGCCCCATGAGACACGTCCTCCTCCTCACCCTGCTGTTCGGCCTCACGGCCTGCCGTACGACGCGAGCCGACAGCCCCGACGCCGATGTGGTGCCGTTCGACGCGCCCGGACCCACGCCCGACACCCCCTTCGTGTTCGTCGACGCAGGGGACGCTGGTCCGCAGCCCGACACCGCCGGCCTCTGCGGCGGCGAGCGGATCGCCCTCACGCGCTTGCCGGCGCGCCTGGTCTTCGTGGTGGACCGCTCCTCGTCCACGCTCGAGCCGGCCGATCCCTCGTTCGTTCCCGCCGCGGCCGACCTGGGCTCGTGCGCAGACACGAACGCGCGGCCCGCCACTGGCATCACCTACCGCACCCTCTGGGACGACCTCGGCGGCGCCGTGGCCGAGGTGGCCGCGGGCCGCGACGATCGGATCGAGTTCGGCCTCACGCTCTTCCCGGGACCGGGCGCGATCGAGGGCGCGATCACGGGCGACGCGTTCTGCACGGCGCGGCCTCCGACGAGCCTCGTCACGCCCGCGCCGGGCACGGGCGACGCCATCGCCGACGCACTCGGCGCGCCATCCAACGTGCCCCTCTGCGCTGGCGGCTTCACCCCGACGCGGCGCGCCCTCGAGGTCGCCGCCGACGCGCTCGGGGTCGACGGCGACGGGGTGCTCGTGCTCGCGACCGACGGTGCGCCCAATTGCGGCACGACGGGCGCGGCCGGCTGCACGTGCACCACGTCGTCTGCGTTCTGCGGCGCGCTCGGCACCATCGGCTGCCTCGACGACGAGGCGACGATCGACACGCTCACACGGCTGCGCGGTCGCGGGATCCGAACCTACGTGGTCGGCATCCCCGGTACCGAGGGCTACGCGGCCGTGCTCGACGCGATGGCCGCGGCTGGGGGCACGGCCCGCTCGGGCTCCCCCGCCTACTTCCGCGCCGACGATGCCGCGGCGCTGCTCACCGCGCTCGGAACGATCTCCGACAGCGAGGTCTCGTGCCGCTTCGCGCTCGCGAGCCCGCCGCCGGACTTCGAGAACGTGAACGTGCTGCTCGACGACGTGCCCGCGCGGCGCGATCCGGCAGACGGCTGGGTGCTGGAGACCGACGGCTCGGCGATCGAGCTGGTGGGCGAGACCTGCGAGCGTCTGCGCCGCGGCGAGATCTCGAACATCGAGTTCCTCTTCGGCTGCCCGTACCTCGGGTGAGCGCGCCCATGTCTCACACACCCGAGGTGCCTCCCACCCCCTCCCTCTCGGAGCTGCGCGAGCGCATCGATCAGGTCGATCGACAGATCCAGGCGCTGCTCTCGGAGCGCGCCGGCTATGCGCGCCAGGTCGGCATCGCGAAGGGACCGATGAAGGAGGCCGTGGACTACTACCGGCCCGAGCGCGAAGCGCAGGTGCTGCGCGCGATCGTCGATCGCAACCGCGGCCCGCTCTCCAACGAGGAGCTGCTGCGAGTCTTTCGCGAGATCATGTCGTCGTGCCTCGCGCAGCAGAACCCGCTGAAGGTCGCCTACCTCGGCCCCGAGGGGACCTTCAGCCAGCAGGCCGTCCATCGTCACTTCGGTCACGCGGTCGTCGCGATCCCCATGGGCAGCCTGGAGGAGGTCTTCGCAGAGGTGGAAGCTCGCCACGCGGACTTCGGCGTCGTGCCCGTGGAGAACTCGAGCGAGGGATCGGTCCACCACACGCTCGACATGTTCCTCACCACGCCGCTCAAGATCTGCGGCGAGATCGAGCTCCGCGTGCAGCAGAGCCTGCTGTCACGCGCAGGCGACCTCGCGCGCATCGAGCGCGTGTACTCCCACGCACAGTCGCTGGGCCAGTGCCGCAGTTGGCTCCGCCGGAACCTCCCGGGCGCGGAGCGTGTCGCCGTCGCCTCCAACGCGGAGGCCGCGAGGCGCGCACGCGACGTGGAGGGCGCCGCCGCGATCGCAGGGAGCGCGGCCGCACGGGTCTATGGCCTGAGCGTCCTCGTGTCCGGCATCGAGGATCGACCCGACAACACCACGCGATTCCTCGTGATCGGCCGCGAGCTCTTCAGCCCGAGCGGGCACGACAAGACCTCGCTCGTGCTCGCGACGCGTGATCGACCCGGCGCGCTCTACCAGTTGCTCACACCGCTGGCCGAGCGTGGCATCAGCATGACGCGCATCGAGTCGCGCCCCGATCGGAACGCGCGCTGGGAGTACGTCTTCTTCGTCGACGTGGAAGGCCACGTGTCCGACGCGCGCCTTGCCGAGGCCCTCGCAGCGCTCGGCCCGAGCGCCGCTCAGGTCCGCGTGCTCGGCTCGTATCCGGCCGCGATCGCGTGATCGTCTCGCGAGAGCACCGATTCGAATGAACCGGTGCTCTAGGAGGCGCGCGTCGCCTCCGACGCCGATTGGACGAGCCGGTTCACTGCATCGGCGGCCGCGTGCGTCCCGCCGTAGCGTCCGAGCGAACGGGCGAGCTCGCTGGCCCGGGCGACGATGCTCGGTTCTGCGAGCTTCCTCACCGCGACATCCACGGCGCCCATCGAGAGGGCTGCCGCGCTCATCCGAGCTCCCACGCCCAGCCGCTCGACACGGTGCGCGTTGGCGACCTGATCGCCGCCGAAGGGGAACACCAGCATCGGCCGGCCCGCCGAGAGACACTCCTGGACCGTGTTGTTGCCCCCGTGCGTGATGACGGCGTCCACGCGCTCGAGCAGCGACACCTGCGGTACCCGGCGATGGATCTGCACGGACGCCGAGCGGAGATCGGCGAGCGCCTCGAAGCTCGCCCCCGCGCTGACGACGACGTGAACACCTGCGGCAGCGGCCCCGCCGATCAGCGTCCGGAACACCGCAGGTCGATCGTTGAACACGGTGCCGAGCGACACGTAGACGATCCGTCGATCGTGCGGCAGCGCGTCGAGCACCGACTGACCTGCCTCGTCGAGCGCGATCGCTTTCGGCAGACACGGCCCTGTCATGAGCACGTTCCCAGCGAGCGGCCGCAGGCCCGGCTCGAGCTCCGGTGCGGTGGCCAGCAGGTTGAGATCCGACGAGATCGGGCGCTGCAGGAGCCCGCTGCCCGGGGCCTCGAGACGGAGTCTCCTCGCCGCGTCCTCGATGCGTGCATCGAACACGGCGCTCATGCGCGCCAGACGCGCCTCCGCCTCCGTCCAGGCATCGGTGCCGCGGTCGGTCTCCCGCAGGCCCGTTCCGAAAGGCGGTGTCCCATCGGCCGGGAACGGCAGGGCCGAGTGGTAGACCGCGACGAACGGGAGCTCGGCCAGGCGTGCCCCGAGGAGCGCCGCAGGCATCAGATAGTCGCCGACCACGGCCGAGGCAGCCATCCGTCGAGCGTGTGCGGCGATCTGAAGCGCGTGTCGTTCGAGGCCGCTCGTGAAGAGCGCGAGCGCGATCTCCAGCTCCGCCTGGCCCGTCGCCATGGGCAGCCGCGCCGCGTGCCAGAGCGAGGCCGGGGACGCCGTGAGCTCGAGGACGTCCGCCCCTTCCTCGGTGAGGAGACCGGGCAGCCCTGAGGCCACGCGCACCGGCTCCGGCCAGAGGGACGCGAAGGGCAACCGCGCGTGGACGATGGCGAAGCTCGTCGCGTGCCCACGAGCGCGCAGCTCGGCGCCGATCGCCCGAAGGGCGCTGGTGTGCCCCACGGTGGGGTGCGCCGCCAAGAGGATCGGGCGTCGGCCCGTCATCGCGCGGACTCGCGGCGCTGGCGAGCGCCTCGCTGCGAGAGGGACGCCGACCGAGCGCCGACCACGGCATCGCGGACGTTCAGCAGACGCTCGTCGCTTCGCAGGCGGTGCTCCACGCGCAGCTCGGCAAGCAGAACTGCCAGCCCTGGTCGCTCGCGCTGAGGCGGCAGCAGCGGTAGTTGTTGCCGGCGGGGCCGCTCGTGCCGGGGCGGATGCGCAGGCAACCGCCCGCGTCGCGCGGCTCGCAGCCGCCCCACGTGCAGCTGCCGCTGCAGCGCTCGACGCCGCACGAGTCACCGTTGCTGCAGCCGCGCGTCTCGCCGGGCGCGCACGCACCGCCGCCCGAGCAGGCACCGAAGCTCGACCACGGGCCCCACGTGCAGCTCGCCGCGCTGCACGTGCGCGTGCGGGAGTGTCGGCCGGTGCCGCAGTTGCCGCAGCTCTGCGTGTCCGTCTCCGTCGCGCCCGGCATGCACTCGACCGACTCGCCACCGCACGCGCCCCAGCTCGTCACGGAGCCCCAGCGGCAGTCCATGCCGCACGTGCGCATGCGCGTCTGCGTGCCCGAGCCACAGAGGCCGCACGGCTGGGTCTCCGGCTCGACGGTGCCCGCCGCGCACTCGCCCTCTTCGGAGCACATCCACGCACCCCACGTGCAATCGGGCTGGCACTCGCGCGCCTGCACACCGCAGTTGCCGCAGGCCGCGCCCATCTCGATGCTGCCCGGCGCACACGAGCCCGCCATGCAGGTGCCGTCGTCGACCCACCGACCGCCGACGCAGATCTGCCGCTGCTGCCCGCACATCGCGCACGAGACCATGCGAGGTGGCGCGCCCGCCTCGCAGTCGCAGCTCGTGGGCGCATCGCACGCGGCCCACACGCCATCGGTGCAGCGCTCCACGCCACTGCCGCAATCACCCGAGCAGGTGCGCTCGGCCGTGCTGCCGACGGCCGCGTCGAAGTCGTCGCAGTCGACGCCCACGTCGATGCCGTCGCCGTCGGTGTCCACGCCCGGCGGCTGACAGCTGCCGTCGATGCACACGAAGCCCTCGGTGCACGGTGGGTCGCACGCGCTCTCGAATGCGTCGGCGCCGCGCGCATCGGGGAAGCGCCGCCCGGCGTCGCCTTCGGCGCGGCCCGTCGCACAGGCCCCGAGCCAGAGGCTCAGGACCGCGAGGAGCACGCCGGGATGGAACTGCGTGGGGCGCACGAGAGAGGATTTCAGCATGAGGCTCGGTGCGGCGTCGACTGTCGGGCCAAGTGGGGTCGGTCGACCGACCACGCCGTGGTCGGCCGACCTCGCGGATCGAGCCTAGATGTCTCGATCTCGCGCGGTTCCTGTGCACACGAGGCCGCACTCGCAGGAAAAACGGCCTCGCAGCGCTCGGATTGCACGTTGCTCGCCGACGGGGTGATGCTGGACCGCATGCCCTCTCTGCACTTGCCCTTGCGGCGCCGTCCACGGTCCCTCCTCGGTCCCGGCCTCGGGGCGATCACGGCGTCGATGATGCTCTCGGCGTGCGGCAGCACGGGCGACTCCGTCGAGGGCGCGCTCCTCGACGATCGGACCACACCCGCGATCTCCACTCCGAGCACGCCGGAGAGCAACCGTGCGGCCGCGCAGCTCGATGCACCATCACGCGAGGCCCTCGCACGCGCGCCCTTCCCCGTGCTGCTCTTCCCGGCGCGCTTGCAGTCGCAGGTGATCACGGCCGAAGGCGAGCCGTGGGCCGCGGTGACCGCGACCGACGAGGGCCTGCATCTCTCCCTGCACGGCACCGATCGCGAGCATCCGGTTCTGCGCGACGAGGAGGTCGCGACGCTGCCGAGCCCGACGACGTTCGTCCGCGGAGGACCCGCATGGGTCACACTCAACGAGCAGATCCGCAGCGTCGCGTGGCACGAAGGCGCCGTGGCGTGGTCGCTCGAGGTCGAGTGCGATCGACCCATGGACGATCCTCGCTGCACCGAGGAGGACTTCGTCCTGCGCCTCGCCGAGACGCTCGAGCGCGTCGCGCCTGCGAGCCTCGCGGCGGGAGGTGCGCGATGAGCCTCGGCACTCGCTTCCTCGCCACGCTCGTGTTGCTCGTGACGAGCGCGCTCGGCGCGCGCGCGTCCGCGCAGTTCACGTACGACCCCGCCGGCTCGCTCGTGTCGGGCTCGGGCCGCGGCCGCGCAGACTCGATGGTCTACGCGCCCGACATGCGCTTCCCGATCCGCGACGCTCCGTCGTACGCGAACTCGCAGGTCTGGGGCGTCGGTGGCTCGAGCGGCCCGAGCGGCAGCCAGTGCGACACGCGGAACTTCAGCTATCCGTGGCACGACAACTACTGCGAGACGCGCAGCTGGGACATGCCGCTCTGCCCCTCGGGCACGGGCCACCAGGGCCAGGACATCCGCGCCTCGAGCTGCACCGCGGAGCGACACCCCGTGATCGCCGTGGTCTCCGGCACGATCACGAACGTCGGCAGCTACAGCGTCTATCTCACGGCCTCGGACGGCTCTCGCTACGACTACCTCCACATGCGCCCCGTGCTCGTCTCGAGCGGCGAGCGCGTGTCGGCCGGTGACGTGATCGGCTACGTCGCGAACGAGTTCGGCGGCACGCCGACGACGACGCACCTCCACTTCAACATCCGCCAGAACGTGTCGGGCGTGGGCACCGTGTACGTGCCGCCGTACATGTCGCTCGTGCGCGCGTACGAGCGCCTCGTGGGCGGCAGCTCGGGCCCGAGCTTCGCGGCCGAGTACGTGGAGCAGAGCTTCCCGCTCTCGTCCGATCCGTTCGAGCTCGCGCCCGGCACGGTGGTCGAGGGCTACCTCGAGCTGCGCAACGTCGGCAGCGAGACGTGGCGGCCCGGTCAGACCTTCCTCGGCACGACCGAGCCGCGCGACGGCGCGAGCGCGATGGAGGGACCGGACTGGATCAGCCCCTCGCGCGCCGCGACGATCGATCGTGTCGTCGCGCCCGGCGCCACGGGCCGCTTCAACTTCTCCGTGCGCGCGCCCGCGGTGGCGGGCGACTACCCTCAGTTCTTCAACGTGGTGCAGGAGGGCGTCGCGTGGTTCGGCGACGACGGCGGCCCGCCCGATCGCTGGATCGAGATCCGCATCACGGTGGTGCCCGGCACCGATCCCGACGCCGATGGCGATGGCGTGACCGTCGGCGCGGGCGACTGCAACGACGCGAGCGCCGCGGTGTACCCCGGCGCGACCGAGCGCTGCGGAGACGGCATCGATCAGGACTGCTCGGGCGGTGATCTCGCCTGCGACGTCGACGCCGGCCCGCCGCCGCCCTCGCCCGACGCGAGCGTCACCACGACGCCGCGCGACGCGGGCGTACCGCTCGACGCGCCCGATCCGCGCAACGTCTGGCGCGGCGGCGGCGCGAGTGGCTGCGGCTGCCGCATCGCCGAGCGCAGCGATCGAAGCCCGCTCTCCGTGCTCGCGCTCGCGACGCTCGCCCTCGCGCTCGCACGCCGCCGACACCGCTTCCCACCCCGGTAGGAAGACGAAGAAGTCGAGGACAGGAGCGGATCTCTGCGCGGTCGGCGCCTCCCCCGTGGCCCGATTCGAACGCGGAGATCTCTTCTCGGCCGGTTCAGTCTCGGCGCGCCGGACACGCGGTGAGGTCGTCCTCTGCGAGGGTGTGCACGGCGAGGGTGCGGACGTAGTCGCGGCCGCCGGCGTGGATCTCGAAGGGCAGCCGGCGAGCAGGTGGCTCGCCCGGTGAGGACGCGGACGTCGTGGCCGTGGCGCATGTGTCGCGTGCGCGCGCGATCGCGAGGTTCGTGTGCTCGCGACTCCCCTCGATCCTGCCGGGCGCATGCGTGGAGACGTGATCGCGAGCGGCGAGAGTCTCGTGCTCGGTGACCGTGCTCGTCACCTCACGCGACCCGGGGCATGGCATCCATCGCCGCGTGCTCGAGCGCGAGGTGGCTCAGTCTCGCCGCGCCGGACACGCGGTGAGGTCGTCCTCTGCGAGGGTGTGCACGGCGAGGGTGCGGACGTAGTCGCGGCCGCCGGCGTGGATCTCGAAGCGCATCATT
>JBILLJ010000259.1:0-6935 GCA_044376125.1 Sandaracinaceae bacterium
CGAGCGGCGAGAGTCTCGTGCTCGGTGACCGTGCTCGTCACCTCACGCGACCCGGGGCATGGCATCCATCGCCGTGTGCTCGAGCGCATGTGGATCCCACCCTGATGCGGCCGTATCCGCCGCGCAGTGGGCGTGCGGTGCCGCGTACGCAGGGGCGGGGGACAAGCCCCCGCCCTACCTCCCTGATGGAGGCCTCGATCAGGATCGCATCGCCTCGCCTCGATGGCCTCGAACAGAATCGCATCCGACTCGCCTCGAGCCCCTCGTTCGACGAGCACGGCGTCACGAGATCAGCGTGAGTGCGGAGCGTCCGGCAGGATCGAGGGGAGAGACCGGACGCGTGAGGTCGTGGATCGCGCCGCGACGGAGCGGCGGCCGAGGCGAGAGTCGGGTCTGCCCTCGTGCGTGTGGGTCGCGCGCACGTGGCTCGCCTGGTGAGGACGCGGACGTCGTGGCCGTGGCGCATGTGTCGCGTGCGCGCGCGATCGCGAGGTTCGTGTGCTCGCGACTCCCCTCGATCCTGCCGGCCGCATGCGTGGAGACGTGATCGCGAGCGGCGAGAGTCTCGTGCTCGGTGACCGTGCTCGTCACCTCACGCGACCCGGGGCATGGCATCGAGCGTCGTGTGCTCGAGCGCATGTGGATCCCAGCCTGAGCCGGCGACGCGAACACGGAGTGTTCTGGCTGTAGGGCGGGGGCTCGTCCCCCGCCTTGCTTGCTCGCGGTCCGCGATGAGCCCCTGATGCGGCCGTATCCGCCGCCGTCGCAGTTGCCGTGCCGTGCCGCGTACGCAGGGGCGGGGGACAAGCCCCCGCCCTACCTCCCTGATGGACGCCTCGGACAGAGTCGCATCCTCGAACAGAGTCGCATCCGACTCGCTTCGAGCCGTCGATCAGGATCGCCCTCGCCTCGAGGGCCTCGAACAGCATCGCATCCGCCTCGCCTCGAGCCCCTCGTTCGACGAGCACGGCGTCACGAGATCAGCGTGAGTGCGGAGCGTCCGGCAGGATCGAGGGGAGAGACCGGGGGCCTCGAACAGAATCGCATCCGACTCGCCTCGAGGCCCTCGTTCGACGAGCACGGCGTCACGAGATCAGCGTGAGTGCGGAGCGTCCGGCAGGATCGAGGGGAGAGACCGGACGCGTGAGGTCGTGGATCGCGCCGCGACGGAGCGGCGACCGAGGCGAGAGTCGCGTCTGCCCTCGTGCGTGTGGGTCGCGCGCACGTGGCTCGCCTGGCGAGGACGCGGACGTCGTGGCCGTGGCGCATGTGTCGCGTGCGCGCGCGATCGCGAGGTTCGTGTGCTCGCGACTCCCCTCGATCCTGCCGGGCGCATGCGTGGAGACGTGAACGCGAGCGGCGAGAGTCTCGTGCTCGGTGACCGTGCTCGTCACCTCACGCGACCCGGGGCATGGCATCCATCGCCGTGTGGCTCGAGCGCGAGGTGGTTCAGTCTCGGCGCGCCGGACACGCGGTGAGGTCGTCCTCTGCGAGGGTGTGCACGGCGAGGGTGCGGACGTAGTCGCGGCCGCCGGCGTGGATCTCGAAGCGCATCTCCGTCGCGTCCGCGGCCGGCGTGACCTGCACACAGTCCCAGAACATCGGCTCCGGCAGGACCTCGGTGCCGTCGGCGTGCACGGTCATGCTGTCGTCGATCGCGCGGACAACGATCCCGGTCTGCCCCGAGAGCAGCTGCACGCCGACCATCTCGTCGCAGCCGGCGAGCAGGTGATCGCGCTCGGGGTCGGTGGCGCTCACCACGCGCACGTCGTCGACGCCGACCACCATGAGCGGGGTGCGGTCGTAGAGCGCACCGCTCGCCGGATCGACGACACGGAGGCTCGCAGTGCCCACGCGCGCTCCGCCGACGACGACGTGATCGTCGACGGGAAAGAGCGGCTCGCCATCCTCGCTCGTCGGCCCGAACGTTCCAGTGCCTCGCTCGACCGAGAGGATGCTCGCGTCATCGACGCGCGCCTCGTGCGCGAGGGCCTCGGTCGCTCCCTCCGGCACGAGCCCGACGAGGCCCACCTCCAGCGTGCCGCCCTCGACGATCGGCCCGAGACGCGGCGTCTCGCCCTGATCGAAGAGCGCGCGACCGATGAACGTGAGGCCCGCCGGCGTCGCCTGCGCGCAGGTCTCGCCCGCGGGGCACTCACCCGTCATGGCGCGTTCGCCGTCGACGGGCGTGAGACAGGCCAGCGAGAACACGACGAGCGGGGCGGAGGCCGCAGCGTGGACGAGCGCGCGTCGCGCCCGAGCGGCCGAGGTGGTGTGCGTGAAGCGAGTCGAAGCGGTCATGTCGAACCTCCCGACCGACCTCGATATCAACGGCCGTGCCGACGCGAACCGCCCACGTTTCGCGAGCGATCGCCGCGTGTGTGGCTGCCGTTCACAGGCCCGCGCGCCGGCCTGTGCCGCGGCGAACGGCTCGCTCGCGGTCGGTGCCGCGGCGAGCATCGTCGTTGCGAGCTGGGATCTGGAACACACCATGACCACCACGCCGGTGGCCGAAGATGCTCCGCTCTGGATCTCCATCGGCGCAGCCGTCGCGGGCCCCACACCACCGATCGGTCCTCGAGGGGTCTGCGGTCACGCACGGCGGCGAGGTGGGAGGACGCCCACGATCGGGAGCGCCGAAGGCACGCGCAGAGAGAGCCCCATGACGACCACCACCACGACCACCTACTCTGCCGCGGAGCGTGGCCTCCACTGGGCGATGGCGGCGCTGCTCGCGGCGCTCGCGCCCATCGGCTGGCTGATGTCCGACGCGGACCCGGCCGGCGCGACGCGCCTCTGGCTCTCTCGTGCCCACGCAGGCCTCGGGATGCTGCTCGGCGTGCTCCTCGTCGTGCGGATCGTGACGCGCCTTCGCGCGCCGAAGCTCGCCGAGGTGCAAGGAACGACCGCGATCCAGCGCCTCGCGATGCGCGCGGTCCACGTCGGGCTCTACGTCGCGATCGCGCTCGTGATCGCGAGCGGCAACGCGACCTCGCTCCTGGGCGACTGGCCCGCGTACCTGCTCGGGAGCACGGCCGCGGCGCCGGACCTCCACGAGATCGCGCCGCGCGAAGGGCACGAGGTGGGCGTCTTCCTCCTGCTCGCGCTCACGGTGGCCCACGTCGGCGGCGTGATGCTCCACGAGGTGCGCAAGGGCGGCACCCTGCGCCGCATGCTGCCCGGGGCGGGCGCCGACGTGAAGAGCGCGTGAGCGGACGGCGGGCGGCGTGAGACGCTCGCGCGATGCTCGAGACGCTCGACTCGGTGGACTTCGCCTCGCTCGAGGACGCGTACGGACCCGCGGTCGACGTGCCCGGCCGCCTGCGCACGCTCGCGTTCGGGACCGTCGAAGAGGCGCGCGTCGCGCTCGGTGATCTCGGCGCGGGGATCTTCCACCAGGGCGGCTACTACCCCTCGGCCGCACCGTGCGTGCCGTTCCTCATCGAGATCGCGGGCGCGCCCACGCCGCTCCGAGACGAGGTGCTGCTCTTCCTCGCCGACATGAGCGGCGCGCCGCCCGATGCACCCGAGCCGTTCGATCCCTTCGTCTTCCGGAGCATGCCCGGCGCCCCGAGCTACCCGGAGGCCACGAGCACGATCGACGCGATCGTGCGCGGCGAGCGCACTTACCTCGCGGCGCTCGAGGCGGCCGAGCCCTCCGTGCGTGTGGCCGCCGCGTTCCTCCTCTCGCGCATCACGAAGGTGCCCGACGCGCTCGCGGCCGCGCTCGACAGAGAGACCGATCCGGGTGCGGCGATCGGCCTCCGCATCGCGCTCGCTCGATGCGGCGCGCCGCTCTCCGACACCGAGGCGCCACTCGCGCAGGCGGTCACGACCGTCCTCGCGACGAGCTCGCTCGAGGACGAGGCGTTCCGTCGCGCGATCGCGTTGCTGCTGCGCGAGCCGCTGCGCCCGCGCGGGGAGCTGCCGTTCTTCGGTGGCGAGCTCTGCGCGCTCGCGCTCGCGCGCCTCGAGCCCCGGCTCGGCGAGGCGCACGCGTGGACACTCGTGCACGACGCACTCGAGGCACGCCTCGCGCGTGGCGAGACCTTCGTCGAGCTGCCGTCGCCACCGATGTCGCGTGTGTGCGACGAAGCGCCGCCCGCGGCACCGAGCTTCGCGGGCTACGGTGCGGATCGGCCGCTGCGAAGCCTCGTCGCAGCGCTCGCGCGGGCGGCCTTCGGCTCCGCGGCCCCGACGCGCCTCCTCCTTCGCGACGAGCTCGACGCCAAGAAGCGCGCGGTGCTCGCGCTCACGGTGACGCACGGTGTGCCCGTGCCCGCGCCCGGCGTGCCGTGGATCACGCCCGAGCTGATGCGCCGCTTCCTCGAGGGCGGTGGGCCGCTCGATCGCGAGCTCGAGCTCGAGGGCGTGCGCGCGCCACTCTTCTCGCACCTCTTCGCGCCGACGCGCGCGAGCGACGCGGAGACGGTGAAGCGGCGTGTCGGCCTCATCGCGCAGCGCCTGACCGACGACGAGCTCTTCGACCTCGTCATCGACCTCTTCTCGGGGGTGTATGAGCTCTCGCAGGGTGGCTACCTCGACGCGCCGCTCGCGCATGCGATCGAGGCCCTCGTCGTTCCTCGCCTCGGCGCGCTGCGTGCGCGTCACGAGGCGTATGCCGAGGCGCTCGTCGCCGATCCCCACGGGCCCGCCTCGCTGTTCGCGCTACGCCCGTGGATCGAGGCCAGTGAGGCGAGCCCACCGCACCTCGATCGCGTCGCGGGCGCGGCGATCGCGACGATGCAGGAGGACGGCATCGGGTGGCTGCGCACGTTCCCCGAGCCGCGACGCTCGCGCCTCGTCGCGCGCTTCGGCAATCCCTACCTCCTCGATCTCTTCGGGGACGCGTGCGAGCGGCTGCCCGAGGCGCTGCTCGAGGCCTTCGTCGCGCCCGACTGCGGCTGGTTCGTCCATGACGCCGAGAGCGCGCTCGAGCGCGTGTCGACATTGGCGCTCGAGGCCGCGCTGCCCGGGCTCGTCGGTCGACGCGCCGCGATCGTGCGGCGTGCCCTCCGCGCGCGCACCGGCGAAGGACGGCTCGTGCTCACGATCCACGTCGAGGCCGAGGTCCTCCACGCGAAGCTCGTCGACTGGACGGGCGCGACGCGGCTCGAGGCTCGCTGGTCGCGGCAGCCCAGCGTCGAGGAGCTCTCCGCGCTGGTGAGAGCGATCGCGGACGTCACCGATCCGCTGGTCACGCTCGCGGGCGACCTCGACGGCACGACCGAGTACCGCGTCATGCGCCTCGCGGGTGACGCGGGCTTTCGCGGCACGATCGCCAACGGGCGCGGCTCCTCGATGAGCGTCGGCCGGCGCGACGACACGGACGCGCAATGACGATCACTGCGCTTCGCTGCAGGTCGTGCTCGAGAGCATCGGATCTCCGAAGGTGACGGTCACGCGCTCGGGCCCCGTCTCGAAGTCGTTGTTGATGAAGAAGCCGAACGCCGGATCGGTGCCGTCGGTGCACGCGCCGTCGGCGTTCGTGTCGATCCAGAGCTGACCGAGCTCGCCGAAGAGGTCGCGCACGAAGCCACCTTCGATGACGAGGTCGGCGTCGCCACCGACGAGCGTCGCGCTCGCGGGCCCGTGGCGCTCGCCGATCGACGTGTCGGTCGCGTGCACCGTCGCGCGTGCGCCGTCGTACGCGTCGAAGCCGCGGAGCTCGATCACGAGATCGACGCGGGGCCGCGGAGCGTCTTCGGTCGGCGCGTCGGTGCCGGGGCCGGCATCGACGAGGAGCGGCGCGTCGGTGCCCGGCGCGTGGGCATCGGCGCTCGGAGTCGGTGCATCCGCCGGATCGCCCGCGTCGTCGGCGGCGTGGCTCGCGCCGCAGCCTGCCAGCGAGACGAGCGCGACGAGCGAGAAGAGCCAGTGAGGAGCGCGTCGAAGGGAGGTCATGCCCCGAGCATGCGGGCTGCGCGTTCGCCGCGGCAGAGGCGTGGTCGCGATGACGGCCATCGACCGCGTCGATGACTCGGTCGGGGCCCTCGCGCATCGTCCATGGCCGCGCGCGAGCGTGGCCCATGACGCTCACCGCGGCGTCGCGCGTGGCGACGACGCGAGCTCGCGCGAGAGCGACGCGACGGACGCCACGAGGATGCCGCCGAGGATCGCGAGCGAGGCGGGCGACCAGAACGCGACGGGATCCCGCGTCAGGAACACCGCGTGGAGGCCGCAGGTGACGAGCCCCGTGCCCGCACCGAAGAGCGCGCTCGCGCGTGCCAGGCGATGGCCCGCCGTGATCGCGACGAGGCCTCCGAGGAGCACGGCCACGGCTGCGAGATGGAACACGAGGAACATCCCGAGGCCGCCAGGGACTCCGAACACGTCCCACTCGTGCCAGTAGGCCGCATCCACCTGATGCGTGGTGAGCAGCGCGAGGTTCGTGGCGTGGAGCGCGACGCGGGAGCGCATCGCCTCTTCGTAGCACCCAGAGCGCGCGGTCCCATGACCTCCGAGGTCAGGAGCCGAACGGATTCGCGCACGACATGCGCGAGAGCCCTGCGTCGCGGTCGCGTATCCTCGCCGTCGTGAGCGAGCTGCCCGCGTATCCCATCGCACCGCCGATCGAGCCGATGCTCGCGAAGCTCACCGAGGGCATGCCCGAAGGGGCGCAGTGGATCTTCGAGCCGAAGTGGGACGGCTTCCGCGCGCTCGTCTTCCGCGACGGGCCGCACCTCTACCTCCAGAGCCGCGATCTCAAGCCGCTCGATCGCTACTTCCCCGAGGTGCGCGAGGCCCTCTTCGCCTCGATCCCCGCGCGCTGCGTGCTCGACGGCGAGATCGTCATCGCGCGCAACGGAACGCTCGACTTCCAGGCGCTCCAGCTTCGGCTCCACCCCGCGGCCTCGCGCGTGAAGAAGCTGAGCGTGGAGCTGCCCGCCTCGTTCGTGGCCTTCGACCTGCTCGCGGAGGGCGGCGACGATCTG
>JBILLJ010000257.1:0-7084 GCA_044376125.1 Sandaracinaceae bacterium
AGCAGCGCGGTGAGGCGGCGGCCGTCCTCGTCGTTGACCTCGGGGTGCGTGAGCGCGTGCACGTAAGCGTCGGCCTCGAGCGCCGCGGGCGAGAGGCTCGGTGCCTCGAACGGCGCGGGCCAGGGCGCCGTGACCGGTGCGGCCGAGAGGATGCGGCGCACGCGATCGAGCTCGTCGCCGAGCCGCTCGACGTCGGCCTCGCTCGTCACCGTGCCCTCCATGCGCTCGAGCGTCACGCCGCGCAGGTTCGGACACCGCGGAGCGACCTCGCCCAGGAGCTCCCAGACGCTCTCGGGCACGTCGTGATCGTGGCCGTCGAGGCGCATCGATCGGCCCGAAGGGAGCCAGCGCGGATCGCTCCATGCGCCACCGGCCACGTGGATCTCGATGACGCGATCGAGCTCGATGCTCGCGAGCCAGCGGCGCGGGTCGTAGCCGAGCGTCTCGGCGTTGAGCACGAGGTTGTGCAGATCGAGCAGGAGATGTCGCCGCGGCGCGCGCGCGAGCACACGGCGGATGAGCCACGGCTCGTGCGCGGGGCCCTCCCACGCGAAGTGGAACGCGGTGTTCTCGAAGCCCACGTCGGGGACCACGCGCGCCATCGCGGTGAGGCACGCGTCGAGGTGCTCGAGCGTCTCGTCGCTCGCCGGGACCGGGACGGGCAGCGCGACGTAGCGCGGCCCCGCGGCGCTCGGCAGCGTCGTGGCGCCGAGGTGATCGGTCCACCAGCCGAGCTCGAAGCGCTCGTGATCGGCCGCGACGCGATCGAGCCATGCGGCGCGCCGCGCCTCGTCGCCGCGCGGGCTCGCGGCCATCGAGAGCGCCGTCGAGTGCGCGACGACGGGCAGACCGCGCTCGCGCTTGACTGCCAGGAAGCGAGCCGCGAAGCCGTTCGGGTGAAGGCCGCCCCGCCGATCGATCGTCCACGTCGTCTCGGGCGCGATCTCCAGGTAGTCGACGCGATCGAGCAGCGGTGCGGTGAGCGCGAGGTGCTCGTCGTCGGGCTGGAGGACCCACCCGATGCCCACGCGGCGCGCGTGCTCGCTCATGGGCGCGCGACGGAGAAGAAGTGGAGGAAGCGTCGTGCGCGCGGCGGCGTGTGGCCCATGCCGCAGTCGTAGCCGCCGGTCGTGGGCGCCTCCTCCACGTACACGCCGCAGCCGTCGTCGGTGGCCCAGTAGGAGCCGCGGATGCGGTGGGCGCGGTGGGTGTCGAGCGCGCGCTGCTGCGCGGCCGCGCGTGCAGTCGGCGTGAGCGCGGCGAGGCGCGACGCGAGCGCGCGCGTCAGGAGCGAGGCGAGCGCGGCGATCCGCGCGTCGATGGCCGCCTCGAGCGCGTCGTCGAGCGCGTGCAGATCGCTCGGCATCGACGGAAGAGGCGCATCGAGCGCCGCTGCCGTGGCCGGCACGCGCGACGGATCGATCAGCACCATGAGCGGCTCGCCGGCCGGCGCCTGGGGCACGAGCTGGCGCAGGGCGCTCATCGGAGCGCACGCGAGCTCGACGAGACCGAGCGCGACGAGCGCGTCGTCGGGGCCGTGGTTCAGGAGCGCGCCGAAGGCCATGCCGCGATCCCAGCGTGTGCTGTTGTCTTCGGGGATCACGAGCACGAGGAGCGGGCGCTGCCCGCGCTGCGCCGCGCGGTAGGCCTCCGAGACGCCGGCCAGGAGCGCGTCCTCGGGCGGGCGATCCTGCGTGAACGCGCGGAGCGGTGAGCTCGCGGCGGCGAGGGTCGCGAGGGAGCCGGAGAGGAGGAGGGCGCGTCGCTTCATGAGAGCTCGAACGATCGAGAGTGGACTGCGGTCCATCGAGGCGAGGCCGATGCGATCGGACGGACGCCTCGGAGCGCCGGAGGACCGTCAGATCGTCGGGTTGCCGGAGGGAGCGAAGAAGTAGAGGAAGCGCTGCGCCCGCTCCGGCGTGTGGCCCATGCCGCAGCCGATGCCGCCCGTCTGTGGGACCTCCTCGACGTAGACGCCGCAGCCGCCCTGGTTCGCCCAGTACGAGCCGCGGATGCGATGGGCGCGGTAGGTGTCGAGGGCGCGCTGCCGTGCGGCCGCGCGCTCGGCCGCGCTCATCGCGCTGGTGCGCGTGCGGAGGGCCAGGACGATGGCGCCGTCGATCGCCGTGATCTGCTGATCGACGCGCGCGTCCATGCGTGCGTAGTGCTCGTCCCAGCGATCCGCATCGCCCGACGGGAACGGCAGCTCGGGCGGCAGCGCGGGATCGATCGCCGAGGCGGTCGCGGGCACGCGCGAGGGATCCACGAGCACGACGAGCGGCTCACCCGCCGGCGCCTGCGGCACCAGCTGACGCAGGACCGTCATCGTCGCGCAGGTGACCTCGCACGCGCCGACCGCGGCCATGCCGTCGTCGGAGCCGTGGTTGAGGAACGCGCCCAGCGCGGCGCCGCGATCCCAGCGCGCGCCGTTCTCCTCCGGGATCACCAGCACGAGGAGCGGTCGCTGCGCACGCTGCGCGGCCCGATAGGCCTCCGAGAGCCCGGCCAGCGCGCCGTCCTCCGGCACGGCGTTCTGCGCGAACGCGCGCGAGACGAGGGCGGGCCATGCGAGCGCGGCCGCGCCCACGGAGGCACCGACCGAGGCCGAGGTGAGGAATCCACGTCGCTTCATGTCGTCGTCCTCTCGGGTCAGAGACCGCGCTCGTGCACGAGCGTGACCGTGTCTGCGTGGGCCGTGCGGTGCGCGGGCGCAGGCACCGGCATCGTTCGGAACCGGATCCCGGTGGCGTCGCGGAGGCCCTCGTCCGCCAGGCGCTCGACCGGCACGGTCTGCAGGCTCGTCCGGCCATCCTCGAACCGCAGGACCAGGCGGGCGCGCTCGTCGAGCCCGAATGTCCCGTGTCGATCGAGGCCGCGCCCGCTCATGTGCATGCCGCCCGCCGCGTCGAGCACGAGCACGACGTCGTCGGCCACGTAGGCGCCGACGAACGCGGCGAGATCCGAGCTGGGCGCGGCGAGCTCGGTGGCCTCGCTCGCCTCGAGATCGAGGGCCGAGCGGTCTGCCCAGGTGCGGTCCGTGGGGCTGAGCCAGCCCGCCGAGGTCGTGGCCGAGGTGCTCGCACCCGCCGCCCACGGGCTCACGGTGCCTGCGAGATCGGGGAACAAGAGCGCGGTCCACGCCGCGTTCTCGCCATCGATGAGATACCGACCATCGGGGAGCGGGATGGCGCGCAGGCCTCCGAGCTCCGCGAAGCGCGCCGCCTGCTCGCCGTCGGCGTCGATGACGAGGCGCTCCGCGTCCGCGCCGCGGCGCACGCGCCCCTCGGCGCCCTCGATCGCGATGATCTCGCCGGGCTCGGCCTCGAGCGACTCCTCGCGATCGCCTCGACGCACCGCGACGTCACCGCCGGCCGGCACCGCGATGGGGCCCTGCGCGTCCTGGGCCTCACCCTCGATCGCCACCTGGACGCCCGCGCGCCGTGCCTCGTCGTCGAGGACGACGAGCGCGCTCCGGGAGGTGTCGAGGCCCGTGCAGGCCGTGCTGCCCGCGAGGGCGAGCGCGGCCCCCAGCACCACGAGGCCGCGCAGCGCTGCGAGGCCGGGGGTCGCTGCGTGTGGTTCGGAAGGAGCGCGAGCCGACCGGGCCATGCTGATCACCTCTGGTACGGGTCCGACACGCGGAACCTCCCGCGGTTCCCGCGGCTCCTACGACCCCGCCGCATGGCGCGGCTTGGACGTTCTGTGTACTGTCCGCGCGCCGCGCGCCCCGGGCGTGCGTTCCCCGCGCCCCCTCCGCGCGTGCGCGCCGCCCGCGAGGCGGTGTCCGACGCGGCTCTTCACGGCCCTACCTTCATGACCGGCACCGACTCCTCGAGCCCCGCCGCCGCCCCCACGGACACGCGCCACGCCTCGCGCGAGCGGACCATCCTCGGCGCGACCCTCGCGATCCTGTCGCTCCTCGTGCTCTGGGGCCTCCCGAGCTACGGCATCTGGGATCCCTGGGAGCTCGCGGCGGCGGACGACGGTCGGCGCATCATGGAGGGCGAGCCGATCGACGCGCTCAGGCCGCCGCTCGGCGGCTGGCTCCTGGCGCGCTCGTTCACCGTGTTCGGCGTGCACGAGTGGAGCGGTCGGCTGCCGATCGCGCTCTCGGCGATCCTCCTCCTCGGCGTGGCGGCGGGCCTGGGCCGGCTCTACGGCGACCTCCGGCGCGGCACCTACCTCTCGATCGCGCTCGCCACGACGCCCCTCTTCCTCCTCAACGCCCGCCACATGATGGGGCGGGGGCCGGGCTTCCTCGCCTCCGGCCTCGTGTTCGCGTGCGCCGCGTTGCTCGCGTTCCCGCCCCGCCTCGCGACGAGCGCCGCGTGGCGCGGGGGGCTCGCGGTGGGCCTCGCGCTCTCCGCGCTCCTCGCGACCGCTTCGAACGGCGTCCTCATCGGCCTCGCACCTCCGCTCGTCGCGGTGGCCGCCGCGATCGTCGCGCGCCTGCCCTGGGACGAACGGCCGCTCGCGCTGCCCACCGAAGGGGGCGCGCGCACGCAGGTCCTCGTGCAGTGGGCGATCGTCGCGTCTGCGGTCGCCATCGGGATCGGGACGGCCCTCGCGATCTTCGCGAACCAGGAGGGCTACTCGGCCTGGACCGGTGGCGCGCCGCGCGGTCAGACCCCGCCGACCTTCGAGCTGCCCATCGAGGCGCTCTTCCACTCGTTCGCGCCGTGGAGCGCCGTGCTGCCGCTCGCGGTCGGCTACGTGATGACGCACGGCTCGATCGTCGTGCGCGCCTCGGATCGCGCCGCGGAGCCGGAAGACAACGAGGGCTACCGCGGCGACTCGCGCGCGCGTGGCTCGGAGCTGGCGAACGAGGCGAGCGCGCTCCGTGGCGTCGACCTCGCGGCGCTCGCGTGGATCGGGCTCGGCTTGGCGGGGCAGTCGATCCAGAGCGCCCGCTACGGCGACGGATCGTTCGTCGCGGTGCTCGGGCTCGCGTGGCTCGTCGCGTCGTTCCTCCGCAACACCGAGGACACCTCGCGCGGCGAGAGCTGGGCGCGCGGGCTCGTCGCCCTGCTCCTCGTCGGCCTCCTCGTCCGCGACTTCCGTGGCTATCCGGGCTCGCCAGTGGAGGGGCTCTCGCTGCGGTCGTTCACGATGCCCGAGGTGTTCAACCCGTCGGGCGGGTGGGCCGCGACCCTGGGCCTCTTCGGCCTCTCGGCGTTCTTCGGCCTCGCCTCCGACGTGCACGCGCGCCCACAGACCTTCGCCGGCGCGATGGGCGCCACGTCGCTCGGTCGCGCGGTCCTCGAGGCGTGCGTTCCGACGCAGCTCATCCGTGCGCAGTGGGCGCGCGGCCGCGGCTACCAGGCGTGGCTCCTCCTCGGCGCGCTGCTCGTGTCGATCTTCCTCGGCTTCGGCCTGGTCGCGATCGCGATCGAGCTCGGCATGCGCGGAGACGACGATCAGGCGATCCTCACCGCGACCGGCAGCATCATCCGGACCTTCACCTACGCGGGCGCGATCGGCACGCTCGCGCTCGCGATCGCGTCGGTCGGACTCCACCGCCGCCAGGCCTCGAACCGCACGCGCGCCGTGGTGTTCGGCTTCGGCGCGCTCTGGCTCGGCCTGCTCATCGGCGCGCTCGTGTTCACCGGCATCGGCGCGAACTCGCTCGGCGTGCGCGTCGGCGAGGTGCTCTTCGCGGTGCCGTTCGGCGTCGTGGTGATGGTCGGTCTCGGTCGCGTGACCTACCACCTCATGACCTCGCTCCGCAGCGCGTCGCTCGTGCCGATGCTCGCGAGCGCGGTGCTCCTCTGCGTGTGGTTCGTCGGGCGCTTCCACCCGCAGGCCTCCGCGCACTTCTCGCCGCGCGAGGTCTACGACACGTACAACGCGCTCGCGGCCGACGACGAGCCGCTCGGCGAGTTCCAGGTGGGTGGGCGCGCGGCGGCCTACTACGCGCAGGGCGACGTGGAGGAGCTGCGCGCCGAGTCGGACGTGATGGCGTTCCTCGCGCGACCGACGCGCGTGTGGCTCGCGCTCCCGGCCGAGCAGCTCGCGCAGATCGATCGCGGCTACCGCGCCCGCGCGAACCGGCACCTCTTCGTCGCGGACGCGCGCAACGCGCGGGTGCTCCTCGCGACGAACCAGCCCATCGAGGGCCGTGCGGACGAGAACTACCTCGCGGGCTTCGTGCTCGATGCGCCGCCGCAGATGCAGCACCACGTGGGCGCGAGCTACGACCGCCGCATCGAGCTGCTCGGCTACGACCTCGATCTGCCGCGCGGCGACACGGTCGGGCCCGGTCAGGCGTTCACGGTGACGTGGTACTTCCGCTGCGTGACGCCGGTGGCGGGGAACTACCAGCCGTTCCTCCACGTCGACGGCTTCGGCCAGCGCCTCAACGGCGATCACGAGCCGGTGAACGGGCGCTATCCGGTGCGCATGTGGAGCGAGGGCGACATCGTCGTCGATCGCCAGGAGCTGCGCGTGCCCGCGAACTTCCCGCCGGGCGACTACACGTTCTTCCTCGGCTTCTACGCAGGCGAGAGCCGCCTCGAGGTGGTCGAGGGGCCCGAGGACGACGCGAACCGCGTCGCTGCAGGTCGGCTGCGCGTGCGTTGAGGCTCAGCGGCGCGCCGAGGTGGCGCGTGTGCGTCGCACCGCGAGCCAGCCGAGCGCGAGCGTCACGAGCGTGAAGGGCGCATCGCTCGAGGCGCGGCTCGCGGCGCAGCCTGCGGTGAGGCGACCGCCTTCGAGGTCCGGCTCACCCCGTGCGCGCAGGGCCAGCGCGATGCGACCGGTGGAGTCGCCGCTGGGATCACCGGAGTCGTTCGAAGCCACGAGGCTCGCGAACACGCGCAGCGACGTGACCGGTGTGCTCGGTGCGGTCCAGCGCACCGCGAGCCGCTGCGCGCCGCAGACGTCCACGCGCGCGACGGCGCGACCCTCGATCTCGACGCCGTGCGCCGCGGGCGCGTCGCCGCGGCAGAGATCGGCCGGCGTGAGGTCCGCGCTGGCGAGCCCCTCGAGCGTGCCGGCGCCTTCGCCACGCTCGTTCGCGACCTCGATCACCGCGCCCACGTTCCGCACCTCGTCCGGGAACGGGATCGTGAGCACGTAGGTCCGC
>JBILLJ010000137.1:0-23225 GCA_044376125.1 Sandaracinaceae bacterium
CTCGTGAGGCGTGCGCTCCCGAGCGGCGCCGCGAGCCAGCTCGACGACGCGCTCGCCCGTTACAAGGCGCGCTATCGCGCGCACCTCGTCGAGAAGACGCGACCGTACGAGGGGATCCCGGAGCTCGCCGCGGCGCTGCGAGCGCGCGGTGTCCCGCTCGCGGTCGTCACCAACAAGCCCCACGACGCGGCGATCGAGGTGATCGAGCGACTCTTCTCGCCGGGCACATTCGAGAGGGTGCTCGGCCAGCAGGACGGCGTGCCCCACAAGCCCGACCCGACGGGCCCGCGCGCGATCCTCCGAGCCCTCGACGTCCGGCCCTCCGACGCGCTCTTCGTCGGCGACAGCGACACCGACATGCGCACCGCGCGCAACGCGGGCATGCGCGCGGTGGGCGTCACGTGGGGCTTCCGCGCTCGCGCCGAGCTCGAGGCGAGCGGCGCCGAGCACCTCGTCGATCACCCTCGAGAGATCGTCACGCTCCTCCGCGCCTGAGCCCCGGGTCACCCGCCGGTGTGGGCAGCGCACAGCGCTCGGCTCCCGCGCGGCCGGGGATCTGCCGGTACCACGGCGAGAAGTCTTCCTTCGCATCGCGAGCGTGTAGAGTGCCGCGATGCTCTCGCGTGCTTCGGTCGCTATCGTCGTTGCGCTCACGCCGGTCGGCGGTGGCCTCGCTGGGTGTGGGCCGGCAGTCACGCACACGAGCGCGACGATCACCTTCGCCTCGCCCCAGACGCCCGATCTGAGCTCGCGTGGCGCCGCGGCGGTGCGCCTGCGCGTGCAGGACGCGAGCGTCTCGCTCACGCGCTCGGGCGTGATGATCGATCCGCGGGGCTATCTCCTCACCACGTTCTCGTCCGTCGGGATCCAGGCGGCGCGCGCGCGCGGCGGTCGACCCGGCACGCTCTACGGCGGTGGCGACGAGGTGCGCGTGGAGATCTTCGACGGCCCCTACTCGTCGGCGCCCGTCGAGCACGTGGGGCGTGTGGTGCGCGGCGATCTGCGCCTCAACCTCGCGCTCGTCCGCATCGCCGCGGGCCCCGACGGACCGCTTCCGCCCGACGCGCGCTTCGCCGCGGTCGAGCCTCCGACGGACGCCACGCTCGCGTGGGGCGGCTTCGGTTGGGCGATCGGCGCCTCGCCGGCGGTGCCCTCGCTGACGGCGTTCCACGCGAACACCACGGCCGGCATCCAGAACTCGTCCGGCCAGATCGCGGGCTTCCTCGTGAACATGGTGGAGCCCACGCTCGATGGCGCGGGCTACTACGACGCCGACGGTCAGCTCGTGGGCGTCTACATGAACGGCTTCGTGCGCCCCACGAGCCGCATCCCCGTGGCGTGGCGCGAGGCGCTCGCTGCGGGCCCTCTCGATGACCGTGTGATCGACGGAATCACCACGCTCGAGCCCGGACGCTGGGCCGAGCCGAGCCCCATCGGCGACGCCGTGTTCGTGCCCGGCGAGGACGAGACGCGCGCCGACGCCACCGAGGAGTTCCTCTTCGCCCTTCCGTCCACGGCCGCCGGGACCATCGAGGTCGAGCCTCCCGTGTCCGTCACGGCCTACCAGCGTGGGCGCATCCTCCAGAGCGGCAACGGCGAGATCTACGTCCCCGCCGAGCCCGACGTGTACGTCGCGGTGCGCATGCCTCGTCCGACCGATCCGCGAGGCCTCCGGCTGCGCGTGCGCTTCGTGGCGGAGCAGTGATGCGCGCGCGTCGGGAACGCCGCGCCTCGCGCGGTGTCGAGCGGAGCGAGCCCCGGATGTCCGCCCGCCACATCGTCCTCCAGCTCGCGGCCGTGGCGCTCGCGGTCCTCGTGCAGGCACTCCTCGTGTGCGCGGAGCCCGCCTCCGCCCGTGCGCAGGAGCTCACGCGTGCGGTGCGCGAGCGCTGCATCACGAGCGTCACGCGCATCGAGGTGGACACGCCGCGCGGCACGCTCTCGGGCACGGGCACCGTCATCGACGCACGCGGCTACGTGCTCACGAACTTCCACGTCGCGGGACACGCCGATCAGCGCACGGGCCTGCCGGGCACGCACCACGCGCGTCGCTACCGCGTCGCGATCACACGCAGCGAGCGCGCCGAGGTCGAGGATCGCTACGTCGCGGAGGTCGTCCGCGGCCATCTGCCGCTCGATCTCGCGCTCCTGCGCATCGTCGAGCACGCCGACGGCACGCCCCTCGATGCGACCGACCACTTCTCGCCCATGGTGCTGCGCGACGCTCTGCCCGAGCTCGGCACGCAGGTCTGGGCCCTCGGCTTCCCGGCCGGCGTGCGCACCGTGAACATCACGGCCGGCCAGATCGCTGGCTTCGAGCGCAACGCCGACGACGACACGGCCTGGCTGCGCACCGACACCGAGTTCAATCCCGGCAACTCCGGTGGGGCGCTGATCGATCGCGAGTGCCGCTTGGTCGGCATCCCCACGGCGGTCTCCGACAACGTCGAGCCGATCGAGCTCGCGCGTCCGGCCACGCGCATCCCCGCGACGTGGCTCGCCTCGCTCCGCGCGGGCACCGTGCTCACCGCCGAGCCCACGCAGGGCATCCTCCCCTTGAGCACGCTGACCGAGCTCGTCGACACGCACCTCGGCGACGCGGCGGGCCGCGCGGGAGAGCTCCGCTTCTACGCGCTTCCACGCGAGCGCCCCGGCGTCGTGTCGATCTCTCCGCGCCTCGACATGGGCATCGTCGGCTCGGGCGGGCGCATCCTGCGCGAGGGCGAGGGACAGGCGCTCGTCACCGCATCCGATCCGCAGAGCGCGCTCGTGATCGTCTTCGTCCCGCGCGGTCAGAGCGGCGCGTTTCCGCGCGTGCGCGTGCGGTACGCGCCGATGAGCGCGCCCCCCGCCGCGAGCAGCGCGGCAGGTGCCGTGTCGGGTCGAGTGACGCTTCCGGACGCCAGCGCCTGTCGCACCTACGCGGTGCTCGCGCCGCGAGAGGTCGATCTCGCGTCGCTCACCGGAGAGCTCACGCGCGGGACGCTGAGCGAGGCCGAGTATCGCCGCCGCACGCACGGGATCGTGGCGATCGCCGACGACGGTCGGTTCGCGATCCCCGCGCCCGCAGGCGCCTTCGTGCTGGGCTTCCTCACCCCGAGCCTCGGCGCGAGCGGCGTCGAGTCGCGCCCCGTCGACATCCCCGAGGGTGGCCTCGACGTCGGCACGATCGCGCTCACGAGCGCGTGTCCCTGAGCGAGCGCGGGGCCGACCTCGACTTCGCGTCGCCTTTCGCGTGTGATCTCTTCATGCGCACCCTCTCGCTGGCCACGCGCAGCTTGGTCGCGATGACCTGTCTCTCGTCGTTCTTCGTGCTCGGCGCGAGCCGCGTCGAGGCGCAGTTCCACCTCGAGGACTCGCTCCGCGGCGCGACGATGGGCAACGCGATCGGTGGCAGCTTCGGCGCGGACGGCTGGACCGTCACGGGCGTGTCGGATCGCATCTGGTACGCGCTGCCGACGCTCGTGAGCGGCTCGATCGAGGTGACGGTCGCGAACGTCTCGAACGCGAACCTGCCGCTCGCCGATCACGAGATCCTCGCGATGTACGAGGCCGGCTACGACATCGCCGAGCCCATCCGCTACGCGCCCGAGTTCCGCGCGAACCACTACAAGACGCTCGTGCGCATCTACGGCACGGCCGAGCCCGATCGCACCGGCGCGATGAAGCTCATGTGGGGCGTCTGTCCGAGCGGGGCGCCCGGCTACGACGCGTGCGGCTGCACCTCGTTCTTCGAGGAGCCCTTCGGCGGCACCGAGGCGTGGAGCGGCGCGCCGCGTCGCATCCGCATCGAGTGGGGCGATGGCCGCTCGCGCCTTCTCCGCGACGGCGTCGAGATCGCGAGCGTCGACTACACGGGCTTCACGTTCGCCCCCTCCGCGCTGCACTTCATGCTCGGCAGCCCGCGCAACGACGGAGGCCTCTCCGCGATGCCGATCGGCGCGACGTTCTCGGACCTCGTGATCGACGGCAACGAGGGCAGCGTCGCCATGTGCCCGATGACGGTGCTGCCCGATGCCGGTCCGATCCCCGACGCGGGCCTGGTGATGTGCGAGGGGCTCGCGAGCGCCGACGGAACGGCGGCGAGCTGGGAGGCGGGCGTGTTCCCCGATGCGACCGATCTCAACGTCGAGGGGGATGGCACGGGCCCGTCGTCGATCGTGTACGTGCGCTTCGCGCCGCTGAGCGGTCCGGTCTCTCGCGCGACGTTGACGCTCACGACCTCGACGGTACCGAGCGCGGGTGGCGGCTCCGGCGTCGTGTGCGAGGTGACCGGTGGCACCTGGGACGAAGCGAGCCTGACGTGGACGACGCGGCCCACCGTCGGCTCGCGCTGCGCAGGAGAGCCTCGCGCCGTCGGCCCCGCGACCGTGGTCAGCTGGGACGTCACGCCCCTCGTTCGCCCCGGTGGCGACGTGGTGCTCGCGATCGTCTCGAGCGACACCGATGGCGCGCACTACCTGAGCCGCGAGAGTGGCGGCTGCACCAGTGGCCCGCACCTCGACGTCACGCTCGCGCCCGCGCTCGATGCCGGCCTCGTGACCATCGACGCGAGCCTCGAGGGGTCGGACGCGAACGCGAGCCTCGATGCGCGCACGGGCGGCGCGGACGCGGGCGGCCGCGGCATCTCGTCGGGCTGCGGATGCGGCGTCGCGCGGGCTCGCCGCACGGGACTCGCGCTGCTCTGCCTCGCGCTCGCGCTCACCCTCCTCGGGCGGCGCGCCGGTGATCGAAGGCGCCGGTGATCGAAGGCGCCGGTGATCGAAGGCGTCGGTGATCGACGGCGAAGGCGCGCGGATCGATCAGCGCACGCAGAGGACCGGCACGTTCGAGTTGCGGATGACGCTCGCGGCGACGCTGCCGAGGAAGGCGCGCGCGAGGCCCTTGCGTGCGTGCGTGCCGATCACGATCAGGCTCGCGCCCACGGCGGAGGCCTGACCCGTGATCGCCGCGTGCGGGGCGTCCTCGAGCACGGCGATGTCGTCGGCCAGCGCAGCGATGCGCGGGTTGGTCGAGCTCGCGAGGAAGCGATGCATGTCGCGCCGCGACTCGCGATCGGAGCTCGCGTGGACCAGCGAGAGCTTGGCCCCCATGCGCTCGGACCAGGCGGCAGCGAGATCGAGGGCGCGCGCACACGGCTCGGACCCGTCGATCGCGACCAGCCACGTTCCGCCATGCGGGCTGCGCGTGCTGCCACCGGCATGTGTGCGGCCGTGATCGCGATGCGGGATCACGACGACCGGACACTCGAGGTGCCGCAGCAGCTGATCTGCCGTCGAGCCCAGGAGGCGCTCGGCGAGCGATCCCTGCATGCGGCCCGAGCCCACCGCGATCACCACCTCGCGGCCGGCCGCCTTCGACTCGATCGCGACGCGCTGCAGGGCCTCGAAGGGCCGGCCGCGCTGCGCGCTCACCTCGAGCGGGACGCCGAAGGTCGCGTGTCGCTCACAGATCGCGTCGAGCTCGCGCTTGGCGTGCGTTACGCGCTCCTCGACCTTTTGCACCATCGCGCGCGCGGCCGGGCTCCGCGCGAGCTCTTCCTCGCTCGGGTGCTCCCCGAGGTCGAGCGCGTGGATCGCGTGCACCGAGCCGCCGAGCTCCTTCGCGAAGAGGAGCGCGGTGTCGAGGATGTGCGTGTCGGCCGGGGCGAGCTCGAGTCCGACGAGAACCAGGGGCGTGGTCATGCCCGGATCCTACGCGCCGCATGCGAGGTGCCAATGACGGAACGCGCGTTGCTGGAGAGCCCGCGGAGGTGTCGATGAAACGATTGGCTTGGGCGGGCGCGGCGGCATGCGCTGCGCTCGTGGGGTGGCCTGTGCCTGCGCAGGCCTGTGGGGGCTTCTTCTGTCAGACGCTGCCGATGGAGCAGGCGGGGGAGGACATCGTCTACGCGAAGGACGACGATGGAACCCTCACGATGATCGTGCGGATCGCCTACATGGGCGCGGCCGACGAGTTCGCGTGGATCCTCCCCGTGCCCGTCGAGCCCGAGCTCGACGTGAGCACCGACGCGCTCTTCACGGCGCTCGCGACGAGCACGGCGCCCCAGTTCGTGATCTCTGGCAATCGTGTCGAGGGCACGTGCCGAGCTGAGCCGCGGTGCGACTATCCGTCCTACTCGAGCGGTTTCGGGTGCGGCGCCTCGTACGCTGCGCCCACCGAGTCTCGGGGGCTCGACGCGGGGGTCCTGTTGCGGTCCGATGCAGGGAGCGGTGTGACGGTCCTCAGCCAGGAGCTGATCGGTCCGTACGAGAGCGTGGTCCTGCGCGGCAGCTCGGCGACCGAGCTCCAGGCCTGGCTGACCGAGCACGGCTACGACATCCCCGAGAGCTCCATCCCGCTCATGGAGGACTACGTGGCGGCAGGCCAGCTCTTCGTCGCGCTCCGCCTCCGCGCGAACGCCTCGACGAGCAGCATCCGACCGCTCGTGCTCCGCATGCAGCACGAGGAGCCGTGCCTTCCGATCCGGCTCACCGCGATCGCGACGGTGCCGGACATGCCCATCACCGCGTACTTCTTGAGCGACCGCCCGGCCGTGCCGACGAACTACTCGCTCCTCGACCCGCCGGTCGACTCGCAGCTCTGGACGCGCGCGCTCGGCTGGCCCACGGCCTACGCGAACGCGATCGACGACGCGGGTGGGCAGGCGTTCGTCCTCGACTACGCGGGCGCGACGCCCGAGCTCGGACTTGCCCTGCCGAGCGTGTCGCACCTCGCGTCCGCGAGCGTCCAGACGTTCTTCCAGGAGCTGCGGCTTCTCGGCTACCCGAACGACCCCGACATGCTCGCGCTCATCACGCGCTTCCTCACGCCGCCCCGCGGGCAGACCGTGCGCGACTACGTGAACGCGTGCTTCTTCGGTGGGTGCGCCGAGCCCACGCGCTGGAACCCCGCGGGGCTCGTGGCGGCCATCGAAGAGGAGCTGCGCGTGCCGCGCGCCGAGGCGGAGGCCTTGCTCTCCTCGCACCCCGTGCTCACGCGCCTCTACACGTCGATGAGCGCCGAGGAGATGACGCTCGACCCGGAGTTCCGCTTCGACGACGGCATCGAGCGCGTGAGCAACGTGCACGAAGCGACGCAGGTCTCGCTGTGCGACGCGGAGCACTTCCTCTTCGACGCACCGACCGAGCTCGAGCTCCCCGACGGTCGCCGCCTCGCGCTCAGCCCGGGTCGCGTCCAGGACGCCGACGCCTACTGTCGCGCCCGCGGCGCGAGCGGCGTCGATCGTGGCGGCTGCACCGCCGCGCTCGGTAGCAGCGCAGGCTCCCGCAGCACCGGCGCGCTGCTCACGTCCCTGCTCGCAGCATTGGTCTGGCGCGCCCGCCGCAAGAAGGAGCCCACGCGGCCCCGCGACGCCTCATGACGACACCACGAGCGAATTGCCGCGTGGCGCACGTCGCGTCTGCGCGGCGTCGCTCGGTGTGCCTCACGGCGCGATGCGGCGGAACGCGTCCCACGACTCCACGCGGATCTCCGCGCGGTGGAGCGCGCGCTCGAGCCAGGTCTCGCAATCGGCCTGCTCGCGAGCGAGCCCGTCGAGATCGATCTCGACTCCCGGCAGACCACCGCGCTCGACGAGCGTCTGCACACGCTCGCGCATCGCGCTCATGAGCCCAGCATCGAAGCGTCGCAGCTCGGCGATGAAGTCCTGCCGCGGCGAACGCACGAACCCCTGTGCTTCGACGCGCACGGGGTCGCGTGTTCGGTAGCTCAGCGTGACCTCGTCGTCGGTCGACGACATCAGGAGGTCGAGGCCACCGAGCGCGTCGGTCGTCTCGAGCCTCCGAACGCGCCACAGCTCGAAGCCCTCCAGCCCATCCCACCGGTCCTCTCCGCCCGCAGCGTCGATCTGGGCGTAGCGACGCTCCAGCCACTCGGCGAACGCGACGGGGTCGCGTGCGACGCGCGCTGACACGTCGGAGGGCACGGGCGTGAGCCCACGAGAGGCCGCCTTCAGCACGTCTTCCCACACCCGAGCGACTTGGTAGTTCGCGTACGGCCACACGGGATCGGGTGCGATCTCGGGCCGGAGAGCACCGATGTCGACGTCACCGAGGCGCAGCCAGCTGTGGCCGTCGGTGAGACCGAACCAATGGAGACGGCGCGTCGAGCCGTGTACCCATGGCTCGACGTCGTCGATCTCGCGCAGTCGGAAGTGGAAGATCGCCATGGCCGCCAGCGACAGCTCGCGTGCGTGCCCCTGACGATCCCCGCGTCGGATCAGAGGCCCATGATCTTCGCGATCATGTACTTCATGACCTCGTCCGTGCCGCCGCCGATGCGGAAGAGGCGCTGGTCGCGGTAGTAGCGCGCGACCCAGAGCTCCTCGAGGTAGCCCATGCCGCCGTGGAACTGCACGGCGAAGTCGGCGATGTCGTGCGTCACGCCGGCGACGAAGAGCTTGCTCATCGCGATGAGCTTCACCGTGTCGTAGCTGATCGGGCCCTTGTTCACGTAGCGGTCGGTGTTGAACGCGTCGGTCGCGCGGTAGACGAGCGAACGAGCGGCCTCGGCGCGCGTGTAGAGCTCGGCCAGCTTGTGCTGCCACACCTGGTGCTTGATGAGCGGCTTGTTGAAGACGCTGCGCTCGCGGCCCCAGTCGAGGCAGCGCTCGAGGCCGTGGAAGCCGCCGGCGAGCGCGGAGCTCGAGCCGACCAGGCGCTCGCTCTGGAAGTTCTGCATCAGGTACATGAAGCCCTGACCCTCCTCGCCGAGGAGGTTGCGCTTGGGGACGCGGCAGTTGTCGAAGAAGAGCTCGGCCGTGTCGCTCGACCAGTTGCCCATCTTCGAGAGCTTCTTCGAGACGCTGAAGCCCTGGGTGTCGGTCGGGAAGAGGATGATCGAGAAGCCCATGTGGCCGGCCGCGGGGTTCGTCTTCACGAGGAGCGTGACGAAGTCCGCGCGCGTGCCGTTCGTGATGTAGGTCTTGCTGCCGTTGATGACGTACTCGTCACCCTCGAGGCGCGCGACGGTCTTGATGTTCGCCACGTCCGAGCCTGCGCCGGGCTCCGAGACGCCGAGCGCCGCGATGCGCTCACCCGCGAGCGCGGGGCGCAGGAACTCGTCCTTCTGCTCGCGCGTGCCGAGCTCGCCGATGCAGGGCGTCGCCATGTCGCTCTGGACGAGCAGCGCCATCGTCACGCCCGCGAGGCTCGACCTCACGAGCTCCTCGCTCTTGGCGACGGAGAACCAGTAGTCGCCGCCGGCGCCACCGCAGTCCTCCGGGTAGTGCGCGCCGAGGATGCCGAGCTTGCCGGCGCGCTCGAACACCCACTTGGGGAACAGCTCGTCGCGCTCCCACTCGTCCGCGTGCGGCGCGAGCTCCTTGGTGGCGAAGTCACGGCAGGTCTTGCGGAAGAGCTCGTGCTCCTCGTTGAACGGCGTCCACATCGTGGTGTTCTCCTCTGATCTGCGACCTCCGAGACTCTTCGCGCAGCGTGAAGAGTCGGAGGTGCGGGCTTCGCCCGGCTGGGCGCGAAAATGAATCGCCATTCATTTAAGGGAAGCCACGCCGGAACACAAGCGCCATCCGCGGCCGCCGCCGTGCTCCGTGCGTTCGGGCAGGGAGCGGCGCGGAAGCGCGCGGTGTGTTTGCTCGTTCTCCCCCCATGACCTACACGCAGGCTTGGTCTCCTCGGGGTGCGGCCCCGAGCGATGCGGCGCTGCCCGGTCGTCCCGGCAGCGCGAGAGGGAGCTCGATGCTCGCGCGGCTCTTCCTGCTCTTCACGATCATCCCCTTCATCGAGCTGTTCCTGCTCATGCAGGTGGGCGACGTGGTGGGCTTCTGGCCGACCGTCGGGATGATCCTCCTCACGGGCTTCGTCGGCGCGTGGCTCGCCAAGCGCGAGGGCCTGCGCGTCCTGCGCGAGTACCAGCAGGCGCTGGCCGAGATGCGCATGCCCGAAGAGGGGCTCACGAGCGCGCTGCTCGTGCTCGTCGGCGGTGCGCTCATGATCGCGCCGGGCGTGCTCACCGACGTCACGGGCATCCTCCTCATGATCCCGCCCGTGCGCCGCTTCGTCGCGCGCTACGTCGAGGCGTACGTGAAGAAGCACTTCCTCGGCGGCGAGGGCGCGTCGCGTCGCGGCGTCGTGTTCCACAAGGTCCGCGTCGGCCCCGACGGCGTGGTCCGCGAGACCGTGCGCGGCGACGTCGTCGAGACGACGGGTGAGACCGTGAGCGAGACGCCGCAGACCGACGTGCTCGAGCCCGACCTCGTCGTCGATCGCCGCGGCCGCGTCGTGGCGCGCCTCGAGGAGTGATCACCACACGATCGGGCCGGGGAGGCGCACGATCGAGCGGCCTGGCGTGACGAGCAGCGTCTCCCCGAGCACGAGGGCGTTGCCCATCCATCGCACGCTGGTCTCGCCCGTCGCGCCGAAGCCCGTCGCGCCCATACGGTCGGCGTCGGCGAGCGTGCGCTGCGGGATCGGGCGCGGCCACGGCCAGACGGCGCGCGTGCTCGCGGCGTCACGCTCGTCCTCGGTGGCGAGCTCGGGCCAGCCGTGGAGCCCGAAGACGCTGCCGCGCGTGAGATCCACGATCCAGAGGCTCCGGTAGATGGAGTCGCCTTCTTCGCGGTTTCCCCCGAGCACGGCCCAGCGACCATCGGGTGAGATCGTCTCGATCATGGGCGCGGTGATCGCGAGCCTGCGGGCCTGCCCGTGGGGTGGAGCGAGGAGCCCTCGCGCACCATCGTCGAGGTCGCGCAGCGTGTACGCGTCCGGGCGCGGACGTCCTCGCGTGTTGGCCTCGCGCGCGCGTCGCCGGAGCAGCTGCGTGCACGGCAAGGCTTCTTCCTCGGCCTCGGAGATCGCGGTGCACGACTGCGCCTCCTCGAGCACCCACGTGATCCACGACCGCACCGCGTTCGAGCGGAGGCTCACCTCGATCTGTACGACGACGCTCGCCATGTTGAGGTTGCGATCCATCACCTCGAAGCACGCGTGCTCCGTGTCGACCGCCATCGACTGCGCGAACATGAGCTGCTCGCTGACGAGGTAGGGCGCGTGGCGCGCCTCGCCGCTCGCGTCCGATCCCCAGGTGCCCCCGCAGCCGAGGCCGACGTCGCCCGGCAGCGTCGCGATCTCGCGGTGCTGTCCACGCCGCACGTCGAGCTCGCGGAGCTGGTTGGTCCCGTCCACGAGGAAGAGCACGTGCTCGGGGTCGCTGTACCGCGCGACCGCCGCGTGCGTCGGCGTGACGACGCGCGTGACCGCCGCCGTGCGTGGATCGACCTCGAGGATGCCCTGCTCCGCCGAGAACACGAGCACCGACCGGGGCGTCCGCCGCTGCGCGTGCGAGACGGCCGTCATCGAGGCCAGGAGGACGAGCGAGGCGAGCACGAGGCGCATGCGCGCGAAACGCCCTGTCACGTCATGCGGCTTCCCGCACGTGCGTTCGGCGTGAGGTCACAGCCGGCCGACGAACTGGAGCAGGACGCCTTCGAAGGGCGGGACCTCGCGGCAGACGCCGCCGGAGCAGATGGTGCCGCCGGGCGTGGCGCCCACGAAGCCGCGGAGGAAGGTGCCGGGGTCGAAGTTCCAGCGGATCTCGAGCGAGGGATAGAGCGTGCCGGGGTGGAAGGCGCCGGGACCCTCCATCACGTTGATCCCGTACTGGCGCTCGCGCGCGAGGTTCTCGCCGGGCTTGTAGTCGGTCCAGCGCAGCACCGCGGAGACGGCGAGCTGGATGTTGTACGTGTAGGTGATCGAGAGACCGCCGACCTGGAAGTCGCGGATGGAGTCGAAGGAGAACTCCTCCTCGAAGCGGTGATCGAGCACCACGTCGAAGCTGTGCTCGCCCTGACCGAACGTCGCGTCGATCATCCCGTGGATCATGCGGCGATCGAGGTCGCCTCGGTGGCGGGCGAACATCGGGTTCGCGTTGGGCACGTCGTGCAGGAGCGTCTCCTGCCGGTAGCCCGCGCTCGCGTTCACCGACCAGTTGATCTGGTTCTCGCCGTACTCCTGCCGCTTCTGCAGCGTGAGCCAGCCGTGCGTCACGAGGATGCCGTCGAAGGGATCGCGGAGCGGCTCCTCGTTGAGGCCGAAGAACGAGCCGTTCACCGAGAACTGCCAGGGGCCCGGAGAGAACGCGTAGTCCACGCGCACCGAGCCGCCGCGCTGGTTGCCGATCACGCGCAGGCGCTGCGGCCCGTCGAACTCGAGCGAAGGCGCGGCGCTGTAGATGCGCCAGGGGTCGCCCTCGAGCGTGTCGCGCGCGACGAGGAAGTTCGTGTAGTCCTTCCACTCGACGAGCACCGTGAGATCGTCGGCGAGGATCTGCGCCGAGCCGTAGAGGCCGCGCCCGAACTCGTGCTCCTCGGGGCCGAGGCCCATGCCGGTCGAGCGCTGGATCGTGCGGCGCAGGCCGTTGGCCTCCGCGTAGAGCGCGAGGTGACCGTCGGCGAGCGCGGGCGCCTCGAAGGTCCAGCCGAGCACGTCGACCGAGCGGTCGTACGTGAGCTCGCTCGTCTGCATGAAGAAGTCGCGGCCCTCTTCTTCGAACCACACGCGCACCGCGTGGCCGCTCAGCTGGAACATGTCGTTCGGGCCGAACGTCGCGCCGATCGTCGCGGCCGCGACGAGATCCGCGGGGTCCTGGAAGATCCGCAGCGTGATCGGGTCCTGGTTCTGCGGGTTCGCGAGGCCCGTGTGCAGGCGGAAGCGGAAGTGCCCGTCGTCGAAGCGCACGTGCGCGCCGCGGAGGGCATTGTCGACGCCGAGGAGATCCACCTTGCGGAACGAGAGCGCGACGCCGCGGCCGAGCACGAGCTGCGTGTCGCCGAGCTCGACCGACCAGCTCTCGTGATCCCAGCGCAGCACGATGCGCTCGGGGCGCACGTCCCAGCTGAGGTAGCAGCTCGCCTCGCGGCCCTCGATGCAGCCGTTCTCGGCCTGGTTGCCGAACCACGACGCGAGCGGCGTCGCCATGCCCGAGCCGGGCAGCGTGACGCTGCGCTCGAAGCCGAACGGCAGGAACGTGTCGAGGCGGACCTCGAGGCGGAGCTCGTCGCCCTGGAGCGCGAGATCGAAGCGCTGCTGGAGCGAGCCGAAGTCGTCGTCGAAGAGGTTCGTGTCGTAGTTGTTGCCGCGGTAGCGCGCCGTCGTCGTGCTCGTCATCGAGAACGTCGTGCGGCCGAACACCGGCAGATCGAACGAGAGGTCGTCGGCCTGGACCGGAGCGCTCGCGATCGCGCCGAGCGCGAGGCACGCGAGAAGCGCGGTGATCGGCGAGCGCGCGAGCGGGCGCACAAACGCGCGAGCGCCCACCGAGGGGGTGGGCGCTCCGCATCGTGACGTCGAACCGGGGGACCTCGAGGGGGTCGTCACGCGTCGACCGGTCGTGCGCTCAGCGGCTCGCGAGCGCGCGATCGAGCTCGGCGCGCAGCGTCACCAGGCCATCGGAGGCGCCGTCCTCGCGGTAGATGATCGTGCCCGTCTCGTCGATGATGAGCGTGGAGGGCAGCGAGCCCGAGGGGAACGCGCCCGACGTCATGCCGTTCGGGTCGATCATCTCGATGTTGTCGGTGAGGTTGAAGCGCGAGACCCAGCGGTTGCAGAGGTTCAGGTCCGGCGGGCCGTAGTCCGCGTCCTGGATGATGATCTGCATCACGCGCACGCCGCGCGACGCGTACGGCCGCGAGATGTACTCGGTGATCATCGAGCTCTCGAGCTGGCACGGGCCGCACCACTCGGCCGCGATGCTGATGACCGTGAGCGTGTGGCTCGGGTCGCAGAAGTCCTCGCCGTAGAGGCTGTAGTCCTCGTTGTTGCACTGCGGGAGCGTGAAGTTCTCGAGCTTGCGGCCCTCGCTCGCGCCGAAGCCGCTCGTCGGGACGTTCGCACAGAGCGGGGCCGAGCCCGCGTCCGTGCCGCCACCGCCGCCGGCGTCGTTGTCGACGACCGCCGCATCATCGGCCGCCGGCGTGCCGCCGCCGCAGCCCGCCGCCAACGACAGCGGGGCCAGAGAGAGAAGGCCAGCCACACCCAACGACATCGTCTGCGCTCGCATGCTCGCTCCTCAGTAAGACTCGACCCGTCTCGGACTCTATCGGGGCGCCTGCGCGTTGCACAGATCCCCAGAACGGGAACCGACGATCAGCCGTTCGGCCAGCAGACGCCGTTCTCGTACGAGAACGTCGGCCCGCCCATCTGCAGCTGGTAGTCCTTGCGGCAGAAGTAGCCGTCGCGGCAGTCGCCGTCCTCCACGCAGCCATCGAGGCAGACGCCCAGATCGCGCGCCGCGAAGCTCCCGTTGAACGGCATGCAGATGGCGTCGTCGGGGCAGCCACCGGGCGGAAGGACCGTGCCCTCGTAGAAGGTGTTCGTGTTGAACCCCATCGGCAGCACGCAATTCGAGATGCAGTAGCCGCCCGTGAAGCCGTTGGCAGGCGGCACGCACGCGCCGCTCGCGCACGCATCGCCCGACGCGCACGGCTCGCCCGTGATCGCGCCCGTCGCCTCGCCACCCTCGGGCACGCAGCGACCCGTGTGCTCGTCGCAGATCGCACCGGCGCCGCACTGCGCGTCCGCGTTGCAGACGGGGATGCAGAGACCGCCGGTGGGCAGCTGGTCGGCCAGGCACGAGTAGCCCTCGCCGCGGCAGTCACGGCCGTTGACGCAGTTGACCTCGCAGTACGCGCGGTCCTCGCCCATGAGCTGAACGCAGTGGTTGTTCTGCGTCCCGAGGCCCTCGCACGGCGTGCGATCGTCGCACGGCACGGTGCAGTAGCCGCCTGGGAAGCCATCCACGTTGGGGCGGCAGACCGCGCCTTCGCCGGGGCACTGCGCGTCGATCACACACGGCCCATACATCTCGCTCGCCGTGTAGATCATCGCGTCGGGGTAGGGCGCGTCCGGCAGGGCCGCGTCGGTCGGCCCGGGGTCCGAAGGACAGCCCGCGATCGCGGCGCCGACGAGCGCCGAGGCGATCGAGAACCACAGAGAAGAAGAGGCGCGCATGGGAAGGCCGCAGGATTGTCGAGGGCCGAGGCACTGTCAAAGGGCGCACCGACGTTTTCCTCCGCAATCGTTCGTGCTAGAGGCCGGTCTTCCTCTCGAGGTCTCGCGATGCGACAGCACTCTCTCTGGCTCGGTGCTTCTTGTGTGGGTGCGCTCTCGGTGATGGCGAGCGCGTGTGGTCCGGCGCCCGCGGCCCCGATCGACGCGCAGTTCCCCGACGCAGCGGTCCCGGACGCGCCGATCGTCCATCCCGTCGACGATCGCGCCGACCCGTGCGATGCGCCGATGCGCGTGACGGGCGCGATGGGCACGCCGAGCCGCGTCATGCTCGACACGACGATGACCGAGACGCGCCCGCGCGATCTCGGCCTCGCGTGCGGCAACGTCACGGCGCGTCAGTGGGCCCAGCAGGAGGTCATCGAGTACGTCGTGCCCGGGACCGGCCCGGTGGGTGTTCGCATCTCGACGGCGAACATGGGCACCAACATGCGCTTCAACACGGTGGTGCAGATCCGCCGCGAGTGCCGCGCGGTGCCGACCGAGCTCTTCACGTGCTTCGACGACGTGTCCGGCACCGATCCGCGCACCAACGCCGGCTTCCAGGCGATGGGCGGCGACACCGTCTTCATCTACGTCACGGGCTACAGCGAGCCCGAGGCCGTCTCGATGCAGGTCGACGAAGGGGCCGTCGAGGTGACCATCGAGGCCGGCGCGAACACGCCGCCGACGATCACCGCGGGTCGCTACCTCGAGGCCGGGGCCGACGTGGTGCTCACGGCGTCGGGCACGGATGCGGAGAGCAACGTCCGCGGCCTCAGCCTGTTCCTCTACAACGCCGCAGGTCGAATCAACCTCGCGGGCGCCCCGAACGGCATCGAGATCCCCGCGGCCGATGCCGCCGGGATGATGGACTGGAGCACCCGGGTCACGTTGCCCGGCTCGGACGTCCCGCTCATCGGCTTCTGCGACCGCGAGGACATCCAGTGCACGGGCGCGAGCATCATCGCGTTCGACGACTACTACGCCGCGAGCGCCGAGCGTCGCGTCACGATCGATGGTGCGACGATCGTCGGGCTCGGCGACACCTGCGACGCGGAGAACGTCTGCGGTGCGGGCCTCGTCTGCAACGCGACCATGATGGTCTGCGAGCCCACGCCCGCAGCGACCGCCGCGTGCATGGCCGCCACGGCGATCACGATCCCCGCGGTCACCGACACCGCCCAGAGCGGCTCGTCCACGGTGACGCTGCCGATGGGCTCGACCGGCACCTTCACCGCACCTTCGGGCTGCGCGCCCGGCATGGGCGGTGATCCGACGGCGGGACCCGAGCGCCTCTTCCGCGTGGACGTGCCCGCGGGCAACTACGATCTCACGTTCCAGACCGATCGCCCCGGCACGGGCAGCACGGACACCGTGCTCTACGTGCGTGGCGAGTGCGGTGATCCGACGGACAGCGTCGGCTGCATGGACGACATCAACACGATGGGGATGATGTACGGCAGCCGCGTCACCGTGATGAACGCGACCGAGGGCGACTACTACGCCTTCGTCGAGACGTACGGTGGCGGTGGTGGTGCGGTGGAGATCCAGGCGACGCTGCGGCCGGTGCTCGCGAGCGGCGCGGCGTGCGATCCGGCGGGCGTGAACAACCGCTGCATGACCGGCACGTGCCCGGCCGCGACGATGATGTGCCCGTGAGGTCCTCAGCGAGGTCCTGAGCGCGGGAGCCGTCGTACACGGCCACGCGCGACGCTCGAACGACCGCGATCGTGCCATGCTCCGCGCATGGTCGATCGCCGTAGTCGTCTGGGCCCAATCCGTCTGGGCCCACTTCGTCTGGGCGCGAGCGTCGCGATCCTCGCGATCCTCTGCGCGTGCGGGTTCGTGCCCGGCGCGCCTGCGCCCGTGCCGCCGCCGACGCCGGTGCCGCCGCCGACGCCCATCGCTCCGCCGCCCACGACGTCGGCAGCGACGCCGCCCGCGCTGCCGATCCCGAACCTCGGTCAGCTGCCGATCCCTGCGCTCGTGCCGCCGCCCATGCCGGGGCAGTCGCTGCTCTCGGCGCGCGCGCCCGACTACGCGAGCCTCGCGGCGCCGCCCGCGGGCGCGGTGGATGGATCGGGGGCGATCACGCAGGGCTGGGCCGAGACGCGCACGAGCGCGCTCCACGCGGAGCTGCTCGAGTCGGTCTTCGCCGACCAGCGCGCGCGTGTGCAGACGATCCCGTTCCACGTCGTCAACGATCGTCAGGAGCCGAACGCGGCGGCCGGCTGTGGCGAGAGCCGCGCGCCGATGCTGATGATCACGAGCGCGATGGTGACGGTGTGCGCGGCCTCCGCCGAGGCGCGCGCCTACGACGAGCTCGCGGGCACGAACACGCTCCAGAGCTACGCCCAGGCCTTGCTCGACGATCTGCGGAACGGCCGCGCGGTGAGGCCGCTCGATCGTGCGCTCGTCAGCGGCCCGCTCGCGAACGATCCGCGCAAGCTCGCGCGCGAGATCCACCTCTACGACGAGCAGGTCGCGTTCATCCTCGGTCACGAGCTCGCGCACCACTACCGCGGGCACACCGGCTGCGCCGAGGCCGGCGCGACGAGCGCGTCTGCGCGCGAGGCCGAGGATCTCCAGCGCAGCCTCGCCAACGCAGCCTCTCCGCTCGAGCAGCCCTTCGAGGTCGAGGCCGACGTGTGGGGCGTCACGAACGTGCTCGAGCGCGGCCGCGCACGCACCGGTGGCGCGTGGAGCGAGGAAGGTGCGCTGCTCTCGCTCGAGGTCTTCCGACACTTCGGCCCGCTCGCCCAAGGTGGGATGGATCCGGGCGTGTTCCTCAGCACGCATCCGCCGAGCGAGCTGCGGGCGCCCGTCGTGCAGCAGGCCGCTGCGATGTACCGGCCCGGTCAGCCGCCCTTGCCGATCCCCACGATCGACGCGCAGGGCGTGAGCATCGATCTCGGCGGAGGCGCCGGGCCGATCCGGCTGCCGATCCCGCTGCCGATCCGGTGAGCGTGCGCTCGCGCCTCGAGCTCGGGGGCAAGGAGCTCTATCGGTGCACCTTTCGGCAGGTGCGGCTGCAAGAGACGCGGTGGCGTCGCACGCGCCTCGAGGACTGCGTGCTCGAGGACTCGGACCTCACGCGCATCGACCCTGCGGGCCTCGCGCTCTCGGGCGTGGTGTTCCGACGCTCGAAGCTCCTCGGCGTCGACTTCACCGATCTCGGCGCGAACCCCGACCTGCGCTTCGAGGAGTGCAACCTCGAGTACGCGGTGTTCCGGCGCACGAACCTGCGCAAGACCAAGCTCCTCGGCTCGAACCTCCGCGGCGCCACGTTCGTCGACTGCGATCTCGTCGAGGCGGATCTGTCGGGCTCGGACCTCTCGGGCGCGAGCTTCGAGCAGTGCCGCCTGCGCAAGGCCGATCTCGGTAGCGCGCACGGCGCCTACGTCGATCCGGCGCGCAACGAGATCAAGGATCTCCGCATCTCGGTCGAGAGCGCCGTGCTCCTGGCGCAGGCGCTCGGCCTTCGTGTGGCTGGGCACGAGCGCCGCGGGCGCTGACCCGGCGCGGGCACCGAGGGCGATCAGTCGGAGGCGAGGCCGAGCTTGTTCTTGGCCATCTTCGCGAGCTTGGTGCGGCCACCTTCTTTGGCGACGTGCTCGAGGAGCTCGCGGCCGAGCGGGTGATCTTCCTCGACGAAGTGGAAGCCCACGTAGAAGAGGTGATTGAGCTCGAGGGCCTTGTCCTTCTTGAGGGCGAGGCCGACGTCGAAGCCGCGGCGCGTGAGATCCTCGACGAGGGTGAGGGCCTCGTCGCGCTGGCGCGCGGCGGGCAGCGTGTCGAGCGGCGAGCCCCGCAAGACGAGGCGCGCGTAGCGGTAGCGATCCTCGTGCGTCGAGCCCTCGGTGCGCGAGAGCAAGCCGAGCACGGAGCGGAGCTGCGCGTCCTTCTTTCCCTTCGCGAGCTTCGCGACCTGCTCGCGCAGGCCCTCGGCGAACGACTTCGGGTCGAGCTCGCGCGCCACGTCGGCGTGCGCCTGCCAGCCCTCGCCCTCGGCCACGCGCTCGAGCGCGACGGCCACGAGCTTCTTCTTCGTCGCGGGGGTGAGCGACTTGAGGTGGGGACGGAGCGCCTGACGCAGCACGTTGGCGCGATCGGCGTTCTTCTCGGCGGCGAGCGCGCTCGCGAGCGAGGGGCCTGCTTCTTCGCGCCCCTCGAGCGCCTTGGTCGCGAGCTCTCCACGCCGGCGATCCGCGCCGGCCGCCACCGAGCCCGCGAGCAGCTCGACGAGCGCCTTGGTCACCTCGGGGCCGGGCTGCCGCGCGAGCTTCTCGATCGCGATGCGCGCGCGCTCGAAGTCCGGGTGCGTCGCGAGCCGTGAGATGCGCGCCGCGTGCTTGGCGGGCAGATCCACGGACGCCAGGCCCATGATGGCGGCCTGCGCGATCATGCGGTCCTGACCCTCGGCGGCCTCGACGAGCACGTCGATGACCTCGCCCGCGAGCGACTCGTCCGACAGAGCGAACCGCATGCCGATGATCGCCTCCTGCTTCACCGCGAAGGGCGTGCGCGGCTCCTTCGCGAACGCGATCAGCGTCTCGAGCGCCTTCTCGTCCTCGAGGTAGCCGAGGATCTTCACCGCGGTCGCGAGCGGGATCGGCGAAGGCGGGGGCGACTTCTTCATCCGCTCGATGATGCGGTGGAGCTCTCCGAGCCAGAGGCGGCGCGTCTTGGCGTCGGCCTCCTTCACGCGGGGGCGCAGCTCGAACGCGACGGCGCGCGCCACGTCGGGATCGCTCGACTCGAGCCCCGAGAGCAGCGTGTGCACCGCCTCCTTCTTGTCGCCGAAGCGCGCGAGCACCGCGTCGAGCGCCTTGCGCTCGTCTCCCTGCACGAGGCCGATGCGCTCCTTCACGAGCGGCACGACGTCCTCGCCGCAGGCGACGATCGCGTCGACCGCGAGCTTGCGGACCTCCGCGTCCTTGCTCGCGAGCAGCGGCAGGATCGACGGCACCGCCTTGGGGGACGCGATGCGCGCGAGCGAGGCGAGGGCAGGGCGCTGCAGGGGCGCCGAGTCACCCGCGAGCATCGTCACGAGGCCCTTCACCACCTCCAGAGCGCGCGCGCCCGAGACCGACATGGCGCCGAGCTCGCCGAGGACGATCGCGCTCGCGATCCGGTGCTCGGGGGAGCGGTCCTCACCGAGCATCGCCGCGATCACCTCGATCGGAGTCTTCGCCATCCGGGCCTCCCGTGGAATGTCTCGCGAGTCCTGAGCGGGAATTGCGAGCGCGCGAGCATATCGCGAAGCGGGTGCGGTCGTGAGCGACGACTCAGCCCTGCAACACGCCGAGGAGCGCGAGGAAGCGTGAGCGTGCCGTGGGGTCCGGCAGATCCCACTGGAGGTGCCAGGACTCGTGGAGGCCGGCGCGCTCGCGCATCCACGCCTCTTGCGCGGCGGAGTCTGGGATCGTCGGTCCGTCTCGGTCGCCGCCGTGGCCGGGGATCCACACGCACGACGGAGTCACGGTGAAGCGGTGCTCGCCAGGCAGGCCCTCGAGATCGACGACGTCGACGATGAGGTGCTCGAAGGAGCCAGTGACGACGGGCACGGCGGGCATGCCGCGATGGTCGCGCGGGTGAGGCGCGAGGTACAGTGCGTGCGATGCCGTCGCTCAAGTGGATCCGCCCCGAAGGGCGCCCGAAGGTCTTCTCGATCTACAAGAAGATCACGTCGATCGGCCGCGCAGGGGGCAACGACGTCACGCTCGACGATCGCGCGGTGGCCGAGCACCACGTGCAGATCGTGTTCGACGGCAAAGCGTTCAACCTGAACGAGGTCGACCTCGAGGCCGACATCCAGGTGAATCAGAAGAAGAAGCGGCGCGTGCGCCTCGAGCACGGTGACCGGATCGATCTCGGCCGCACGGCCTCGGGCGGGGTGGAGCTGCACTTCTCGCTCTTCGACGAGGGCGCGGTCGATCGCGAGGACGAGGACGACGAGGACGAGGACGACGATCCCCGCCGCACGCGCGCGGAGATCATGGGCCTGCGGCGCCTCCACGAGCTGTCCGTGCGCCTCATGCACGCGACCTCGATGGACGCGCAGCTCGAGGCGCTGATGGACGCGGTCATCGACGCGACGAGCGCGGGCAAGGGCTTCCTCGTCCTGCTCGACGCCGTCGGTGCCCCGGCCCGCGCGAAGGACAAGGGCAAGGACGACACCACCGCCTCGGGGGAAGGCGCGGCCCTCTCTCCGCTCGGGCCCGGCAGCGTGGAGCCGCGCGTGGCCGTCGCGCGCAACCTCGGCGGGCGCAGCCTCGAGAGCGCGGTGAGCCAGCTCTCGGACTCGATCCTCCGCAAGGTGATCGAGACGCGCCAGCCGCTCATCGTCTCGGACGCGCTCTCGGACACGCTCTTCGGGCGCAGCGCGAGCGTGATGAACCTCCAGCTCGCGAGCGTGATGTGCGCGCCGCTGCTCGCGCGGGGCGAGCTGCTCGGCGTCATCTACCTCGGCAACGACGACGTGCGCGGCCTCTTCAGCGAGGCGACGCTCGACGTGCTGACCGTGTTCGCGGCGCAGGCCTCGCTCCTGCTCCAGAACGCGATGCTCCTCGATCAGCTGCGCACCGATCGCGATCAGCTCGAGGAGCAGCTGCACGAGAAGACCTTCGGCGACCTCATCGGCACCAACCCCTCGCTCGTCGAGGTGTTCACGAAGGTGAAGAAGGTCGCGACGACCGACATCTCCGTGCTCATCACGGGCGAGACGGGCACCGGCAAGGAGCTCATCGCGCGCGAGGTGCATCGCAGGAGCCAGCGCAAGGACGGGCCCTTCGTCGTCGTGAACTGCGGCGCGATCCCCGAGAACCTCATGGAGAGCGAGCTCTTCGGTCACGTGCGCGGTGCCTTCACCGGCGCGATCGCGACGCGGAGCGGCAAGTTCCAGCAGGCGAGCGGCGGCACGCTCTTCCTCGACGAGATCGGCGAGATGCCGGTCGCGCTCCAGGTGAAGCTCCTGCGCGCGCTCCAGGAGCGCGTGGTCAACAAGGTGGGCGACGCCAAGCCCGAGCGCGTCGACATCCGCGTGATCGCCGCGACGAACCGCAACCTCGAGGAGGAGATCAAGAAGAGCGCGTTCCGCGAGGATCTCTACTACCGGCTCAACGTCGTGAACCTGCACCTGCCGCCGCTCCGCGAGCGCGGCGACGACGTGGTGCTGCTCGCGAAGTTCCTCCTCTCGAAGTACGCCGAGGAGCTGAACCCGAAGGTGAAGGGCTTCACGCCGAACGCGCTCATCGCGATCCGGAAGTACGAGTGGCCGGGCAACGTCCGCCAGCTCGAGAACCGCATCAAGAAGGCGATCGTGCTCTGCGACAAGACGCTCGTGGGGCCCGAGGATCTCGATCTCTTCCCCGAGACGCTGACCTCGATCATGACGCTCGCGCAGGCGCGCGAGGAGTTCCAGCGCCGCTACATCCTCGAGGTCCTCGAGCGGAACAACGGCAACCGCACCAAGACCGCGCGCGACCTCGGCGTCGATCCCCGCACGATCTTCCGCTACCTCGAGAAGGAGCCCGACGCGCCAGGGCCCGGATCCTCGGGCGAGGGCGACAGCTGAGAGCGAGAGACGCGGAATGGATCACGCCACGATCCGTCGGGGGCGCCACGCGGGGTCGGCACTGATCGTCTCCGGTGCCGTCGCGCTCGCGTCGTGTGTGAGCAGCGGCGGAGACGATGCCCGGATCGTTGCAGACGCGTCGCGAGCGGAGGCCGGGCCCTCGGACGCCGCGCGTGATGGCTCGATGGATGCCCCCGCGGCGAGCGGCGAGGACGCGGGGCCGCGCGATCCGTGGGCGCGCGGGCCCTCGCTCGGGGCGCGCCTGCATCCGTCGGGCGATCTCGAGGTGCGCATGCGTGCGCCGGGTGCGACGCGCGTCGCGCTGTGTCTCTTCGCGAGCGCGAGCGGTGAGAGCGAGGCGCTGCGCCTCCCGCTCGCGCAGGAAGGCGATCGCTTCACGCTGCGCGTGTCGGCCGAGACGCTGCGCGCCGCGGGGCTCGGCGGTGCGAGCGCGCCGCTTTACTACGGCTACCGGGTGTGGGGCCCGAACTGGCCGTACGACCCGGCCTGGGCGCCGGGCAGCGAGGTGGGCCTCGTGAGCGAGGTCGACGCCGACGGCTTCCGCATGAACCCCAACAAGCTGCTGCTCGATCCGTACGCGCTCGAGATCAGCCACGACCCGCGCGGTCCGGTGCACCCGAGCG
>JBILLJ010000138.1:0-23223 GCA_044376125.1 Sandaracinaceae bacterium
TCCCGCGCCTTCCTGGCGACCTCGTCCTGCAGCGCGTCCATCGCGCTGCTTACGGGTCGCCCGGAGGGCGGACATCCCTAAGTGCTCATGCCCCGGACATGTTCACTGCTCTCTACACGACGCGCGGGATCACTTGCGCTCCCCCCGAGCCCATGCCACTGTCCGCGCCCTTCGCGCCCCGGTGGGCGCATTCCGTCAGAGGAGTTCCGTGTGAGCAATCCGATCGAGGCCGTGCAGAGCAAGCCCGTCGAGGTCGTCGTCGGCGACAAGGGCGTCGAGCGCGCCATCAAGCACCTCAAGCGCAAGATGGCGGCCGAGGGCATCCTCCGCGAGCTCAAGCGCCGCCGGCACTACATGAAGCCGTCGGTGAAGCGCCGGAAGAAGGAGTCGGAGGCCGCGCGCCGCCGTCGCAAGCGCGAGAAGCAGATCCTCGGCGGCCCGATGCAGAAGGGCAACGAGCGCAACGAGCGTGGCGGTCGCGAGGGCGGCAAGCCCGGCGAAGGCAACGAGCGCAGCTGAGTCGGGCTCGCTCCTCTCAGGGAGCGAACCGAGCGACGAAGCGACGAACCCCGCAGGCCATGGGCCCGCGGGGTTTTCGTGTTCTTCTGCCTCTTCCCGAGAGAGCGAGAAGACTCACCGGCGCGCCCTGCGGCGGGGTTGCGAAGCAACCCCTGGAGCGAAGGAGGAGGAGTCTTCGACGATCGACGAGCGGGGAGTAGGCCGGCCGTCCTGGGCTCCCCCAGCGCGCCGATGGCGCAGCGAACACGCTCAGCGCGCGTTGACGGAGGCGCTGAACGAGACGCTGACCTCGACCGAGACGGTCAGGCTCGCGGAGGCCTCGGCCATCGCGGCCGCCGCCGTCGTCGCGCACGCGACCGCGCCCAGGCTCACCGCCATCGCGGCCTGCGGGATCTCGGGCGCGAGACGGACGATCTCCGCGCCGTTCTGCTGCAGGCGCTGCACGCGCTCGCGCAGACCGAGGATCGCGCTCACGCCCTCGCGCATCGCGCGCTGCACCCGCGCCAGACGCGCCTCTTGCTCGGCGTCGAGGCCACCCTCGATCGCGATGTTCGCCTGACCCGGCGTGCAGCGCGCCTCGGCCTCGATGCGGGCATCGCACGACGCGCGGCAGCGCGCGCTCGCGCTCGGGCGGCGCACGCGGCCCGTGCAGTACGGCTCGCGGTACTCGACCGAGCAGCCGCCGCGGCACTCGCCCTGGCAGCTCGCCTGCGCCGAGACCACGCAGCGACCCTGGCAGTTGCCGTCGCAGCTGCCCGCGCACGAGCCGTCGGCGGCGTAGGCCGAGCAGGTCCCGGCGCACGCGCCCTCGCAGGTGCCCGCGCACTGACCGGCTACGTCCACCGCGCAGCTGCCCTGGCACTGCGCGTCGCAGTAGCCGCGGATCTCGCCGCCTTCGCAGGTGATCTGCACCTCGCCCGGATCGACCTGCGCCTCGCACTCGGCCATGCACTGGCCGTACGCCTCGACCGACACCTCGCAGTGCGGCGGCTGCGCCTCCACGCGCACCGTGTAGGTCGCGCGCAGGGCCGCGAGCTCGCTCGCGAGCCGGTCGTTGGCCGCGGTGCAGACCGCGCGGAGGTCGCCCGAGAGCTCGGTCTCTGTCATGCCCAGGGCCAGGCCCGTGTTGCGGCACGCCGTCATCATCTGGTCGTGCGCCTCGAACGCCGCCTGGTGGAAGCGCGCGGTCGCGAGGAAGAAGGCCTCGAGCTTCGCGGCCTGCGCCGTGGCCCCGAAGTCGCCATTGCACGCCGACATCGAGGTGCGCCCGCCTCCCCCTGCCGTGCCGCGACCACCACCACGGGCGACCGGACCACAGGAGACGACGAACGCGAGGAGGACCGTGAGAGCGAGTGAGACGTGTCGCATGGCGGCCGGACGCTAGCCCCGACCCCCCTTCGATGTCGAGCACGCCCTCCGGGAGCGTGCCGCTCAGAGCGCCGGTTCGAGCACGTGCCACTCGCATCGATCCAACCGCGTGACACATGCTCAGGCGGGCGCGCGCTCGAGGGCCTCGGGCGCGAGCTCGAAGAACGTGTCGATCGCGAAGGCCGTGTTGAAGAGGAACACGCTCGCGAACATCGGCCAGTACAGCGCGGGCGCGACACTCTGGAGCGAGAGCTCCACGTACGTCAGCCCCACCATGCCCACGAGCCACGCCGCGCCGAGCGCGCGACGTCGCGGGCTCGGGCCGACGAGCAGGTAGCCGAGGCCGGGAAAGAAGAAGTTCGAGATCGTCGCGAGCCAGCGCTTCATGGGTCCCTCCGAGGCGGCGCCGCGTCCTCACCGACGCAGGAGGCGTGAGCGTGAGCGACGCCGCTCGTCCATCTCTACGTCTGTCGGACGGACGATCGATTGCGGTATCGTCCGGAAACCTTGCTCGTCCGTCCGGTCGGATCGGACGATGCGCATCCTCGGGCCCAGGACACGTCGATGACATCCACGCACCGCACGACGAACGGGAGAGGCCCCGGCGCACCGACGACCGACGCGCTGGCCGAGGTGCTCCGGCACGTGCGCCTCGAGAGCTCGGTCTTCGCGCGCGCCGCGCTCTGGGCGCCGTGGGCCGTGTCCACGAACGGCCTCGACGGTGGCATCTTCCACGCGGTGGTCCGCGGGCGCGCCGTCGCGATCCCGAGCGCGCGCGCCGGCAAGGCCGGAGACGCGCGCCCCATCGAGCTCGGTCCGGGCGACGTGGTGCTCCTTCCGTACGGCGATCCACACGTCATGGCCGATCGCGCCGGGCGGCGCGCGGTGCCGATCCGCGGGCGCGTGCGGACACCGGAAGGTGGCGGGGTGGGCGTCTTGTCGATCGACGGCGGCGGCGAGGAGACGTCCCTCGTCTGCGGCCGCTTCGACGTGGAGCGCGCACGGCCCGCCGACGGCGAGGGGGCCCGACCTCCCCACCCGCTCCTGGGCCTCTTGCCACGCGTGGTGCACCTGCGCGCCGACGATCCCGCGCTCGCGCCGTGGCTGCCCCCGCTCGTCGCCGCGCTCGCCTTCGAGCTCGATCACCCGCAGCCGGGGGGGAGCACCGTGATCACGCGGCTCGCGGACGTGCTCGTCGTGCACGCGATCCGCGCGTGCGTGCGCGCGGGCACGACCGACGGCGGCTGGCTCGGCGCGCTGCGGGATCCGCGCATCGCCCACGCGCTCGACCTCCTCCACGCGCGGCCGCACGAGGCATGGACCGCGGCCTCGCTCGCGGAGGCGGTGGGCATGGGCCGCTCGGCCTTCTTCGATCGGTGGAGCGCGCTCGTGGGCGAGCCGCCTGCGCAGTACCTCGCGCGCTGGCGCATGCACCTCGCGGAGCGCTCGCTCCGGCGCGGAGACGGCTCGGTGGCCGAGATCGGCCGCCGCGTGGGCTACGACTCGGAGGCCGCGTTCAGCCGCGCCTTCAAGCGCCTGGTCGGTGTCGCGCCGAGCAGCCTCCGCGGGACGGACGTGTCGGCGCAGGCCTGATCGGTCGGCCACCCACTGTCCGCAACACGGGAGTCGGGTCTATCCTGGCGCGATGAGATGTCTTCCGTTCCTGCTGCGTTCGTACGCCCTCGCTTGCCTCGCTGTCTTCACTTCCGCCGCGCTCACGCTGAGCGCATGCGCAGGACCGGAGCCTGAGACGGCCGCCGTCGAGTCCGAGAGCCTCGTCCAGAGCTTCCCGACGGGCTCGCTGATCATCCCGATGTCGACGACGTTCCAGAACAACGGAACGCTGCGCGCCTTCGGCCTCGTGTATGCGCTGCTGCGCGCCGGCATCCCCGTGCACTGGGCGATCCTCACGGGCAAGACCGCCGGTGCGGTCGACTTCACGATCACCGCGCCCACGACCGTCGCCAACCGCGAGACGGGCGCGGCGATCGTGCCGGGCGTGGGTGGCATCAACTACCGCGGCGGCGGCTTCGTCGTGAGCGGCGCCAACCGCACCGCTGCGCTCACCGTGATCGACGCGTGGCTCGCGTCCGACACTGTGACCGTCGTCCACGACGTGACCGGGACGTTCTCCGCCGACATCGCGCGCACGCTCACCGCGGCGCCGCGCATCGCCGTCTTCGAGGACGGCAACGAGGACATCGCCTTCGCGGACCTCAACGCCGCCGGCATGACGGACTCCGCGGGCAACGCGTGGTCGGCCGCGTCGCCGGACGTGCTGAACGTCGCCGAGATCACCGGCCCGACGACCGCCTCGACGACCGACGGCGCGCTCTTCCGCGCCGACGGCAGCCCGGCCTACTGCCACATGACCTCGATGCACTGGGAGACGCCGACGGGCGGCGGTGCCACGACGCTCATCAACGGCGTCGTCGGCGAGGTCCGCTCGTGGCTCGACAGCTCGCGCGCAGTGCACGCGTTCATGGAGTGCGAGGCGGCCTTCACGTTCGAGAACGCGACCTCGGGCCGCTTCCTCACGACGACCGGCATCCGCAGCGACGAGCCCGCGGTGAGCGGCATCCTCACGGTCTCGTTCGCCGACTCGCCGTTCAACCAGTTCGACGGCCTGCTCGAGCCGGACAGCGGCTCGATCCAGTCGATCGAGCCCCTCGTGGGCGGCGGCTTCCACCCCTACACGCGCGTGCTCATCGACGACGCGGGCGACGACGTGCTCTGGGCCACGGCGCGCCTCGGCGGTGACGCGAACAACGGCCAGATCACCTACCTCGGCGGCCACAACTACTCGGTCGCGACGCCGATCACGCTCAACCCGCAGACGAACGGCGTGCGCCTCTTCCTCGACTCTCTCTTCGAGTCGGACTGCGCGATGATGTCGGGCTCGGCGGCGATGACCGCCACGGCCTCCTCGCCCGCGACGAGCGCGACGCGCACGTACACGGTCACCTTCGCGTGGAACAACGCCGGCGCGGGCTGGGCAGACGCCGCGAGCCTCCGCACCACGCTGCCTGCGGGCGCGACGCTCGTGTCGGCCACCGGTGGTGGCAGCGCGATGGGCGGTGACGTGGTCTTTAGCCTCGGCAACATCGGCCCGGGGGCGACGGGCATGGTCACGATGACCATCACGGTCCCGGCCGACGGCACCTACAACCACACGGCGATCCTGAGCTTCCTCAACGGCCTCACGCCCGCGACGGTCACGAGCACGACCTCGACGACGGTGGTCTCGACGGCGCCGCCCGACACGATGATCGCGACCTCGCCGACCAACCCGAGCAACGACGCGACGGGCGACTTCACGTTCACGGCGACGATCCCGGGCTCGAGCTTCGAGTGCTCGATCGACGGAGGCGCCTTCATGGCGTGCGGCGCGAGCTTCACGACGCCGAGCCTCGCGGACGGCAGCCACACGATCTCGGTGCGCGCGACGGGCCCGGGCGGCGGCATGACCGACCCGAGCCCCGCGACCTACACGTGGACGATCGACACCTCGGTGCCGGACACGATGATCACCTCCGCGCCGACGAGCCCGACGGGCGACACCACGGGTGACTTCACCTTCGCCTCGCCGGAGGCGGGCGTGACCTTCGAGTGCTCGCTCGACGGCGGCGCGTTCATGGCGTGCCCCGCGACGTTCACGACGAGCGCGCTCGCCGACGGCATGCACACGCTCGCGGTGCGCGCACGCGACGCGGCGGGCAACGTCGACGCGACGCCCGCGATGCACGGCTGGACGGTCGACACGCGCAACTTCGTCGTGATCGCCTCGCCCGCCGAAGGCTCGAGCACGCGCGACACGACGCCGACGATCTCGGGCACGGGCCTGCCGGGCGCGATGGTCACCGTGACGGTCGATGGGATGACGGTCGGTATGACCACCGTCGCCGCCGACGGCACGTGGTCGGTGACCCCGACGACGGCGCTCGCCGAGGGCGCGCACTCGGTCACCGCGACCAGCGTCTCGACGACGGGCATCACCGCGACGGACACCAACGCGTTCAGCGTCGACTCGATGACCTTCGTGGAGTACCGCCTTCCCGCGGACGGCTCGACGGTCGGCAGCGCGCGCCCGACGCTCTCGGGCACGAGCGAGCCGGGCAACCTGGTCGAGGTGACGCTCGACGGAACCGTGCTCGGCACCGCGCTCACGGACGCCGACGGCAACTGGTCGATCGTGGTGCCGAGCGATCTCGCCGACGGCCGCCACATGGTCTCGGTCGAGGCGACCGACGCGGCGGGCAACACGGCGACCGACTCGGGCGCGTTCACCGTCGCGGTGGCGGGTCCGTTCGTCGACATCGTCACGCCGGTCGACGGCTCGACGACGAACGACACGACGCCGACCATCTCCGGCACGGCCGATCCGGGCGCGTCGGTGCGCGTGACGGTCGATGGCACCGTCGTCGGCACCGCGACCGCGGACGCGACGGGCTTCTGGTCGATCGTCGTGACGACGCCGCTCGCGAGCGGCGATCACACGGCGCAGGCGAGCACGACCGACGGCGGGGGTCGCACCGCGACCGACTCGAGCACCTTCACGGTCGACGCGACCGCGCCCGCGGTGGCGATCGTCGCGCCGGCCGACGGCAGCTCGACCAACGACACGACGCCGACGATCTCGGGCACGGCGACGCCCGGCGCGAGCATCGAGGTCTTCGTGGACGGCGTGCTCGTCGGTACCGCGACGGCGGCGGCCGACGGAACGTGGTCGGTCACCCCGACGATGGCCCTGCCCGCGGGCCCGCACGCCGCGCGCGCGGTGGCGACGGACGCAGCGGGCAACGTGGCGACGGCGAGCAGCAGCTTCCTCGTCGACACCTCGACGTTCGTCGAGATCACGGCGCCGCCCGACGCCGCGACGATCGGCTCGCCGCGCCCGACGATCCGCGGCAACGGCGAGCCCGGCGCGACGATCGACGTGTCGATCGACGGCATGTCGATCGGCACCGCGACGGTGGGCGCCGACGGCACGTGGTCGCTCCGCGCGCCGACGCCGCTCGCGGCCGGCATGCACAGCGTCTCGGTCACCGCGACCGACGAGGCGGGCAACACGGCGACGGACGCGAGCACGTTCACGTTCGACCCCGCGATGCTCGACACCGACGGCGACGGGATCCTCGACACCGACGAGTGCCCCTCGATGCCGTGCCGCGACAGCGACATGGACGGCAACCCCGACTTCGACGATCCGGACGACGACGACGACGGCGTCGACACGGCGCTCGAGTGCACGATGCCAGGCAGCTGCGAGAACACCGACGGCGATCCGAACCCGGACTACCTCGATCCGGACGACGACGGCGACGGCGTGCCCACGCGCGACGAGGCCCCGATGGGCATGCGCCGTGACACCGACGGCGACGGAGACTTCGACCACCTCGACACCGACGACGACAACGACACGATCCCGACGTCGGAGGAGGCGCCGGGCGGCATCCCGCGCGACACCGACGGCGACGGCCGTGCCGATCACGTGGATCCGGACGACGACGACGACACGATCCCGACCGCGACCGAGCGGCGCGATGGCGGCATGTTCGGCAACGACGTCGACGGCGACGGCGACCCGAACTGGCTCGACACCGACGCCGACGGCGCACAGACGGGCGACGAGATGGAGGGCACCGACGACGGCGACGGCGACGGAATCCCCGACTACCTCGACCCGACCGACGACGCGGGCGGTGACAGCGGTCCGCGCGCCGATGCCGGTCCGCGCGATGCGGGCCCGGCCACGGGTGATGCAGCGCCCAACGCCGATGGCGGACCGACCGTCGGTGGCTTCGCGGGTGGTGCGTGCGGCTGCCGCGCGGGCACGCGCAGCGCGAGCCCGATGGCGCTCGTGATCGCAGGCCTCTTCGGGCTCGTGATCGCGGTGCGGCGACGCAGGCGCTGAGGCTCGCAACGGGGCGTTGCGGCGGGCGCGGCTCGCCAACGCCGTGAGGGCGACGCACTGTGCGTCGCCATGGAACCCCTCGTGCTCAAGGCCTTCCCGATCGGTCCGGCCACGTCCGTCGCGCCGTGGCCGACGCTCGATCCCTTCCTCTTCTGCGTGCACCACGCGGACGCGTATCCGCGCGGCAATGCGGAGATGGGCCCGGACGCCTCGCTCGCAGGCCGCCACATCGGCCAGGACTTCGAGGGTGTCGACGGCTGGCGCATGTACCACGGCGACACGATCCCCGGCTTCCCGCAGCACCCGCACCGCGGCTTCGAGACCGTGACGCTCGCGCGCGACGGCTACATCGATCACTCCGACTCGCTCGGCGCAGCAGCGCGCTTCGGCAAGGGCGATGCGCAGTGGCTGACCGCCGGCGCAGGCATCGTGCACTCGGAGATGTTCCCGCTGCTCTCGCGCGAGACGCCCAACCCGGCCGAGCTCTTCCAGCTCTGGCTCAACCTCCCGCGCGCCTCGAAGATGGCCAAGCCCTACTTCTCGATGTTCTGGTCCGAGACGATCCCCAAGCACGTCCAGACCGACGCGAGCGGCAAGACGAGCGAGGTCACGATCGTCGCGGGGCGCTTCGGCGAGATCGCGCCGCACGCCCCGCCGCCCGACTCGTGGGCCGCGCGCGCCGAGGCCAACGTGGCGATCTGGACCGTGCGCCTCGATGCGGGCGCGCGCGTCACGCTGCCGGCGAGCCCGTCGGACGACGACACGCCGCGCACGCTCTACTTCTTCCGCGGCAAGCGCCTCGTCGTGCGGCGCACGGACGGAACGAGCGCGAGCGAGATCCCCGCGCGTCACGGCGCGGTGGTGCTCGCCGACGAGGCGATCGAGCTCGAGGCGGGCGAGGACGAGACGGAGGTCCTGGTGCTTCAGGGGCGTCCGATCGGCGAGCCCGTCGTGGCGCATGGGCCCTTCGTCATGAACACGCGCGAGGAGATCCAGCGGGCCTTCCAGGACTACCAGCGCACGCGCTTCGGCGGCTGGCCCTGGAAGGACGACGGTCCCGTGCACGGACGCGAGGAGGGCCGCTTCGCGCGTCACCCCGACGGCCGCGTCGAGAAGCGAGCTGGCTAGCGAGACGAGCGAAATGGGGACGGTCCTCCATCGTTCAAAACACGACCGTCCCGTTCTCGCGCGGACACCCAAGCGATTCGCGGCCTCGGCTCCCGGCCGACTCGGCCTATAGTCGGCCCGTGCGGCTGGGCATCGATCTCGGAACCACTCGGACGGTCGTCGCGCGCGTCGATCGCGGCCGTCATCCGATCGTGTCGTTCGACACGGGCAGCGGCAGCGCGGAGTGGGTCCCCGGCGCCTGCGCCGAGCTCACCGACGGAACGCGCGTGCACGGCTGGGACGCGATCGCGGCGCACGACGCGCCTGCGCTCCTGCGCTCGGTGAAGCGAACGATCTCGGGCCTGGCCGCCGACGCGATCGTCACGAGCCTTCCGTCGCGACCGAGCGCCTCGGTGCTGCTCGACGAGCACATCGCGCACGTGGTCGAGCGCGTGCGGCGCGCGCTCGGCCTCGCCGCAGACATGGCGATCGCCGCGATGATCGCGGTGCCCGCGAACGCCACGAGCCGCCAGCGCTGGCTGACGCTCGAGGCGTTCCGACGCGCGCACGTCGAGGTCCTGGGCCTCGTGAACGAGCCCACCGCCGCGGGCATCGAGTACGCGCACCGGCACCTGGGGCTCGACAACAAGCGGAGCCCCAAGCGCTACCTGGTCGTCTACGACCTCGGCGGCGGCACCTTCGACACGTCGGCCATCTCGCTCAAGGGTCGGTTGTTCGAGCTGCTCGCGACCGAAGGTCTTCCGCGCCTCGGCGGCGACGATCTCGACGAGGCGATCCTCGGCGTGGCCCTCGAGCGCTCGGGACGCGACCCAGCCGCGCTCGACGCCACCACGCACGCGCGCCTCGCTGACGCCGCGCGCGCCGCGAAGGAGGCGCTCGGCCCTCACTCGAAAAACGCGATGATCGACCTCGCGATGGCGCTGCCCGACGCCGAGCCGATCGTGCTGCCCGCCGCCGACGTCCTGCGCGCGTGCGAGCCTCTGGTGGACCGCACGCTGGCGATGGTCGATCGCCTGCTCGCGTCACTGCCCGCGCACGGCATCGACCCCGAGGACCCACGTCAGCTCGGCGCGGTCTACGTGGTCGGCGGCGGCGCGGCGTTCGTCGGCGTGCTCAAGGCGCTGCGCGCCCGGCTCGGTCGCAAGGTCGAGCTCGCGCCCGTGCCACATGCGGCGACGGCGATCGGCCTCGCCGTCGCAGCCGATCCCGACGCCGGGATCTTCGTGAAGGAGGCCGTGACGCGGCACTTCGGAGTGTGGCGAGAGGCGCAGGGCGGCCGCGAGAAGATCTTCGATCCGATCTTCGACAAGGGCGCGGCAGAGGTGTCCGCCGAGGACGAAGCGGTCGGGGGTGGATCGATCGTCGCCGAGCGTCGCTATCGACCGAGGCACACCGTCGGCCACCTCCGCTTCCTCGAGTGCGCGCGACGCGACGACGACGGCGGGCCTGCGGGTGAGATCACGCCGTGGCGCGAGCTCCACTTCCCCTACGATCCCGCGCTGCGCGACGAGACCGAGCTCACCACGCACGCACGGCCCGACCCGTCGCTCGCGCGCGAGGAGATCCGTGAGCTCTATCGGTACGCGCCCGACGGATCGATCTCGGTGCGCATCGACAACCTCACGAGCGGCTACGGCCGCACCTTCGAGCTCGGACGCATCGAGTGAGAGACCGAGAAAGAAGCGCGCCGAAGGCGCAGCAACACTGAGAGATCGAGAAAGAATCGACCAGTCGACTCGCCGGGGACGCCTCGCGGCGGGGTGAGCGCAGCTCACCCCAGGAGCGCGCGAGAAAGCGAGGCTTGGGGAGCGTCGAGTGGGGGATTGGGGGGAGTTGCTCCCCCCTGCCGCGCCGAAGGCGCGAGAAACACTGAGCTCCCCAGACGCACGCGGGTCCCGCGCATCGCGCGAGGCCCACGTCGTGGTGTGCGAGATCGTGTGCTCGTCGGCCGCGATCAGAGCTGGCGCACGATGCGGACGGTCTCGTTCGCGGGCACCTGCACCGTCAGCTCCGTCATGCGGCCGTCCGCGGTGCGGAGGCCGATGCGGTGGCTGCCGGCCGGCACGCGCAGCTCGCGAACCGGTGTGTTGCGACCCGTGTCGCGGCCGTCGATGAACACGCGCGCCCACGGCAGGGTCTGGATCTGCAGCGTGCCCTGACCGCCGCCACCACCACCGCCACCACCGGCGGCAGGAGTGCGCGAAGGCGCGGTGCCTCCGCCAGCGGGCGCGTCACCACGACGTGGCGCGGTACGCCCCGTCGTCGTCTCACGCGGAGCAGGTGTGGCCTCGCGCGCAGGCGCGGGAGTGCGCGACGTCTCTCGCGTCGTGCTCGCCTCTCGCGTCGTGCTCGTCTCGCGCGCGGTGCTGGTCTCGCGGGGACGCTCGGTGCGAGCCGCCGGCGCAGGCGCCGGCGCAGGTGCGGGTGCAGGGGTCGCCGCAGGCGCAGGCGCAGGCGTCGCCGCAGGCGCGGGCGTCGCCGCAGGCGCGGGTGCGGGCGCGGGCGCAGGTGTCGTCGCAGGCGCAGGCTCGGGCGCAGCGGCGGGCGCAGCGGCGGGCGCAGCGGCGGGATCGGTCGTCGCGGGCGGGGCCGCGGCGGGGTCCGTCGTGGCAGGCGGCACCGCTGGATCGGCGGTGGTCGGCGGTGCGACGGCCGCGATCGCCGCGACGGGGGGCGGCGTGGCAGGCGCGGCAGGTGGCACGATCGCCGCCACGGCGATCGCAGGCGCGAGCGCGACGTCGAGCGCGACGGTTCCGTTCGGCGTCACGGTGACGGGCCGCGTGACGTCCTGGAAGCCCGGCTGACTGAGCACGAGCACGTGCTCGCCGGCGACGACGCCTTCGATGCGGATCGGCGCGTGACCGCGCGGCTGTCCATCGAGCGACACCTGTGCGGTCGCCGCTTCGGCGGGCACCGCGCGCACCTCGATCGTCCCGAGCTCGGGCCCACGGAGGAAGAACCAGTAGCCTCCGAACAGACCCGCGCCGAGCATCGCGAGCGTCGCGACGGCGAGGAAGCCCACGAGCCCACGTCGCGACTTCTGCGGCTCCGAGCCCGGCTGCGCGAACGACGCAGGGGGGGCCTGGAGCTGCATCGTGTCCGTGCGCTGCGGCACCGCGGGCGGCGGCGGCGCACCGAAGGCCGCCTGTGGCGGCGGCTGCATCATGCCGCCCTGCTGGGCCATGCCCGGCGGCGGCATCATCCCGCCCTGCATCGGCGGCTGCATCATCTGCGGCTGCATCGGCTGCGGCTGCATGCCCATCTGCGGCTGCATCGGCTGCGGCTGCATGCCCATCTGCGGCTGCATGCCCATCTGCGGCTGCATCGGCTGCGGCTGCATGCCCATCTGCGGCTGCATGCCCATCTGCGGCTGCGGCGAGGGCGGATACGCGCTCGCGACCTGCACGCTGGGGCCCTGCGACGGAGCCGGGGGCGTCGCGGGGGCCGAGCCCACCGACACCATCGGCTGCGGGCGCATCGCGCCGCCCGGCGGCGGCATGCCCACGGGACGCGGCGGCGCTTGCACGACGGCGCCTCCGACACGCGGCGCGGGCACGGGCCCCGCGGGCGCAGCGGCCATCATCGGTCGAACGGGCTCGACCTCCTGCATCTCCTCCGCGGAGAAGAAGATCTGCGTGGCCTGCTCCTGGATCTCGTCGTGGCCACCACCACCGCCACCGCCGCCGTCCTCTTCGAACGGCGACGCGGTCATCATGGTGGCGTCGCCCGCGAGCTCCTCCGGCTCGTCGTCGTCGCTCGGGGGCGGCTTCACGGCGACCATCGGCCGCTGCGGCACCACGGCCGGAGGCGGCGGCGGCCCGATCTTGGCGAACGAGTCGAGGCGCTGCTTCTCCTTGGCCATCTCGGGCGCGAAGGCGGTGCGCATCCACGCCGCGAGCTTCGAGGTGCCGAACGGTGGACGCTCACGCGCGATGAAGCGCTGCAGCGCCTCCTGCATCTCGGCCGCGCTCTGCCAGCGGTTCTCCACGTCCCGCGCGAGCGCCTTCATGACGATGTCCTCGAGCTCCTTCGGGATGTCGGGGACCTGGAGCGACAGCGCCGGCACCTGCGCGTTGCGCACCTTCTCGAGCGTCGAGAAGTCGCTCTCACCCACGAAGAGACGCTCGGTCGTGAGCATCTCGTAGAGGCACGTGCCGACGGCGAAGATGTCCGAGCGGTGATCGACCGGCAGGCCCCGCACCTGCTCGGGGCTCATGTAGCCGAACTTGCCCTTGAGCACGCCCGCCTGCGTCTTGGTGTTGCGCGACGCGGCCTTGGCGATGCCGAAGTCGATCATCTTCACCTGGCCCTCGTACGAGACCAGGCAGTTCTGCGGGCTCACGTCGCGGTGGATGATGCCGAGCGAGCGACCGCTGCGGTCCTTCTTGCGATGCGCGTAGTCGAGGCCCTCGCACATCTTCGCCCCGATCCACGCGCCCATCGAGGCAGGCATCTGCTTCCGCATCTTTCGGAAGCGATTCATGATCTGGAGCAGATCCTTGCCCCAGACGTACTCCATCGCGATGTAGTGCGAGTCGCCGATCTTCCCGAGCTCGTAGATCGGGACGATGTTCGCGTGCGTCAGCTGGCCCGCGATCTTCGCCTCGTCGATGAACATCTGGATGAAGTCTTCATCCTCGGCCATCGTCGGCAGGATTCGCTTGATCGCGAGGATCTTCTCGAAGCCCTCCACGCCGAACGACTTGGCGGTGTAGACCTCCGCCATGCCTCCGACCGCGATGCGGTCGACGAGCAGGTACTTGCCGAACGGGATGACGCGCTCGGCGCCTTTGCCACCGGGCCCCTGTAGTCTGCCGCCCCCGTTTCCAAGCTGCTCGTTCATCGAAGAAGCCTCCGCCAGCGATGTTGCAGCGCGTCGGAGACCGAGATCAACCGGATCCTTGGATCCGGAATGTGAAAAGTTCGTACTCGGGGGCCATGGACCGCGGCCTACAAGCCCCGATCTGGGAGGACGAAACGCGGATCAGGCGAGACGCTTGCGCGCCTTCCAGCTCGCGGCGGCGGCGAGGCCCTGCTGCTCGAGGCCGGGCACGATCGCGCCTTCCATCGTGCCGTAGAAGACCTCGCGGGCGAGGGCGAAGTCGTCGGCGCCGAGGGCCTTGGCCTCGTCCGAGAGCTCGGCGAACGGGGGCTTGGGCGCGAGCTCGTCTTCGATCACCGCGAAGGCGTGCACGAGGTAGCGCTCGATCGAGGCGCGGACCTCGCCGTGCGTCGCGAGCCAGTCCTGGTTCGCCGTGAGGTAGTGGAAGCCGAACTGCCCGTGCAGCACCTCGTCGGCGAGCAGGCGGCGCATCGCGTCGCGAAGGAACGGGTCGTCGGTGCGATCGAGCGTCGCGACGAAGCGCGCGCACGCGACCATCTCGCTCAGGCACGTCGTGTAGATGACGTTGCGGAGCGCCCGCTCCTCGGGCGTGACGTGGCCGTGGCGCGCGAGCGGCTGCACCGCGAGGTCGACCTCGACGCTCGGGGCGCCCGACTCGGGCGCGAGCGCCTCGATCACGGCGGCGCAGGTGCCCGTGTGCCGCAGCTCGTCGGAGGCCATGCGCAGCATGACGATCTTGGCGTCGAGGCTCGCGTTCGCCTCGTAGAGCTGCTGCGCGAGCTGCGAGAAGACCATCGAGGAGCGGTGCTCGAAGGCCATGCGGAAGCGCCACTGCGCGGCCACCACCGCGATGGCCTCGGCGGAGTAGAGGCTGCGATCGAAGCGGAGCGTGCTCGGCGCGATGCGGTCGAGCGCACGATCGAAGCGCTGCGCCTCGTCTGCGAGCGGGGTCGCCGAGGGTGTGGCGACGAGGTGGGCGCCCATCGCGATCAGACCGCGAGATCGGGCGGGAAGAGCGGTCCGATCGCGAAGCAGCACATCGCGCCGCCGGCCACGGTGTTGCAGTCCGGGAGGCCAGCGTCGGTGCCCGCGTCGTCGGGCGTGGGGAACGCGCACGTGCAGCTCGTGCACACGTCGAAGGCGTCGGCCGGGACGTTCGCGTCGTCCGTCATCGCGATCGCCGCGTCCGTCGTACTGGGCGCGTCCGTCATCGCGATCGGCGCGTCCGTCGTGCTGGGCGCATCCGTCGTGCTGGGCGCGTCCGCCGTGCTGGGCGCGTCGATCGACGCGAACGCATCGGCCGCAGTGGCCGCGTCGTCGGGCGGGTTGGTGGTGCCCCCGCAGGCGGCCGTGGCCCCGAGGCCGAGCAGCGCGAGGGAGCGAGCGAAGCGAACGTAGTGCGGAAGGGTCACGGCCATCCTCGTCGTGAAGAGTCGTCGGCCGAAGCGGAGAGAAGCCCCGGCGCCGGGAGTACGGTGACCGCGCACCGCACGTTCCGTCACGCGTCGTCGTCACGCGTCGTCGTCACGCGTCGTCGTCACGCGTCGTCGTCACGCGTCGTCGTCACGCGTCGTCGTCACGCGTCGTCGTCACGCGTCGTCGTCACGCGTCGTCGTCACGCGTCGTCGTCACACCTCGTCGTCACGCCTCGTCGTCGCCCGGGGGCGGCTCACCGCGCGCGCGCAGCGCATGCGTGCGCTCGCAGTACTCCACGTCGTCGGCCCAGAGCCGGCGCGCGCGTGCCTCGACGAATGGCCGCAGGAGCGAGCCCGCGCGCGGAAGCCACGAGATCACCTCGGGCCGCTCGCTCGTCGCGAGGGTCGCTTCGACGATCGCGGTGCGCCCCGCGGAGAGCGGCGTCGCGTGGGTCTCGACGACCGAGCCCACGCCCTCTCCGGCCACGACCGTCATCACGATGGTGCGCGCGTCGGGGCACTCGAAGCGGGCGTCCACCTCCATGCCGACGTTCCCCGCGATGCGATAGACGACGCGCACCGTCACGTGGTCGGTGCCGCGGTCCACCACGCGAAGGCGCGCGAAGCTGTGGGGGTGGAAGTGCGCGCCGTGCCAGGGATCGAGGCGGTTCGCGAGCACGTCGCGCGGCTCGCACCGCGCCTCCACGCGGATCACCGCGTCGAGGAAGCGCGCGGGTCGCGTGGCGAGGAAGGGACGCTCGGTGAGCGGATCGCCCTCGTGCGCGAGCTCGGGCACGCGCGCCCACGTGAGCACACCGTCGTCGAACGCGACGAGCGGCGCGAAGCCGCCCTTCTTCTGGGTGTGGCTCGTCTCGGTGCCCGAGATGCCCGAGAACGCGAGCGCGTGCCACGGGCACACGATGCGGCCCTCGCGATCGACCGATCCCTTGCTCAGCTCCGCGCCCATGTGCGGACAGAAGTCGGGCCCGACGCGCGGCCCCTCGTGACCGGGCTTTCGGCACCACCACGCCACGAGCTCCTTGCCCGCGACGAGGTACTTGCGCGGCCCCGAACGGATCGTGCGGCTCGCGTCGAGCACGACCCAGCCGCCGGTGGGCTTCGCGAGCGCACGCGCGAGCGCCTCGCCGATCTCGCGCGGGCTCGCCTGGGCCCAGTCCGGGAGCGAGCTCGGTGCCTCGTCGGGCCCGGAGCCATCGGCGCGCGACATCGAGGAGGGATCGCGGCCGAGAAGGAAGAGGCGCTCACGCATCGCGGCGGGGTGTAGCAGGCCCCGGTGCGGGTGAGCCGCCGGATCTCACCCCGTGGGCGGGTGCAGCGACGGCGATCCCGCCTCCGCGATAAGCTCCGGCCCGCATGTCCGAGCTCGCGAGCCACGGCGGTGGCGGCATCGACCCGAGCGGCGATCCGAGCGGGACCAGCACGGCGCGCCGCAAGACCCCGTTTGGTCTCGCGATCACCGTCGCGGGTCGCTATCGCCGGGGCGCGTGCATCGCCAAGGGCGGCTCGAGCACCGTTCACCGCGCGACGGATCTGACGACGAGCGCCGAGGTCGCGCTGAAGTCGTTCCACGTGCACCGCGCCTTCGATCCCGCGCTCTTGCCGAGCCTCGAGGCGGGACGCGCGATCGCCGCACAGGTCGGCCCCGACGTGATCGTGCCGATCCTCGACGTCGGCGCAGACGACGACGGCACGCCGTTCGTGGTCATGCCGCTCGTCGAAGGCGAGACGCTCGGTGCGCGGCTCGATCGTGCGGGCAAGCTCTCCGCCGAGGAGGCGCTCGAGCTCGCCGAGCGCGCGCTGGCCTCGCTCGATGCGCTGCACGCAGCGGGCGCCACGCACGGGGATCCCTCGCCCGACAACCTGCTCGTGCGCGCCGACGGTCGCGTGCTCCTGCTCGATCACGAAGGCCTCGACGCGATCGGCGCGCCGCGATCCACCCGCACCACCGAGGGCTACGGTCGGAGCGGCGGCGTGCGCGAGGCGCGCGACGATCACCGCGCGCTCGCGGCGATCACGGCGGCGCTCGTGGGCGACGCGAGCCCGGTCTTCTCGGACGACGCGGTCGATCGCTTCGTCTCCGCGCTCCGCACGAATCGGCCCGAGGACGCGCGCGCAGCGCTCGGCTGGAAGACCGAGCACGGTGGCGCGGTCACGCAATGGACCCTGGGCACGCTCGCGGGTGTGGGCGTCGTCGCGGTCGTGATGTCCGTGCTGCTGCTCCTGCTCCTGCTCCTGACGCGCTGAGGCCGCGCGACGTCGAGTCCGCTCGACGCGCGAGAGGCTTCCCTCGGCACGCGAGAGGTCGCTCCGCACCCCCATCGTGGGTCGTCCCGGACACGTTACTGGATCCGCAGGCCAGGCATCGCGTACCGTTCGCGCCGGGGAGTCGATGACGACCGAGCCCTCGGCCAGAACGCACCTCGTGTGCGTCGAGCGATTCCGCGCGACCGCGACGCAAGTCGGCATGGTGGTGAACACCGTGCGTGACCCGACGCGTGGGGTCGAGCTCGAACAGCTGGTGGTCCGCTTCCCCGAGCCAGTCCGTCTCGATGCGGTGCGTGTGGCGTTCTTGCACGTGCACGCGCGTCACGCCGTCTTGCGGAGCGCGTTCCGGTGGGAAGGCCCCGACACGAGCGACGGCATGATCGAGGAGGTGTTCGCAGACGTTCCCCTCGAGGTCGTGCGCTCGGACCGAGCCCTCGACGACTTCCTCGAGTGGGATCGGGCGCGCGGCTTCGATGCGCGGCGACCTCCGCTCCATCGCGTCGCGCTGCTCGCGCGCCCCGAGCACCCGAGCGACGAGGGCGACGTGCTCGTGTGGAGCTTCCATCACGCGATCCTCGACGGGCGCTCGTACCGGCGGGTGCTCGAGGAGGTGCTCGACGAGCTCGACGGGCTGCCTCCACCACCGCGTGGGCTGCCTCGTCGACACGCTGCCCTTCCGGGTGCGTGTCGATCAGCGCGCGAGCGCGACGAGCCTGCTCGAGCGGGTGCGCGCCGACGGCCTCGCGCTCCGTTCTCACGACCACGCACCGCTGACCGACGTGCTCGCGAGCGCCGGCCTCGCGCTGTCTTCGCTCGTCGTGATCGAGCGCTACGACCTCGACACGGCGCTGCGCGCACGAGGCGGCAAGAACGCGGCGCGGCGCTTCCAGCTCGTCGAGCGGAGCGACTTCCCGATGACCCTGGCCGTCTACCAGGACGGAGCCGGGATGCGCCTCGTGCTCGAGCACGACGAGCACACGCTCGATCGCGACGACGCGCAGCTCCTGCTCGCGCACGTGGGCGCTGCGATCCTCGAGCTCGGGCGCGCTGCGCGCGACGACGATCCGACGCCGCTCGCGCGTCTGCCGATCTTCTCGGAGGGTGAACCCGATCGGCTCGCGCGCTGGGGGCGCGGGCCGGACGCCGATCGGGCGCCGCGGAGCGAGCAGCCGTCCCTCGTCGAGCGCTTCGCGACCGTGTGCCGTCAGCGGCGCGACGAGATCGCCGTCCGCGACGGCCAGGGCGGCGAGCTGTCGCGACGCGAGCTGCTCGAGCGCGCCAAGCGCCTCGCCGCTGCGATCGCGACGTCGGGTGCACACGAGCGCGAGGTCGTGTTCGTGCTCCTGCCGCGCTCGATCCACTGGGTCGCGGCGATGTGGGCCTCTTGGATCGCGGACTGCCTCTACGTGCCGCTCGACGCGAGCTCGCCGGAGGCACGCCTTCGCCTGGTGCACGACGACGTGCTCGAGAGCGGCGCCGCACGCACGCCGGTCGTCGTCACGGACCGCACCAGCCGTGAGCTCGCGCGGCGCGCCTTGCCGCGCGCCAAGATCCTCGACGTGGACGAGGCGTGGGATCATCCGCTGCCTCCCTCCACCGCGGAGTCGAGCCTGCCCGACGAGAGGGAGGATCAGCGCGCCGACGTCGCGTACCTCCTCTACACCTCGGGCACCACTGGTCGGCCCAAGGGCTCGCGCATCTCGCATCGCGCGCTCGCCGCGCACGTCGAGGCCGCGAGCGCCGCGTTCGGCCTCGAGCCGAACGACCGTGTGCTGCAATTCACCGCGCTCGGCTTCGACGTGTCGATCGAGGAGGTCGTGCCGACGCTCCTCAGCGGCGCACGCATCGTGCTGCGCTCGGAGCGGAGCGCGCACGACCTCGACGTCTTCGTGCGCGAGATCGCGCAGGCGGGCGTGACGGTGCTGAACGTGCCGTCGGCGTTCCTGCACGAGCTGCTCGTGCACCTCGAGCTCCGCGGTCTCGAGCTGCCGCACGGCGTGCGGCTCGTGATCGTGGGCGGAGAGCGTCCTTCGCCCGAGAGCTGGGCGCGCCTGGCGAAGCTCGTCGAGCGTGCACGCGCGCAGGGGCGCGCGACGCTCCGGTTCATCAACGCCTACGGACCGACGGAGGTCACGATCACCTCCGTCCTCTGCGACGTGACGGCCGCGCAGGTCCCGGCCGACGGGCGCACGGAGCTGCCGATCGGGCGGCCGCTCGGAGCCTGTCGCGCGCACGTGGTGCGTGTGCTCGACGCGCCTGCGCGGGCGCGACGCGATGGCAGGCGCCTGTCGGTGCCGCTGGGCCCGCCCGGTGAGCCGGTGCTCGCCGCGATCGAAGAGCCGGGAGAGCTGTGGCTCGAAGGACCGCAGGTCGCGAGCGGCTACCTCGCCCGCCCCGAAGCGACGGCGCAGGCCTTCGTGGACGATCCGTTCGCGCGCGCGAGCGACACCGATCGCGTCGCGTATCGCACGGGCGATCTCGTCAAGCGCACGCGCGAGGGCGAGCTCGTGTTCCTCGGTCGCATCGACCGTCAGCTCAAGCTGCGCGGCCATCGCATCGAGCCCTCCGAGATCGAGAGCGCGATCCTCGCGCACCCCGGCGTGGCAGAGGCCGTCGTGGTGCTGGCGGGCGAGGCCGAGCGTCGCGCGCTCGTCGGCTTCGTGACCGCGAGCACGGCGCTCGAGCTCGACGCGATCCGCGACGCGCTCGCGAAGAGGCTGCCCGCGATCATGGTTCCTTCGCGCCTCGTCGGGCTCGAGGAGCTCCCGCTCGCACCGACCGGCAAGATCGATCGAGCGGAGCTGGAGGCGCGCGCAGCGAGCACGCTCGAAGAGAGCCTCGCGCAGCGCGAGCGCGAGGAGCCGCGCAACGATCTCGAGGCCTGGCTCCGTCCCGTGTTCGCGCACGTGCTCGGTCGCGATGACGTGGAGCTCGATCGCAGCTTCTTCGAGATGGGCGGCCACTCGCTCCTGGCCATCCGTCTGCTCGGTCGCCTCACCTCGGAGCGACCCGATCTCCCGCTCGATCTCGCGACGCTGTTCGCGAGCCCGAGCGTTCGCGCGCTCGCCGACGCGATCGCCCAGGCGCGGCCTGGTGAGGCGCCCACGCTGGTCCGCCTGAACCCGGTGCGGAGCGACATCGAGGCCGAGGTCCCCCTCTTCTGCATCTGCGGCGTGCAGCTCTACGGCCCGCTCGCGCGCGCGATGGAGGCCGATCGACCAGTGTTCGGGGCGTTCCTCCCGATCGAGGCCTCGGCCGTGCGGGGCGAGGGACCACCGCTCGACGTGCGCGCGATGGCCGAGGACTACGTGACCCTCGTCCGCAAGCATCGCCCCGAAGGACCGTACCTGCTCGGCGGCGTCTCGTTCGGTGGGCTGCTCGCGTACGAGATGGCTCGCCTCCTCCGCGCACGCGGCGAGGAGGTCCAGCTCCTGGCCCTCTTCGACGCGATCCTGCCGCGCGCGCTCGAGGACGTGCCGTGGCTCGCGCGGGCCCGCACGAAGCTCGGTCGCCTGCGCAGAAGGCCGGACGAGCTCCTCGGCGCGCTCCGACGCAGCGCGCACAAGCTCGGTGAGCGAGTGCAGAAGCTCGGCCGCGAGACCTCGGCGAGCGAGGAGATGGAGGCGCTCGCGACGCGCGACGCCGTGCTGAAGGATGCCGCCGAGCGCTACGACGAGGTCGTCGAGCCCTACCCGGGACGCGTCGTGATCTTCCGCGCGCGCGACGGGCTCGGTCACGACGGCGAGCGCGTTCGCTGGGACATGGGCTGGAGCGGGCTCGTGCCCGCGAGCACACCCGTTCACGGCGTGACCGGCGATCACCTGGGCATCCTCCGCGACCCCGGCGTCGGCGAGGTGGCCGCGACGCTGCGCAGCATCCTTTCCCGCACCGGAAGCGCCTCGCAGTAGCATCGCGCCGTGATGACGAGACGACGCATGGGCGCACGGGTCCCTCCGGGCTGGGCGCGCCTGGTGGCCTGGGCGCTGCTCGCCGCATCGACCACGGGGTGCGGCGCGAGCGAGGAGCCGCACGATCCTCCGCCCGCGACGACGCGCGAGACACCGCCGACCACCACGCACGAGACGCCGCCGACCACCACCCACGAGTCGCCGCCGACCACGACGAGTGATCCCGGCGCAGACGATCCGCTCGCCGATCTCGCCGCGCCCGTCGGGGAGGACGAGGTCGTCGACGCCCACCCGAGCACGCTCGCGCACCCCGAGCTCGCGCCCGGCGTGTGCCAGGAGGTTGCCGAGGCGCCCGTGCGCGTCTTGCCTCGCTCGAGCGCGATGTCGGTCGTCGCGACGCGCGATCGCTTCTACCTCGCGGGCTACGAGCCCCTCGAAGGCGGTCGCGAGCAGGTCTCGGTCGTGGAGCTCGTCGCGGGCCAGGCGCCGCGTCTGGTCGTCGCCATCCCGCTCGAGTCCGCGGCCGCGAGCGCACGCACCGCGCCACCGGGCCTGGCGCTCGTCGGTGCCGCGGGCAGCGAGGCCGACGAGCTCGGCGTCGCGTGGATCGAAGGCAACGGCGGCGTGCGCGCGGCCTTCTTCGAGCCCTCGCGCCCTGCGGCGCACCCGATCGCGCTGAGCCTCGCGGACGCGGATCGTCGCTTTGCGCCCGCGATCGCGCGCGTCGGCCCTCACCGCGTGATCGCCGCGACGATCGCGATCGCCGAGAACGTCGCCGAGGGCGAGCCTCCGCGCACCGCGATGCGCATGCACCTCGAGCGCCTCGGTCCGACCGGTGAGCGCCTCGGACAGCACGACGTCTCGCCGCGCGCCGGCAGCGGCTCGCACCCGCTCTTCGCGCCCGGACCGAGCGGCCGCCCCGATCTCTTCTTCGTCGATGCGCGCGTGGCGCTCTCGGTGATCCACCGCGTCGCGTTCGACGCCGAGTCGGTCCCCGGCGAGACGACCGTCGCGCGCCCGATCAACCTCTCGGCCGAGCCGCCGAGCATCGCGGTCGTGCGCGTGGGCGGCCGTGATCTCGCGGCCTACGCGGCCGTGGGCAACATGGCGACGCGCGCCGTCGGCATCGTCGAGATCGGCGGCACCGACTCACCCGATCCGCTCGTCGCGGGCCTCGGCTATGGCCAGCCGCTCACGGTGCGCGGCCTCTCGCGCACGACCGACGCGGTCTTCGCGAGCGAGGCGCCCTCGGCCGTCGCCGCCGACGCGCCGCACGAGGTCCGCGTGCGCACCGTGCGCGTGAACGAGAGCGGCGCGCGTGTGCTCGGCGAGCCGCTCGTCTTCTCCGGCGCGACGCGACCCGCGCTGGCGATCGACGGCGACGGGGCGATCGCCGTCGCGCTCGAGGGTGGCCTCGTGCGCTTCGTGCGCTGCGGCTGAGCGCCCGAGATCACCGGGTCGGCCCTCGCAGAAGGCAATCGCCTCGTCATAGCGCGTCACCGCGGACCTGCCGGGCACAAACCGGGACGGTCCTGCATTCTTGCACAAACCGGGACGGTCCTGCATTCTTGCACAAACCGGGACGGTCCTGCATTCTTGCACAAACCGGGACGGTCCTGCATTCTTGCCCCTCGTGTCGGGGCCCGCGCCGGTCGCGTCTCGCGAGAGGCAGTGAGCGCCAGACCTCACCGGGTCAGCCGCCAGACGCGTCCGTTGCGGCGCGAACCAGACGCGCACGTCGCGAGCCTCTCCCCGCGGACCTGCCGGGCGCTTCGAGTGGCCGTCGAAGAAGCCGGCGAGCACGCGACGCTCGTAGGCCATGCACGAAGAGGCCGACGCGCG
>JBILLJ010000139.1:0-23167 GCA_044376125.1 Sandaracinaceae bacterium
CGTGGTTCGCGCCGCGACGGTGCGGCGGTCGAGGCGAGTGTCGCGTCTGCCTCGTGCGTGTGGGTCGCGCGCACGTCGCTCGCCTCGTGAGGACGTCACGACGAACGACGCGCACGAGACGGGCTGTGGCGCACGGGGACGCGGACGCCGTGGCCGTGGCGCATGTCGCGTGCGCGGGATTGGGAGGTTCGTGGTGCTCGCGACTCCCCTCGATCCTGCCGGGCGCATTCGTGGAGACGTGATCGCGAGCGGCGAGAGTCTCGTGCTCGGTGACCGTGCTCGTCACCTCACGCGGCCTGGGGCATGGCATCGAGCGTCGCGTGCTCGAACCCAGCCTGAGCCGGCGAAGCGAACACGGAGTGTTCTCGCTGTAGGGCGGAGGCTCGTCCCCCGCCTTGCTCGTTCGCGGTCCGCGATGACCGGATGCGGCCGTATCCGCCGCCGTCGCAGTGGGCGTGCGGTGCGGCGTACAACGGGGCGGGGGACGAGCCCCCGCCCTACCTCCTGATGGAGGCCTCGAACAGAGTCGCATCCGCCTCGCCCGCGGCCCGTTTCGAAGGCGAGAGTCGCTCTCCGTCTCTCAGCGATCGAAGTAGGCGTCTCGGTCGAAGTCTCGGTAGATGTCGTAGAAGGTCTCGTAGTTCGCGATGAACCAGCCCGAGAGTGCGACGACCGCGGCGACCCAGAGCGCCGTCATGGCGCGCGCGTAGGGACGGAGGCGCGGATAGGCGGTCACGAGCGCGTACGGCGTGAGCTGCAGCGCGAGGAGCACGGTCACCTCGCGGCGGATCTCGGGCCAGTTGCCGCCCTGCTTCGCGAAGTCCGGGTCGAGCACGAAGTTGAAGCCGTACATCACGCCGGTGAGCGAGAAGAGCCAGCCGCGCACGAATTCCGGGCTCTCCCAGAGGTCGGCGAGGAAGCGGCCGACGCCCACACAGAGGAACGGAACGACCGGCGAGATGTACCAGCCGTAGGTCCAGTTGCCGGAGCCGAGGCCGATGGCCGTCAGGTAGAAGAGCGGCACCATGTAGAGCGCCGCGAGATCGCGCCGAGGCCGCGCGAGCGCGGTGGCCGCGGTGGCGAGCCAGAGGAAGAGCAGCCAGCCGCGGCCGATCAACGTCATGTTGATCATGCCGTCGTCGAAGAAGCGCAGGAACAGGTTGAAGTGCGTGGGCCGGCCGCCCTGCAGGCGCTGCGTCTCCACGAAGACCTGCCAGTTGATCACCGCGCCGAAGATCGGGAAGAGGCTCGCCACCGCCGCGCCGATGAGGCCGGCGCGGAGGCCTTCCTTGTGCGCGCGCTCGAACGCGAAGAGCATGACGAGCGCAGCGACCACCGCGAGGCCCGTGACCTTCGCGAGCATGCACGCGCCCGCGAGCACGGCCGCGATCACGACGTCGCGCGTCTTTCGGCCCTCGTCGCGCCAGCGGAAGAACGAGAGCACCGCGCCGAGGATCAGCGGCGTGAGGATCGCCTCCTCCTTGATGACGCGGCCCTGCACCGCGATCGTCGGCAGCACCGCGTAGAAGAGGCCTGCGAAGTAGGGCGCCAGGCGCGTGCTCGTGCGGCGGCCATCGAGGCGACGCGAGAGCACGATGACGAGCCAGGTGCTCAGCGTGCTGAGGAAGATCGGCACGAGGCGCCCGTGCATGAGGCGCGCGTGCGACCAGTCGTCGGCGCCGCCGAGCATCGCGGCTGCGCCCACGAGCACGTGCAAGAGCGGCGGGTGCTCGAAGTACGGCTCGATCACGTGCCACTCGACGCCGTGCATCGAGATGAGCGTCATCGTGATCGGCTGCCCGCCGTAGCTGCCGGGCCAGAGGGTCCAGCCGCGCGGTGTGCCGTCGTGGAGGATGGACCAGCCGTTCCACAGCGCGAACAGCTCGTCGCCGTTCTCGAGGTACTGCGGCATCACGTCGTAGTCGAAGAAGCGGTAGCCGAGCGCGAGCGCGAGGATCGTCAGCGTCGCGAGCAGCTCGAGGCGGTGGCGCCGCGCGACGTCGGTGACGAGCAGCGCGCGCCCGAGGAGCAGGCTCGCGCCGAGCGTGAGCACGAGCGCGATGGCCCAGTACACCTTGCGCGAGTCCGGCCACGCGCCGACGGCGCTCGTGAGGTGCTCGCGCGGGATCGGATCGAGCGCGTTGCGGCTCCGGCCCCAGACGAGCTCGAAGCGCGTGTTGCGGCTCGGGTTGCGGTCCTGCCACCACACCTCCACCCAGTGATCGCCGGGCGGCAGGCCCTCGAGCGGCACCGGCGCGCCATCCACGGTCACCACGCGGCGGCCGCTGCCTTCCGCATCGACGAAGCGGTTGGGGCCTGGCGGGATCTGGAGGTGCGCGATCACCATCGCGTCGATCGGCGGCGACATCGGCGGCGGCAGGCGGTCGTAGCGCCAGCCCTGGATGTAGCGGGCCACGGGCCGATGCGAGTGCGAGAACGAGATCCGGTGCTCGACGGTGCGCACGACCTCGAAGTCGCGGTGGTTCGCGTCCTGCGCGTTCGGGTCCTGCTGCCGCCACGAGACGGTGATGGCGTTCGCGAAGTACGCGCGATCGATCGCGACGGCGGCACCGAGCAGCACGAGCGCGAGCGCGGCGGCGGCGCCGAGCGCGACAGTCTGCAGGCGGCGGGTCTCGTCCGCGGGCGTCATGGGGGCCCGCCCTATACCACGCCGCCTCGATCAGGCCGTTGCACGCGCAATACCCTTGACCGGCGCCAGAGCTTCACGCGACAAGCGACGGCATGAGCACCCGTGAGATCGACGCCCGCGTTTCCACCTTCGTGTCCGAGCTCGAGACCCTGATTCGAGCCGCAGCCCTCGAAGCCGTCCAGGCCGCCCTCGGCGCGGCCTCCGCTCCCAAGGCGGCGGCGCCCAAGGCACCGAAGGCCAAGGCGGCTGCTGCGAAGGCGAGCAAGCCGGCTGCACCGAAGGCAAAGGCGCCCGCGCCGAAGGCGAGCGAGGCGCCCGCACCGAAGGCCTCCGCGCCTGCGGCCTCGGCGGAGGCCAAGGCGCCCGCCTCGGCGCTGCCGCGCGTGAAGAAGGGAACCCGCCGATCGGCGGAGGACGTCGCAGCGGCGGCTCGCGCGATCAAGGGACACCTCGCCGCGAACCCCGGCCAGGGTGTCGAGGCCATCGCGAAGGCGCTCGGTGTGCCCTCGAAGGATCTCGCGCTCCCGATCGCGAACCTCCTCGGCGCGCGCTCGATCCGCAAGGAAGGCGAGAAGCGCGGCACGCGCTACTTCGTCACCGGCTCCTCCGAGGGCAAGGCCCCACTCGCCCCCGAGCCGCCCAAGGCCGCAGCCCCCGCCCCCAAGCCCCCGGTCCCCGCCAAGCCGGCCCCGGCCCCCGCCCCCGAAGCCAAGAAGGCCGACAAGCCCGCCAAGGACAAGGGCAAGAAGGGCAAGAAGAAGTAGTCGCTCCGGCGATCACATCTGCGAGTTCGACAGGCGCCCAGGAACAGCTCGGGCGCTACGGCTCCAGTCGATCGACATCCGCGTTCGTCGGGAGGCCAGCGCAGAGGAGACCGGCCGCGTCGAGGTAGGGAGTCTCCTGCCCTGCTGTTTCAGAGCATGAGTCACTTGGATTGACTCATGCTCTGACGGGTGTGTGACGAAGCCCCCGAAGAACCCAGAGTCGGTGAACCAGACGCCTTCTTGGCCATCGGCGAACAGCTGCGCGCGGGAGAAATCGCTGCTGTCCGTGGGGGATGGGCTCGTCCCACAGCGGCTCGGCTTCTGCGTCGAACCAGCCGAGCGAGCCCGGGAACCAGGCGACATGGAAGGTGCCAGTGGGGTGCCCGACCACGAGCGTGAGCTCGATGTCGAAGAGGCCCGGCCACGGCAGCGCCCTCGGCTCGGGCCACGCCGGCCGGCCAAACGGGTCGAGACGCATCACGTAGACGGTGCGCAGCTCCCTCGGCCGAACGAGCACGACGAGGAGCCCTTGGGCGTCGGCGACGGCGATCGCCGGGTAGTTGGGGCCCGAATGGAAGCCGTCGGGCGACTGCCATGTCCACAGGATGCGCCACGAAGGTCGTGAGCCTGCCGCGGTCCCGGTCCGCAGGGTGCGCGGATCGTGACAAATCGACCATTGCTGACCTGTGGCGTGTGTGGTCCGACTCCATTGCACGGTGAAGGCAGCGGGAAGGGGTCCGCTTCCGCCACGAGGTCTCCGCTCGCGATCGAGAAGACGTCGAACGAGAACAGCACCGGTTGCCCCGTGCCCACCGCCGATGCCCCGTCATAGGAATGGAACACGAGCTGTCGTCCGTCGGTTCGCATCTCCCCATCGCGGCTCTGCCTGATCGGTCGGATGCCGCCGTCAACCGTGAGCTCCACCACGCTTGCAGGGGAGCGAGCATCCCAAACGCGTCATCCTGCGGGGACGCCGCGATGCCCACGTTGCGTGCGCCGCCCCGGAAACGCACTCAGGCCAGACGGGTTCTCGACGGGCACTTGATCAACGAGGTCCTCCGGAGCGCACCGGCGCGCGTCGGGTGGGCCGGAATCGGGGCCACCTCCGCCGCTACAGGCGCTCAAGGCGAGCGTGACTGCGATGTGGCAGTTCGGGCTCCGCGGTCCGAGGCTGGGAGTGATCATCGCGCGGTGGCGGTGATGCTCGGGGGGCCGGGGGCGAGGGGGCCGGGGCGCCAGTGGAAGCGGGAGCGGGAGGGGCCGCGGACGGCGAGGAGGCCGGCGGCGCGGCGGGCGCGGCGCTCGGCGAGGGAGGCGGGCTCGCCCTCGCAGCGGGTGCTCACGACCTCGAGCTCGAGCGAGCGATCGGCCTGCATGCGCGCGAGCCACGCGCGCAGCGTCGCGTCGTCGATCGCCGTCTCCGTGGCGCTGCCGCAGCGGAAGGAGACGCCGAGCGGCGCCGACGCGGGGCGGTCCGCGGCGCCAGCCGGTGTCGTGGTGGCGCTTGGCGTCGTCGTGCGCGCAGTCGTGGTGGCGCTTGGCGTCGTCGTGCGCGTAGTCGTGGTGGCGCTTGGCGTCGTCGTGCGCGCAGTCGTGGTGGGTGACGTCGTGGTGGGTGACGTCGAGGTGGGTGACGTCGTCGTGTGCGCAGTCGTCGTGGTCGGTGACGTCGTGATGGGCGCGGTGGCGCGTGCGGTCGCGCTCGGCGGTGTGGGCGGGGCCGCGGTGCCGGCGGTGAGGACGGCGTCGTGGCCGCCGTGTGTGGGCGTGGGCTGGCCTTCGATCACCGGCGTGGGCTCGCCCTCGAAGAGCGCGGCGAGGCGGCGCGCGCGGGCGCCGAGCGCGTCGGTGCGGCGCGCGTCGATCGCGACCGGGCGCGTGAAGGGCGCGGCGCCCGAGGGACTGCGCACGTCGTCGATCCAGAACGCGGAGACCCGCGGGGGATCGACGCGCACGCGGCCGCGCTCGAGGCTCACGCGCATGGTCACGACGACCGAGTCGCGCACGTGCGGCGCGCGCTCGCGCTCCGCGTGCTCCTCGGCCTGCATCGCCGCGAGCAGGTTGCCGAGCGAGTGCAGGATGGGCACGCGGCGATCGCCGACCTCGTGCCACGCGAGCGACGCGGGCACGTGCGGGCCGTGACCGACGACGAGATCGGCGCCGGCCTCGGCCGCGCGCTCTGACCAGACGCGCATGCCGCGCGTGGGCATGTGATCACCGGTGTCGGTGAAGTGGAGCGCGACGATCACGACATCCGCGTGCGCGCGCGCGTGGGACACGAGCTCGCCCAGGCGCGCCTCGTCGAAGAAGCGCACGCGCGGAGAGGCCGGCTCGTCGCGCTCGACGCGGTGGTTGACGCCCTGCGTGAGCGAGACGATCGCGACCCGCGCGCCGCGCACCGTGCGGACGGCGTAGCCGGGACTGTCGGTCGTGCCGGTGGTGACGAGGCCGGCGCGGCGTGCGTGATCGAGCGTCGTGGCGAGGCCCGCGACGCCCTGATCGTAGGCGTGGTTGTTCGCGACGGTGACCACGTCCACGCCGAGACCGGCGATGGCCCCGAGGAACGCGGGAGGCGCGGCGAACGTGGGGTAGTCGCGATCCTCGCTGCGCTCGCGCACGCGCGGACCGACGGGCGTCTCGAGGTTCACGATCGCGAGATCGGCCTGCGAGAGCGGTGCGCGCAGATCGGCGACGAGCTCGTCGTACGAGCGAACGTCGTCGGGCGAGAGGCCGCGCGTGCGGAGCACGTACTCGATCGGTGCATCGAAGATCACGTCGCCGCCGAGCGCGACGGTGAAGCTCGTCGACGGCGGCACCTGCGCGTGCGCGAGCGTCGCCGCGAGGGTGAGCGCGAGGAGGAGCGGAGCGAGTCGGAGCGGCGAGAGGTGCACGAGCGGCGCGATCGTAAGCAGAATCGCAGGGACAGGGGATCCTCGGCGTCGAGGGCGACTCTGTTTCGCCGAGTCTGTGTCACGCCGGACGCGCGTCAGGACACACGCGCGCGCGCCGCGGTGAGCCGAGCCGCGAGCTGGGCCGCCGGACCGACCTGCTGCTGGAGCTGCGCGGTGGTCGTGATGCAGTCCTCCTGTTCCCCGTGGAGCTCGGTGTCGGTGATCACCGAGCGCGGCGGATCACAGCGTCGAAGCGTGAGACGAGATCAGGGTCCTCGAGCACTTCTGCCAGGTCCGCCAGCACCTGCTTCGTGCGGGTGGCGTCGAAGCGGCCACGTTGCGCTCGGAGAACTGCGACCGCGTCCTCCACGTCGTGCGGCCGGTGCGCACGTCCTCCGTCATTCGGGACGACCCGTACAAGATCGCTGCCTGGGCACCGAAGAGCGATGAAGACGCGGGTGGCCCCGAGGCTCAGGCCGAAGGAGAGCGCGACGGAGAGGCTCAATAGGGCAGGCCAGTCACGTCGGAGGCGGCGCGGAGCTCGAAGCCGAGCTTCACCGTCGCGGTGCCGCGCGCCTCGAGCGTGAGCGGGAGGCGGACCATGCCGTCCTCGTCGGCGCTCGCGCCCTTCTGCGAGCGCTTGGGGTCGAGCGTGATCTTCACCTTCTCGAGCTCGCTCACGGGGATGCGCTCGAGGATCTCGAGGCTCAGCGGGCGCGGGCCGAGGTTCGAGAGACGCAGCGTGCGATCGACGACGCGCACGCGCTGCGAGGACAAGAGGCCGGGGTCGCCCTCGTGGATCTCCTCCTCGCGCACGAGCCGGAGCGCGCCCTCGGGGCCCCAGCCGAGCTCGAAGCGCTCGCCGGGCGCGACGAGCTTGATCGCCGTGCGACCGACGAAGCCGCCGTTGCGCACGAGCTCGACGGGGCCCGCGAGGAGCACGTACGGCGCGGTGCTCGTCTGGAGCGAGCGGCGGAGGATCGCGGGGATCACCTCGGGGATCGCGCGGAGCGAGAGCTGCGCGGCGGTCTCGAACGTGCCGATGCTCGCGCGGTGCGGGCGGCCATCGCTGCGCACCGTGGTCGGTGCGCTCGCGACGAGGCGCTGCGTGCTGCCACCGTCGTCGACGCCGGGCAGATCGCTCGAGGCGGTGCTCGCGCCGGGCGCCGCGCCCATGCCCTCGCCGGTCGTCGCGATCTCCTCCTGCCGCATCGCGACGTGCGTGGTGGTGCTCTTGCGACGCACGGCGAGCCGATCGGTCTCGAGCAGCGGCGCCGAGGCCTCGCGCGCGGAGCGCTCCGTCGAGAAGACGAGCTTCACCTCGGGCCAGTCCTCGCCCGTGCGCTGCCAGACGCAGCCGTCGGTGCGCACGCGAAGTGTGCCGGTCGAGGCGCGCTCTTCGTCTTCGAGCTCGGCGCGGTGGAGCGGGCGCCAGCAGGCGTTGGCCACGACGTACTCGATCTCGATCTCGGCCTCGGCCTCGACCGCGAAGATCAGCGCCGCGCGCTCGCGCGTCGTGGTCTGTCGCTTCGCCGCCAGGGCACGCTCGATCGCGCTCGCCTCGGCCTGTGCGTCGGCGAGCGCGGCCTCGAGCGCGAGGCGCTCTTCCCGCGCTGAACGCAACTTGTCGTCGAGCGCCGCGAAGCGTGCGCGAAAGAGCGACGCGTCGCCCAGGCCGTAGGCGGCATCGAGCACGCTGTCGTCCACCGCGAGCTTGCCGATCGTCGCGAGCGAGGCGACGTACGCGTCGAGCTCGCGCATCGAGGCCTCGAGGCCCCCGATGCGGTGCCGCACGGCCTCGATGGCGCGCTGGAGCGTCGCGAGCTCTTCGGGGAGCGCGCTCGTCTCGTGGAGGCGCTCGCGCAGCACGCGCAGCGAGCCGAGCGGCGCGCGCGTCAGGGCGCCGCTCGCGTCGCGACCGAGCACGTAGCCGGCGAGCGTGCGATCCACGATCGTCGTCGCGACGCCCTCGAGCGCGAGCGTGCCGCGAGCCTCGAGCCGGCCGCGGCGCTTGATGCGCGCGCGGTCCTCGAGGACCGTGACCTCGACGATCGGCAGTGTGTGCGCGGGGATCTTCGTCACGTCGTCACGCATCGCTCATCCCCTCCTGTTTCCGCCGACGAGCTCGTTCTTGGCGCTGATGCGGATCGCGTACTCCGCCGCGAGCGTGGCCTTCTGGCCTGCGGCGACGTCGATCACCCAGCGCTTGCCGCCCTCGAGGGGCGGCTCGTCCTGTACGAGGTCCTGCCATGGGGGGCTCGTCTTGCCCGGGCGGATCTCGATGTCCTCTTCGCCCTTGGCGAGCACGGGCAGCCGCTCGCGGACCTCGAGCCGGATCGCGCTCGCGCTCGCGTTCTGCACCTCGATCTCGAGCTCGTGCACGAGGCTCGCGCTGCCGCCCATGAGCCCCGCGCTCTCCTCGCGGAAGCGCACGTTGCGCGCGACCTTCACCGACTCGTCGACGCCCATGCCGATCTCGAGCTTGCCCGCGGTGGGCGTGGGCGAGACCGAGCTCGAGACCAGGAGCGCGCCATCGAGGTAGATGTCCGCGGGGCCGCGGAGGACGGCGCCCGAGAGCGGGCTCGCGAGCTCGAGCGTGCGGAACACCGCAGGGTCCTCGCGCGGCACCGAGACGTGCAGCATCGACGCGGGGCCCTCCGCCTCGGTGATCGCCACGGTGTGGAACGCGCCGTCGCTCGGCACCTCGATGCGACCCTCCGCTTCGTAGCGGTAGTCGAAGCCGAAGAGCGAGTCGGGGTAGCTGTGCGAGCTGGGGGCCGCGAGCGCGCCGATCGCGTGCTCGACGGCGCGCGCCGCCGCGAGCGCCTCGGCGACGAGGGGGCTCGACGCCATCGGGTCGCTTCCGGCCTCGGCCGCGCGCAGGACGCCTCGGAGCGGGGCGTTCGGTGCGGCCAGGCGCAGCGCGCCGAAGTCGAGCAGCGCTCGGCTCGGTGCGACGCGTGGTGGGGCGTCCTCGAGCGGACCTCCTCGTCGCTCCTGCTCGTACGCGACCTCGGCGAGCTCGGCGCCGCCTTCGTCGAGGTCGGCTGGGGCTCCGCCGCCCCCGCCGAAGCCTCCGAGGAGGTTCGCCATGAGACCGCCACCCTTGGCGCGGCCCTGCGCGGCGTAGGTCTGGACCGGCGGGACCATCGGCATGGAGGCAGGAGGCGCCATCGGCGCGGGGGCGGCGGCCGCCTTGGTGAGACGCTTCTCGGGCGCCGCTTCGGCACGCGTGGGGGCGGCGGCGCGCGGGGGGGGCGGCGCACCTCCGGACACGGGGCCTCGGGGCGCTGCGGCGCCGAGCGCCATCGTCATGGGGGCGGCGAACATCGCGGCGTCCGGGACCTGATACGGCGCGTTCACCGGCGGCATGGGCACCGGTGCGTGCGCGGGTGAGGAAGGTGGCGGTGGCTGCGGCGGAAAGACGCGATCGTGATCGGCGAAGAGCGCGTCGCCTCCTTCGGGCAGCGGCCGGTAGCCGGTCTTGGGTGCGGGCTGCGCACGACCGATGCGGAGGCTCGCGAGCTCGGGGAGGTCGTACCAGCCGTCCATGCGCGCGGTGGAGACGGCGAGCGCGGCGTCGCTCCAGTCCTCGCCGGTGCGCTGTGCGATCACCGCGCGCATCGCGAGGCGTGCGCGCCGCGTGCGCGAGTCGAAGGCGAGGCGATAGCTCGGTGCCCAGCGCGCCGAGCGCACGCGATAGACGACCGCGAGGCTCGCGCCCGCATCGGCGCGATCGAGCTCGAGCTCGAGCGCCTTGTGCACGCGGTGGAGGATCGGCGTGTCGGTGGTCTTGCGGCTCTCGCGATCGAGCAGGGTGCGCAGCGTGCGCTCGAGCTCGCGCTTCTCGAGCTCGAGGGCCTGCGAGCGCTCGCGCGCTTCGCGCTGGAGCGAGAAGCGGAGCTCGAGCAGCTCGAGGCGCCCTCGATCCGGTGCAGGCGGCGGAGGGCGGCCGTGATCGCGCGCGGGACGCTCGGGCACCGCGAGGCCCGCGGCCCGCGCGTGCTGCGCGCGCAGCTCGTCGAGCTCGAGGCCGATCGCGCGCAGGCGCCGGCGCAGCGCGCGGATCTCGTCGGGCTCGGTGTGGATCGGATCCGTGGGGGCGTCGCGCACGTCGAGCGCGACGCGGAAGCCGCGCACGAGCGCGCGGCCTGCGGCGAGCTCCACGCGCACGCTGCCGTCGTCGAGCTCGAGCGGCAGCGCCTCGAGGCGCACGCGGAGCTGTCCTTCGTCGAGCGCGAGGCGCCGCGTGATCTCCGCGCCACGGCGGAAGACCTCCACGCGCTCGAGCACGCTCCGCTTCGTCACCCACGCACCATCGTCCCGCGCGCCATCGGCCATGCGCGCGAGCGTATCGCATCACCCTCGCGGTCAGGGTGTGTGCGTGAGGCCCACGACGAGCGTCAGCGGCTGAGCGCGCGGCGGGCGCGGCCCGCGAGCGTGTCGTCGGTCGAGCCGGAGTCGAGGTAGTGCTGGTAGGCCTCGCGCGCCTGCGCGGCGTTCGAGCTCGTGAGCGCCTCGCCGAGCCAGAACCACGTCTCGGCGGGTGCGCCGGCCAGCTCGCTCGCCTCCCGCAGCGTGTCGCGCGCCTCGGGCGTGCGGCGCTCCGCGAGCCACGCGCGGCCGCGCAGCATGAGCATGCGGGCGCGCAGGGCGGGGGGACGCGCGCGCGACTCGAGCGACTCGGCGGCGCGATCGAGGAGGCTCAGCGCGTCGCGACCGTGATCGCCGCGCACGTGGAGCTCGGCGCGGCCGATCAGCGCCTCGGGCGAGCTCGCGTCGAGCGTGAGCGCGCGCTCGAAGGCCTCGATCGCCGCGTCGGTCTCGCCCACGCCGAGCAGCGCATCGCCGTAGAGCGCGACGACGGAGGCCGGTGCGGTCTCGGGCTCGGCGAGCGGGCGGATCGCCGTGATGGCGTCGCCGAAGCGACGCTGGGCGAGCGCGAGCCGCGCGGTCGTGAGCGACACGGCCTGGAGGCCACGATCGTCCTCGCGCACACCCTCGAGCTGGACGCGGGCATCGTCGAGCCGACCGAGGCCGACGAGCGCCTCGACGCGACCGAGCCGACCCGCGAGCGCGATCGACATCCCGTTGCTCGTACCCGACGTTCGCGCGAGCTCGCCGTACATCGTCTCGGCCTGCGTGTACTCGCCGGAGTCGAGGAGGATCTGCGCGAGCGCCAGGCGCGCCTCGACGTGCTCGCTGCGGAGCGCCACGGCCCGCTCGAAGCTCTGTCGTGCACCCGCCGTGTCGCCGCGGAGGCGGCGGGCGCGACCGAGCAGGTAGTGGCCCTCGGCGTCGTCGGGCGAGGCGGCGACGACGGTCTCGAGCGCACGTGTTGCCGCCTCGGCGTCGCGTGCGCGCAGGGCGACCTCGCCCAGCGCGAGGGCCGCGAGCGGGTCACCCGGGTTGTCACGACCGAGCGTCTGTGCGGCCTCGAGGAGCGCGCGCAGCTGGGCGTCTGCGTCCTCGGCGGCCGGGTCGATCGTGAGGAGACCCAGGCGGAGGCGGAGCGCGCGGACCTCGACGCTCGCGTCCTCGTGCTCGGTGATGAACGCATCGAGCGCGGCAGCGGCGCCCGCGAGCGCCTCGTTCGTGCCGATGAGGAGCGAGGCGCGCGCCGTCATCACGAGCACGTCGGGATCGTTCGCCGAGAGCTGGGCCAAGGACTCGAGCGCGCGCTGACCGTTGCGGCGATCGAGGTAGATGCTGGCGAGGAGCTTGCGGAGCTCGGTGTTCGCGGGGCTGCCGCGCACCGCCGCGGTCGCGGCCATCTCCGCCTCGAGGAGGCGACCCTCGGCCTGCGCGGCGCGCGCGACCAGGCCGAGCAAGCGCGGCTCCTGCGCACCCGCGCCGAGCGCAGCCTCGACGGCGGCCGAGGCGGGCTCGTGGCGTCCGGCGCGACGCTCGAGGCGTGCGCGGGTGAGCTGGAGGAGCACCACGTCGGTCGGCGCGCCGTGCTCGAGGCGGGGCTCGAGCTCCGTGAGCGCCGCGAGCCCGGGCTCGACCTCGACCTCGTCGGCGTTGAAGTACGCCTGCCAGAGGCGCGCGCGCAGGTTGCGCTCGTCGCGTGACAGCACGCCCTCGAGGAGCTGCATCGCGTCCTCGTGGCGACCCTCGTCGTGACGCGCCTCGGCGAGCGCGATCGCGGCACACGCGAGCTCGGGATCACGCTGCGTGGCGTTCTCGAGCTGCGTGAGCGCGTTCTCGGTGCCCAGGCGCTGCCCGACACGCCCAGCGACGTAGAGGATGAACGGATCTTCGGGGGCCGCAGCGATGGCCGCGTCGAGCGCGCTGCGCGCGCCGGGGAGGTCGCCGTCGCCGAGCGCGATCACCGCGCGTGCTGCGTCGAGGTAGGGCTGCTCGGCGCCGACCCGCCCACCGCGCTCCACCGACGGCCTCACGAAGCCGACGTCGAACGCACCATCCTCGAGCGCACGCTGCGCGTGCACGAAGAGGAGGAGCGTCGGGTTCGTCGTCGCGTGCGCGTCGAGATCACGCGCCTCGCGGAGATGTCGCTCGGCGTCGACCAGGCGCTCGTGGTCGCCCGCGCGGGCCTCGCCTCGCGCCTGCTCCACCAGCACGGCCGCGTCTGCGTGCCGCTGCTCGATGTACGCCTGGAACCCGAAGTAGCCGCCGACGGAGAGGCCGAGCACCAGCACCCACACGATGCCGAGCACCCAGCCGACCTTGGTGCGATCGACCTTGGCCTCTTTGCGCGTGGCCCACGTGGCGGCCGCGCCGCTCGGCTGCTCGAAGATTCCCTCGCGCTGGAGCATCGCGAGCACGTCGTCGACGTCCTCTGCGACGCCCGCGAGCTGACCGACGGCGATGTCACTCGCGATCTCCACCGGCGCGTCGTCGGTGGCGGCCTCGGGCACGTCGCCTTCGCCGCCGAGCGGCGAGCCCATCGCGGCGAACGCAAGGTCGTCGTCGCCCAGACCGCTCGGCGCCGCGATCGCCCCCGGGCTCGTGTGGACGACGTCGGTCGTGAGCACGTCCGTCGGCGCAGCCCCCATCGCGGCCGACGTCGCGCCGCTCTCGAGCAGATCGATCTCGGGCGCCGTCGACTTGCGCGGGGCCTGCCGTGCCGAGCCGCCACGCACCGGCGCCTCGAACCCGCCAGGCGTCGTCGATGCGATCGTGCCTGCCGCAGACGCGGTGCCCGGTGACGACATCATGCCCGGCGACGACATCACGCCGGGCGAGGACATCGCGCCGGGCGAGGAGATCGCGCCGGGCGAGGACATCGCGCCGGGCGAGGACATCGCGCCGGGCGAGGACATCGCGCCGGGCGAGGACATCGCAGCGATCGGCGGGGGCGCGATCGGCGGTGCCATCGGCGGAGGCGCGATCGGCGCGGCCGGCGGGAGCCCAGCGGGGGGCGGCGCAGCGCGCGGAATGGCGCGCGCTTCGGGGACACGGGCGCGGGGCGGCGGCGCGGTCTTCGGTCGCGCAGGCTCGCCCGGCACGGGGCGCATGTCCGTCTGATCGTCGTCGTCCCAGCTCGAGCCGAAGGCCGAGGCGCGCGCGTTCACGATGGAGGGTCGCGCAGCCTCGACCTCACCCGGGCTCGAGCCGAACGCCGCACGCGGCGCGGCGGGGCGCGGCTCGATCGCGGGCTCGGGCGCGGACATCGCCCCGGCGCTCGAGCGCGCCTGCGGCGGTCCGAGGATGCCCGGCGACGACGGGGACATCGAGTCCGGCACGTGCTCGTCCGGTGCGCCCAGCGCACCCGCCGACGATGGCGAGAACCCGGTGTTCGGTGGCGGCGCGAAGGCAGGCGCGCGCACGGCGCCCGCCGCCGACGGTGCCCCGACGCGGCCTGCCGAGGACGCAGCCGGGATGCCTGCGGCGGAGGGAGAGCGCGGCGCCGCAGGGATGCCTGCGGCGGAGGGAGAGCGAGTGGCAGCCGGGATGCCCGCCGCGGAGGGCGAGCGCGGTGCGGCGGGGATGCCCGCGGCCGAAGGCGACCGCGTCGCGGCGGGCAGACCACCGGAAGAAGAAGGAACCCGCGGCGCCTTGGGGATGGACGCGACCTGCGTCACCCCCTCGTCGTCTTCCTCGGCAGCGCGGCGCGCCTCGTCCGCGAGGCGCTCCGTGAGGTCGGCGCGGATGACGGTGCGCTCCTCCTGGTGACCGTCGTTCGTCTCGTCGTGGGCGGGCGTGGGCGCGGCGCCCGGCTGCGTGCGCGGCCGCTGCGTCGCGACCGGCTGCGACGGCTCGCCGCGCGCGAGCCGATCGGCCTGCTGCATGAGGAGCACGACGGCGCGATCGTTCGGATCGATCGCTCGTGCGCGCTCGAGCACCTTCACCGCGCGCGCGCCATCGCCGCGACGGATGAGGACCTCGCCGAGCCAACGAAACGGCTCCTTGCGCTGACCTGCCTTGGCCGCCTCGAGCAGCGAGGCCTGCGCCTTGAGCAGATCACCGAGCGCCATGTGCGAGCGCCCCTCGATGATGCGCAGGTCGGTGTCGCCGGGCCGCTCGGCCAGACCGGCGCCGGCGATGTCCAACGCGTCCGTGGCCCGACCCGCATCGAGCAGATCGGAGGCGAGCGTGAGCGCAGGCTCACTGCCGGGACGGCTGCGGAAGCGGAGGAGGCGCGTGTCCAGCGCGCGGTCGGACGGCCCAGGCACGGGGGGCATCCTAGAGCACGGGTCGATCGCGGCTCTACGAAAATCGGATGCGCGCAGAGCGGGCCGCGCCGCGTCTCACTCGGGGTCTTCGATGCACCACGTGCCGTCCTCGCGCACGAGGACCACGCGGAAACGATCGCCGTACGGCATCACTGCACGCTCGCCGCTCTCCTGTACCGGGCTCGTCGCGAGCGCGCTCCGCAGCGCGGACACCAGCCGCTCGACCTCTTCGCGGCCCGGACCGTCCCACTGCGCGCGCAGGCCTTCTTCGGTCAGCCGCTCGCGCTCGGCGCGCGGAAGGAGCGCGAGCACGACGTCATAGCGGCGGTGCTCGATGGCGCGCACGAACGAGCGCACCGTCTCTCGCGGTGTGCCGCGTGCGTAGTAGTCGGCCACGTCCGTCACGACGCGCCATGCACCGTCCGTACGCTCGATGACGATCTCCTCGCCGTTCGGCAAGCGAGCCCGCGCCTCCTCTTCGATCGCGACGGGGTGATCGAGTGCGTCGGCGGTCGCGCGCACCTCCTCGGGCTGCTCGCGGAGGATGCGCTCGAGCTCGACCAGCGGGACGCGCTCGCGGTACCGGCGCGACATCAGCGCATGCGCGGCGGGCGCGTCGCCGCGGCGCAGGGCCTCCGCGAGCGCGTGCAGCGAGCTCTCGGGCCCCTCGGGGGCGCCGCCACAGCCCCAGACGCACGGCGCGCCGAGGAGGAGGCACAGGGTGCCCACGCTCCGCCACGAGCTCGTGCGCATGCCGCTCATGCGCTCAGCGCGCGCCGCGTCGACGGCCCGTCGTGGACACGGGCTCGCCGGGACGGAGGATGGTGAACTCGACGCGGCGGTTCAGCGCGCGGCCCTGCGGCGTGTCGTTCGGCGCGACGGGGTGCTGAGGACCGTAGCCGCGGTACTCGAGGCGATCGCGCGCGACGCCGCGGCTCGCCAGGTACTCGACGACGGCACGCGCGCGTCGGAACGAGAGGTCGACGTTGTAGGTCTCGCCGCCGAGATCGTCGGTGTGCCCTTCGATGCGGATGCGCAGCTGCGGGTCGAGCGTGCCGATGACCTGCGCGACCTGATCGAGCAGTGGCATCGACACGGGCCGGATCACGTCGGTGTCGAACTCGAAGTAGATGGTCTCGCCGATGAGGATGCGCGTGTCGGAGACCGTGACGGGCACGGCGCGCGGGCCCGGCTCGGGGCAGCCGTCTTCGTCCTGGAACTGGTCGGCGTCCTCCGGATCCATCGGGCAGCGGTCGAGGCCGTCGTTGACGCCGTCCTCGTCGTTGTCCGGCTCGGGGCAGCCGTCGTCGTCCTGGTGCGCGTCGGAGTCCTCGGACGCCGTCGGGCAGGTGTCGGTCGCGTCGGGCGCGCCGTCGCCGTCGTTGTCGGTCTCGGGGCAGCCGTCCTCGTCCTGGAAACCGTCGGCGTCCTCGGCGTCGTTGGCGCATCGGTCCGCGACGTCCTCGACGCCGTCGCCGTCGTTGTCGGGATCGAGGCAGAAGTCGCCGTCCTGGAAGCCGTCGTCGTCCTCGGGGCCGAGCGCGCAGCCGCCCGCGTCGATGCGATAGCGCGCCGTGAGGAAGCCGCGCACGAGCGGCGCGCCGTAGCCGCCGATCACGCCGGTCCCGACGCCCACGTCGATGCTGAGCGCGTCGAGCGGCACGATGCGAACGCCCGCGTCGAGCTCGAGCGGCGTCTCGGCCGAGTTGGGCGCGCGGCCCGCTTGGAGGGGTCCGCCCAGGCCGATGCGGTACTGGCCCTCGAGGATCGCCTGGAGCTCCGGGATGATCGTCCACGTCGCGCCGGCCGCGAGCTGGAGCTCGTCGTCCTGGATGAAGTCACCGATCTGCCGTCGCTGCCGCATCCGGTAGGTGACCGTGCCCGAGATCCGGATCGGGCCGACGACACCCGAGGCGATGAGCTCGGGGAGGAACGTCCAGTAGCGTGTCGAGGCGAACCACGGCATCGAGCCGCAGCCTTCGCCGGCGCACGGCGGAAGGCCCAGGCCGACGCGGCCCGCGAGCGAGAAGTCACCGCGCAGGAGCGGCACCTTGAGCGAGACGCGAAGGTCGGAGGCACCGACCTGGAACGACGACGCCGTGCCCACGAAGAGATCGGGCCGCGGCATCTGCGAGGGATCGCTGCCGGGCCCGCTCGGGACCGCGCTCGCCATCGCGAGCGGGACCGCGAGGCCGAGCTCCATCTGCTCGAAGAGGCCCAGCGCGACGAGCACCTCGCCCTGCACCATCGGACCGACGAGCGTCGTGCCGCCGCCGCCTCCCGCCGGGAAGCGCTGGAACACGTCGGTCGCCACGTTCGCGTGCAGGCCGACCGAGAGCGAGAGGTGTCGGAGCGGCTCGGGCCGCTCGATGAGGAACGTCGCGCCCGGCGCGGCCGGCGGCGTGAAGAGCTGGAGGTCGAACGCGCGCAACCGCAGCTCTTCGTCGAGCGGCGGCTCCTGCGCTGCGGCGCGCGTGGCACCGAGCCCGGGCGCCAGCAGGAGCGCGAGCAGACAGGCCAGACCCGGCACGCGTGTCGCGGACGAACGAAGCAGGCCAAGCGGGTCCCAAGTCACGTCGGCGATGCTACCGCGCGGGCTCCGTGCTCGGGAAGCAATCGCCCGGTGGCCGTCGGCGGCGAGGGGGCGCCGCGGGGCTCCGGCGAGCAAGTTTTGACAGCGACGGAGAGACGCTGGTATTCGTGTTCGTCCCTGCGGACTCGTGGAGGTAGACGGACATGGCGCTGATCGAGACCGAAGAAGCTGCACGCCGACTGGCGCGCGCCATCGCGAGCGACCTGTCTCTCTACAACGAGGACAAGATCGTGAAGGGCGTGACGGAGGACAACCTCTTCAGCGCCATCGCCGAGGAGATCGAGGAAGGACGCGCGCTCTTCAAGAGCCGCGTCGCGCCCGACCTCTTCGCGAAGGGGCTCTACGACCGCGCGGTCATCGACATCCTCGTGCGCCCCAAGGGCCACGTGGCCTCCAAGATGTGGTGAGCGATCGGTGATCGAGGGCTCCTCGATCGCGCTCGAGATCCCACGCGAGCAACACGGCGAGCGCCTGGACCGGGCGCTCGCTGCGCTTTGGAGGACCGCCTCGAGCGCAGATGCGCCATCGCGCGCGACCCTGCAGCGTTGGATCCGCGAGGGTCGCGTGAGGCTCGGCGTGGTGCTGTGCACCGACCCGAGCACGAGCGTGCGGGCGGGCACACGCGTCGAGATCGTGCCGGCGCCACCACCGGTCAGCGATGCGGTGCCCGAGGACCTTCCGCTGCGCGTGCTGCACGTCGACGACGACGTCATCGTCGTCGACAAGGCTGCGGGCATGGTCGTGCATCCGGCGCCGGGGCACGAGCGAGGCACGCTGGTCAATGCGCTCTTGCATCGCTTCGGCACGCTCGCGAGCGAGGCCGTCGTCGGCGCGGCGGAGCGTGTGGGCGCGCCGGACGAGGACGAGGACGAGCCGACGGTGGCGGGCTTTCGCAGGCCTGGCATCGTGCATCGCCTCGACCGGTGGACGAGCGGTGTGATGGTCGTCGCGCGCACCGACCGTGCGCGCGAGAGCCTGATGGCGCAGCTCGCGGTGCACTCGGTCGACCGCGAGTACCTCGCGATCGTCGAGGGCCACGCGCCCGAGCGCGTGCGCTTCGAGACGCTCCATGGCCGGCACCCGACGGATCGGAAGCGGTTCAGCGGTCGTGTGCGGCGAGGCAAGCCGGCGATCACGAACGTGGAGCGCGTGGAGGTGCTCGCCGGAGCGTCGCTCGTTCGCTGTCGCCTCGAGACCGGCAGGACGCACCAGATCCGCGTGCACCTCTCGGAGGCGGGGCATCCCTTGCTGGCCGACGCGATGTACGGCCGCGTGGCGCGGGACCCGCGCGTGCGCGCCGTGGCCACCGAGCTCGGTCGGCAGGCGCTCCACGCCCGCGTGCTCGGCTTCGAGCACCCGAGCACGCACGAGCGCATGCGCTTCGAGTCGCCGATCCCGGACGACTTCGCGCGCGCCGTGGCGGCGCTTCGCTGAAGCCACGAGCGGGGTCAGCGCACACCCGCCGCGCCAGAGGGCCCCCGCAGAGGATTGTCGAAGCCTCGCCCGCGCCGGGGTCAGAGCAGCATCGAAGCCGTCACGAGAGCCGCGGCACGGTCCTGACGCGCACCTGGCGACCGAGCGCCTTGGCGAACGCAGGCTCCAGCACCGACTTCGCGACGAGTGGGGTGCCCGGGCAGCCGCGGTAGGCGCCGCCCACCACGAGGACGATCTCGACGGGCGTCTTGTTCTCGTCGACGGAGCGCAGGTCGACCTCGCCGCCGTCTGCCTCGATGAGCGGCCGGATGAGCTCGACGAGCACGCGCTCCACGTCGTCCTGCACGCGCGGGACCATACCAGACGCGTGGCGCGCTCGGCGCGTCTTCGGGGCGCCGTCGTGAGCGCCACCATCCCGCAGCGCGACGGGGCGCGAGCCACTTCCGCGCGAGCCTGCGTGCTTGCTCCGCTTCGAGCCCGACGCGTCTCTGTCGTCGCGGCTCTTCATCGGTGGGGCATCTCAGCGGTCAAAGCGAACCTCGATGTCGACGCTCGCGCCGACGGTGGGGTGGCGATGGGCCCTCGAGATCGCGGTCGCCACGCAGCGCGGCGCCAGCGGATCGGCGACCGTCGCGCCACGGCCGGCCGTGGCGGTCGGGGCCGCTCCCGGGCGGAGCACCACACCGAAGGTCAGGAGGCCTTCGGGGTTGCGGCCACGTCGGCTCGCGCGGCGGCGGCAGTCGAGCAGACCGGGGACCACGCTGCGCATCACGCGGACCGCGTCGGACACCACCTCGTCGGTCGCATCCCGGGCGCCCCGAACGGTGAAGTGCACCGCGTTGCCGTCGCCGCTCGCTTCGGGTCGGCCGCTCTCACGGGACACGGTGACGGCGTCGGCCTCGGCCTGTCGCTGCGCGACGGTGGCGGCGCCCTGTGCGGCGGTGTTGTCGAAGTCCAGGACCACGACCGCGCTCGCGGGACGGAGGGACGCATCGAGGGGGAGCGCGACGAGCAGGTCCGACACGCAGCGGAGCAGTCCGGCTTCGCCGACGGCATCTTCGACGACGGTCAGCGCGCCGTTGCCTGCGGCCGGCATGTCGAGGCGCAGCCGCATGCGACCATGCGTGCCCGGTGCGCGGTTGATGGTCTGCGCGTAGCAAGCGCGGATCTGCGCCATGGACGCGGTGACGGATCGACCGAGCACGGCGATGCGTGCCCCGCTGGTGCCCGGGACGCTCTCGAGCGAGATCGACACGTCGGAGCGCGTCGTGATCGACGCGTGACCCTGACCCATGCCGGATTCGGCGACGCCACCGGGGCTCGCGCCACCCCCTTCCTGCGCGCGGGCCGTGGGGCTGACGAGGCAGCTGAGGAGCGCGAGGGCGAGCAGCGTGCGCATGCGCATGGGGCCCAGTCTACACGTGGGCCTCTCCGTCTCGCTCGGTTTCGACACGATGCCAGCCGTCGCATCTCGGCGTATGCTCGACACAGGCGATGAGCACGGGTCAGAGCACCTACCGATGTGATGCCTGCGGCACCGAGGCGCGAGGTGCGCCGGCGGGGCGCGGCCTCTTGCTGTTCCCTCGCGGCGACGAGGTGCTGCGCGAGGAGCCGCCTCTCTGCGAGAAGTGCGCGCTGGCGATCAACCTCACCGCGCTGCACCGCTTCGTCGAAGAAGAGGAAGAAGGCTGAGCCACCTGGGCGCGTGCGAAGAAGCGCAACTCGAGCGCGCCCGCGCTTGAACCCACAGGCAGGCGATGGAACCATCGCCTCCCATGAGCACCCCCGCCAGCAGCACCTCCGCCAAGGGCTCCCCCGACTTCGCGTCCGTCGCTCCCCGCGTGAGCGCCACGCCTCGCGACGAGATCGACCGCGTCATCGCTCGCCTCGTCAGCCGCCGCGACGCCTGGGTCGCCACCTCCGCCGCGGCCCGCGCGGACCTGCTCGAGCGCTGCATCACCAAGACCCTCGGCATCGGCCACGAGTGGGTCGAGGCCGCCTGCCACGCCAAGGGCATCGACCCCAAGTCGGCGCGTGCGGGCGAGGAGTGGCTCGGTGGCCCCATGACCACCATCCGCAACCTCCGCCTCTTCGCCGAGGCGCTCCGCCAGGACGGCGCGCCCGCGATCCCGCGCACCTACACGCGTGAGGGGCAGGTCATCTGCGAGGTGTTCCCCCAGAACACGCTCGACCAGATCATGTACACGGGCTTCCGCGCCGAGGTCTGGCTCGAGCCGGGCGCCGAGCCCACGCAGGGCGCCATCTACCGGAAGAAGAAGAAGGGCGAGACCTGGGCCGGCAAGGTGGGCCTCGTGCTCGGTGCGGGCAACGTCGCGTCCATCGGCCCCATGGACGCGCTCTACAAGCTCGTCGTCGACGACGAGGTCGCGCTCGTGAAGACGAACCCCGTCAACGCGTACCTCCAGCCCTTCTGGGAGGAGTCGTTCCGCCCGCTGCTCGACGAGGGCTTCTTCGCCGTCGTGCGCGGCGGTGCCGACGTCGGCGAGTACCTCTGCCACCACCCCGAGATCGCGTCGGTGCACATCACGGGCTCCGATCGCACGCACGACGCGATCGTGTACGGCACCGGCCCCGAAGGCGATCGACGCAAGCGCGAGGATCGCCCGCTCATGACCAAGCCGATCACGAGCGAGCTCGGCGCCGTCACGCCCTGCATCATCGTCCCCGGCAACTGGAGCCTCGAGGACATGAAGTTCCAGGCCCGCCACATCGCGGGCATGGTCGCCAACAACGGCAGCTTCAACTGCAACGCCTGCAAGGTCCTCGTCACGCAGAAGAGCTGGCCGCAGCGCGAGCAGTTCCTCGAGCTCGTGCACGCCGCGCTCGCCCAGACTCCGTCGCGCAAGGCCTACTACCCGGGCGCGCAGCAGCGCTATCAGGGCTTCCTCGATCGCTACCCCCTCGCCGAGGCGCTCGCCGAGCGCACCAAGGACGAGGTGCCCTGGACGATCATCCCCGACGTCACGCCCGAGAAGGGCGAGTACGCGCTCACCAACGAGGCCTTCTGCGGCGTGCTCGCCGAGACGGCCCTCGAGGCGAGTGACCCCGCGGACTTCATGGCCAAGGCCACCGACTTCGCGAACGACGCATGCTGGGGAACGCTCTCCTGCATGGTGCTCGTGCACCCCGAGACGCAGGCGACCTACGCCAAGAGCCTCGACGCGATGATCGCGAACCTCCGCTACGGCGGCATCGGCGTGAATGCGTGGGCCGGCGTGATCTACGGCCTCGTCGTCACGACCTGGGGCGCGTTCCCGGGCCACACGAACCAGGACATCCAGTCCGGACGCGGCGTCGTCCACAATGGCCTGCTCCTCGATCACCCGCAGAAGTCGGTCGTGCGCGCGCCCTTCCGCATCGATCCGACGCCGGCGTGGTTCCCCGACCACAAGACGCTGCACGTGCTCGGCCCCGCGATCACGCGCTTCGAGGCCTCGCCCGGCTTCCTCAAGCTCCCGCCGGTGCTCGCCGCCGCGCTCCGTGCGTGAACGTCGGCGCCTGACGGCGTTCGAACCTCGACGAGAGGAGAGCGCGTGAGCCGCACGCAGATCCGTGGTGCGTGGGTCCTCGCGCTGCTCTCCTGCGTCGGATGCGACGCGTCCACCGACGCCGACGCCGCACGCCTCGATGGCGGCAGTCTCGATGCGCCCGGTCTCGATGGTGCCAGTCTCGATGGTGCCAGTCTCGATGGTGCCAGTCTCGATGGTGCCAGTCTGGATGCGTGGGGCATGGACGCCTCGTGGGGCAGCTGCTCCGTCTCTGGCGTCGCTGGCACGTGCATGGACGTCTCTCTCTGTACGGGCATGTCGGTGCCCGGCTTCTGCCCCGGACCTGCCGGCATCCAGTGCTGCGTACCTCGGGGCGACGCGGGCCCGCTGCCGGATGCGGGGCCCTCACCCGATGCAGGGATGTGCGATCCCGCCGACGTGCCGCTGCCCAACACCGGTCTCACCGAGGCGCCTGGGGAGGCGGGGTGTCCCGATGGCATGGTGCCAGTCACCGACCGCTTCTGTGTCGATCGCTACGAGGCCTCGCTGGTCGAGGTGCTCGCGGACGGCTCGGTCGTGGAGTGGTCGCCCTACCACCACCCGGGCAGCCGGCGTGTCCGCGCGCTCTCGCGCGAAGGCGCGGTGCCGCAGGGCTACATCGATGGTGTGCGTGCGGCGGCCGCGTGC
>JBILLJ010000258.1:0-6991 GCA_044376125.1 Sandaracinaceae bacterium
TGTTCCACCTTCCTGCGGATCTCGTGGTGCTGCGGGGGACCGATGGCGTGCTCGTCGGCACCCAGACGGTCGCGGATCGAGGCACGGTGAACCTCCGCTGGCTCGAGGATGGCGCACCCGACATCGACACCGAGGTCGCGGACCTGGTGACGTTCGGGGGGCGCGCCATCGACGAGGACCTCGCGGTCGCGTCCGTTCCCGGAGAAGGCAGCGGAGAGTGGCTCGCGCTCTGGCGGTCTTCGAACACCGACACGCGCCCCCTCGGCGTGGCCACCTCCAGCGGCGCCGCGCCGCTCCCTGCGCTGTCACGTCTCGAAGAGGCGATGAGCGGCGTCTGGGAGATCGAAGACATCAGCGTCGGCCGCGCCGGGCCGCGACCCGAAGACGGTTGGATCGTGACCTACATCGCGATCACCGACACGACCCACCGCCTCCAAGTCTTCCACCTGACCTTCTGACCCTGAGGTCGTATGTCCCTGGGCCGACATCGGTCGATCGAGACCGCGCATCCGCGATTGCGCGGCTTCCTGGCTCGCGCGCTCTGTACGAGCCTCGCGACCCTGCTGGTCTGGCTCCCGCTCGGCGCCTACGTGCCCGGGCGAGCCGCTGCTCAGGACGTCCCGCGGATCTCGGAGCGTGCGGCTGTCCAGGCCGACGAGGCCGAGGTCGAGGCGAGCCCCGTCGATCGAGAGGCCCTGGAGGCTGTCGAGGAGGCCGCGGCGGAGCCCATCGCCGAGGCCGAAGCTGCGGAGGCGGCCGCAGCGGCCGCCACGGATGCGACGCCGATCGCGCTCCCGGGCGGTGAGACGCGGACTGCGGTCAACCCACAAGCCATCTCCCTGCCCAACGCCGAGGGCTCCATCGAGGGCATGGGCGAGTCGTTCTCTCCCATCCTCTCGTCGGGCACGGCGACGTTCGGCGTGCCCATCGCCGTCGCACCGGGACGCGCGGGCGTTCAGCCCTCCATCTCGATCTCGTACTCGTCGTCCGGCGGCAACGGCGCGCTCGGGTTCGGCTGGGGCTTCGGTGTCCCGTTCATCTCGCGCCAGACGGACCGTGGCCTGCCCACCTACGACGATCGCGCGACGTGGCACTCGGCGGAGGACCGCTTCATCTACAACGGCGGTCAAGAGCTCGTCCCCGTCGACAACGCTGCGATCGCGAGCGTCGACGGCGTCGCTGCGAGCGTGCCGCTCGATGTCGTCGGATGGCAGCAGTACCGCGCCCGCGTCGAAGGCGGCTTCATGCGCTTCTTCCGCGCGCGCGACTCACGTCGGTGGGTCGTGCAGTCGCCGGACGGCTCGCGCTTCGACTTCGGCGTCTTGCCGACCACGGAGAGCGCGTCGGACGTGGACTCCACGAACGCGATCGAGATCGACGACGAGTCCGCGGCGACCTCGACGAGTGCGAAGATCTTCCGCTGGATGATCACGCGCAGCTCCGACGCGCACGGCTCGACCATCTACTACCGCTACACGCGGGACAGAGGTCAGCTCTACCTCGCGGACATCTCGTACGTCTCGCCCGTCGCGTGCGAAGCGCCGACCGTCGAGGCGCGACGCGACTGCACGCGCGCCCTCGGGGAGTACGGCGCGCGCGTGCGCTTCGTGTACGAGCCGCGTGACGACGCCTTCACCACGTACACGAGCGGCTACCCCATCACCACGGCGCGGCGCCTGCGCCGCGTGGAGGTCACAGCGTTCGACGACACCAGCGGCGGTCGCGCGCTCGTGCGTCGCTACCACTTCCGCTATCAGGCGGGCCCCTTCCACTCGCTGCTCGAGTCGGTTCAGGTCGAGGGGCGACCGAGCGTGGACCGCAGCCTCGTGGTGCAGGACACGGTGCTGGCCTGGCGCGAGGGCAACCGGAGCGTGCCCGAATCGAGCCTCACCGACGCGATCGTCGGCGAGCTCCTGCCCGCGATGCGGTTTCAGTACTCGTCCCTTCCCGAACGTGCGAGCTCGGGCGAGTCCATCCCGGGCTTCGGCGCGCTGTCCAGCCGCCTGGTGGACGTGCCGGGCAGCCCGCCCAACTCCATCGACGAGGCGCGCACCGAGCTGATGGACGTGAACTCGGACGGCCTGCCCGATCTCGTCGTCACCGATCCTGCGCGCTACCGCACCGCCGATGGGCAGCCTGCTGCGGGCGTCTTCTTCAACGGGTTCTCGGGCACCGACGCTCGTCCTGCGACGGCAGGCACGTTCTCCGGCGCCGTGCCCGTACCGATGCGCTCGGACCTGTCCGGCGTGATGGCGTTCTCGAACCTCAACATCGTCCCGATGGACGTCGACGGCGACGGGCGCGGCGACCTCCTCCACATGCCGCGTGAGCGCACGTACGGCTGGTTCACGCCGGTGCGCCGCGCCGATCCGGCCAGCGGCGCTGCGTTCACGTCGCCGCGAGACCAGGGCTGGCGCTTCGCGTACGCGAGTCTCGATCTGCCGCGCGACGACCTCGATCCCCGCATCGATCTCACGCGTGACGGTCAGCACATCCAGGTGCTCGACGTGAACAACGATCACCTCGTCGATGTCGTGCGCACCACGGGCACCGTGATGCAGACGTGGCTGAACCTCGGCTGGCTGCCGGGCGGCGACGGGCGATTCGGCAGCTACCGGATCACGGGCACCGGACGATTGACCACGTCGAACGTGGCGCTGTCCACGGCGCCGTACGAGTCGTGCCTCCTCCAGTCCGGCCTCCCGCTCGACTTCGAGTCGCCCGAGGCGCGTTTCGCCGACATGAACGGCGATGGCCTGCAGGACATCGTCGAGATCCAGCGCGGCCGCATCCGCTACTGGCCTGGTCGCGGCCTCGGGAGCTGGGGCACCGGTCCCCGCATGTGTGCGCGCGGCGAGGGTGCCAATCGCTACATCGAGGTGACGAGCCCCCCTCGCGATCTGCCGATCGACCTCGCAGGCGTGCAGCTCGCCGATCTCGACGGTGATGGCGCGAGCGACATCGTCGCGGTGCGCTTCGATGCGATTGACGTGTGGTTCAACCGCGCGGGGCAGAGCTTCACCGACCGCCTGATCCTGCGAGGCACGCCCCCCGCCCCAGGCTTCGCGAACCGCGTGCGGTTCACCGACATCGACGGCTCAGGGACCATCGACGCGGTCTACGGCGACGGCTCGGGCTGGCGATACGTCGACCTACTCTCGAACGGCGGAGTCTCGCAGCGGCCGCGCCTGCTGGTCGGCGTGGAGAACGGCCTCGGTGCGGCGACGGAGATCGCATACGAGTCCGCCGCCGTCGACTACCTGCGCGACCTCGCCGAGGCGCGCTCGTGCGGCACGAGCTGCGAGTCGTTCACCTGGCATCGCATCGAGGGCTCACCATCGCAGCGCCTGGCGCGCCTGAGCGACGAGCCCGACGAGAACCTCTACCGCGCCGAGGGCACGCCCGTTCTCTCGACGGTGGTGCGGTCCGTTCGGACGACGGACCGCATGAACGTCTTCGGCCGCGAGGAGCAGGTCTCCGAGAGCCACTTCGCCTACCACGACGGCTACTACGAGGGCATCGAGCAGGAGTTCCGCGGCTTCGGCGCGGCGGACGCGATCGTGCTCGGCGACAGCCACGACGAGCCCGCCGGTCCGTACGACGAGTCGGTGCTCACCCGCACCTGGTTTCACCAGGGCCGTCGGCCCGCGAACATCGCCGACGATCGACTCGCCTGGTCGCCGGACGAGGCGCTCAAGGGACGCGAGTACCTGACCGAGGTCTTCGACCGACAAGGCACGTTCCTCACCACGAGCCACGCGAGCCTGACGACGCGCCTCTTGCACGAGGGCCTCGACGGCCGGCCGATCCAGTACGCTTTCGTGTCGGAGATGAACGAGGTCCGGTACGACACGAGCCCCTTCACGCCGGGCACGGCGTCGCTCGCCCTGCCGAGCGTGCGACGTGAGAGCGCGAGCGGGGCCCCGACGTCCGATCCGCCACGCACGATCGCCCTGCGCGGCGAGCTGCACGCTCGCGTCCGCACGACGTACGACCAAGTGGACAACCTCGGCCACGTCCTTCGACAGACCGTCTACGGTCACTACCGCCCGACGCCCGCAGATGCGCCCGGCTGGGTCGGCGAGACCGACGAGCGCGTCACCTCGGTCACCGAGCCGTTGCTCCTCAACGACGACGGCCACTGGCTCTGGCGCACGGAGCGGCAGTTCGGCTTCGGCGCGAGCGCACCGAGCTACCACTTCGGCGACACCACCACGACGTTCGACGACGCCACGGGCGATCCGCTCACGTCCACGACGCCCGTCTCGCACGCGGGTGTGCCCGCCTACGAGTTCGCGGGTGACAGCTTCCTCGAGGGCGGCGCCCTCACGCTGAGCAACGCGCCCGAGGCGCTCGTCAGTCGCACATGGTTCGACGCGTGGGGCAGCTCCACGGCCGCATGCGCAGGCGCCGCCCCGACGGGCTCGAGCGCCCCCACGACGCCGCCCGCGGGCTGCATGCGCTTCGGCACCGTGGCCTACGATGGCGTGTATCGGCAGTTCCCGATCACCGAGACGGCCTTCGTCAGCGCGACGGCGACGTTGGCAACCTCGGTCCCGATGGACACGGCCAATCCCGGCTGGGATCGCGGCCTCGGCGCCGTGCGTCGTGTCCTCGATCCCAACAGCGAAGAGACCAGCCTCACGCACGATGGCCTCGGGCGATTGACGACGATGACTCCGCCACCGGTGGGCCTGCCCACCGGCGAGGAGTGCGGCCGCGGCGTCCCGACGACGGTCCTCTCGTACGAACTCACGACGGACCCGGTGCGACAGCCGATGTCCCGCGTGCTCACGACGCAGGTTCTTCGCGTGGATGGCGGGCGCTGCGGCTTCGATGGCCTCGGCACCGAGCCGCCGATCTCCTCGGCCATCGGCTACGTCGATGGCCTCGGTCGTGTTCGTGCGACGTTGGCGCAGGCCGAGCGCGACACGCCCGGTCATCACTGGATCCGGAGCGGCATCGCCATCCTCGATCGCAAGGGTCAGGTCACGCGCGCGTTCCACCCGAGCTACCTCGCGGACGTCACCGACTTCACGACGGTGCTGTCGCCGACGTCCGGCCAGCCCGCGGCACCGGCGTCCATGCGCACGAACTACGACGCCTTCGGTCGCACGCGGTTCCTCTACGCCGAAGACGGCGCGCTGACGACGACCGCCTTCCACGCCGCCTCCACGACCGTCTGTGATCCTCTCGACAACCTCGAGGGCACGCACTTCTCTCGCACCTGCACGACGAGCCGGAGCGACGGCTTCGGGCGGGTGATCGATCAGATCCTCGTCGAGTCCACCGAGGTGGGCACGGCCGACGATCGCTTCGATCGCCTCTACAGCTACTACCGCGCCGACGGCGTGGTGCTCACGCTCGTCCGCACACAGACGACGGACCAGTCAGTGCGTCCGTCCTCGCCGTTGTCGGTGCCCGGCGCCTTCGTTCGCCGCGACTTCGTCTACGACTCGGTCGGCCGCCGCCTCGGCAGCTTCGACCCGGACACGGACGACCCGACCAACGCGGACACTGGCACAAACACCTGGCGCTATCGCTTCAACCGCGTCGGTGACTTGGTGGGCGTGCGCGACCCGCGCGGCTGTGGGCAGAACTTCCTCTACGATCTCGGCGGACGGTTGCTCGGCGAGCAGTACGTGAGCTGCGCGGAGGCGGTGTCGGCCGTCACGGATGCACCGAGTCTGGACAACACGGTTCCGTCGGGGTCGATCGGCGAGGGCGTGCTGGGCGCCACCGTCACCGTCGACGTTCGCTACGACTACGACGTTCTGCCGGACTGGACCTCGGATCTCGTCGTGCCCACGCACGGTGGCACGGCCGGCCGCGCGACGGGCGTGACGGACCGCGGTCAGCGCTCGGCGGTGGCGTACGACGACCGCGGCAACGCGATCTGGACGGCACGCCAGATGGCGATGATGCCGTTCAGCGCCCCGATCCTCGAGTCGGACCTCTCGGGCGACCATCCCGTGCTGCAGGAGCTCGGGTCCTTCTCGTTCTCGAACATCCAGTACGACGCGGAGCCCGTTCACACCTACATCCGCACGAGCGAGTACGATCACGCCGGGCGCGGCCGGCGCCTCACGCTCCCCCTCGACCCCGACTTCGAGGGTCCCTCGCTCGGTGGTGGCCCCGTCGTCTCGGGCGAGCTCGAGCTCGACCCGCGGGGCCTGCCCATCGCCGCAACGGCCTACGTCGGCGAGGAGCCGATTCGCGTGCTCGGCTCGGTCGACTACGACGTCGAGGGTCAGGTCGAGACGCGGAGCTGGGGCGGCACGACGGGCCTCCTCGACGAGTCGTTCGACTACGACATCCGCAATCGCCCCATCGCGCACGAGGCGGTGCGCGCCCCCACGATGGGCGCGATGGCCGGGGCGATCGGCGCCGTCGAATACGTCGCCAGAGAGCAGTTCGGCTGGGACGTCGGGAGCAACCTTGTGGAGATCCGCGACGCCCGCCCCGTCGAGCAGTGGGCCGAGGGCCACCGTCCCCGCAACACCTACATCGGCCACGACAGCCTCTATCGCGTCGCGCAGGTCAGCTACGAGTACCGCGACGAGTCGGGCTATGGCACGGACACGTCGACCGACTGGCGCGATGACGCGGCGGGCCCGAACGGGCAAGACCCCATGCAGCCGCGTCCTGCTTCGATGATCGGCCAGAGCCACGGCGAGCGCATCCAGCAGCTCGACTACGAGTGGGACTATCTGGGCAATCAGATCCGGTGGCTCGACGACGCGTTCGAGGCCGAGAGCCGCGGGGAGATGTTCTACGAGCGCGGCATCGGCGAGATCACGAACGGCAACAGCACGGGCGCGAGCGCGGGCTCGCTGCGTCCGAGCGCGCTCTACTTGTCGACGAACATCGACACGACGGGTGGCGTGGACCCGAGCTGGAACGGCGCCGGCTGGGTCGAGGTGGAGTACGGCATCTCCGGCAACGTCGCGAGCTTCACCGTCCACGGCCAGTGCCACGACAACGGCGCGCT
>JBILLJ010000140.1:0-23038 GCA_044376125.1 Sandaracinaceae bacterium
TGGTGGCGCGAGTGCGTCGCAGAGCGCGCGCTGAGTCGGCTGCGGCGTGGTGGAGGCGTCGCGGAGGCCGTGCGCGTCACGCGATCGGGTCACGCGAGGCGCATCGCGGGCCTTCCGGGGGTGCGCACGATTGTCACGGTCTGACGTCAGCGGACGCGCAGGATGCGGAAGCTCCGTGGACCGAGAGAGATCGAGCCACCACTCGCCATCGCCCCCGAGACGAGATCGTCGTAGCTCCCCGCCGGCACGCTCACGGTGTTCGCGCCGTCTGCACGGTTGATCGCGACGATCACGTCGCTCGCACCCGCGCTGCCACAGCCGGTCATGCGGTACACCCACGTGTCCTGCGAGGACGCGAGCGTCGTGCGGCGCCCGCGCCCGAGCACCAGGTTCTCGCCGCGGATCCGGCCGAGCGCCCTCACGGTGTCGCGCAGCGCGAGCTGTGGTGGCAGGAGCGTGTCGCCCTCGTCCTCCCACGGCATCATGCGGCGGTTGTCCGGATCGCCGCCGCCGGCGAGGCCGATCTCGTCGCCGTAGTAGACGAGCGGGATGCCGGGGCTCGTGAACATGACGACGAACGCCAGCCCGAGACGCTCGTACGGCGCCGCGTCCGTCGGCTGCGTGAACGCCGCGGGGTTCCACCCGTTGCCCGGATTCGAGCCCTCCGTGCAGCTGCCGATCTGGCGGCTCGCGAAGTGGATCGCGCGCGGGATGTCGTGGTTGCCGATCCACGTGGTCATGAGCGAGCCCGGACCATAGAAGCCGTCGTTGCCGTCCATCCACGCCGAGAAGCCCGCCAGGCTCCCCTCCGGTCGGAACAGCGCCGTGCACAGCTCTCGCTTGAACGGGAAGTCGAACTGCCCGTCGAGCATCTCCTCCGGATCGACGAAGCGCCGCAGGTTGTCGCGGCTGAAGTAGTCGAACGTCTCGCCCACCATGTAGAAGCGCTGCCCCGCCGGCATCGGCACGGCCGCATCGATGCGGTCGCGCAGATCGGTCAGCCAGCTCAGCGGGATGTGCTTCACGGCGTCGAGACGGAAGCCGTCGAGGTCGTACTCCGTGGCCCACCACGTCGCGTCGTCGACCGACCAGCGCCGCGGCGCGTCCTGGTAGAAGTCGAACGACGGCAGGTACGTCGTGAACGAGCAACGCGTGCTCCAGTACGAGTCGTCCCAGCGATCCGGGGCGCACGTGGTCACCGGGTTCACGAACCAGTCCGGGTGTGCGCGGTAGAGGCCGCTCTCCGAGTCTGCGTGCTTCATCACGTAGTCGAAGAGGATCTTCATCGTGTGACCGTCGCGCCCCGTCGTCGCGTGCAGCGTGTCCACGAGCGTGCGGAGGTCGCCTTCGCTGCCGATGCGTGACTCGACGCGCGGTCGCGGCGTGGGGCGCGAGGGCATCGAGTAGTCGACGTTGTCCGGAGCCGGCCAGTAGCCGTGGTACGCGGAGTACATGCGCGGATCGGAGGCCGGATCGATCGCCGCGCCCGCGGTGTCGCGGTTCTCGTACGGCGCGCTGAGCCAGAGCGCCGTCACCCCGAGATCCGCGAGGTAGGGCAGCTGCTCCGTCACGCCCGCGAGATCACCGCCCAGGTACTGACCGCTGGCGATGGGCCCGTCGGTCGCACCGCTCACGTCCATGCGACGACCGTCCGAGTCGCGGAATCGGTCGACCATCGCGAAGTACATGACCGCATCGCGCCAGTCGAACTCCGCGAGATCTCCGCAGCTCGAGCTGCAGACCTCGAGCACGCTGTTCTGACCACCGAAGCCGTCCGGCTCCGTCACGGGATTTCCGGGATCGGCGATCCAGCGCGTGCCGTCGACGATGATCTTGTAGGTGTGTCGCCCCGTCGGCTCGACGAGGTGCTCCACGCTCCAGTTCCCCGCTCCGTCGTTCTCGAGGACGAGCGCGCCCATCGCAGGCGTCGAAGGCCACACACCAGCGCCGTCCGCGAGGAACGACCCCGAGACCCACACCGAGGTCGCGCTCGCGTCCGTGTACTCGAACGTGACGAGGTTGCAGGGCGGCGGCGGAGGGCCCGCGTCGTTGCCCGCGTCAGGGTCCGTCGACGGCATGCCCGCCTCGCCACACGCAGCGTCACCGACACCGCCCTCGCCCGCGCACTCGCGGAACACCGGACTGGGTCCGCCCTCTCGCATGTAACGACCACCGTCCATGTCGATCACGCCGGGTGGCGAGACACACGCCACGCCCGAGGCGAACACGGCCGAGAGGAGGAGGACCCGCGTCCGAGATCCGACGTCGCTCCGATGCATCCCCCGATGCTCGCGTCCCGCGCCGAGCGACGCAACCCGAAGCTTGTCGCTTGTCGTCCGAAGCTTGTCGCTTGTCGTCCGAAGCTGGTCGCTTGTCGTCCGAAGCTTCTCGCTTGTCGTCCGAAGCTTCTCGCTTGTCGTCCGAAGCCTCGGACTGGCCACGAGAAGCTTCGGGCTGGCCACGAGAGGCCTCTCGCGTGTCGACCGACGCGTCGTGAAGGGGGGCTCGGGTGGGCGCCACTCGTCGGATGGCGTACGACTCCCCGGTTGGCGACACCGTCGCAGATCGATCGCTACGTCGTCGAGCGCGAGCTCGGACACGGCGCGTTCGGCACGGTCTACCGCGCGAGGCACGCCGTGACCGGACGGCCAGTCGCGCTCAAGGTCCTGCACCCTCGCCACGCGACCGACGCGGAGATGGTCGAGCGCTTCTTCCGCGAGGCGCGCGCCGCGGCGAGCACCATGAGCCCGTACATCGTCGACGTGCTCGACGCGAGCATCGCCGAGGGCGGCGCACCCTTCCTCGCGCTCGAGCTGCTCGAGGGCGAGGATCTCGAGCAACACCTCGCGGGCCGCGATCGCCTCGCGATCCTCGATGCGATCGAGATCGCGCGCGACATCGCGGCGGGCGTGGCCGATGCGCACAAGGGCGGCATCGTGCACCGCGACCTCAAGCCCGCGAACGTGTTCCTGGCGCGCATGCCGGACGGGACGCGCCGCGCGAAGGTGCTCGACTTCGGCATGAGCAAGCTCGCCGATCCGCTGCTCGGTGGCAGCGCCCGCACGGCCACGGGCGCGATCATGGGGACCCCGCTCTACATGGCGCCCGAGCAGCTCAAGGGAGGCGCGCGCACCGTCGAGGCTGCGGCAGACGTCTACGCGCTCGGCGCGATCCTCTTTCGCCTGCTCACGGGCCGGCCGACACACGACGCGCGCACGATCGAGGAGCTGCTCGTTCGCAAGCTGACGCACCCCGTGCAGAGCGTGGCAGAGCTCGCGCCGGGCGTACCGTCCACCCTGGTGCACCTCGTCGCGCGCTGCCTCGAGGTGGACCCGGCGCGGCGGACGATCACGGCCGCCGAGGTCGCGAAGGAGCTGGGCGAGATGGCCCGTGCACAGCGAGGCAGCTCACTGCCGCCGCTGTCGAGCGCGCTCGCGTCGCTGCCACCGACGACCCTCGCACCGTCCGCACCGAGCGCCCCGTCGCGCTGGCCACGCGCGCTCGCGGTGATCGCGCTCTCGCTCCTCGCCATGACCTGTCTCGCGAGCGTGCTCGCCGTCGTGTCGATGGGAGGTCTCGCGTGGGTGGTGGGCGACGCGGCCTCGTCGATCCTCGAGGACGTCGAGACCGTGCGCGAGGCGAGCGCGGCCGCCGCGCCCACCGCCTCGCCCGCCTCCCCGGTCGCGCCCCCCGCGGCCGACCCGCGCATCGGCACCGCGCCCCCACCCGCCGCGGGCGCTCCATCCACGGTGCCGGTCGGCTCCGCGGCCGACGCCGAGGGCGTGTCGGTCAGCGCGCGCGTGATGGGCATGAGCGACGGCGCGACGGAACGGGCGATCGCGGAGGCGGCCCGCGCGGCGATGGGCGCTTGCCGCAGCGAGCGCGACGAGAGCTTCGATCTCGAGCTGATGTGGATGGGCTGGGGTGCGATGGGCCTCGGCACCTCGAACCTCACGCCGCACGGGCGAGCGCCAGCGACCCCGGCAGAGGTCTGTGCACAGGCAGCGATCCTCGATGCGTCGCACGGGCAGAGCTCGAGCGGCATCGTGCGCTTCCACGTGGTGTTGCCCGCGAGGTGACGCCCTCGCGCGGGAGGTCAGCGCAGCCGGCGGTGGGCGAGGCTCGGCAGGCTGGCGCGGATGCGGGCGACGACGTCGCCGTCGATCCACGCGCACGCGTAGCCCTCCCCCTCGCCACACTCCGCGAGCACCGTGCCCCACGGATCGATGATCAGCGCGTGACCGTAGCTCTGCCGCGTGCTCGAGTGCTTTCCGGTCTGCGCTGCAGCGAGCACGTAGCACTGCGACTCGATCGCGCGCGCGCGCAGGAGCACGTGCCAGTGATCCTTGCCGGTGGTCAGCGTGAACGCCGCAGGCACCGTGAGCGCCGTCGCGCCTCGATCGACGAGGCCTCGGTAGAGCTCGGGGAAGCGCACGTCGTAGCAGACCGAGAGACCGAGACGGCCGATCGCCGCGTCGGTCACCACGAGCTCGCTGCCCGGCTCGACGGACGCCGACTCCTCGAGCTTGGTGCCATCGGGCAGATCGACGTCGAAGAGGTGGATCTTCCGATAGACCGCGCGCACGACGCCGCGCGCATCGAGGTGCACGCACGCGTTCTTCACCTTCTTCGGATCGACGCCGCGCTCCCAGAAGCCGCCGAGCACGAGCTCGACCGAGAGCTCTCTCGCGAGCGCGGCGCAGCGCGCGAGGATCGGTCCGCCCTCGGGCAGCGTCTCGGCGATCGCCGCCTTGCCCGGAGACGTCGCGCCCGCAGCGTCGGAGCCGAGGTACGCGAAGCACTCGGGCACGACGACGAGCGCGGCGCGATCCTCGGCCGCCGCGCGCACGAGGCGCTCCATCTGCGCGAGGTTGGGCTCGACCTGATCGGTCGAGATCATCTGGATCACGGCGGCCTTGGTGCGCGTGGACATGACGCGGAGCGTACACGAGGCCAAGGACACGTCCGCTCGACGCGGAGTCGAGGAAGACGCCTGATCCACGCTATGACTCGCGCGTGCCCGGCGACACGACGCTCCTCTTGTTCTTCAACGGCCTGCGCGCGCCATGGCTCGACCCCATGGTGCGCTTCGCGACCGACTGGGGGCTCTACGGCTTCCCGCTCGCGCTCCTCGTCGTGCTCGCGGTGCGTCGCTCGCGTGAAGAGGCGCGATCGCTGCGCGATGGCTGGCTCGCGTTCCTCCTCTCGCTCCTCGTGAGCGAGACGATCCTCAAGCCGATCGTCGCGCGGCCTCGGCCCACGGCGGTCGCGTGGCTGCGCGATCAGCTCCACGTGCTCGGCACCGTCCCGCCACCCGCGAGCACCGGCATGCCCTCCGGCACGGCGACCGCGTGCATGGCGGGCGCGACCTGGATCGCGCTGCGCTACGGCCCTCGCTGGGGGAGCGTCGCCATCGCCGTCGCAGTCGCCCTCTCGCTCTCGCGTCTCTATGCAGGCGTCCACTACCCCAGCGATCTGCTCGCGGGCTGGCTGGTCGGCGCAGCGACGGCCGTGGGCGTCGACCGCTTCTCGCGGTGGGCCGGAGCCTGATCGTGCGGCGCACGCGGCCGAGCCGCTGCGGTATCCTGCGCCTGGCCTTGCTTTCGGTGACGACAGTCGCCCTCGGAGGATGTGGATGTCTGGACGCGGTGTCCTCTTCGCGATCGACGACGACGAGCTCGAGGAGCTCGGCAACGCCACGACGGATGCGCAGGTGCTCGCGATCGTGAGCGAGATCGAGGAGCGCTGGGAGCACGCGTGCGAGCTCGACAAGGCGTGGGACGCGATCCACCGCGCGCTGACGGATGGCCGCCTCGCGCTCGACAACGGCCGCCCTCCACTCTCGAACGTGATCCTCGGCGGGACGCTGCTCGTCTCGAGCGAGGCCGCGATCGTCTCGGTGAAGCCGACCGACCGCGTCGAGGCCATCGCCCGTGCGCTGCGCGCGTGGGACGCCGCGCGCTTCCGCGCCGCCTACCAGCGGATCGACCGCAGCGACTACGGCGAGCTCGACGAAGAGGACCTCACCTACACGCTCGCGTGGTTCGAGCGGCTCGCGCCGTTCTACGAGCAGGCCGCGCGATCGGAGCGCGCCGTGCTGTTCTCCGTGGACCTCTGACCACGGCGGGACGCGCGACCTTCCCGGCTCGTCTCACCATCGCCACACGACGCGCGCGCGGATCCGTTATCATGCTGCCGTGACGGATTCTCCCGTTCCGGGCGCACCGGACGACTTCGACGACCAGACCGAGGTCGTCGGCGTGCCTCGCGCAGCTGCGCGCGCGGCGGATCCCGGCCCGTCGTCTCAGCCACCCGATGGCCAGTGGGACGAAGAAGAGGCCACGGCGGTCGTGAGCGCGACCGACGTCGGAGGCTTCTTCGGCGATCGCTTCCGCGTCGACGCGCGCCTCGGCATCGGCGCCATGGGCCGCGTGCTGACGGCCGTCGACATGAAGACGGGCACGCTCGTCGCGCTCAAGGTCCTCCACAAGGATCGTCAGAAGGATCCCGCCGTCGTCGAGCGCTTCCAGCGCGAGGCCGCGGTGCTCCGCGAGATCCACCATCCCGCGATCGTCCAGCTGGTCGCGTTCGGGCAGGCCAAGGACGGAACCTGGTGGCTCGCGATGGAGCACCTCGTCGGCAAGACGCTCAAGGATCGCCTCTCGCAAGGCGGACCGTTCGTGCCACGGGACGCGTGGCCCGTGCTCGCGACGATGTGTGACGGTGTCGCGCTCGCGCACGCGAAGGGCATCCTCCACCGCGACCTCAAGCCGGAGAACGTGCTCCTGCTCGAGAGCGGGCTGCCGCCCTGCAAGATCCTCGACTTCGGCCTCTCTCGTTACACCGCCAAGCCCGATCGCATCACGGCCACGGGCACGGTGCTCGGGACACCTCGCTACATGGCGCCCGAGATGCTCCACGAGCACGCGCCCATCGACGAGCGCGCGGACGTGTTCGCGATCGGCGCCATCGCCTTCGAGATGTTCACCGGGCGCTCGGTCTACCCGGCCGAGGACTTCGGACAGCTCTTCGGCTGCATCCTCGAGGGGCGAACGTTGTCGCTGCGCAGCGTTCGTCCGGATGCGTCGCCGGAGCTCGAGCGTGTGCTCGCCGATGCGCTCGCGCGCGACGTCGACGCCCGCATCCGCACCGTCGACGAGTTCGCGATGCGCCTCGCGCGGGCGATCGGTGTCTCCGAGGATCGCGCCATGTTCCTGCCGGCAGCGAGCGGCGTCCGTCGCGCCGTCACGCGCGCGCCCGAGACACCGCCTCGCGGTGCGCAAGACACGGCGCGCGACCTTCCACGTCTCGCACGCGGCGCGCCTCGCGACACGACACGAGACCTGCCACTGGTCGGCCCGATCGCGCCGCCGCTGGTCGCGCCGCCCCCACGCATCGAGCCGCCCCCGCCGTTCGTGCCCGCGCCCCCGCCTCCGCAACCGTCCTGGAGCACTCCTGCGCAAGGCGCCGCGCCCTTCGCAGCGACCCCGCCGCCGGCCCCCGTCGCAACGCAGCCGCAGGCGCAACCTCCGCTGCCGCAACCTCCGCCCGCACAGCCACCGCGCGCCGGCTACGGCGGCGTCGCGCCCCCCGCCTCGTTCACACGCCCCGAGCGCGCGATCACCGTCACGACGACCACGCCGCGGCGTCCGCCATGGCTGTGGATCGGTGTCTTCTTCGTGGCCGCGATCGTGACGATGGTGGGCGCGGGCGCGCTGGCCTACGCGTTCCGCCTCTACCTCGCGCATTGAGTGCCCTGGGTCCAGGCCGACGCGCCGACGCGCGTGCGCTCCGGGATCAGTGCGGGCGCGGGCCGACGAGGGGCTGCCACACCGGCACGTGGACCGAGTCGAGCGCCTCGTCATCAAAGCTCGCCTGACTCAGCGTCTCGGCCACGAGCTGCGTGACGCGCGCGTCCACCTGCTCGGCGTGGAGCTCGTCGCGGATGTGGTCGTGCACATCCTCGAACGACGCATCGGTCGGATCCGTGCGACTCACGGTGCGCACGAGGTACCAGCCATCATGGAACGGCACGAGCTCCGGGTGGAGCGACGGCACCTCGCTCGCGAAGGCGATGTCGCGGATCTCCGGCGGGATGTTCCCTTCGCCCGGACGCGGCTCGCGCGCGAACATCTCCGTCTCTTCGACGGGGTACGCGAGCGGTCCCATGAAGCCGATCGCATCGGCGACGTCGCGCCAGATCTGGGGGATGTGTCGAGTGTCGGCAGCCATGCGCGTGAGGGCGGCGCGGCCTGCGGCCTCGTCGCGCGTGAAGAGCAGCGACACGCTGCGGAGCTCGGGGGCGCGGTAGCGATCTCGATGAGAGTCGTAGTAGCCGCGGATCTCTTCCTCGGTCGGCGGCGGCACCTCTCGCTCGATCTGCTCGACGAGGGTGCGCACGAACACTTCCTCGCGGGCGCGGGCGACGCGCGGATCCTCGTCGAGGCCGCGATCCCGCGCCTCGGCAGCGAGCGCGCGCTCGATCACCATCGCCTCGACGAGCTCGCGGCGTCGCTGCGCATCCGCCGCGCGCGCCGCCGCGATCGGCGCCAGATCGTCGATGGCGTACGCGACGTCGAGGACGCGCAGCTCTTCTCCGTCGACCACGGCGACGGTGCGCTGGGCCACCTCTGGATCGAGGCCGAGCGTGAGCTCCGGATCGCCAGAGTGATCACCGTCGTCCGCCGTCGGCGGAGGGGCCGGAGGATCGCCGAGGCAGCTCTGACAACCTGCCGTCAGCGGCCCGAGCGTGCAGAGCGCGGCCAGCGCCAGCGAGCGTGTGATCACGGCACGGCCTCGTCATCGTCGGGAGCTGCTTGGGCCTGTGCAGCTTGTGCAGCACGCACCGCCTCGACCTCGCGCGCCAGCTGGCGCATGGCTTCGGGCGAGCGATCGGGGCCCATGCGGAACGCCACACCATCGATGCTCGATGGATCGAACGACGTGACGCGATCGGCGCGCACCTGCGTGACGAGCTCGACGAGCGCACGCTCGGCCGCGAGCATGCGGCGCGCTCGCTCGTCGGGCCCCTCCTGCGTGTACCCGCCGGTCGTGCCGGCCAGGAACACGACGGCGAAGCGACCACCACCGATCGGGATCGGCCGCGAGGTCCGCCCGATCGCCTCGAGCGAATAGACGGCGCGCCAGACCGCGTCCTCGACGGGCGGCTCCGTCTGCGGCGCCGCCTCGCGCGGACCGTACGGCGTCTCCTGCCCCTGACCGACCTCGTTCGCGCGGGCGAGCGCCTGCGTGAACGGCATCGTCGCCGCTTCGCGGGCCCAGGCGTCGGCGACCTGCCGCGAGTCGGTGCGGAGGATCACCGCGAAGCGCTCCTCGGGGATCTGGATGGGCGGATCGGGCGGCGGGATCGGTCCGGGATCGCGGCGCACCTCGTCCTCGAGCAGATCGCGCAGCACCCGATCGGCACGCCTTCGTGCGCGATGGCGTGTGACCTCGTCGATCGAGCCTCGACGCTCCGCCTCGAGAGCGAGGAGGTGTTGGCGCAGGAGCCGCTCGACCACGCCGCGACGACCCGCGGGTGAACGGAACGTGTCCTGGACCGTGCGCGGCGCCGTCGCGAGGAAGTCCTCGATCTCGCCGACGGTGACCGCGACCTCACCGGCGCGCGCCGCGACACGAGCCCGTCGCTGCGCAGCGAGGGTGGGATCCTCGCTGGGCGCGACGACGGCAGGCTCGGTCCCGTCGATCGGTGCGGCGACGTTGCCGTACACCGGATCCCGCCGCGCGTCCTGCCCGAGGACGCGCGGGGCGGCGAGCTGACCAGCGGCGACGACGCTCACGCCCACGAGCGCGAGCGTCGTGCGCAGGGTCACATCATGTCGACGCACGTGAACTCGAGCGAGAAGCTCCGCAGCGTCGGGGTGCGACGTCCGTCGGCGCTGCTGTTGAGGATGGCGCGCGCTTCCATGAACGGCGCCTGGATCTCCTCGCCGGTACGACCGGCCATGACGAAGAGCTCCGCCACGCTGCGAATCGGCGGGATGCTCGAGGGCGTGATGGTGTACGTGACGGGCATCGCCGCCGCGGCCTCCGCACCGGAGCGGCCGGCGCGGAACTGGAGCGTGATCGTGGTCCCGAGCGGAAGCGTCGCGTCCCACGTGAACTCACCCCAGATCGGGCGCTCGGTGAGCGGATCGCAGATGGTCGACGGCGTCGCGGCGTCTTCCGTTCGCGTGCTGTCGTAGAGGCGGGTGTACGTGCCACCCGTGTCGTAGAGCGTGTAGTCGCAGAAGCCGGCGGCTGCGGCGCTGTACACACGCGGCGTGAGACGGCGATCGGTCGTCTCCATGCGGATGTCGATCTCGAGGTAGCGGCCGTTGGGCACGGGGCCCGGCGCGAGCGTGAGGTTCGCCGGCGACGTGCGGAACGGACCGATCCAGGTCGCCGTCGCGAGGCCCGCGGACGTGGGCGAGCTGCGCACGAAGAGCTCGACCGACGTGCCGACCGGCGCCATCGCGCTCCACTCCAGCGTCTGCCAGCGCTGGTCACACGTGTCACCCGCGTCCGTGATGAACGAGTAGTGACCGCGCGGGTTCGCGAAGACGTTGAGGCCGTAGCCGATGAAGTCCGAGTAGGTGTACGGACCGTTGAACACCTGCGGCGACTCCACCCACGAGCCGCGGTCCGGCGCGAGGCGCGCGCCGCGGTTGTTGCCACCGCCGATGAGCCAGACCGCGTTGTCGAACGTCACGCCGACGCCCATGAAGCAGCTCGCGGTCGGCGCGGTCCACTGCTGGTAGTTCGCGAGGTTCGTGTCCCAACGCCAGAGGCGGTTGTTGCAGCTGCCTCCCCAGCCGTAGCCGTTGGTCCAGCCGGCCGCGTACACGTTTCCGTTCACGTCCGCGGCCATGCCGCGCGGCGCGCCGCGGCCTGGCGTCGTGGTGTACGTCCAGTTGTTCGCGAGCACGTTGTAGCGGAGCACGATCCCTTGGTCGGAGTCGGCGTTGAAGAAGTACTCCTGCGATCCATCGGCGTTGACGTAGTAGGTCATGCCGTAGCCGCCGACCCCGAACGGGATGCTCGCCGTCATCGTGAACGTGCTGCTGGCCGGCGTGACGTAGCCGAAGGTCCGCGTGCCGCCCTGGCGGCCCCAGAAGAAGACGCGACCACGCGAGTCGATCGCCGCGCCGTACGAGTACACGCACGTGCCACCGGCGCACGTGCTCACGCTGCCGAGCACGGCACCGTCCGAGGAGCGGACGCGGTACGCGCGCGCCTCGCTGTAGTTGCCCACCCAGACGTCACCGACGTCCGCACCCGCGGGGGCGAGACCGATCGCGAGAGAGCGAGGCGTGCCGCCGGGAACGCCGACGTCGACCGTCCAGAGGATGCACTCGTCGTTGGCGCCGTAGAACTCGCTCGGGTCCGCCTGGTTGATGCGGCCGTCCATGTTGCGGTCGGTCGCGGTGTCGATGCGACCGTTGGCATTGCGGTCGACGCAGCGGCGCAGATCCGCCGCGATCTTCGTCAGCGTGCCCTGGCCTCCGAACGCGCGGTTGGCGATGAGCGCGTCGAAGTTCTGATCGACCGCCGTGCGCGAGGGGTACGGCGCGCGGCCCGAGCGAGTCGGTCCCGGAAGCTCGGCGACGTAGCGACCGATCTCGCGGCCGGTCGCCGGGTCGAGGCGGGAGATGGTGCCGTTGCCGGAGTTCGCGACCCACACGCCGGGCGAGTTGAGGCCGAGCACGCCGAGCACGAGCGCGCCGTCACCCGGGTCGACCGTCACGCCGTCCGAATTGTCCGGCGTCGGGTTCCAGGGATTGCCCGTGCCCGCACCGATCGAGCTCCGGGTGCCGCAGGACAGGTCGCTGCACATGATGATGCGGCCGGGGTTCTCCGCGCCGTTGTTGCCCGCGGCGGGGTTGAACACGAGCCCGTTCGACCCGCGCTCCATGACGTCGCGCGAGCGGATGGTGTCGATCGCGCGGAAACAGCGCGGCTCGCAGGAGGCGCAGACGATCGGATCGTCCGAGGCCGCCTCGATGACGACGTCCTGCCCGTCCTCGCCCTCAAGGCGATGCACGTTCTCGCACGTGCCCCACGTGCCACCGGTGCAGGTCATCTCACCGACGAGGCACACGCGGGCGCCGCCCTCGACGAGCGCGTCGGGCCAGCACTCGGCCGTCGCGCCTTCGACGCTGCAGCCACAGCCCTCGATGGGCGTGTCGCAGATCGCGGGTGCGCCGCCGTCGACGACCGCCGCGTCGACGGTGGGGTCGGGCTGCCCGCCCTGACAGGACGCGAGCGCCAGCACGAGACCCGTGCCGACAGAGACGCGAATGGCCAACTCAGTCGCCGAGGACATCGTCCGCATGGATCAGCTCCTCTCCGTGCACGTCATCACGGACGCCCAGTACTCGTAGAAGGCGCTGCCGGCGCCCTCGTCCGACCAAACGATCAGCATCGTGCCGCCGTCGACACCGAGCTGCGGCACGGCGCCGGTCTCGGAGTCGATCACGCCGACGACGAAGCGATCCGTCACGGTGCCCAGTCGGCAACCCTCGCGGTCGAGGTAGCCGATTCGCAGCACGGGGCGCTCCGCACCCGCGAGCTGCGCGCGATAGGCGAGCGCATAACCGCTGAGGAACGGCTCCACCGACGCGCTCCACGCGGAGTCACCCGCGCTCGAGACGGTCGCCGCCGGGAAGTTCGGCCGGACCGTGTCGTCGATCACGCGGAAGATGACGTCTCGCGAGCCGAGGTCGTCGAGGTCGTAGACCGTCGCGCCCGCGAGCGGCAGGCCAGCCATCGTGCCGGCCGAACGGCCACCCATGTCGATCGAGGTGAAGATGCCCGGGTCACCACCGACGAACTCCGCCGTGCCCAGCGCACCACCGGTGAGCTGCGCGATGTGCGGGCGATCGCCGTCCGCCCAGCTCACCGCGAGCTGATCGGAGGCTCCGACGCGCTGCAAGCTGGCCTGCTGGATCGGACCACTGCCCGTGATGAGCGTCGAGGGGCTGCCGGTGGGCATGCCCATCATGTCGAGCGCGCGACCGCGGATCGTGTTGCCCGTGACCCAGATCACGTAGCCACCCGAGCTGGTCGTCATGAGGCGCGGCGGCGTGGTGACCGTGTCCGATCCGACCACGACCGGAGAGCCGACCGGCGCCATGTCGGGTCCGAAGCGACCCACGCGGATCTCGCTTCCGACGACGAACGAGACCCAGAAGCCATCGCTCGAGGACACCACCGTCGGGAGCGAGCCGCCCGCACCGCCCGCGAGCGGCACGGGGTCGATGCCCGTCGCGCTGGCGGTCTGGTAGCGGAAGACCTCGAGGCGGCGCTCACCGGTCGAGGTCGTCGTCGAGTAGACACCGACGAGGTTGCCCGAGCGACCCGCGACGCTCGTGAACGACGGCGTGCTCGACTCCATGTCACGGGAGAGGAACCAGAAGTCCTCCCCGAAGATGTGCGAGTGGCGGCAGTCGAGCGCCGTGCCCGGCCCCGAGTCCAAGCCCACGAGCGGGCCCGCATCGGAGTTGGTGTCGTCGCCCATCTCGAATGCGTCGTCCTCGACGGCCATCGCCGAGTCGATGTCCGCATCGACGTTGGCATCCTCGCGCATCGGACGCGCCGCGTCGGGATCGCCTGTCATCGTCCCGTTGTCGCAGCTGCAACCCGCGCCCAGACCCGCGAGACCGAAGCCCGCGATCGCCAATCCGCCTGCCAGAAGCCTCTTCATTCGCATCTCCCGGCTCCGTTCGCACAGAGCCCGAACTGAGTGCAGTAGCCGCACTCGCAGTCCTCGTCGGTTCGGCACGAGATGGGCACGCAGCCGTGCCCGTCGGCCTGGAGGGAATCCGGGTTACACGTCGCGTTGGTCGGACAGGCATACCCGTCCGTGCGACAGCTGGAGTTCGGGCAGTCCGCGCCCGTGCACCGCGGCTCGCAGCGCCGCTCGGGCCACGGACACTGGCGGAAGTAGACGTTGCACTCGTACTCGGTGCCGCCACCGCCCGCGCCCGGGCCCGCGTCGTCGGCGACGCCAGCGTCCGCCAGCGGATCGACGATCGCGGCGTCCGTCGGCACGAAGCCGATGCAGTCGTCGTCCGTCATGCACTGGTCGACGAGCATCATGCCGAAGATGGTGCACTCGCCCGTGGGGTACGCGAAGCGGCAGTTCGACAGGCCGCGCGCGAAGCAGTCGTCGTTCGAGCGACACGCGACCATCGGATCGGGGGCGGGAACGCCCTCGCACTGCGGGACGGGCCCGGCGTCCATCGGGGCATCCATGCGGATGATCGGAGCGTCCAGGCCCGCCGCGTCGAGGCCGTAGGCGTCGAGCGTGGGATCGAGGAACGCATCGTCCTCGGCGGCATCGCGACGAACACGCTCGGCGTCGATGTCCGCGTCGGGATCGTCCCCGTTGGTGGGGCAGCCGGGCGCGAAGCCGGCGATGCCGATCGCCAAGCTCAAGACAACCAACGTCTCATCACGCCACACCGTCGACCGATTCAAAGCTCACCTCGAAGTCCTGCGGAGGACGTCTCGCGACATCGGTGAGGCCGTTCTCGGCCGACGTCGGGAGACCAGCCGCCAGAATACACTGGGGGCAGGCGAGCGTTGACCAGCAAAGGTCAAGCCACGGAAACCCGTGGCGAAAAGACATCGTGCCGCGCGTGATCCCGGGCCTCGCGCTCAGGGGATGCCCGCATTCCGTGCGTGGCTCCGCAAACGTTGCGAGGCGCCGAGCGAGATCGCCCCGCGACGCGGACGGCCCTCAGCGCGCCGTGCCGGAGCCCATGCGGGGCAGGCCCTGGACGAGCTCCGAGGCCGTGACGACCGGTCGCTCGCGGCTCGGGTGCTCGCCGTCCACGCGACTGAAGCTCTGATCGAGCTCGAGGCGGTACGAGCCGCGGAAGATGCGGTCGGCCTCGCCCGAGCCCCACTCGGTCGGCCCGATCATGGAGAGCCACCGCTGTCCGTCGCCCCGCTCGTAGAGGTGGTAGACGTGGCCCGGCCGCTTCTGGAACGAGCAGCGGGCCTGGTGGAGGACGAGGCTCTCGTTGGCCGCCTCGAGCACCACCCGCGCGCGCTCCTGCAGGGCGCGGATCTGCTCTGCGATCTGCGACAGCTCCGCGCTCGCGACCGCGCCGAGCATCGCGTCCGCTGCTGCGATCTGCTTCGCGACGTCCACGAGATCGTGCACCGGCGCGAGCCGGCTCATCGGATACGGCGAGGTGCGCTGCTCGCCACGGTGCTTGTCACCGGTGTCGCGGATCGTCGGGCTGCGTTCGTCGGCCATGCGAGGAGAGAGCATGGGGCCACGACCCCCGAGGCGCGAGCGGCGGATCCTCACGCCTCGAGGAGGCGCGAAGGTCACGTGACCGGAACGCCCCAGATGTCGCGGGCGTAGCCTCGGATCGTCTCGTCGCTCGAGAACCGACCCATCCGCGCCATGTTGAGCAGCGCGACGCGCGACCACGCCGCCGGCGATGCGTAGAGCGCATCGACCTGCTCCTGCGCCGCGACGTAGGCGTCGAAGTCGGCGAGCACGAAGTAGCGATCGCTCTCGAGCAGGCTCTCGACCAGCGTGCGGAAGCGGCCCGGCTCGTCGGGTGAGAACACGCCTGAGGAGATCGCGTCGAGCACGGCCTTGAGCGCGGGGCTCGACTCGTAGATCGCCCGCGGCGCGTAGCCCGCGGCCCAGCGCGCGTGGACCTCTTCGGCCGTGAGCCCGAAGAGGAAGAAGTTCTCGGGACCGACCGCGTCGCGGATCTCCACGTTGGCACCATCGAGCGTGCCGATGGTGAGCGCCCCGTTCATCGAGAACTTCATGTTGCCGGTGCCGCTCGCCTCGTAGCCGGCGGTCGAGATCTGCTCGGAGAGATCGGCGCCCGGGATGAGCTGCTCGGCGAGCGAGACGCGGTAGTTGGGAACGAACAACACCGCGAGGTGCTCACGCGCGATCGGGTCCTCGTTCACCACGCTCGCGACCGAGCCGGCGAGGTGGATGATGCGCTTGGCGGTCTCGTAGGCGCTCGCGGCCTTGCCACCGAAGAGCACGGTGCGCGGCACCTTCGGGAGCTCGCCATTCTGCAGGCGCAGGTAGCGGTGCACCACGTGGAGCACGTTGAGGAGCTGCCGCTTGTACTCGTGGATGCGCTTGATCTGGACGTCGAAGAGGCGGTCGGCCGGCAGCGAGACGCCCACCTCGCGGGCGAGGTGCTTCACGAGGCGCTGCTTGTTGTCCTGCTTGATCTTCCAGAGCCGCTCGAGGAGGGCCGCGTCACCCTCGTGGCTCTCGAGCGCGCGCAGACGATCGAGGCTCGTCACCCAGCCCGGCCCGACGACCTCGTCGAAGAGCGCGGCGAGCCGCGGGTTGCACTCCTCGATCCAGCGTCGCGGCGTGACGCCGTTCGTCTCGTTGCGGAAGCGACCCGGAAGGAACGCGTCGAGCTCGGGGAACATGCGCTCGCGAAGGAGCTGCGAGTGCAGCGCCGAGACGCCGTTGACGCTGAAGCTGCCGACGACCGACAGGTTCGCCATGCGGACGTTCGGCTGCGGCCCACGCTCGATGATCGCCATCTTGGCCTGGCGCACCTCGTCCTCCGGATAGAGCGAGGCCACCTCGACACCGAGTCGGCGATCGATCTCGCGGATGATGTCGAGCTGTCGCGGCAGGAGCCGATCGAGCATGTAGACGGGCCACACCTCGAGCGCCTCGGGCAGGAGCGTGTGGTTCGTGTACGCGAAGCTCCGCTTCGTGAGGCTCCACGCGCGCTCCCAGGTGAAGCGGTGCTCGTCGAGGAGGATCCGCATCATCTCCGCGATGGCGAGCGCGGGGTGCGTGTCGTTCAGCTGGAAGACGTTGCGATCGGGGAAGTCGTCGAGCGTGCCCCACCGAGCGACGTGTCGCTGGATGGCGTCCTGGAGGCTCGCGGAGACGAAGAAGTACTCCTGGCGGAGGCGGAGCTCCTTGCCCGAGGGCCCGCTGTCGTTCGGATAGAGCACGCGCGTGATGTGCTCGGCGATGTTGCGCTGCGCGACCGAGCCGGTGTGATCGCCTGCGTTGAACTTCGCCAGATCGAACGCGACGACGGGGCGCGCCCACCACAGACGCAGCGTGTTCACGACGTCGTTGCGGTAGCCTGGCACGGGCACGTCGTGCGCCTCGGCGATCACGTCCTGGGTGTCGACCCACGCATAGAACACGCGGCCTGAGGCGTCGGCGCGCGGCTCGACGCGCCCGCCGTACTTCACGCGGTAGTGCGTCTCGCTGCGATGCACGCCGAAGGGCGAGCCGTGCGCGAGCCAGCTGTCGGGCTCCTCGCTCTGCACGCCCTCGACGAGCGCCTGGCGGAAGATGCCGTAGTCGTAGCGGATGCCGTAGCCCGTGCCCGCGATGCCGAGCGTGGCCATCGAGTCGAGGAAGCAGGAGGCCAGGCGACCGAGGCCGCCGTTGCCCAGGCCCGGATCCGGCTCGACCTCGAGCACCTCGTCGAGATCGAGCCCGAGGTCCGCGAGGCCCGCGCGCGCCTCCTCCAGCATCCCGAGGTTGGCGAGCCCGTCGCGCAGGAGGCGACCGGGCAGGTACTCCATCGAGAGGTAGTAGACGCGCTTCTTGCCAGCGTCCCACTGACGCTTGCTGCACTCCAGCCAGCGGTCGGCGAGGCGATCACGCGTGGCGCGACCGACCGCATGCATCACGTCGATCGGCGTGGCGCGGTACTGGTCGCGCACGCGCGTGTGGGCGAGGTGTTGGACGACCGAGTCGCGAAACGACGCGCGATCGAGACCGAGCGGTGCGGAGGGCACCGGAGCACGAACCTTCATGACGGCGCGCTTGTACCACGTGGGTCGAAGGAGACCTCACCCCGTTGAGGTCGGCCCCTCGACCCGGCATCCTGAATCCATGCAGAGACTGGCTTCGCTCGAGGCTCGAGGCAGGTGGGCGTGGGGGGTCACCGCGTCGGTCGCGCTCGCCGGGTGCGGCCTCGTGCTCGACGCCGCGCCGCGTGTCGACGCCGGCTCGCCGCACGACGCGGCCTCGATGGATGCGCCGGGGCTCGACGCGCCGACGGCCCCGGACGGCGGGCAGGACGCGAACGAGAACGTCATGACCTTCGACGCGATCGTCATGCCGGAGGACGCCTCGGGGGAGCTCGACGCGATCGAGCCGCACGACGGCAGCCTCGTCAGCTCGGACGCGATCATCGACCCGACACCGGATGCGCCCGCGCTCCCGATGGATGCGCCCGTGTCGCGCGACGCGACGCCCGAGACCGGCTTCGGTGCTCGAGACGTCGGCACCGACGCGCGCTTTGCGGGCGATGCTGGACGATGCACGGCCGCGGACGACTGTCCGGTGGCGACGTTCACGCTGGCCCCGGGCCTGGTCGCCTGCCAGGACACCGCGTGTGTGTCGACGAGCTGTTCCCCCGTGGGGCCGGCGTTCGACTGCCCTCCGGCGGGCGCCTGCGCGCGCGCCTGCCAGCGCGACCTCGACACCGGCATGGCCGTGTGTGCGCGTGAGGGCACACGCTGCGCCGGGATCGGAGACACGTGCAACGACGACGCGCAGTGCACGAGCGGCAACGCCTGCGAGGTGCTCGCGGGCTGCTCGCTCGGCGTGTGCGTGCCGGCCTGCACCTCCGCGATGGAGGGCCGCACGATGAGCTTCATCCTCCCCCCCGTCGGTCTGGTCACGGCGACGTGCAACGGGCACGGCTATGCGCCGCTCGGCATCGCGCTGCCGTGGTGCGCGATCGCGGTGCCGTGAACCGCGCCGCGGTCGAGTGCGACCGCGGCGCGACCTTCTCACGACGTGCGTCGACCCGACCAGCCACCGGAGGCGCTGCGATCGCTGCCGTAGCCCCACGTGCCGTTGAACGTGCCGCCATCGGGCGAGAACCAGACGTCGAACCAGCCCGAGCCGCTCGTGCCGTGCCACGTGCCCGTGCAGTGCGTGCCCTCGAGCGAGCAGAGGTACTCGCCTCGGTTGGCCGCCTGCCACCGGATGCGACTGCCGTTCTGTGAGAGGTCGAGCGCGAAGTGACCGCCACCGCGACCGTTGACGTTGCCCGCGTCGCTCTCCCAGTGTCCGGCGACGAAGACGCCTGCTTGCTGCGCCGACGCCGGCGCCACGAGCGCAGGCTGAGACGCGGCACCCACCACGAACGCCGTACCGAGAGCGAGAGCCGAGAGCGCATTCTTCATGTCGTGAACCTCCTGGTTGCGGCGCCACGCCGCAGCGCCGGCCCCCTTCGCAACACGCATGCCCCGCGGATCCGCCGAGAAATCGCGTCGCGCGCCCTCCGCATCGCGCTCCTCGCGTGCAGATCGCACGCGACGCGTGGAGCGTGCACGCGAGGTTCGCGACGCGCGCCGCGGGCCGATCTGCTAGGAAGCGCGGCCCATGACGACCCCGAGCTTCGGCCACTACCACGGCGGTGCGGCGCGCTTCGACGCCGACGGCATCCAGGACGCCACGCTCGCCTTCCGTGATCCCGTGCACGTCGTGCGTGACCCGCAGACCGGCGCGATCGGCGTGGCCCAGGGCGCGCTCGAAGGGAGCGCGGACGCCGTGCCGCTGCTCGCGACGCTGCCCCCGCTCTACCCCGAGTGGCTCGGCGATCGTTCGTTCGCCGAAGCGCATCGCGTCCGCTTTCCTTACGTCACTGGCGCGATGGCCAACGGCATCGCGACCACGCGCCTCGTCATCGCGATGGCACGCGCGCACATGCTCGGATTCTTCGGCGCGGCAGGGCTCGGCTTCGAACGAGTCGAGCGTTCGGTCGAGGAGCTGACCCGTGAGCTCGGCGTCGGTGTGAGCCCCGACGGTGCCGAGAGCGAGCTCGCGTGGGGCGTCAATTTGATCCACTCCCCGCAGGAGCCCGCGCTCGAGGCCGCCGTCGCCGACATGCTCGTCGCTCGCGGCGTGCGCATCGTCGAGGCCTCCGCGTTCATGGCGCTCACGCCCTCGATCGTTCGCTATGCGTGCGCGGGCCTGAGGCGTCTGCCCGACGGCTCGATCACGCGGCGCCACCACGTCTTCGCGAAGATCTCGCGCCCCGAGGTCGCGACGCACTTCATGTCGCCCGCGCCCAAGGCGATGCTCGAGGCGCTCGTCGCCCAGGGCAAGCTCACGCGCGAAGAGGCCGAGCTCGCCGCACACGTGGCGGTGGCCGAGGACGTGACCGTCGAGGCCGACTCGGGCGGTCACACCGACAATCGCCCGCTCGTCGCGATGTTCCCGATCATCACCGCGCTGCGCGACGCGATGATGGACAAGCACGGCTTCTCGCGGCCGATCCGCGTCGGCGCCGGCGGCGGTCTCGGCACGCCCGACGGCGTCGCTGGAGCCTTCGCGCTCGGCGCGGCCTACGTGCTCACCGGCTCCGTGAACCAGAGCGCCATCGAGTCCGGTCTGAGCGAGGACGGTCGCCTCATGCTCGCGAAGGCGGGCGTGGCCGACGTCGTCATGGCGCCCGCCGCCGACATGTTCGAGCTCGGCGTGAAGGTGCAGGTGCTCAAGCGCGGCACGATGTTCGCGCCGCGCGCGCAGCGCCTCTACGAGACCTACCTCGCCCATCCGTCGATCGAGGCGATGCCGCCCGAGGTGCGCTCTCGCCTCGAGAAGGAGACGCTCTCGACGACGCTCGACGCGATCTGGGCCGAGACGCAGGGCTTCTGGAGCAAGCGCGACCCGCGAGAGCTCGAGAAGGCCGCGCGCGATCCCAAGCACAAGATGGCGCTCTGCTTCCGCTGGTACCTGGGCCTCTCGAGCCGCTGGGCCATCGCGGGCGAACAGAGCCGCAAGCTCGACTACCAGGTGTGGTGCGGCCCGGCGATGGGCGCGTTCAACGACTGGGTGAAGGGCAGCTTCCTCGAGGATCCGAAGGAGCGGAACGCGGTGACGATCGCGCTCAACCTGCTCGAGGGCGCGGCCGCCGTGACGCGCGCGCAGCAGCTCCGCACCTACGGCGTGCCGGTTCCGACGAGCGCCTTCAAAGTGCGGCCGCGTCGGCTCGCCTGACGCGACGCCTCGGGCCGAGAGTGCGCGAATGCTCACGCGCCGAGCGTGACTTCGTGGGCGGACCTCACCAGCTTCGGACGGTCCATGCACGACCGGTCCGACCCCGAGACGCTCGCCGACGTGACCGTGATCGGCGCAGGCCCCGCTGGCACCGTGATGGCCGCGCTGCTCCACCGAGAGGGGCTCCGCGTGCGCATCCTCGAGGCCACGACGTTCCCTCGCTTCGTCATCGGCGAGAGCCTCCTGCCGCACTGCATGGACGTGCTCGAGGCCGCTGGCCTGCTCGAGGCCACCCGCGCGCGCGGCTACCTGAAGAAGCCCGGCGCGCTGTTCCTCCGCGGAGACGAGCGTTGCGGGTTCACCTTCGGTGAGCAGCACACGCCCGGCTGGGGCTGGACCTGGCAGGTGCCGCGCGCGGACTTCGACCAGACCCTCGCGAGCGAGGTCGAGCGCCTCGGCGTGCCCATCGACTGGCAGTGCACGGTCACCGCCGCGTCGTTCGACCCGACCCCGCGGCTCGAGGTGCGAGACGCGAGCGGGCGCACGCGCGAGGTGAAGAGCCGCTTCGTCGTCGACGCGAGCGGCTACGGGCGCGTGCTGCCGAAGCTGCTCGGCCTCGATCGCCCGTCGAGCCTGCCGACGCGCATGTCGATGTTCACACACGTGCGTGGCGACCGGCGCCCCGCGGGCGAAGAAGAAGGACGCATCTGGATCTGCGTGCACCCGCGCGGCGCGTGGCTGTGGATCATCCCGTTCTCGAACGGCATCACGTCGGTGGGTGCCGTCGCCACGCCCGACTTCTTCGACGGCTTCGACGGCGAGCCGGACCAGAAGCTGCGCGCCATCCTCGCGAGCGAGCCCGCCGCGGCCGCGCGCCTGGCCGACGCGACCTTCGAGTGGAGCGTGCGCACGCTGGGTGGCTACTCGGCCTCGGTGTCGCGGCTGTCGGGGCCCGGGTACTGCCTCGTCGGCAACGCCACCGAGTTCCTCGACCCGGTGTTCTCCTCTGGCGTGACGCTCGCGCTCGAGTCGTCACACCGCGCCTCGGGCCTCGTCGTGCGGGCGCTGCGCGGAGAGCCCGTCGATTGGTCGACCGAGTACGACGCGTACATGGCGCGTGGCATCGACGTCTTTCGCACGTTCGTCACGCGCTGGTACGACGGGACGCTCGGCGAGATCTTCTTCGGTCCACGTCAGGACCCGCAGATCCGCGCGCAGATCTGCTCGGTCCTCGGAGGCTACGTCTGGGACGCGACGAACCCGCTCGTGCGCGAGCACGCGCGCAAGGTCCCGCAGCTCGCGCGGATCGCCCGCGAGGCCCGAGCCTGACGGGAGCGGCCAGTGCCGCTCACGCCGCGGTGTCGGTCGTCCGGGTGATCAGCCGCTCGACGGCCTCGTCGACGCCGCTGGCGGTCCAGTAGCGCCCCTGCGTCTTGGGGAGCAGACGCGCCATCCAGTCCGCTGCTTCGCCGCGCGTGGGAAAGACCATGTGCGGGAAGCCAGGTCGGGCGAGCATCGCGACGCCCGAGACGAACGCGCGCGCCGCCGCCATGAGGAAGCCCTGCCCCGGGTAGACCACCGCGGAGGCGGCGAGCACGCCCTTGCCGGTGCGGAGCATCTCGATGAGCGCCTCGCGCGCCTCCTGGTCGGGCCCCTTCGAGCCGTGCAGGACCACCTGCAAGAGGCCCACGGGCTCACCTCGGTCGCGGTGGGCCGCGCGCAGCACCTCGGAGACGCGCCGGATCGCAGCGGCCTCGGTCTCCTGGATCCACAAGACGATCACCAGGTTGTCGACCCGACCGATCGCGAAGTCCTCGTCGATCGCGTGGACCACCATCTCCGCAGGAAACGTCACGCGGCGGGGAGGTTCTCACCAACACCCCACGACCGGCAAGGCCCACCGACTACGCGTGTAGAGAGCAGTGAACATGTCCGGGGCATGAGCACTTAGGGATGTCCGCCCTCCGGGCGACCCGTAAGCAGCGCGATGGACGCGCTGCAGGACGAGGTCGCCAGGAAGGCGCGGGAGATGACGAG
>JBILLJ010000036.1:0-68094 GCA_044376125.1 Sandaracinaceae bacterium
CGCGGGCTCGAGCCTCGACACCTCGATCCTGGTGGCCATCCACGGCCGCACGGGCGAGACCCTCTGGACCGTCTCGGGCACCGAAGGATGCACGTCGCAGACGGCCGTCGCCGTGGCGGATCTCGACGCCTCCGATCCCGCGCTCGAGGTCGTGTATCTCACGCGCGGCGCGGCGCTCGTGGTGCTCGACGGCGACGGCACCACGGTGCTCGCGCGCTTCGCCTCCGCGACGACCGCGGGCCATGCGAGCCCGTCGGTGCACGATCTCGATCGCGACGGCGACGCCGAGATCGTCCTCGGCGGGCGCGCGTTCGCGTTCGAGCCGATGGGTGCGGGCTTCACGCTCCGCGAGCTCTTCAACGCGAGCCTCTGCAACAACAACGGCAGCCAGTCGGTCGTGGCCAACCTCGACGACGATCCCGAGCTCGAGATCACCTGCGGCGGGACGAGCTTCGACACCGACGGCTCGCGCCTCTGGCCCGCGAGCGGCGGCACGGTCGGCTACGCGGCGGTCGCGGATCTCGATCTCGACGGCGCCCCCGAGGTCGTCGAGGTGCGCGCGAGCAACGTGAGCGTCTTCGACGGCGCGACGGGCGCGGTGCGCATCGGCACCGCGGGCACGTGGCTCGCGAGCGCGATGGCGATCCCTGGAGGCGGCGTGGGCGGCCCGCCGACGATCGCGGACTTCGACGCCGACGGGCTGCCGGAGATCTCGGCCGCAGGCCAGGGCGCCTACGCCGTCTACGATCCGGACTGCATCGAGCCGCGCATCACGGGCCGCGAGGCCGGCGCGTGCGATCGCATGATGGGCACCACGGGGGCGCTGCGCTGGAGCGCGGTCGTGCAGGATCTCTCGAGCTCGCGCACCGGCTCGAGCGTCTTCGACTTCCAGGGCGATGGCGTGAGCGAGGTCGTCTACAACGACGAGTGCTTCCTCCACGTCTTCGACGGCCGCACGGGCGAAGAGGTGCTCATGGAGCCGTGGCCCAACACCTCGCGCACCGGCCACGAGTATCCGCTCGTCGTCGACGTCGACCGCGACGGCAACAGCGAGATCGTGGTCCCCGCGAACAACGATCAGGTCGCGCGCGACATGTGTCGGGCCTCGTACCGTCGCGTCTTCGGCTACGCGACCGACGCCGACATCCCCGCGGCCTACCGCGACGGCACGAACGGCATCTTCGTGCTCGGTGATCCGGGCGATCGCTGGGTGCGCACGCGCCCGATCTGGAACCAGTTCGCGTACGCGGTCACGCACGTCGACGATCGCGGCGCCGTGCCCGCGACACCGCCCGACAACTGGCGCGTCGAGGGCCTCAACAACTTCCGCGCGAACGTGCAGGGCGCGGGCGTCTTCAACGCACCCAACCTCACGGTCGAGCTCGAGATCGTGCCCGCGTGCGGCCGCGCCGAGGTGCGCCTCTCGGCCGTCGTGCGCAACGTCGGCAGCCGCGGCGTGCCCGCCGGTGTGCCCGTCGAGTTCGTGCAGACGATGCCCGCGCCGGGCAGCACGATCGCGACGCTGACGACGACGCGGCCGCTCCTTCCCGGCGGCAGCGAGCGCCTCACGGCCGTCGCGACGATGCAGCCCTACGACACCGACCTCGCCTTCGCCGTGCGCGTCGACGGCGACGTGGCCACGAGCCCCGTCGTCGAGTGCAACGAGGACGACAACGGCGCGATGGGCACCGAGCGCTGCGTCGGCCTCGAGTGATCGGTCAGACCTTGTCCTCGACGGTGAAGCGCTCGCCGAGGCGCTCCTTCAAGGTCTTCGTGAGGCGGTTGTACTCGCTCTTCGGATCCTCACGCGAGCCGAGGAAGGAGTCGGTGACCTTGTTGTCTCCCGGGAACACGAGGTGGCTGCCGTGGTTCCAGCCACCGCGGCTGCTCGGCGTGCGCGTGTTGATCTGCTGCACACGCGAGCTCGCATCGAGCGGAACCTCGAAGAGGACGGTCTCTGGGCGTGGCACGCCCAGCCAGCTCTGGCGCTCCACGAAGCGCACGCGGTCGGCGTGGAGCTCGAGGCGGTGTTCGTCCCGGATGAGCTGCCAGACGCCGAGCGCGAGGCCGACGATGCACAGGAGGACTCCGCTTCCGACCGCCGCCACGATCGGGTTGGTGTCGAGGAAGAAAGAGACGACGCCCATCACGGGAAAGATCGTGAAGATGATCATCAGCGCGTAGCAACCGCCGCCGCTGCCGCGGTGCACGAACACGTTCGGATCGCTCATGGAGCCCGAGGCTCGCACACGTCCCAGGCCTGGGGGAACGCCGCGCGCGCGGCGCGCGGGGCATCCCCTGCTACCTTGTCGGCCCCATGTCGCTCGTCTCGCTCCGACGCTCCGGTGACGGCGGCTCCATCCCGCTCTCGCGCAAGGATCTCACGCGCTTCCTCCCGACCACGCGCGAGGAGATGAACGCGCGCGGCTGGGACCAGCTCGACATCCTGATCGTCAACGGCGACGCCTACGTGGATCACCCCGCGTTCGGCGGCGCGCTGATCGGCCGCTTCCTCGAGGCCCGCGGCTACCGCGTCGGCATGATCGCGCAGCCGCGCTGGGACCGCGTCGACGACATCGCGCGCCTCGGCCGCCCGCGCCTCTTCGTGGGCATCACCGCGGGCAACCTCGACTCGATGCTCAACAAGCTGACCGCGCAGAAGAAGGTGCGGTCCGAGGATCCCTACACGCCCGGCGGTGAGACGAACGGTCGCCCCAACCGCGCGACCATCGTGTACGCGAACCTCGTCCGGCAGGCGATGCCGGGTGTGCCCATCGTGATCGGTGGCATCGAGGCCTCGCTGCGGCGCATCGCGCACTACGACTACTGGAGCGACTCGGTGCGTCGCTCGATCCTCCTCGACGCCAAGGCAGACCTCCTGATCTTCGGCATGGGCGAGCGGCCCGTGTGGGAGGTCGCCGACCGCCTCGCGAAGGGCGAGCCGATCACGGCGCTGCGCGACGTGCGCGGCACGGCCCACGTGCGCGGCAAGGGCGAGTGGGAGTCCCTCGAGAAGAGCCGCTTCGTGAAGGACGAAAAGACGCTGTGGCTCCCTTCGTACGAAGAGGTCAGCCCGCCCACGGCGGAGGGCAAGCACGCGTTCCGCGAGATGTCGCGCGCGTTCCAGTACGAGACCAACCCCGGCAACGGTCGCCCGCTGCTCCAGCCGCACGGCACGCAGGCCGTCTACTTCAACCCGCCGGCGGTGCCGCTCGACACGCCGCTCATGGACGCGCTCTACGACCTGCCGTTCACGCGCGTGCCGCACTTCTCGTACGAGCAGAAGATCCCCGGCTACGAGACGGTGAAGCACTCGATCGTCACGATGCGAGGCTGCTTCGGCGGCTGCACGTTCTGCTCGATCACCGAGCACGAGGGGCGCGTGATCCAGTCGCGCTCGGCCGAGAGCATCCTCCGCGAGGTGCGCGCGCTGCGCCGCATGGACGACTTCCACGGCGTCATCAGCGACGTCGGCGGGCCCACCGCGAACATGTACAAGATGCGGTGCAAGTCCGAGGCGATCGAGTCGAGCTGCCGCCGCCTCTCGTGCGTGCACCCGGGCGTCTGCGAGAACCTCGTCACCGATCACGATCCGCTGATCGACGTGCTCCAGCGCGTGCGCAGCGAGAAGGGCATCAAGAAGGTCTTCGTCGCGAGCGGCGTCCGCTACGACCTCGCGGAGCGGAGCCCGCGCTTCGTGAAGGAGCTCGCCAAGCACCACACGGGCGGTCAGCTGTCGGTCGCGCCCGAGCACGTCGACGACGAGGTGCTCGACAAGATGAAGAAGCCGGGCGCCGAGAGCTACGAGCGCTTCGCGGACATGTTCGCGTGCGCCTCGGAGGAGGCCGGCAAGGACCAGCACCTCGTGCCCTATTACATCTCAGGGCACCCGGGCTCGACGCTGCACTCGATGATCGCGCTCGCGCTCTACCTGAAGAAGCGCGGCATCCGACCGCGACAGGTGCAGGACTTCATCCCGACGCCGATGTCGATGGCGACGTGCATGTACTACACGGGGCAGGACCCGTTCACGCGCGAGCCCGTCTACACGGCGCGCGAGCTGCGCGACAAGCGCAAGCAGAAGGCGCTCCTGCTCTACTGGGATCCCCAGCACCACGACCTGGCGCGCGAGGCGCTGATCGAGGCCGGCCGCCGCGACCTCATCGGCTCGGCCGCGCACTGCCTCGTGCCGCCGGCCACGGGCAAGGGCGCGCTGTCGATCCACACGAAGAAGGCCTTCGAGAAGCGCGGAGGAGCGCCGGCGCCGAAGGGTCGCCTCGGCGCGCGTGGGGGCGGCGAGGATCGCGGAGCGCGCAAGGGCCAGGAGCGCACGGGCGACGAGCGCAGAGCGCGGCGCTGACGCCCGCTGCGCAACGCCCGTGAAGGGCGGCTATCCTCGCGCGATGCGTTCCCGGCGCGAGAGGCCGACCTGGGCCGTGGTGCTGCTCGCGCTCGCGGCCATCGCGCTGCCCGGCTGCACCGACGAGCAATTCCGCGAGCTCATGCTGACGCTCGCGTTCGGCGTGCTCGTCATGGCGATCACCTCGATCGTGATCTCGGTCGTGAACCTCACCGTGCTCGGCGGCGGGATCGCGACGATCGCGATCAACCGGTTCGGCACGCCGACGCACCGCTCTCGCACGTGGGGCTTCGTCTTCGGCGGCCTCAACGTCGCCACGGGCATCACCGGCGTGCTCGGCTCGCTCGGCACGATGTTCGTGTTCCACGACGCGATCGTCGCCGCGTTCCGACCCGTCGAGGGCGCGAGCGTCGGGCCCGCACCCGATCTCGTGATCGGCGGCCTCTTCGGCCTCGCCCTCTCCTTCGGCTGGCTCGCGCTCGGCGCGGCAGGGATCTTCGTCGCCGCGCAGGCCAAGCCCGTGGACCTCGTCCCGCGCGAGAGCCCCTCGGGCAACGCTTGAGCGCTCCGGCGTGAGGGGCGCGTGCGATGACGGGCTCGCCCTTCGTGAGAGCCTGTTCGCGATGCGTGGACCTGCCCTCTTCGCGGCGTGGGTGACGTGCGTGGTCTTCGGCTGCGCGCACCCACCGCCACCCTCCGAGTCGCCGCTCCCACCCGCCGCTCCGACGAGCGAGCCCCGCGCCTCGAGCGAGCCACTGGCCGGCACCGCGTGGACCGTCGAGCCTCCTCCACCGCTGATCCAGACGCAGCTCTCTCCACGCTGTCACGAGCTCTTGTCGATGCTCGCCGCGACGAGCGCCACGCTGCGCTTCGACGAGGAGCGTGTCTCGATGCACGCCGACAGCCTGGGTGGGCTCGCGCTGTCCATCGATCCCACGTTCGCTTGGTCGAGCGACCAAGATATGAGTCAGGGAGGAGCAAACGGCCCGCAAAGGCCGCGCGAGTCTCTCGCGCCGACTGCGCGTGTGGCCCGCATCGAGGCCGAGGGCTGGACACCGCCGTACGGCGTCTTGCTGCCGTGCGGCCTGCCGCCGCGCGAGCTCCGCCTCTCGCCTTCGGGCGAGCGCCTCACGAGCAACGTGATCGAGTGTGGTCCCTGCTCGGAGGAGGCTGCGATCGACGGCCTCGTCGGCCTCTCGTGGCGCCGCGTCTCGCGCACGCCGTGATTCGATCCTCAGCGACGGCGGCGCGCGATCACGAGGCCACCGAGCGCGAGCGCGAGCCACGCGAGGCCGCTCGACGACGACGACGAGCGCGGCGAGGCGCTGCATCCACCCGAGAGGGTCATGGGGCGCTGCACGCGACCCTCTTCACCCGTGCCAGTGCCAGTCCCCGTGCCCGTCCCCGTGCCCGTCCCCGTCCCCGTGCCCGTGCCCGTCCCGGTTCCAGTCCCCGTCCCCGTGCAGACCGCGTCCGCCCCATCGCAATCCTGATCGATCCCATCCCCGCAGGTCTCGCTCGCGCCAGGGTGGATCTCGACGCGCGCGTCGTCGCAGTCCTCGGCCGCGTAGCCGTCGTTGTCACCGTCGCAGAGCGCCTCGCCGTCGACGCCATCGGGCACGCACGCGACCGCGCACTCCTCGCGGAAGACCATGCCCGCCTCGCAGCGCACACGATCGGTCCCTTCGCACGTCCAGCTCGCGCCGATGCCGGTCGGACACGGCGCGGGGCCGGTCGACTGCACGCGCACCTGGATCCACTCGTCGGGGATGCCGCCGTCGTCGGAGAACCACGACACGCCCTCCTGCACGAGGTTGAAGAACTGCGGGTAGTCGCCTGCTGCAGCGGGCGCGCGCACCGTGAACTGGAAGCGCCCCCTCATGCCGGGCGGCACGACACGATCGACCGTCGCGGCGCGGCTCGACGAGACCCAGTCGGCGCCCGCGATCGGGCTCGCGACGTCGCGCGGCGAGGTCGTGCCGAGGAAGGTCGCGCCCGGCGTCCAGGTCTCGGTGCCCGTGTTGCGCAGCTCGAGGTAGCCCGTGAACGTCTGTCCCGCCGCGAGCGGGAACGGATCGCGCGCGAGCGGGAAGCTCTGCGCGACGAACTCGAGGCCGAAGCGCTCGCTCACGTTCCAGAAGTCCGCGCCCATCTCGGAGTACACGCCCGAGGTGTTGTCGCGGTAGTGCGCGTAGCGGCTCGAGAAGCACGAGTACGAGGGCGCGCAGCCGTTGTAGTAGTGCGTGACGGTCGTGATCCACGCGTCCCAGCGGTCGTTGCCGACGCGCACGCCGTTCATCCACTCGATCGCCTGCTCGCGGTTGTCCACGCCGGAGATGTGCGTGGAGCGCACGACCATCGCCGTCGTGAAGTCGACGGCGGCCGCGACGTTGCCTGCGATGCTCAGCACGCGATCACCCTCGCGTCGCAGCGTGTCGTCGAAGGTGCCCGCGTCGAACTGGAACATGCCGAGGCCGCCCTGACGGATCGAGCACGGTCCATCGCCCGCCCCCGCGACGACGGGCCCGCCACCGCAGTCGGCCGAGTCGGGGCCCTGGCAGGCCCACGTGAGCTCGGACCAGCAGTGGCTCATGTTCGTCTCGGCGTCCGCGATGCCAGCGAGGAGCCAGCCCTGCGTGATGCCGTTGGCGGCGGCCGCGTCGCGAATCTGCGCGGCGCGCGAGCGGCGCTGCGCGGCCGTGAGGTTCGACTCGATCCAGCCGTAGTCCTCGCCCATCGCGACGTCCTCGCCGCCGCCGAGGCACGCGCCGCCACCGAGCGAGGCGACACAGAGGAAGATCGCGACGGGGACGAAGTGGACGGGGCGGAAGGTGGCCATGCCCCCTGCCATCGCAGCCGCCGTGCCCGCAGGATCCTGCGTCGGTGCAGCAACTCCGCGGCCGGATTCGCGCCATGATGGCTCGAATTCCCCGATTCTCGCGTGTCCTTCGCGGGGCGCGGACGGCGGCCCACTGACGGAGTGTTCGCGGTCTGGACACGCCTCGGGACCTACCGACCGCTGCGTGTCGACGTCTGGGCCACGAGCTCGGTGTGAGCACTCGGAGCTCACCATCCCGCACCAACGCGATGGTCGCCTCGACGTCTGCCGCGTCGCTGGCGCGAACCACGCCGCCGGTCCTGCGCACGAGCGCGAGCCGCGACAACTCCATGGCACTCGAGGCTCGATCTCCGGCAGGTCCGAGGGGAGGTGCGAGCACTCGGAGCTCACCATCCCGCACCAACGCGATGGTCGCCTCGACGTCTGCCGCGTCGCTGGCGCAACCACGCCGCCGGTCCTGCGCACGAGCGCGAGCCGCGACAGCGTGACGGCGATCAACGGGTGGCCTGATCGCGGATGAGCTGGGCCATCAGCTCCGCGATCTCGTCGGCCCCTTCGCGGTCCATCACGCGGCGGAGATCGCGTCGAAGCACCGCCTCGGAGAAGTCGCCGAACTGCTCGAGGAACTCCGCGTCGCTCGGCAGCTCGCGCGTGCAGAACGAGGGCCGCGGCGCGCGCAGCTCCTCGCAGTACACGCGGCTACAGACCTCGTGCACGCGAGGCCGCGAGAACTCGCCCTCGCGGAGCACGTCGCGACACTCGCGCACCGCGTACAGGCCCGAGCACTCGCGCATGAGCGTGGAGAACGTCGGCACGCTCGTCGGGCTCAGGTTCTCGAGCAGCGCACCGCACTGATCGAGGCCGGCCTCCTGCTCCATGCGCGCGACGCGCTCGGCACGCGGCGCTCGTGCGGGCCGCTCGCTGCTCGGTCGCTCGCCGTTCGCGGCTCGATCGCTCGGCTCGGGATCGCTGCAGCCCGCGCCGGTCGCGCCCGCGCACGCGACGATGACGAGGAGCGCGAGGCTCGCTCGAGCACGAAGCCACGCGCGCGTGCTCACGGCTCGGCCTGATCTCCGTTGCCGAGCACCGGAAGCCGTCGCGTGCCTCCGGGCCCGTAGCTCGTCCGGAGCGCCGCGAGATCGGGCGACACCTTCTCGGCCTCGTCACGCGGCTCGCTCGCGTCGCGCGCGCCGGACTTGCCCTCGCTCTCCTTGGCGACGTCGAGGCCGAGGCGATCCCAGAGGCCGCGATCGAGCAGGTGGCTCGCGCGCACGTTCGTGAGCGCCGCGAGCATGCTCTCCTTGGCCTTGGGCGCGAGGGCCTCCATCTGCGCGAGCAGCGTCTTGACCTGCTTGCGCATGAGGTTCTCCTGCGAGCCGCAGAGATCGCACGGCAGGATCGGATACGCCTCGAGCTGTGCGAGCGCGGCGATGTTCTCCTCCGGGCAGTAGAGGAGCGGCCGGATCACGACGTTGCGCCCGTCGTCGGACACGAGCTTGGGCGGCATCGCCTTGAGCGAGCCCGTGAACATCAGGTTCAACATCAAGGTCTCGAGCGAGTCCTCGCGGTGATGTCCGAGCGCGATGCGCGTGCAGCCGAGCTCCTGCGCGACGTTGTAGAGCACGCCACGCCGCAGCCGCGAGCAGAGCGAGCAGTACGTGGGCGCATCGGGGGCGTCCTTGGGCCCGAGCTTGTCGAGCACGATCGAGTACGTGTCCTCGCGCACGATGTGGTGCTCGAAGCCGTTCGACTCGAGCCACCGTCGCAGCGGCGTGCCGTCGTAGCCGGGGTGACCCTGATCGAGGTGCACCGCGACGATCGAGAACTTCACGGGCGATCGGCGCCGCAGGCTCTCGAGCAGGTGCAGCATGGTGTAGCTGTCCTTGCCTCCCGAGACGCAGACCATGACGCGGTCGCCCTCGCCCACGAGGCCGAAGTCCGCGATGCAGCGACCCATGCGGCGCAGGAGATCGCGCTCGAGCCGATCGCGCTGGGCTTGCTGCGTCTCGGGCCCGCGATCGGCGACGGGGATGCGTGCGGTCATGGGCGCGGAAGGTGACGATCGGTGGCTCCCTCCGCAACCCGGCGCTCGGCGGCCCGCCATCGGGTGGTATCCTCGCCCTCGATGACCGACCCGCACTTCCGGCGCAGCGCGCGAAGCGCGGTCGACCTGAAGGTCAGCTTCCGGCTCGATGAACGCGACGCCGAGCTCCAGAAGGCCGGCCGCGTGTCGGACCTGGGCATGGGCGGGGTCTTCGTCTCCTGCGCGAGCGCGCCACCGGTCGGCGCCTCCATCCGCATCTACTTCGCCCTGCCGACCGCGTGGGATCCGGTGGACCTGCCCGCAGAGGTGCGCTGGACGCGCACGGGCGGCTTCGGCGCAGAGTTCCGCCGGCTCACGGCCCGCCAGGCCGAGGCCCTCTCCGAGCTGGTCGCGCGGCTCGACTTCGAAGAGGAGCCCGCGTGAGCGAGAACCCCACGATCGATGGCCGCACCCCCGCGAGGCAAGCGGGCCAGGTGGACGTGCATCGCGAGACGCTCCAGGCGCCGCCGGGGGGCACTCCCGCTCCGCTCGGCACCGACGGCGCAGCGAGCGGCGAGCACGCGACCTTCGCGTCGTGGATCGGTCGCACCATCGACGAGCGCTACCGTATCGAGGCGCTGCTCGGGGAAGGCGGCATGGGCGCGGTGCTGCTCGCCGAGCACTTGAAGCTCCAGAAGAAGGTCGCGCTCAAGGTGATTCTCCCGCAATTCGCGGGCGTCGGTGAGCTCGCCGAGCGCTTCGCGCGCGAAGCGATGGCCTCGGCGAAGCTCGATCACCCTCACATCGCGAGCGCCCTCGACTACGGCACGCTCGCAGAGGGTGGCGCCTACCTCGTCATGCAGCTCGTGCGCGGTCGGAGCCTGCGCGACGCGATGGACGAGCACGCGCGCGACTGGGCCTTCGCCTGCGAGGTCGGCGCGCAGATCGCCGACGCGCTCTCGGCCGCGCACGCCCTGCGCATCGTGCACCGCGACCTCAAGCCCGAGAACGTCATGCTCGAGTCTCGCGGCGCAGCGAGCGAGTCGATCCACGTGCGCGTCCTGGACTTCGGCGTCGCGCGCGTCGTCGGCGACGAGGCCGCCGAGGGGCCGGGCACCCGCAAGCTCACGCGCGTCGGCACGATCCTCGGCACCCCCGGCTACATGGCCCCGGAACAGGCGCTCGGTGAGGCCGTCGACGAGCGTGCGGATCTCTACGCGCTCGGTGTGCTCCTCTGGGAGTGCATCGTCGGCCGCGAGCTCTTCCACGGCAGCGACGTGCCGAGCATAGTCACCGCGCAGCTCACGCAGCCGATCGATCCGATCACCCTTCACGTGCCGAGCGTGCCGCCCGAGCTCGACGCGCTCGTGTTCCGCCTGCTCGCGCCGCGGCGCGACGATCGTCCTGCCAAGGCCTCCGAGGTGCGCGACACGCTGCGCAAGCTCGCGCTCACGCGTCAGCTCGAGCGGGTCTCCGGCAGCGGTCAGTTCGCGCTCGATGCGCCCCGCGCGAGCAGCATCGGGACCGCGCCCGCGATGCCCGCGGCCGTGCTCGCACCGCCGCCTTCGACCGCGTCGAGCCCCAGGCTCCCGCTCGCGAGTCTGCTTCCGCCCGCCGCACAGACGCGCGGTGTCTACCTCGGCCTCGTCGTCGCGGCCGCGCTCACGCTCGTGGTCGTGGGCGTCGGCCTGGGGCTCGCGTTCTCTGGCGGTGACGACGCGGTGCCCGTGCCCGTGCCCGTGCCCATCACGAGCGCGCCGCCCGCGACGATCGGCCCTCCGCCCACGGCGCCCGTCGTCGTCTCGAGCGTGCCGACGACACCGACGTCGTCGAGGACGAGCCCGCCCCCCACGAGCACACCACCGCCCACGCCGCCCGCCGCCGGCCCGCCGATGACCCCGGAGATCGCACGCGATCTCGCGATCCTCCTCCAGTCCGAGAACCGCGACACCCGCCTCACGGCAGCAGAGGCCTTGCTCGCACGACCGGCGGGCACCTTGCCTCCGCTCGTCGATGCGCTCGCGCGCCTCGAGACGGCCGAGGGCTGCACTGGCAAGCGCAACGCCCTCCGCGCGGTCCGCGAGCTGCGCGATCCGCTCGCGCTGCCCGCGATCGAACGCCTCGATCGACTGCCCCGCCGCGGCTGCGGCATGTTCAACCTCGGCGACTGCTGGACGTGCCTGCGCCCCGAGCTCCGCCGCACCCTCCGCTCCCTCCGCGGCGAGGCCGAGGCGGGCAGCCCCGAAGGCGAAGAGCCCGCGACGCCCTGAGCGCGCCGTCAGCGCGTCGTGCGGGCCTCGACGGCGCGGGCGTGGGCCTCGAGGCCTTCCATGCGGGCGAGGCCCGTGAGGAGCGGCGTCTGCTTCGCGATCGCGTCGCGCGAGTAGCCGATGATCGAGGTGCGCACGACGAAGTCGTAGACGCCGAGCGGTGAGCTGAAGCGGGCGGCGCCTCCCGTGGGCAGCACGTGGCTCGGGCCGGCGGCGTAGTCGCCTGCGGCCTCGGGCGTGTGATCGCCGAGGAACGCCGCGCCTGCGGCGCCGATCGACTCGAGCATCTGCTCGGGCTCACGCACCTGGAGCGAGAGGTGCTCGGCCGCGAGCTGATCGGCCACGCGCGCCGCCTCGATGAGATCGCCGGCCACGAAGCAGAGGCCGTGATCGCGCACCGACGCCTCGGCGACCGCGCGACGCGGCAGCGCCGCCAGCTGGCGCGTGACCTCGTCCGAGATCGCGCGCGCGTGCGCGTCGGACGTGGTCACGAGGAGCGCGTACGCGTCCTCGTCGTGCTCGGCCTGCGAGAGCAGATCCGCCGCGACCACGCGTGGATCGGCGTGATCGTCGGCGACCACGAGGATCTCGCTCGGCCCCGCGATGCCATCGATGTCGACGATGCCGAAGACGAGGCGCTTCGCGCACGCGACGTAGAGGTTGCCTGGACCGACGATCTTGTCGACGCGCGCCACCGACTCGGTGCCGTACGCGAGCGCCGCGATCGCCTGCGCACCGCCGGCATCGAGGAGCTCGTGCACGCCCGCGATGGCGGCCGCCGCGAGGATCTCCGGCGTCGGCCGTGGCGTCGCGAGCACCACGCGCGGCACGCCCGCGACGACCGCGGGCACCGCCGTCATGAGCACCGACGACGGATAGCGGGCCTTGCCACCGGGCGCATACACGCCGGCAGCCTTCGCGGGGCGCACGCGCTGCCCGAGGACGATGCCGTCCTCCTCGTAGCGGAAGCCGCGATCGATCTGGCGCTCGTGGTAGCGGCGGATCCGATCGGCAGCCTCCTCGAGCATCGCCGTGCCTTCGGCGGAGAACGCCTTGGCGCCCTCGACGATCGCCTCGCGTGACCAGACGAGCGGGCTCGCACGCCGCTGCTCGAAGCGCTCCGTGAGCTCGTGCACGGCCGCGTCGCCGCGCGTGCGCACGGCCTCGAGGATCGCTCGCACGTCCGGCTCGACGCGCGCGAGATCGGCGTCGCCGCGATGGGCGAGCGATGCGAGCGCTCGGTCATAGGCCTCGGTTCCACGCTGGAAGATCGTCAACATCTCGCGCGCACCTTACCGCACCGGTCGGGCTCCCGACCCTCCCCGCGAGATGGGGGCCTCGATGGGTCAGCGAACGAGGCGCTCGAGCTGCTCCGCGGCCACGCGAACACCGTCCTCGGCACGCATCTTCGCGCCGATCGCCTCGGCCTTCGAACGCGCGCCCGCGTCGGCGTCGAGCGCCTGCATCGCCTCCGCGAGGCGACGCGCGTCGAGCGATCGACGGGGCACTGGCGCGGGCGCGATGCCGAGCGCACGGAGCCGCCCCGCCCAGAACGGCTGATCGCCGAGGAACGGCACGACCACGCTGGGGCGTCCCGCCAGACAAGCCGCCTGGGTCGTGCCCGCCCCTCCGTGGTGCACCATGCCGCGGCAGTGCGGAAGGATCTCGGCGTGTGGCGCGCGCCCGAGGCGGAAGACCCGCGGCGACTCGGGCATCGCGGGCAGCTCGCTCCACGGCGCCTGGACGAGCGCGCGCGCCCCGGCGCGATCGACCGCCTCGAGCATCGTGCGCACGCACTGGTTCGTCTCCTCGCCGGGCATCGAGAGCATGCTCCCGAAGCCCATGAGCCAAGGCGCCTCGCCGTCCGCCAGGAAGCGGTCGAGCGCCTCGGGCCGCTCCCACGCGTGCGCGTGACCGGCGAGCTCGAAGAAGCCGGTGATGATCTCGTGGGGCGGCCAGTCCGAGGGCCGCGACACGAGCGTGGGCGAGACACACGTCATCGAGAGCGCGACGTCGTCCGCGGGGAACATCGCCTTGCGCGGCGCGACCCCTGCGCGCGCGCGGAACGCGTTGATGCGCGGCACGAGCCAGAGGCGCGAGACCCGATCGGCGAGCCACCACGAGAGCGGCCGCAGCCACGCGCTCTCCGGTGCCCCGAGCGGCGCGAGCTCGCGCGTGGGCGTCACGGGCGCAGGCTGCACGGTGGCGACCGGGATCGCGCGCGCGAGCGCCGCGGTCATCGCGGGGTGCGCGAGCAGGTGCACGACCGCGACGTCGAGATCGGCCGCGCCCTCCTCTGCGTCGGCCCACATGGCCTCCACGACGGGATCGAGGAGCCCGACCACGACGTCGTAGATCTGCTTGCCGGGGTTGCCCTTCCCGAGGAGCGCGGTGTTGTGCGGTCCATCGCTCGCGCGCGCCTTCGCGATCTCGTCCGCACCGACCGCGCGCGCGCGGAAGCCGAGCGGCGCGCACACGGCCGACCAGTCGCGGCCGTCGATCGCGGAGTAGCCGAGGCGCACGTCGTGGCCACGCGCCGCGAGCCCGGCGGCGAGCGCGACGAAGGGGCGCACGTCTCCTTCGCTGCTCCAGGTGTAGAGGCCGATTCGCATGCGGCCCGATGCTCGCACGCGGGCGCGGGCGGCGCGATCACGCGCGTGAGCTCGCGACGTCGACCGCGGCGTCGAGCGCGCCTGCCTCGCTCACGCGACGAGGCCGAGCATCGAGGCCGACCGGAGCGCGACCACGCGGAGGTGCCCATCGACGATCCGGTCCGCGGCCCGCACCACCTCCTCGAGCGGGACGAAGCGGAGGCGGCGCGCGCTCGGGCGATCGAGCACCCCGCGCACGATCACGAGCCATGGATGCACCACCTCGGGCGTGACGCCGGCGGACGGGTGATAGCGACCTCCGAGCTCGACGATCTCTCCGACCTCGAGCCCGTGCTCCTCCGCGAAGCGCTCCGTGAGGAACGCGCGCGTCTCGCGGATGGGCGCGCGGCCCGAGAGCACCTCGCGCGGCAGTCGCCACGCCGGCGCGACGAGGATCTCGCTCGCGCCGTGGAAGCACTGCGCGGCGGGGAAGTCGTCGTCGTCGATGCCCAGGCAGAGGCGACCTTCGATGCGCGCGATCGGCGCGGCCGCGACGCTCGTGGCGCTGCGTGTGCGTGGCACGACGAGCTCGAGCACGGCCGACGAGAGCACGCGTCCTTCGCTGTCGAGCTCCTCGAAGCGGCGCGCGTGCAGGGCGAGGAAGGAAGGGCCATCGCCGGCCTCGATCGCTCGAAACGCCCTCCGAGAAGGGCGATCGAGGAGCTCCTGCCACGTCGCGCGGTGCGCCGCGAGGCCCTGGCTCTCCAGGATCACCTCGGGCTGATCGGCGATCCAGGGACCATGGGCTCTGCCGAGCCGCGTGAGCAGCGAGCGCACGTTGAGCTCGAGGCGCGCGTCGGTCAGCCCGCCGACCTGCGCGGCGCGGAGCACCTGCTGCGCCTCCACGGGCCGGATGCGCCCCGACGTCGAGAACGGCGAGACGCCCACGAGCGGCACGTCGTCGAAGCTCGGCGCGATCTCGACGAAGATCGATCGCACCTCTTCCTGCAAGCCACCTGGCGACGGGTAGTAGGTGGTCCCCGCCAGCACGCGCTGGATCGCGTCGGAGGAGAGGCGCGCGGTCTTCCAGAGCTCCTCCTCCACGGCCTGTGCGATCGGCTTGTCCGTCAGCTGCACGTGCATCGGCTCGGCGAGCCACGGCACGACGCCCGAGCCATCGAGCGCGGGCTCGGCGACGAGCGAGGTGCCGAGGATCGGGCGCGGATAGCTCGTTCTCGCCAGCACGTAGAGGCGGTCCTCGTGGACGAAGAAGGGGACGACGTCGGCGACCACGCCCGGGCGGCGCACCACGTCACGGCGCTGTCCCGTGGCCTTGTGCTCGAAGCGCGAGGCCTCGAGGAAGCCGCGCGGCGTGTCCTCGCCGGCGTCGCGGAATCGAACGGAGGCGCCCGCCTCCACGCGCTCTCCGACGATCACGTAGTTGGTCGGCGGTTGATCGAGCAGCGTCCCGTCGAGCGCGCGCAGCGCGACCTTGCCCTCGAAGCGGTGCCGCACGATCCACGGGTTCCGGATCGGGCTCGAGCCCAGGACCCTCAGGCCGAGCGACGCGAACACGGCCTCGAAGCGCGCACGATCGAAGTACGTGTACTCCTCCTTGATCTCCGCGGCCCAGTCGTCGCGGTAGTCCTTGCGGAGCACGATCTCGGTCGCATGTCGCAGCGCGAGGCGGAAGCGCGCCCAGCCCGGCGCGGGCGCCTCGAGCTCGGTCATCCGGAAGCCCGGTCGGTCCGACAGGGCTCGCCACTCGCGCGCCGTGCGCCGCGCGACGTCGGCCTCCGAGCCGAGCGGCAGCCCACGGTCCTCGCTCGACAGATCGAGCAACACCTCCTCGTCCGCGCCCTCCGGGACGAGGAAGTCGCGCACGACGAGCACGCCTCCCACGGCGAGCGCCCGCGCCTGCACCTCGAGACAGCGTGCCGCGTGCTCGTGGTCGTAGCTGGGCGTGCCGAACGTCGTGACGTGATGGAGCACGCTGGAGTCGAAGATGCCCTCGATCTCTGCGTCCGCGAACACCGGCTCGGCGATGTTGCCGGTGACGAAGCGCAGGTTCGGGTGGACGTGCTTGGCGCTCGCGCGCGCGACCATCTCGGGATCGAGGTCGACGCCGATCACGCGCAGCGATGGATACAGCGCGGCGAGCGCCGCCGATCCTTCGCCCGAGCCCATGCCCATGTCCGCGACGTCGCCCTCGGACAGGATGTGCGCGGCCGTGAGCGCGACCTTCTGCCGCATGCTCGCGTCCATGCCCGCGAGGTAGCGCGCGTACGCCTCGGCGCTCTGCCGGTTCTTCGATCCATCGTCGCGCTCGACCATGCGCGCGATGGTAGCGAGCGCCGCGGCCTTCGCGCGCCTCGTCCTCGCCCCGGCCTTGACACCCTTCGATGCACGTTGCATAGATGCCTTATCGGCAGGTTGCATCGAAGTGGGACCTTCGGCATCCTCGCGACATGGCGTCCCCGCGTCGCGGCCGTTCTCCGACTCGCGCTCCCGCTGAGCCCGCGGCCGCCGGCCGCACGGCCGCGGCGCGCAGACACACGGACGCACGCGCGCCCCGTCCTCCGGGCGAGGCCCGCTCGGAAGACGAGCAGTACCTCGCGAGGTACGACCCGGACGCGTTCGAGCGTCCGAGCGTCACCGTGGACGTGGCGCTCCTCGCCGTGAAGGACGAGGCGCTCGTCACCCTGCTCGTGCCACGCACGAGCCCACCCTTCCGCGGGCGCCACGCGCTCCCCGGAGGCTTCCTCCGCATGGACGAACCGCTGGAGGGAGCCGCCGCGCGCGTGCTCCACGACAAGGCCGGGCTCGAGCACGTGTACCTCGAGCAGCTCTACACCTTCGGCGCGGTACACCGCGATCCACGCATGCGCGTGGTGACGGTCGCGTACTACGCGCTCGTGCACCCCGGTCGCCTCGAGGTCGCGGCGCGGAGCGCGGCCGCGCATGGCATCACGCTCGCGCGCATCGAGGTGCCGTGGGAAGGCGAGACCGGTGGCCCCGTCGAGTGCCACCCGATCGCAGGCCCCGACACCGCGCGCACGCAGGCCTCACGCGAGCCGCTGACGCTCGCGTTCGATCACGCCGAGATCCTCGGCACCGCGGTCAAGCGCATCCGCGGCAAGCTCGACTACAGCCCCATCGGCTTCCAGCTCCTGCCCGAGCGGTTCACGCTCGGCGAGCTGCAACGCGTGCACGAGACCGTGCTGAGCCGACCGCTCAACAAGGACTCGTTCCGCCGACGCATGCTCGCGAGCGGCCAGCTCGAGGCCACGGGAGAGCTCCAGCGCGAGGTCGATCACCGCCCCGCCGAGCTCTACCGGTTCTCGCGACGCAGCGCGGTCTAGCCCTCCTCGGAGCTGGGGCCCGCACGCGTCACGGCGTCGCGCTCCCACCTTCCACGGAGGCACTCATGGCCGACATTCGATCGTACTGGTTCGTTCGACATCTCCGCGCCGACTCGAGCTCGCACGTGCTCGTCTACAGGAACGGCACGCTCGTGCGCTCGGGTCGAGGCCTGTCGCTCTGGTTCTTCCCGCTCTCGACCAGCCTCGCGGAGGTGCCCACCGACGACCGCGAGGTCGCTCTCTCCGCGTTCGTGCGCTCGAGCGACTTCCAGGACCTCAGCGTGCAAGGCACGCTGACGTATCGCGTCGCGGACGCGTCGCGCCTGGCGGAGCGCGTCGACTTCAGCATCGATCCGCAGAAGGGCATGCACCTGCGGCAGCCGCTCGACAAGCTCGCGCTCCAGATCGGGCAGCTGGCGCAGCAGGAGGTCGCCGTGTGGGCGTCCGGGCTTCCGCTCCGCGACGCGCTGCGAGAGGGCCCGGCGGAGATCCGGAGCCGCATCGCGCATCGCTTCGAAGACCCATCGGTGCTCGAGCCGCTCGGTCTCGCGATCGCGTCCGTGCACGTCGCGTCGGTGATGCCATCCAACGACCTCGAGCGCGCGCTCGAGGCGCCGATGCGCGAGCGCATCCAGCAGGAGGCCGACGAGGCGGCCTTCGCCCGGCGCGCCCTCGCCGTCGAGAAGGAGCGCGCGATCGCCGAGAACGAGCTCCAGAACCGCATCGAGCTGGCCCGGCGCGAAGAGCAGCTCATCTCGCAGGAGGGCGCGAACTCGAAGCGCAAGGTGACCGAGGACGCCGAGTCCAAGCGCATCACGGCCGAGGGAGACGCGGCGCGCAATCGCCTCGCCGCCACGACGACGGCCGAGACCACGCGCGCCATCGAGACCGCGAAGATCGAGGCCGAGAAGGCGCGGCTCGAGCTCCAGGCCACGAGCGTGCGCGCGCTCGAGATGGCGCGCGTGGATGCGGAGCGGGCGCGCATGGACATGGCGAGAGAGATCCCGCCGGCCGTGCTCGCGGCGCTCGCGGCCAAGGAGCTCGCGGGCAAGCTCCAGCGCATCGAGCACCTGCACCTCGGCGGCGACGCCCTCGGCTCGATGCTCACCGATCTCGTCACGGCGGGCACGCGCGTCCTCGATGCGGGCGCGGCCAGCACCGCGAAGGAGCGCTGAGCCATGACGGCGCCCACGTCCGGACCCGCGCCCTACCGCGAGGGCGCGGGCGCCACCGCTCGCAAGTCCGCGATCCCGCGCGTCGTCGTGGTGAGCCGCCCGACCGAGTACGACGAGCTCCTGCGCCGCCACGGCACGCGCGCCCAGGCAGCGTTCTTCCTCGGCGCGCGCCGCGCGATGCTCGACGAGATCGAGGCGCGGCACGCGGCCCAGAACGACGCGCTCGCGCGTGTGACCAACGGGCTGCCGACGAAGTGGCGGCGCTCGCGGGTGCCGCGCGCGGAGCTGTCGCGCTTCGTCTTCGAGCCCGGCGACGTCATCGCGGCGATCGGGCAGGACGGCCTCGTCGCGAACGTCGCGAAGTACCTCGACGGTCAGCTGGTGGTCGGCGTCGATCCGCTGCCCGGGCGCAACGCGGGTGCGCTCGTGCGCTTCGACGTCTCGAGCGCCCCCGACGCGCTGCGACTGGCGGTCGAAGGGCGCGTGCGTGTCGAGTCGCGCACGATGGTCGAGGCCACGCTCGACGACGGTCAGAGCCTCGTCGCGCTGAACGAGCTCTACGTCGGACACCGAACCCATCAGTCGTCGCGCTATCGCCTCTCGATCGGTGGGCCCGAGGAGCGTCAGTCGTCCTCGGGCCTGATCGTGGCCACGGGGACGGGCGCGACGGGCTGGTGCCTCTCGATCGCGCGCAGCGTGAGCGCGACCGAGATCCTTCCACAGCCGACCGAGCGGGCGCTCGCCTACTTCGTGCGCGAGGCGTGGCCCAGCCCTGCGACCGGAACGACGCTCGTCCGCGGTCGGCTCGGGTCCGAGCAGGCGCCCGCGCTCCGCGTCACGAGCGAGATGGGCGATGGCGGCGTCGTCTTCGGCGACGGGATCGAGGAGGACCGCCTCAGCATCGGCTGGGGCGTACGCGTCCGCATCGGCATCGCGCGCCGAACGCTCGCGCTGGGCATCCCGTGATCGCGCGCCGAGCTCCTCGCGAGCTCGCGCCCGGTTCCCTCAAGGCAGGTTCAAGCGGATGCCGTTCTTCTCGAAGGCTTCCTTGATCTGCATCTTGTCGTTGCTCTTCATGTAGGCCTCTTCGGGCTCGACGATGTTGGTCTTCACGAGCTCGAGGAGGTGATCGTTCATCGTCTGCATGCCGAGCGAGCGGCCCGTCTGCATGACGCTCTTGAGCTGGAACGTCTTGCCCTCGCGGATGAGGTTCGCGACCGCGGAGTTCGCGATCATGATCTCGTACGCGGCGACACGTCCGCCGCCCTTCTTCTTGCAGAGCATCTGGGACACGACGCCGCGGATCGACTCGCTGAGCATCGTGCGGATCTGCTCCTGCCGGTCGGCGGGGAACTGGTCGATGATGCGGTCGACGGTGCTCGGGGCGCTCGTCGTGTGCAGTGTGCCGAAGACCAGGTGGCCCGTCTCGGCGGTCTCGATGGCGATGGCGATCGTCTCGAGGTCGCGCATCTCGCCGACGAGCACGATGTCGGGGTCCTCGCGGAGCGCGGCGCGCAGCGCCGACTTGAAGCCCTTCGTGTGCACGTGCACCTCGCGCTGGTTCACGAGGCAGTTCTTGTTGGGGTGCACGAACTCGATCGGGTCCTCGATCGTGATGATGTGATCCGAGCGGCGCTCGTTGATCACGTCGATGAGCGTCGCGAGCGTCGTCGACTTGCCGGAGCCGGTCGGTCCCGTGACGAGCACGAGCCCCTTCGAGAGGTAACAGAGGTCGAGGACCTTGGGCGGGATGCCCAGCTTCTCCGGGCTCAGGATCGTGAAGGGGATCTGGCGCGCGACGAGGCCGATTCCCTTGCGATCCATGAAGTAGTTCATGCGGAAGCGCGCGAGGCCCTCGATCATGTGGGCGAAGTCGGTGTCGTTCACCTCCTGGAACTCGGCCTTGTTTCGCGCAGGCACGACCTCGAAGAGGATCTCGCGCATCTCGCGGTCGCTGATCGGTCCCCGCTTGAAGAGGTACTGCATCTCGCCGTGTCGACGGACCATCGGCGGCACGTCGGAGGAGAGATGGAGGTCGCTCGCGCTCACCGCGATCATCATGCGCAGGTAGTGGTTGAGCTTCGGCTCGCCGGGGACCGGATCGATCTTCAGCCCTGCGTCCTCGATGGCGTACTTCTTCTCTTCTCTGCCCGCAGTGATGGGCGCGGCGGGCGCAGCCGCGGCGGCAGGCGTCGGCGCAGGCGCAGGCGCGGGCGCCGCGACCGGCGGCGCGATGGGCCCGCGACCGAGCGGCGCGGCGATCGCCGGCTTGGCAGGCTCGGGCTTGATCGCGATCGGCTCGACCTTCGCGGGTTCCGGACGCGCAGGCTTGGCGCTCACCACCTCGATGCCGCGGCCGCCGTCGTCGGGCGTCACACGCACGCGCCACTGCTGCGGCGAGGGCGTCGTGACCTCGACGTTCACGACCACGCCCGCCTCGGTCACGTGCGTGAAAGTCGCGGTGCGCGTCCGCCGTAGCTCGTCCGCGGCGGCCGGCGGCGACGCCTCCTGCACGAGCTGGACGACCTGCATGTGATCGATGGGCTGCGCAGACGCGCGGTCGGTGCCGTCCGCGAAGCGGAAGCGGACGACCTCGTTGGAGCCGAGCGAGAGCTCGCGCGCGTTCTGGCGGACCAGGTGCTGGACGTAGAAGTCGAGTCGGAGCATGGGCCCGACGAGCGTATCGAGAACGCGCGGGCCGCGGGAAGAAGGAAAGGCTCTTCGTGTTAGAAGGCAGACATGTCGGGTAGCGATCCGGTGGCGGCGGTGGACCGTGAGGAGAGTGCGGGCTCGGCGCCTCGCTCGATCGAGGACCAGGCTCGCGCCCTCGCGGCGGACCGGCCCTTCCTCTCGCGCGGGCTGATCGTGCTCTGCGTCCTCGTGGCGCTGGGCTTCGTGGTCTACGAGCTCCGCGGGGTCCTCACGCCGATCTTCACGGCGCTGGGCATCGCGTACTTGCTCGACCCGGTCGTCGATCGCTTCGAGGCGCGCGGCATCCCGCGCGGGATCGGCATCACGATCGTCCTCACGCTGCTCGCGCTGACCATCACGCTCTTCTCGCTGCTCGTCCTGCCCGGCGTGATCCGCGAGGTGTCGCAGTTCCTCTCGGATCTGCCGGCCGAGCTCTCCGACCTCGTGCGGCAGATCGAGCCGCTCCTCCAGCAGTACAACATCCCCGTCCCGCACAGCGTCAACGAGGCGCTCGAGCAGTTCGAGCTCGACCCGGCCACCGTCGCCTCTCACGCGGCCCAGCCCGTCGAGGCGGTGCTCCGCGGCGTCCTCGGCGGCACGGCCTCCGCGATCGGCGCGATCGCGAGCGCGCTCATCGTCCCCGTGCTCGCGTTCTACCTGCTCTACGACTTCGACCACATGGTCGCGGGCGGACGGGACCTCGTGCCCGTGCGCATGCGCCCGCAGGTCGTGGAGATCGCGACCGAGATCGACGAGATGCTCGGGCAGTTCGTGCGCGGCCAGCTCCTCGTGATGATCGCCATGGCGGTCCTCTACGGCGTCGCCTACTCGCTCGTCGGCGTGCGGCTCGCGATCCCGATCGCGCTGGTCGCGGGCCTGCTCGCGTTCATCCCGTACGTCGGCAGCGGCAGCGCGCTCACGATGGGCCTCCTCATGTGCGTCGTGGACTGGGACGGCTGGCTCAAGCCCGTGCTCGTCGTGATCGCGTACGCGGTGTGCCAGTTCCTCGAGGGCTTCGTGATCGTGCCCCGCGTCGTGGGCGACAAGGTGGGGCTGCCCGCCGTCTGGGTGCTCGTCGCGTTGATGATCGGCGGCGAGGTCTTCGGCTTCCTCGGCGTGCTGCTCGCCGTGCCCACGGCCGCGGTGGTGAAGATCTTCGTCGTGCGCGGGATCGCTTGGTACAAGAAGAGCCGTTACTACCTCGGCGACGCGGCCTCGAGCGACGCGCTCGCCGACACGCCCGCTCTGGCACGCGGCGCGGGGCTCGCCCTCGCGAGCGCCTCGGTCCCCGACGCCGAGACCTCGCCCGCCCCCGAGGCCTCGTCCGCGCCGGCGGCCACGCCGGCCTCGAGCGACGCGTCCTCCAGCGCGGCGGCCTCGGCCAGCGCGTCCTCCGACGCACCCGCCACCGCCCAGTCGCCCACCGCCGATCCGGAGCCGGACACCGCCACGCGCGAGAGAGACCGAGAGAGCCCCGATGCGTGATCGCCCGCTGCACGTCGTCGTCACCACCACCCGCACGGACGCGGGATCGCGCGCGATCGCCAGCGCGCTCGCGGACCTGCTCGAGGATCGCGGCACGTCGAGCGCGCCCATCGCGATCCCGATCGGCACCGAAGCGCCGATTCGCGGGATCGCCGACGTCGATGGCGCCGACGTGCTCGTCGCGCTCGACGCGGTGGCGCTCGAGAACGCACGCAGCGCGAACGTGGGCCTGCGGATCGCGCTGTGGACCGGCCTGGGTGATGCGTGGCTCGGCACGGTCGAAGGGGCCGACGCGGTGCTCGTTCCGCATGCGTCCTCGATCGATCTCGCGATCGCGCGCGGCGCGCGGCGGAGCGACGTCGAGGTGGTGGGACCCGTCGGCCCCGAGGGCTTCGCACCCGCGGCCGATCGTGCTGCGGTGCTCGCCGAGCTGACGCGCGGCGCGCGGGACATCCCGCCCGAGCCGCGGGTGCTCGTCGTTCCCTTCACGGCCCTTCCCGGCGCGGATCTCTCGGCCACCCTCACCCAGCTCGCCCTCGTGAAGGAGCCGCTGCTCGTCGTCTTCGACGTCGAGGACGATGTCGACGCGGCCAAGAGCATCCGCACCGTGGCCCCGCGCTTCGGCCTGACGGCGGCGCTCGTGAGCGACCGGGACTACGCACGCGCCGTGTACGGCGTGGCCGATCGAGTGCTCGTGCGACTCGAGGGCTCGGAGAGCGCAGCGGCACTCGCCTCGGGTGCACCGCTCGTGATCATCCGCCCCAAGACGAGCGAGACCGAGGCAGCGCGGGCGCTCTCCGAAGCGGGCCTGCTCGCCGTAGCGAAGGTCGTGCCGATGCTGGCCGTCACGCTCGATCAGGCGCTCACGAGCGAAGCGCTGACGCGAGCCCGGGCCGCGATCGCCGCGCTCGAGATCACCCGGACGGGCGCGCGGATCCAGGCCGCCATCGAGGCCGCGCGCACGCGACATCGGCCACGCGCCACGGGCCTGCCGCGCGGCGTGGAGCTGCTCGCGCGCGATCCCGCGGACGCGGCGATGCCGGTGATCGAGCCGCTCGTGCGCGCGGCCGAAGAGAAGAAGAAGGCCGAGGACCGGGCGATCGATGCCGAGCTCGCGGAGCTGAAGAAGCGGATCGGTGGATGAGCACGGCCGCGCGTCGCGCCCCCGAGCCGCCGCTCGCGCTCTGGCTCGCGACGTCGCTCGTCGCGCATCTCGCGCTGGCGTTCTTGCTCGTGCTCGGGCGCGGCGCCTGGCGCACGGAGATCGGTGATCGCGGCACGGCAGGCGCCGGTGATCGAGTGGACGCGGTCGAGGTGACCCTGCTCGTGCGAGAGCCCCCGCGCGCGACCGACCCCACCACGCGGAGCGAGATCGCGACCGCGCCGGACCGACCGAGCGAGACGGACGCTCCCGCGAGAACGGAGACCACGCCCGCGAGCGTGGCCGCACCCAGGACGAGCGAGACCGGGCCCACGAGCCAGACCGGGCCCACGGGCGAGACCGAGACCGGGCCCGCGAGCGAGACCGGGCCCACGAGCGAGACCGGGCCCACGAGCGAGACCGGGCCCACGAGCGAAGCGAGCGCGACGGGCACGTCATCGACGGTGGGAAGCGAGACCGGGAGCGGCACCGACGACCCCACGCAGGCGCAGGCAGCTGCGTTGATCCTCGGCTCGGCCGGCCGACTCTCCGGCGAGTCGGTCCGTGCCTCGGCGCTGCTCGGAGAGCACCTCGCGTGCGAGGACCCGATCGCGGGCACCTGGGTCGCGTATCGCTACAGCCCCGAGTTCCGCGACTGGGCACGCTTCACGCTGCGGATCGAGCGCGACGGCACCTCGCTCGACGGGACGATCGTCGCGCGCATGTGGCGAGGTCTTCCGTCCGAGCGTCGCCCGCCGCCCTGCAGCGCGGAGGGCTGGGACTACACCGTGACGATGCGCGCGACGGGCAACCTGATCGGCGACCGCATGGCCTTCGGCGCGAGCACGCACGAGGTCACGCGCGTGGACTGCGCTTCCAGCTTCTTCTCGTACAACCCCGATCACTTCTCGGGCAGCGTCGATCCCCTCGCGGACCGCATGCACACCGTCAACAACGACGGCGGCCGCGACGTGAACGCCCCCTACGAGTTCCACCGCACGAGCTGCCGCTGAGCGCTGTCCTGGACCCACCCCACAGACTCAGCGAGACCGAGGAAGAATCGTCGGGGCGCCTCGCGGCGGGGTGAGCGCGAGCTCACCCTGGAGCGGGAGCGAGGAGGAGTCTTCGACGATCGAGCCGGTGATCGCACACGCGCGCAGCGTGCGGAGCACGCGAGCACGGGAGAACCCGGGGGAGCTCGAGGGGCCGGAGGTCCCTCGACCAGGCCAACTCAGGGACCGAGAAACAATCGACTCGAGACGTGAAGGGACGTGGGGGTGGGGGGTCCAGGGCGAGTTCCGCAGGCCGAAGGCCGAGGATGTCTGAGCATCGGACCCCCCTCCCCCGCGGCCCGATTCGAAGACGGAGATCTCAGTGACGATCGCGGGCGGAGCGGGGCATGCGGCCGAGGAGGAGGCCCGCGAGGATCTGCGACGGATCCTCCACGCGCGAGGTGCGGATCTCGAGGTGCAGGTGCGCCGCGCTGGCGCGCATGCCCGTGCGGCCGACCGTGCCGATCACGTCGCCCCGCCGCACGCGCTGCGGATACGCGACGTGCACCTCCTCGAGGTGCATGTAGCAAGACGCGAAGCTGCCCTCGCCGCTGCCGTGACGGATGCACACGTAGCGACCGCCGGCACCGAGGCCGTCGCGTGGGTACGCGGCGTAGCCGTCGCGGTTGCGCACCTGCACGTGCTCCATCTGCCCCGGGAGATCGACGCCGGCGAACGTGACCACGCCATCGCCCATCGCGCGCACGGCCTCGTTGGGGAGAGCGTCCACGTCGATGCCGCGGTGCTCTCGCTGCCCGTCGTCGCGCTCGGCACCGAGCCAGCTGAGGACGACACGCGGGCAGCCGTGCAGCGGGCAGCCGAGCTCGACGTCGCGCCAGCGCAGCGGCTGCATCCCGGGGATCGCGCCGTAGAGCTCGAGGAGACGTCGTCGATCGGTGAGCACGCGCTCCTCCTCGACGTCCGAGCGCACGCGGTCGCCCCAGAGGAAGTGCGAGACCCAGTGCCGGTGCGGCGCCTGATCGAACGAGTCGTCGATCGTGCCGTGCTGCGCCTGCCACATCGCGAGCAGGGCCGAGGCGAAGTAGAGGTTGGCCTCGGCCTGCTGCAGGCGAATCGGCCCGAACGGGAAGCGATCGATCCGCACCGCGCGCTCCTCGCGGCGCGTGCCGGCCCCGATGGCGAACGACAGCACGCCTCGCTCGACCTGTGGGTGATAGAGGTCCCACGGGATCTGCGTGAGCCCGATGCCGCGCACGCCCTCGAGATCGAGCGCGTCGGGATCGCACCGGCTCTCGCGGTACATGACCGCCGCGACGAGGAACGGGTCGACGCCGTGCTCGCGCGCGTACGTGGTGATCCAGCGGCCGTAGCTCTCTCCACGGCGCGCCGTCATCCCGAAGCAGAGGCTCCGCAGCGCCGTCGTGAAGCGCGCGACATCCACCTCGCGCGGCGCGCTCGGCTCCGCCGGCCAGTCCTCCGGCAGCACGCGCTCGGCGAGCATCGTGTTCGGTCGCATGCCGGTGCGGCGGCGCAGCGGCCACGGGCCACGCGCCTGTCCACCCGCGTCCACCGCATCGAGGAGCGGCGCGAACGAGACGAGCAAGAGCACGAGGAGGCCCCAGCGGGCGCGCATGGTGAGACGAATCTCTCGATCCGCGTCGATCGCGTCAAGAAAGGGCCAGCGCGCGCGCTATCATGCCGCCCCTCATGGTCCACGCCTGGCACGATCTCCCCAACCCCGAGCACGGCGTCGAGCACGGCTTCAACGTCGTCATCGAGATCCCCAAGGGATCGAAGGTGAAGTACGAGCTGGACAAGCCGTCCGGCATGCTGCGCGTCGATCGCGTGCTCTACAGCTCGGTCCACTACCCCGCGAACTACGGCTTCCTCCCGCGCACGTACTGCGACGACGGCGATCCCCTCGACGTGCTCGTGCTCGGCAACGAGCCGGTCCACCCACTCTCGATCATGCGGGCCCGCGCGATCGGCGTGATGCGCATGACCGACGGTGGCAAGGGCGACGACAAGATCATCGCCGTGCACGTGCACGATCCGGCCTTCGCCGAGTACCACGACCTCCCCGAGATCCCGAAGCACACGTGGCGCGAGATCCAGCGCTTCTTCGAGGACTACAAGACGCTCGAGAACAAGAGCGTCACCGTCGACGCGATGCAGGGCGCCAAGGAAGCCATCGACGTCATCCGCACCTCGATCCGGCTCTATCAGGAGCAGGAGAACCGCCTCCGCGGCTGGGGCTGACGGCTCTCATCAGGCGGGCACGAGGCGCGCGAGCAAGGGCACCACGCTCGCGTCGGAGCTCGCATCGAGCATCGGCTCGAGCACGGCGTCCCACGCCTGCGTGCAGGCCTCGAGCTCGGCCGAGGTGGCGAACACGAACGTGCCCGCGGCGACGCCGGCCGTCTCGCGCCCGTGGATCGCGCGCAGGCCGACGTGCTCGGAGCGCGCGGCCCGCACCGCTTCGCCGTAGCCCGGGATCTCTCGCTCGACGACCGCGCGGATCGCCTCGGGGGTCACGTCGCCGGGGAGCAGGCCCGTGCCGCCGCTCACGAGGAGGACGTCGATCGAGTCCTCCGCGATCCACGCGCGGAGCTGCGCCTCGATCGCCTCGCGCGAGGGCGGCAGACAGAGCCGCTTGATGACCTGATGACCGAGGCGCTGGCAGCGCGACGCGAGGAACGCGGTCACGGGATCGTCGGCGAGCACCCGTGAGGACACGGCGAGGATCGCCACCGTCACGACACGAGGCTCCCCCTCGTGCTCGAAGCCCTCCACGTCCTCGTCGTCTTCGATCATCGCTTGCCCTCGCGCTTCTTCCTGGACTTGCCGCGTGGCGCGCGCTCGACGCTCGTGGCTGCAACGCTCCCCGACGTCGCGCTCGTCGCGCCCTGCGTGGCGTCCACGTCGTCGGCCGCGGCGTCGGCCACGGCAGGCGGTGTGCCCTGCGCGGCGAGACGCGCCTCCGCGGCGCGCATCACCTCTTCGTTGTGGGCGAGCTCCTCGGCGCCGAGCGGCGTGAGGATCGAGAAGCGCTGCGTCGCCAGCACGAGGTAGGCGCACACCACGACGATCGGCGCGCTCAAGAGGTGACCCATGTTGAGGGCCCAGCCCGTGTCGATCGCCTGCGACTCCTTGAAGAACTCGCACACGAACCGGAACGTGAAGTGCACGGCGAGCATGCCGTACATGATCGCGCCCTCGCGGAGCTTGCCGGCGCGGTGCTTCACGAGCCACATCGCGATGCCGATCTCCACGAAGTAGAGCGCGGCCTCGTAGAGCTGCACCGGGTGACGCGGCGTCGAGTAGTGGTGCTCGAAGATCACGCCCCACGGCACGTCGGTGGGCCGACCCACGATCTCCGAGTTGAAGAAATTGCCCAGGCGCACCCAGGGGTACACCCAGACGCTCGAGAGCATGAGCGCGTCACCGTAGCGGTGGAGCGAGAGCCCGAGCGGCTTGCCGTGGCGCCGCCAGAAGAGCACCAGCGCCACGAGGCAGCCGAGCGCACCGCCATGGCTGGCGAGGCCCGAGCCCAGGTTCCAGAAGCGGCCGAGCACCAGGTGCCCCTCTTCCGCGTTCCACCCGAGGCGCAGGTCGGACAGACCGCTCGGCTCGTAGAAGATCAGGTGGATGTAGTGCGCGCCGACCAGCATGCCGATCGGCACCCACAGCGTGAGCCGCTCCGCGTGCCCCTTGGGCAGACCGAACGCACGGAAGTAGCGAGGCCCGTGGAACGCCGCGAGGAAGAGGCCGATCGCGAAGAGCAGCCCGTAGTACCGCAGCTCGAAGGGCGGCCAGGCAAACAGCGTGGGTTCGATGTTCCAGCGCACGGAGAGGGGCAGTGCTTACTGCGCGGCCGGCGCGTTGTCATCGCTGCCCGCGCCCGCGTCCCCGGCGCGACATCGGAGCGGCGCGATGCGCGCGGTCGCATCGTCCATGTACGTGGCGAGGAGAAACCCGCCATCGAAGCGCGCGAGATCGGCGGAGCGCACGCCCGACTCGAGCGTCACGAGCGGCGCGGTCCCGTGCCCAGCGCCGTCGCGGATCTCGATGGTGCGCGGCGGCTGTCCGTCGATGCGCGCGACGCGTCGATCCGCGAAGGGGATCGGCACCGGCTCGCCCGGCGGAAGTGGCCGCGGCTCGCCCAGCATCTCGCCGTCGAAGCCCATGCGCAGCCACGATGGCTCGCTGAACTCGAAGGCCGCGACCATCACGATCGCGCCCGCGAAGATCGCCATCGACTCGATCACCAGCGCCTCGCGCAGCTCGGGCACCGCGTGCTCGTCGAGGCCGGTGCTCAGCGTGACGGAGCTGTCGCTCGCCTCCTGCGCGCCCTGGCGGAAGAGCACCGCGTAGCTGCCGCCCGTGGTGGCGAGCGCGAGGATCTCGACGGGACCGCGCTCCAGATCGATGCCTTCTCCGAGGGCTCGCCCTGCATGTCGAAGCGCACCGGTCGCGTCGTCGACGAAGAAGGTGTCGAGCTGCGGGGTGCTCGCGTGGTGGCTCCGCGCGACGAGCACTCGGCCATCGGTCGCGCTCACGCGCATCGTCGTCGGCGGGCCGTCCATCGGCACGGTCACCGGATCCGACACTGTCGCCCCACCGTCGCGCCGATCCACGCGGATCGAGCGCGCATCGAGGCACTCGCGCGCGTGTCCGTCGTGCTCGCAAGGGCGGCTGCGCAGGAGCAGCGCCGTGTCGGGGCCCGTCATCTCGAGCGCGAAGAGCGAGGCGGGCTCGAGCCCGCGGAGGAAGGTCCCGTGCGAGATCGTGTCGCTCTCGGCGTCTGCCCACCAGAGCTCGACCGTGTCGCGCGCGTCGGTGCCGTCGATCGCCACGACGGCCGAGCGCATCTCGCGGTGCGCCGCGATCGCGATGTGCGCGCCCTCCGCGCGACCCGGCGGCACGGTCCGATCGCTCCGGCGCACGGCTCCGAGCTCACAGCGCTCTCGCGAGGTGCCCAGCCGCGGCCGCGCGACCACGTCCCCTGCGCGCGGGCCTTCGCGCCCGGTCGGGTCGTCGTCGCGCGGTGCCACGCGCGGCTCGCGTGGCTCCGAGGAGCGCGGCGGGTCCTCGTCGCGCGAGGACGAGCCACGTTCTTCACCGCACGCCGTGACGAGGCCGACGAGCGCACAACCGAGCCAGGCGCCGCGCAGGATCGCGCTGGCGTGCGTGCGGCTCATGACGCTCGCCGCGCGAGGAGCCACTCGAGCAACGCGCGCGAGGCACCCCCCGTCGCGCCGCCGATGCCGGGGATGTGGCCGGAGCCTTCCATGCGCCAGAGCTCGACGGTCGTTCCAGGCGCGCACGTGGACCACGTCGTCACGGTGGTCTCCTCTCCCGCGACGGCCGCGTCGTAGTCGCGCGTGCCGCCGCTCGTGCTCATCGACGCGTCACAGGCGTTGCGCATCTGCCACGCGGTGATCTCGTCGTCCGCCGACCGGTACGGCGCGCCGCCCACGGAGCCGCCCGCGTAGCTGATCGTCGCATCGGCGGTGCCGTGGATGTGGAGCACCGACACTGGCCGTGTGGGCTCACAGGGCTCGGTCGAGGCCTCGGTGCCCGCGAGCGCCGCGACCGCCGTGATGCGGTCCGCGAGCGAGCACGCCATGCGGTAGCTCATGAAGCCGCCGTTCGAGTGCCCCATGAAGTAGACGCGTGTCGTGTCCACGGGCACGCGCGCCTCGGCGTCGTCGAGCAGGCCCGTGAGGTAGCCGACATCGTCCACGTCGACGCCACCGAAGTCGCAGCACGCGCCCGCGTTCCAGAAGCGGTTGCCGCCGGCGTCCATCGTGCCGTCGGGAAGGATCAGGTAGAAGCCGAGCTCTCGCGCCAGACGCGTGGTGCCGAAGTACGCGTCCTGCACCGTGGCGCTCGCGCTGTAGCCGTGGAGGAGCACCACGATCGGGAGCGGCGTCGTTCCATCGTGCTGCGGGGGCACCACCATGCGAGCGGGACGCTCGGCAGGACCGATCGTGATGGTGCCGGGCACCACGCCGGCATCGCCCATCGGCGCATCGCCCTGCACGAAGGCGTCGTCCGCCGAGGTGGGGGCATCGTCCATCGACACCGCCGCATCGGGCGCGGGTGTCGAGGCATCGCAGCCGAGGCCGAGCAGGAGGAACGAAGTCGAGAGCACGGTGGGGAGCGAGCGCATGCGCGCCTCTTATCACGTGAACGGCGCGCATCACGCGACCGGCACGACGCACCGAGCCGTGCGAGGCTCGCGGCCCATGCCGTGCCCCTGTGGATCCGGCCTCGCAGACGAGGCCTGCTGCGCGCCGTACCTCGCGGGCGCCGAGCCGCCCGACGCGCCGAGCCTCATGCGCTCTCGCTACACGGCGTTCGTGCGCGGCGACCACGCGCACCTCGTGCGCACCCTCCATCCCGACCACGAGGATCGACGTCAGCTGACGCCGAAGGCCCTGCGAGAGCGCCTCGACAAGCACGCCAAGCGCGCGCGCTACCACGGCCTCGTGGTCCTCGATCACGACGGCCCCGACGCCGACGGGATCCACCGCGTGCTCTTCCGCGTCTCGATGAAGCTCGCCGGTGCGGACGCGTCGTTCGCGGAGCTCTCGAGCTTCGCCGTCGCCGAAGGCGGCCTCCGCTACCTCACGGGCCGCCTGCTCGACCCGCGCGCGATCGAGCGCGCGAACGTGAAGACCATCGCCGACCTCGATCGCCTCGGCTGACGAGGGCTCGTCAGGCGACGGGCTCGGAGGTCGTGCTCGAGGTCACGCGACCTCGCCACGCGAAGAGCACGACGAGGCCGATCACCGCCCACGCGAGCGCGCAGAGGTGCGCGGCCAGCGCGATCGTCATCGCGCTCGCCTCGTCGGTGTGGAGCGCGCCGGCGGCGAGCGCGAACACGGCCTCGCTCGAGCCGAGCTGACCCGGCATGAGCACGCCGACGGCCGCGGCCACGAAGTTCACGCCCTGCACCGCGAGCGCCTCGAGCGGGCCCATCGAGATGCCGACGGCGTACGCGAGCAGCCCGTACTCGATGGTCTGCGCGAGCCTTCCGAGCACCATCGCGCCCACGGGGCCCCAGGCAACGATCGGCGTCTCCCGCGACCGCTCGGCGAAGCGCGAGAGGTGCGCCCCGACGCGCGGAAACCGGTTCGCGAAGAAGGCCTCGACCGCGCGGTTCGTCGCCGCGAGGCGCATGCCCACGCCCGCGACGAACAGCACCACGAAGTGAACGACGATCGCCGTGACCAGCGTCGCGTCGGGCATCGCGATCGCCGCCGCGGCCGCACACGCGAGCGAGAACACCGCGCTCGAGAAGAGCGTGTTGGCCTGGTTGCTCGCGCCCATCGCCAGGGCCTCGGCCGCGCCGAGGTGTCGATGGAAGAGCGCGGCCTTCGTCGCCTCCGACGCGCTCCTGCCCGCGGGGAACACGTTCATCACCCCGTGCCCGACGACGTGTCCTCCGAAGAGCACGAGCCACGGGATCGCGCGGCCGCGCTCGCCCAGGAGCAAGCGCGTCGACCAGGCGTCGCAGCCGATGCGCACGGCGTCGAGGAGGAACGCGATCGGCAACACCGGCGCCGTGCGCGCGAGCGCGGCGCTCACCTCCTCGACGCCGATGCGCTCGACGAGCACGCCGATCACCACGAGGCCGAAGACGGCGAGGCCCACGCGCAGCGCGATGCCGAGCCAGGCGCGCGCCCGAGACGGTCGTTCGCTCATCCGTCAGAGCCCTCGACCATCGAAGCGCCCGCGGATCGCGAGCTGCGCGGCCGCGAGGGAGGGCTCCGCACCGAGGAAGGGATACGTGACGCCCAGATCCGCGGCGATCACGTCCCCGAACGCGAAGCGAAGGCCCGCCGACACGGCGAGGAAGTCGAGCGCGTCGCGGTACCCGAAGCCGCTCGCGAGCTCGAGCACGACCGAGAAGGCTTCGTAGGGCACCCAGTCCACGCCGCCGCCGACGCGCAGCCCGCCCCGCGGATCGGCCGGGGCGAGGTCGGACATCGCGAGCGAGCCCAGGGCGGACACGAACGCATGGAAGCGGAAGTTCTCGAACGCGGAGACCTCCGCCGTCGTCCCAATCTCGAGCGCCAGGGGTTGTGACCGCCGGTCCAGCCCGCTCGTGGTCGGAAGCACGAGGCGCGCATACACGGCGAGCGCGCGCTGGTGCTCGGCGTAGTAGCGATACGTCCCACCGAGCGAGAGATAGCCGAGGCCCATGTAGGTGTTGCCCACGGCCGAGAGCAGCGTCTGGTAGCGGAACACCTCGAGGTTGCCCCACACCGCGAGCTCGGGCGTCACGACGAAGCTCCCCGAGATCACCGTCCCGAGCCGGATGTTGCCGTAGAAGTCGGCCGGTCTCGCGATCAGAGAGGCATCCTCGGCGATGGCGACCTCGTCGCGCAGACACGCCCTCTGCGCGACACCGAGCTGGCCATCGAGAAAGCCCGACTGGATCGGTCCCACGGCGCGCGCCGTCACGGGGCAGCCCGAGCGCGCGCCCGCCTCCTGGACGCGCGTGCCCCCCTCGTCGTGCGGAGTGGACTGCTGCGCGATGGGCTCCTGGGCGGCCGAGTCCCCTCGAGTGGAATCCTGGGCATTGGAGTCCTGGGCAGTGGAGTCCGGCGCAGTGGAATCCTGGGCAGTGGAATCCTGGGCAGTGGAATCCTGGGCAGTGGAATCCTGGGCAGTGGAATCCTGGGCAGTGGAATCCTGGGCAGTGGAGTCCGGGGCAGTGGAATCCTGGGCAGTGGAATCCTGGGCAGTGGCCTCTCCAGTGGAATTCCGTGCAGCCGAGTCCTGCGGAGCGACCGCGGGCGGAGGCGCCTCCGCCGCAGTCGCCTCTCGCGCCCCCGGCTCCTGCGCGAGGCCCGCGCTCGGGACTGGCACGCTCAGCGCCATGGCGATCATCCATGCGTGAACACGACTCATCGCGCACCTCGTACGCCCGGCGGCTCGAAGCCGTCTCCATCCCAGTCGACGAGCAGCGGATTGGTGAATCCGTACGAGTAGCCGTGCGGCGTCACGGCGCCGAAGCCCCAGCGATGGAAGGTCCTCTCGCCCCGGGGTCTGCGTGGGATCGGACCGATCTCCGCGCCCCGCTCGCAGACCGGCGCTGCAGCGAGGGTCGCGGCGTCGCGCCCATCGACAACGCCGTCGTCGTTGCGCTCGACGTCGCGCCAGTCGACGGCCCCGCTTCCGTCGTTGTCGCCCGTGTCGGGGATTCCGTCGCAGTCGAGATCACCGACGATCGGGAGCGGCTCACCCGCCTCCACGACGATCCACGCGTCGCGCGCGCCGTCGAGCCCCAGCTCGGAGAGCGCGATCTCTCCGTCGAAGCGCACGAGGCCGTCCTCACCGAACGCATCGGTCGGCTGCGTCAGCTCCGCCGAGAGCGTGCGCGCGACCTCGCCGTTCACGACGATGCGCACCTCGTCGATCGGCACCCACGGCGCCGCCGTCACGCGCAGCGCGAGCATCGCGCTCGCGCCCGGCACGAACGGCTCGATCGACGGGCGCCGCGCCGCGCCGCTCCGATCCTCGATCGACGCCTCGATCACCGGGCCATTGGTCCCGATCATCCGCCCTTCCCTCACGGCCCGGTTGAACCGCGCCTCGTCGAAGTCCGCGACCGTCTGATCGGTCGTGACGAGCGTGCGAGGTGTGCCGAGCACGTTGTCGACGAGCGAGTGCAAGTCGCTGTTGGCCGTGCCCGCGCGCACGATGCCCTGATCGAGCAAGTAGAACCAGTACGCGCGGTACGGGAGCAGATCCTCGTTCTCCGTCCCGTTCATCACTTCCTGTGTGTGGTAGTCGGCGTTGCCGAAGCTCGCGCCCGGCGGTGTCCGGAGGACGAGACCGGGGCCCGTACCGTCGTACCCGTTGCGGTCCGTGCGAGGCAGCGCCTCGCGCGCATCGACCCCCACGGCGCGCGGGAAGCCCAGATCGCGACCCACCTGCGATGACGCCCACGGGTGGTTGAGCTGGACGATGCCCGTGTCCGCAGGCCAGCCCGCCTCCACGAAGCGCGTCATCAGCGTGCCGGGCTCGGCGAGCTCGTCCCAGGGCGCGCCACGGTAAGGTCCGTCCACGTCGAACGGGAGCGGCCAGACGTTCCAGTGCCCGATCACCTGCGGCAGCTCCGCGCCGGGCACGAGGTCGAAGAGGATGTGCCCCGTCGCCTCGAGGCCGACGAGCAGACGAAGACGCTCGTCGGCGTCCCAGTGCCGACGCCCCGCCTCGTAGTCCCAGACCACGTCGTGATCGGTCGCGGCGATCACGTCGATGCGCGCCGCGAGGAAGGCCTGCACGCGATCGACCTCGGGCACGGTCGAGTCGAAGCTCGCAGCGCCGTGCACGTGGAAGTCGGCCGAGAGCGTCGCGTCCGGGGCGACGTCCAGCGTGCGGAGAGCGAAGGACACGTCGGCGTCCTCGCCTGCGGCGAGCGTGATCTCCTGCCGCGCGAGCGTGGCGAAGGGCCCCGCCGTCGCGACGAGATCCCAGTGCCCCGGCGGGAGCTCGACGCGCGCGGTGTCGAACACGAGCACGCGATCACAGGCCGGCGAGCCCCCCGTCGGCGCGCCGAGCAGCGGGGCGCACGTGGCGAAGCCGCCCAGGAGCTGCGCGCGCGTGGCCTCTTCCGTGGCCTCGTCGGCGGGCACGACGAAGACGAGCGCGTGATCGGGCGCGCCGTCGACGGTGACCGTGAGGTCCACCGCGGCCGCGGCGGCGATCGGGATCGAGGGCGCGCTCGTCGTCGCGCCGCTCGCGCGCACGCTGACGCTCGCGGCCTCGCGGCCGAACGCGTCGGCGATGATCACGTAGTCGCGGTTCGCAGGGACCCGCGCGCTCCAGGTGCCATCGCTCTCGGGCGTCACCTGCGTCCACGGCGTGCGTGCGCTGGCCGCGCTGCCCGCGCTGCCCTCTTCGATGCGCAGCGTCACGCGCGCGTCGCTCGTCACGAGCCCTCCCCCCGAGATCTCGACGCGCCCCTCGAGCGTGGTGAACGCCTCGTTCTCGAGCTGGCGCCTCACCTCGAGCAGCGAGTCGATCGGTCCCGAGATCGAGCGCCCCGGCGTGACCGCGATGAAGCGCTCGAAGACCTCGACGTCGCGCGTGGGCACGACGCGCGGCTCGGGCCCCACGGCGCTCAGCTGCTCGGCGTGGAAGCCGAACAGCGAGCCGCCGCACGCGATCTCGCCGTAGCTCATCGCCGGGTCGCTGTGCGACGCGGCCGCGAAGTACGCCTGCTCGCGCCACGAATCGCGGAGCGGGCTCGCGAAACCCTCCTGCTCGAAGCCCGTGCCCGGTCCGGGCGCGAACGGCAGCGCCTCGCGCCCGCTCCAGTACCACGCGTCGACGAGCGCCCAGGTCTCGGCATCGTCGCGGCCGTTCACGATCTCGGTGCGCACGCGCAGGCCCGGCTCGCAGGGTCGGAGCTCGTAGCGCGTCACGACGCGCGCATCGGGCTTGCCGGCGAGACGACCGCGCACCTCGACCGCGGCGATGCCGTCGCGCGAGTCGAGGAAGAGCTGGTCGTACGCGATCGTGTCGTCGGGCAAGAGGCCCACGGCCTGGAAGAGGTGCGTGAGCGAGTCGCCGCTGCCATCGGCCGCCGCGAGATCGAGGAGGTTGCCTCCGGTCGGCGCGACGTAGTGGGGGTGATCGATCGCGTCGATCACCGCGACGACCCGATCGCTGCGGAGCACGATGTCCCCGGGCGACACGAGCGCGTCGAGGCCCGTCACCGGCGGAGTCTGACCGGCCTCGAAGCGAGACACCGAGACCGAGCCTCCGCTGCACTCGAAGCGAAGGCCCGCACACGGCGAGGGCGTTCGGCACGCGGGATCGTCGGAGGTGGCGCACGTCGTGTGACCACAGCCCGTGCTCGCGACCAGACACGACGCGCTCGCGAGCACGATCGACCCGAAGCCTGAGCGGGTGAGCGGGCTCGACGCGCGACGCGGAAGAGAACCTGTCATCGGGCGAGCGTACGACGAATCGGGCCCGTTTCAGGCCGTTTCAGGGCCTTTCAGGCACGGGCCACGGGCGGGGCACGCATCTTCGCCCAGCGCTCTGGCGCCCAGGGAGGATCTCATGTCGCCTGTCCGCTCGCCCGTCTCGTTCGCGCTCGCCTCGTCGCTCTTGTTCGCTTGCGGGTCGGAGGCCGCACCCGCCCCGGCCCCCGCAGCCCCGGCGGCCGGCCCGACACCTGCCGCCGCCACGCCCGCCACGACCACGCCCGCCGCGCCCCCCGCGACGCCCACGCCCGCCGCCGAGGTGCCCCTTCGCGACCGGCCGCTTCCCGAGCGCATCGCGGCGACGACGCCCACCGTGCCGGCGCCCGCGCCGCAGACGGAGGGCGCGATCACGCTCAGCGCACAGACGTGCACGATGGACGGCCCTGGCTTCGTCGGCGACGACGCGTTCCGCACCATCGGGCCCATCGCCTGGTCGAGCGACGGCTCGCTCTACGTGTCCGACACCGAAGGCCAGGTGCGCCGCTACACCGTACAGCCCGGCGACGCGTGCGCGCTCACGATGGACACGAGCTTCGGGACCAACGGCGAGCTCTCCGTCGGCGAGGGCATGGGCGCGCGCGTCGCGAGCATCGTCTCCGATGCGCGAGGCCACGCCTACATCGCGACCTCCATGTCGGGCACCACGCGCGTCACGGGTGCGACCGTGGACTTCCACTGCGACACGCGGGGCGAGCTCTCGGTGGCGCCGGACGGCAGCGTCGGCATCGCGATGTTCGGTGGCTCGAACCCGCAGCTCGTGACGTTCACCGACACGGGCTGCACCACCGCGCCATGGGCAGCGACGGAGCTCCCCGAGAACCTCGACTCGATCACGTTCCTCGACGATCAGCGCATCCTCGTCGGTGGCCACGCCGGCTCGCGCGCGCCGCACCTCGCCCGCGTCTACGACCGTGCGGGCCATCCCTCCGGCGACGCCTTCGGGGACACGACCGACAGCCTCAACGCCGACGACCACTTCTGCCACGTCCACGGTGCGATCGAGTGCTCACACGGCCTCTGCGTGCACGACGGCAACTGTCGCAGCCTGCGAGTCTTCGACGCCCAGCAGCAGGTGACGGCGGAGATCTCCGTGTCGCGCACGATCGGCGTGAGCTACCCGTGGGTCCCCTCGATCACGGTCGCACGCGACGGCGTGGCCTACGCGAGCGCGAGCCAGCAGCGCGGCAGCGCGAGCGAGCGGACCAACGTCTACGACGGCTACGTCTTCCGCCTCCGCGGCCTTTGACCTCCGGGACTGCGCGGCGAGGCGCACCTCGACCTCGCCGCACCTTCGCGCGATGATCGCGCGATGAGCACCGAGCCTCGCCCCGCGAGCGCCATCGAGGACGACGTGATCGACGAGGTGGACGAGGGGCCCCGCGTGCTCGACCAGCTCGTGGGCCGCACGTCGGAGGCGCATCGCGAGCAGCCGATCGTCCCGCTCGCCCGCATCGCGGAGCGCACCGGCCGTGACCTCGCGACGCTCGAGCGCTTCGTCGGCGCGATCGAGCGCCGCGGGCAGGCCGTGCTCTACGGCCCTCCGGGTGTGGGCAAGAGCCACCTCGCGCGCGAGCTCGCACGACACCTCGTGGGCGGCGGCGACGGGTTCGTGCGACAGCTCGTCCTGCACGCGGCCACCTCGTACGAGGACTTCGTCCAGGGACACCGCCCCGTGGTCCGCAAGGACGGCACCACCTGGTTCCCTCTCGTTCGTGGGCGATTCGTGCAGTTCGCGGAAGAGGCGCTGCGCCGCCGGGGCACCTGCGTGCTCATCCTCGACGAGATGCACCGCGCAGACGTGGGCCGCGTGCTCGGCGAGATCGTGCACCTGCTCGAGCACCGCGGAGAGCCGCTGCCGCTCGCGGCGGGCGACACCTCGATCGTGCTCGCCAAGAACATCCGCATCCTCGGCACCATGAGCTCCTCGGACACGCGCACCGACGCGGCCGACCTCGTGCTGCGCCGCCGCTTCGCGTACCTGCGCGTCACGCCCGACCCGAACGTGCTGCGCGCCTTCCATGCGGACACGGGCTTCGCGGTGGACGGCCTGCTCGCGGTGCTCGCGCGGCTCGATCACACGCTGCGCGATCCAGATCGTGCGCTCGGGCTCTCGTACTTCCTGCGTCGCGATCTCGCGCGCACCCTCGAGGACGTGTGGCGCTTCGAGGTCGAGCCGATGCTCGAAGTGCTCCTGCGCGATCGACCGACGGAGCTCGCGCGCTTCCGATGGGACGCCGTGCGCCACCGCGTCCTTCCGTGAGCAGATGGCGCGGGGGCGGGCCCCGCCTCGAGCGCCGCAGACGCGGGAAACGAAGAAGCCCGCCGGAGGGCGGGCTCGTTCGTCAGCGCGAGAGGAGCGACGGCGTCGTCACTTCTTGCCGAGCTTGCTCTTGAGGAGATCCCCGAGCGTGCCCATGCCGGCGGCGTTGGACGTCGCGCGGAAGTTGTCGAAGTCGGCGCGCTCGGCGTCGTCGAGCGCGGCCTTGATCGAGAGGCGCACGCGGTTGTCGGAGGCCTCGAGCACCTTGGCCGTGATCTCCTTGCCGACCGGGAACTCCTTGCGGAGATCGGTGCCGGGGCGCGTGTTGGTCTCGGCGTTCGGCACCGTCGCGCGACCGCTCCGGCCCTTGATGCCCTGGAGCTGCACGACCACGCCGTAGGTCTCGACCTTCTCGACGAGCGCCTTGACGATCGAGCCGACGACCACGGCCTTCGTCGTGTCCACCGCGCCCACCCCGAGGCCCTCGCTCGCGAGGCCGAGCGAGACGCGCTTCTTGGTCGTGTCGACCGACTGCACCTTCACGAGGAGGCTCTGGCCGATCGTCAGCGCGTCTTCGGGGCGCTTCACGCGCGCACCGAGCTCCGAGATGTGGAGCAGGCCCTCGACGCCGCTGCCGATGCGCACGAACGCACCGAAGTCCGCGAGGCGCGTGACCTGGCCAGCGACGACCTTGCCCACCGGCGCAATGACCTCGATGTTCTCCCACGGGTCCTTCGCGAGGGCCTTGAGCGAGAGCGTGATCTCGGTCTTCTCACGCCCCTTGGCGTCGGTCTTCTTCGCGATGTCCTTGATCTGCACCTCGAGCACGTCGCCCAGCTGCACCACGTCCTCGGGGCGCAGGCGATCGTGCGAGAGCTCGCGGAGCGGGACGAGGCCCTCGATGCCGCCGAGGTCGACGAACGCGCCGAACTCGCGGATCTGGCTGACGCGGCCCTTCACGACCGTGCCGATCGCGAGGCCAGAGAGCGTGCGCTCGCGTGCGTCCTTCGCCTCGCGCTCGAGCAGGGTGCGGCGCGAGACGACGACGTTGCGCCCCTCGAGCTTGGTGATCACGAACGGCAGCGAGCGCCCGACATAGGCCTGCGCGTCGTCGATGCGGTGATCCTCGAGCTGCGAGATCGGGCAGAACGCGCGGATGCCGGCGATGTCGACGTCGACGCCGCCCTTGTTCACGCCCGTGACCTTGCCTTCCACGGCGACGCCGCTCTCGAACGCGAGCTGGAGGTGCTCGGTCGAGACCTCACCCTTGCCGAGGCGCTTCTTGAGCTTGATCTGGCCGTTCTCGGTCGAGATCACGAAGCCCTTGAGGCGGTCCCCGAGCTTCACGGGCAGCGTCTTGTCTCCGGTGATCGGGTCGATCACCTCGAGGTCGATGCGCTCGAAGAACGCCTGCTGCTTGTCGTCGAGGTCGAGGAAGATCGCATCCGACGCGATGTACGCGACGAGCCCCTCGGCTTCGTCGCCGTTGCGCAGGGTCTTTGCCTTCGCGATGACGACCTCACCGCGCGAGAAGAGGTCCGCGAAGCTCTCTTTGGCCATGGGGGCGCGGGTCTACCTCCCCCGCGAGCCTCCGCAAGACGGCGCCTGCGCTGCGTTCCATGCGCGGGCCCCTTGCGCGGGAGGCAGACACGATTCATTTTGATGATTGTCAAACCATCGAAGGAAGCATGCGACAGCAGGAAGTGTTCAAGGCCCTGTCGGACCCGACGCGTCGTCGGATCCTCAAGCTCCTCTCGGAGGGCTCGCTCTCGGCGGGTGAGATCGCCGAGCACTTCCCGATCACCAAGGGCTCGCTCTCGCACCACTTCAACGTGCTCAAGGCCGCCGATCTCGTGCGCGTCGAGCGCCGCGGCCAGAGCCTCGTCTACTCGCTCAACACGACGGTCTTCGAGGACGTCGCCTCGATGCTCCTCGAGCTCTTCGCGACTCCGACCCCGGAGCGTCGCGCGGAGACCATCGCCGGCCGCTCGCCGGAGAAGAGGAAGAAGCCAGCATGACCTCCACCACGAACACCTCGCGCTCGGTCTTCGGGCGCCCCGGCCCGGCCATCGGGCTCGGTCTGCTCGCGCTGTCCTTCGCCGTGCCGGCGCTCTTCTACGCCCACATGCCCGAGGACGTGCCCTCGCACTGGAACGCCTACGGCGAGATGGACGGGACCATCGCCAAGCCCATCGGTCCCTTCGTCGGCGCGCTGGCGTGCGCGTTCGTCTACGCGCTCTACCTCGCGCTCCCACGCCTCTCGCCGCGTGGCTTCGATCTCGATCGGTTCCGCGCCGCCTACGACGCGATCATGGTGAGCCTCGTCGCCGCCATGGCCGTGGTGAGCGTCGCGGTCTCGCTCGCGGCCGCGGGGGTCGCGCTGCCCATGGCGCCCGTGATCGGCGTGACGATCGGCGTCGTCTTCGCCGTGATGGGCAACTACATGGGCAAGGTGCAGCGGAACTTCTTCGTCGGCATCCGCACGCCGTGGACGCTCGCGAACGAAGAGGTCTGGCTGCGCACGCACCGTGTCGCCGGCAAGCTCTTCGTGGCCAGTGGCGTGGTGCTCGCCGTGAGCTCGTTCTTCGGACCGGGCCTCGTGGTCGGCGTCGCCTTCGCGCTCGTCGCCTCGTTCGTGCCGGTCGTCTACTCGTACGTCCTGCACCGCAAGCTCGAGACCTGATCGGGGCCCGAGCTCAGCGGCAGGTGACGGTCGCGGCGAACTCGCGCGCGGGAGAGCTGAGGAACGTGTTCACGTCCCGATGCTGCCCGCGCGCGAGCGAGACGTGCACGTTCGTCGGGGCCACGTCGGTCGACACGTCACACTCCACGGCCGTGTCGCAGCCGTTGTCGAGGCTGACCCAGTGGCCGTAGCCGACGCCGTCGAAGCGCGCGCTGGTGCTCACGCGCATGCACGGTGGCCGCTCCCCCGCGACCCGCGTCTGTGCGCGCGAGCTCGAGAGCCCGACGAGCAGAACCACCACCGAGGCGAAGGTCGAGGCCGAGAGGCGAGCGCGCATGCTCCAAGCGTGGCCCCTCACGCGTCGTCGGGCCAGCGTCGCTCCGCGCCGAGGCGGACCACGAGCCGCTCGAGGTCCTCCACCGACAGCGTCGCCACGACCTCCGCACGCTGGGCGCTCCAGCCGAGGCCGAGCGCGTCGCAGATCGAGCGCGTCACCTCCCGCAAGCCCTCCAGCTTTCCGAGCGCGATGCCCTCCGCCTTGCCCTCCGCCTTGCCCTCGGCTTTGCCCTCCGCTTTGCCCTCGGCAAAGTTCTTTCGCGCGAACTCGCTCTTGTACTCGTAGCCCTGGGTCTTCATCACCACCTCCAGCAACGTTCGGGCGTCGTCGTTCGTCAGCGATGCGAGCACGGCATCCGCATACAGCTTGCCACGATCCTCGTCCTCGTTCGCGACGCCAGCCGCCGCCAACCAACCGGCCAAGCCCACCTCCAGCGCGTGCGCACCGCGACCGTGCGCCAAGGCGGAGAGCACCGCGAGCTCGGGGCGAGCGCGGGCCGTCTCGGTGTCAGCCACCAGCCGGGTCGAGCTGCGCGAACGTCTCGGCGCGCGGAGTGAGCGCGTCCGTGACCGAGATCCCCGTCGCAGCCTGAACGAGCTCGGCGACGATGCTCGGTCTCTGACGCAGGAGCTCGAGGGTGATCTCGTGATCGATGCTGGGCATCCCGTGACCTCGGACCACCGTCGAGCACCGCGTGTGCCGGCCTCGCGGACCGAGAAACACAGGGAAAACGAGCCGTCTCTGGCGTGTCCGCCGCCAGCCCCCCTGGCGGACGCCACCCTCCGCGGGTGCGCGGGCTCGCACGAGGCTGTCCCCGAGATCGGCTACGTTGCGCCCATGGTCGATCCCGCGCTCACCTCGCTCCACCAGCGCAAGGCCTGGCTCTGCCGGCTCGTCGGTCGCACGCCGACGATCCCGATCGACGATCCGGAGACCGGCTGCACCCTCTGGCTGAAGCTCGAGTACCTCCTGCCCAGCGGGAGCACCAAGGATCGCGTCGCGGCGTACATCCTCGCGCACGGCGTCGAGACGGGGGCGATCACACCGAGGACGATGGTCGTCGAGGCCTCGAGCGGCTCGACGTCGATCGCGCTCGCGATGGCCTCCGCGACGCTGGGCGTGCGCTTCTGCGCCGTGATGCCCGAGAACGTGAGCCGCGAGCGCGTGCTCATCATCAAGCGGTACGGAGGTCAGGTGCGCCTGACGCCTCAGCGCGAAGGCGTCGTGGGTGCGATCGCGGAGACGCGCCGCATGGCCGAGGCGGATCCGGACGTGTTCCTGCCGAGGCAGTTCGAGAACCCGAAGAACGCCCTCGCGCACGCACGCGAGACCGGCCCCGAGCTCGCGCAGCAGGTGGGCACGACGATCCACGGCTTCGTCGCCGGCGTCGGCACGGGCGGCACGCTGATGGGCATCGCGCAGGCGCTGCGCGAGTCCGGCCATCCCGTGCGCGTCGCCAAGGCGCTGCCCGAGAAGGGCTCCGTCTGCTTCGCGGGTCAGCCCGAGGTCTGCGGCGGCATCCCGGGCGTGGTCGAGGGCCTGAGCAGCATCGTCGATCCGTCGCGCATCGACGTGACGATCGGCGTGCCCGAGCACGAAGCGATCGAGGCGGCCCGCGGCCTCTGCGCGCGCGGCCTCGCGGTGGGTCCTTCGAGTGGCCTCAACTTCGCTGCGTGTCGCAAGCTCGCGAAGGAGCTCGGCCCCGGCCACACGATCGCGACGGTGCTCTGCGATCGCATGGAGCGGTACTTCTCGACGGACCTCTTCGACGACCTGTCTTGAACACCCCGTTGATCGGGACGGGGCGATCAGGCGAGGTCGCGGAGCGTGCGCGCTTCGGCCTCGACCGCCTCGCGCGCGAGCGTGAGCCCGACGTCGCCTCGCGTCTCCAGGCCGACCGTCGCGTCGCCTCGCTGGCCGAGCGCGCGGAGGAAGCGCGCGAGGGCGCCGAGCTGATCTCGCAGCGCCTCGTCGAGATCGCGCGCGCTCCTCCGCTCGCCCCGCACAGCCGCGCGATGAATCGCCGCGAAGACACCCGCGAGCAGGCGCCGATCGCTCGCCGACACGTCCTCGGAGCTCGCCGCACGACGCGCGAGCGCAGCGGCCCGCAGGAGGCGCGTGCGCGCCGGACCGCGCGTGCGTCGCGCGAGCGCGAGCAGAGACGCGGTCTCGGTGTCGTCGACGGGCACGAAGAGCGGCATCGCCGTCATGACGGCGGCGACCACGAGCGCCGCGACGCGCACCGCCACCTCGGCCTCGACGTACGCGAGCGAGAGCCACATCGCGCACGCGCCTCCGAGGAGAGAGAGCGAGCCGTGGAGGATCCAGGCCCACGTCCCTCGGGCACGAAGGCCGCGCCCGAGGAGCACGAGCAGCGTGAAGAGCGCCCACGCCGCGATCGGCGCCTGCGGCCGCAGCGCACCGTACGCGACGGCCGCGAACGCACCGAGCCCGATCGAGGTGGGCGAAGGCGCGCTCGCGACGCAGGCCACGACCGCCCCGAGGACGACGAGGAGGAGCGCGCCCACCGTCGGGCTCGCGTGGCGGATGAGCTCCGCCGCCGAGAGCGAGGCGCCGAGGACGAGCAGCGAGAGCAGCGTGCGTGTGTCCATGTCCTGCCTTCCGTGCACGTGGCGACGTCGTGGGGATTCGTGACCGTCAGAACGCTTCGGCGGACGCATGGATGTCGGCCCGGCGCGCACGGCCCCAGCTGCGTCCCTGCTCGCTCGCGCCGTCGACCTCGGCGAAGTTCTCGAGATCGTCCGCGATCTGCGCGCTGCGCGTCGCGTACACGGCCGAGGGCCGGCGGCGGTTGGCCTCCTCGTACGCGCTCTGGTTCGCCTGCGCGAGCGACAGCGCCTGGGCGCGATCACCGCTCTGCCACGCGAGCATCGCCTCGCGCTGCCGCGCGTCCATCACCGTCGCGAACGCGTCGGGGTGGATCTCGTCGTCGATGCTCGCGATCGCCTCGGCCTCGGTGGACACGCTCCGCACCGCGACGGCGCCCTCGGCGCGCTGCGCCGCGTGATCGCTCGCGCGCTCGTAGCGAACGGACGCGGTGATCGGCGTGACGCTGCCGGCGGCGCCCGCGTCGATGCGCAGCGAGAGCACGACCTTGCGATGCTCGCCCGCGAACACGGTGCCGACGGGGAGCTCGACGCGATCGGCGCCCGCAGCGGCCACCGCGCCGTGCGCGGAGACGAAGTGCACGCCTGGCGGCAAGCTGACGCTCGCCACGACGTTCTCGGCGACCGTCGCGCCGCTCTCCTCGAGCTCGCGCGTGAGGAAGGCCTCGAGCTCGCTGCCGTGGCGCAGGAACGCGTAGTTGCCGCGGCCCGCCTCGGCGACCGTCGTCATGAAGCGCTCGTCGTAGTCGGTGCCCACACCCAGAGAGCTCGTGACGACCCGATCGTTCGCGCGCACCTCGAGCTCGCCCTGGAGCGCCTCGAGCGTCACGCCCGAGCCGTCCTGTCCATCGGACACGAGCACGACGCGGCGCACGTGCGTGGCCGGCGCGAGCGCGAGCGAGCTCGCCCCCATCGTCATGGCCTGCGGGATGATCGTGCCCCCGCGCGCCTCGACGCGCCGCAGCCGCGGCGGCAGCGAGCTCCGGATCTCCCGCACGCTCGCGAGCGGCTGGAGCACCTCGGCCTGATCGTCGTAGACGACGACGCTCAGGAAGTCGTCGTCGTGCATGCGATCGAGCAGGGCGATCACGCCCTCGCGCGCCTGCACCATCTTCTCGCCGCTCATCGAGCCCGAGTGATCGAGCACCACCGCGAGCGCGACGGGCATGCGCTCCACGCGCCCTTCTCCGACGCCTTCGAGGCGCACCTCCGCGAGGAGATCCCGCGCGCCGTGGGCGAGCACGGCGCCCTGTCCGAGCGCGAACAGCCCCTCGATGCCGGGGCCGGCGAGCGCGACGCGCGAGGCCCCCACCAGGGGCGCGGGCGCCTGCCCGATCGGGGTCATCGGCGGCGCGGTGGGGCTCGGCGTCGGTGCCGCAGGCGGGCGCGCCTCGCCCTGGGTGGGCACGGCGCCCGACGCGGGCGCGCGCAAGAGCACGAGCGCGCCGATGGCGAGCACGACGGAGGCGATCGCGAGCGCGGGCTCGCGGCGACGAAGGGACACGCCGGCCAGAGCACGGCGGAGCGGTGATCGGTGCATGGGGGCTCCTCGCCCGCGCCCTGTCGCGCGAGCACGTCCCGCTCAGCACCCGCCGCGCCAGCGCGGAAACTCTACGAAACCCGCTCGATCGCCCTGCGCTGCCCCGCGCGACGACATGAATCGTCGATCCGAGATCTACGATTCATCGCTCGGGCGCGGCGACTCGGGCGTGACCGTCTCGGACACGAGGCGCTTGGCGGGCGCGGGCGCGACGCGCGAGGCGAGCCAGCCGCCCACGGCGGCGCCCGCCGTCGGCGCCACGAGGTAGCCGATCGCGAACCAGCCGGGGAAGCCACGGAGCGCGTCCATCGAGATCGCGGCGAACATGCCGAGGATCGCGCCCAGCACCACACCGTGCCAGAGGCGCATCACCCGGCCGATGCGCCCGGCGAGCAGCCCCGAGAGCACGGCGTTCACGACCGTCATGGCGAGCATCGCCACGAGCCCCGCCGTCCCGGGCACGACGACCGTGGTCTCGTCAGGCTGCGCGGGGAACGCGCCGGGCATCAGCACGGCGAGCGTGGTCGCGCCCACGCGCGAGAGGATCTGCGTGAAGAGCAGGAACGTCAGCGAGACCGCGGCCATGCTGCGCACGGGGTTGAGCTGCGCGAGCTCGGAGTCGGCGGGCGGCACCTCCGGCCGAGGCTCGGCGTCCTTGGGCTCCTCGCTCATCGTCGCTCCTCTCGCTCGGCCTTGGTGCGCGCGCGGACGCCGTCGAGCACCAGGCGAATCAACGTCGTGAGGATGTCGATCGGCGAGGCGTCGAGGCTGCCGCTCAGCACGGCCTGCGCGAGGCGCTCGACCGCGCCGACCACGATGAACGCCGAGATGCGCGGATCCGAGACGTGGAGGAGGCCGCGATCGACGGCGACCTTCGTGAGGCGCACCGCGCCCTCGTCGACGGTCCGCGCGAACGCGGCGAGCGGCGCACGCGCGCCCACCGGCGGCGCCGCGCGCTCCTGGAGGTAGAGGCGGAACACGTCGAGGTGGCCGAGCGCGACCGGAAAGAGCGCCAAGGCCAGCCCCTGGTAGGCGGCGTTGAGCGCCGTCGCGTCCTGGGCTTCCTTGAGGCGCGCCTCGCAGCCGTCGAGCGCGTCGCGGACGGCGCGATCGACCGGTGTGACGAGCGCCTCGACCAGCGCCTCCTTGTCCTCGAAGTACCGATAGAACGAGCCCTTCGCGACGTCCGCGGCGCGGCAGATGTCGTCGATGGTGACGACCTCGATGCCGCGCGCGAGGAAGAGCGCGAGCGCCGTCTGACCGAGCTGGGTGGTGCGCTCACGCCGGTTGCGATCGCGCTTGCCGCCCGGCGCGCCCGGTCGCTCCGCGGGCGCCGAGGCGACGGCCACGCTGGCCGTCGCGCCCGCCACGCGGCCCACGCCGCGCGCGCGACGCGCCTCGTTCGGCGACGGCTTGGTCACGCGCTTCTTCGTGCTGGACACGGCGCCGGACCGATGCCATAAGAAAACGCGACTGTCCGGTCACGTTTTGATGACCGACGTCTCTCGGCCCTTCCGCAGCGAGGCTCCATGATCGGCATCCCCCTCGGGCTCCTCTACGCCAACGCCAGCGAGTGGCTCATCCACAAGCACGTCCTGCACGGCGCGGGGCGCAAGAAGGGCTCGTTCTTCCGCTTCCACTGGGTCGAGCACCACCGCGAGGTGCGCCTGCACGACATGGTCGACCACGACTACGAGCGCTCGGTGTTCGGCACGCACGCGCAGGGCAAGGAGGCGCTCTGCCTCGCCGCCGCGGCCGTGGCCCACCTGCCGCTCTTTCCCGTCGCGCCCTTCTTCACGGGCACGGTGCTCTATTCGATCGCGAACTACTACGTGAAGCACAAGCGCAGCCACCTCGACCCCGAGTGGGCCAAGGAGCACCTGCCCTGGCACTACGACCACCACATGGCGCCCGATCAGGACGCGAACTGGTGCGTGACGCGGCCGTGGTTCGATCACGTGATGGGCACGCGCAAGAAGTGGCTCGGCACCGAGGCGCAGAAGGCCGACGAGGCGCGCAAGGCCCAGCGCCGGGCCGAGCGCGCGGCCACCGCGGCCACGCCCCCCGCGGCCGACGCCGGGCTGCGAGAGCCCGCCCTCGCCGCCGCGAGCTGACCGAACGGTCACGGTTCATCGGTCGGGGCCGTGGCCGGCGCTGCCCACCGTGACCGCGCGCGCGGCGCGACCTACGCTGCGGCCGCTCATGAAGACCCTCACGAATTCGTTCGTCCTGCCGTGTCGTGTCGAGACCGTGTGGAAGGCGTACCTCGACCCCGCGTACGCCCGCGCGCTCTACCTCGACACGCTGAAGTACCGGGGCCTCGAGGTGCTCGAGGTGACCGAGACCACGCGCAAGCTCCGCGTGGTGCCGCGCCTCGCGCTGCCGGGGCCCATCCAGAAGCTCGTCGGCGACTCGTTCGCGTACGAGGATCACGGCTCGCTCGACCGCGCGCGCAACGTCTGGACGTGGCAGATGGTCCAGCCGGCGCAGCTCGCGCCGGGCGCCAAGCCCAAGCCCGGCATCGTGACCACGCGAGGCACCGTGCGCCTCGAGCCGATCGGCGACGCGGAGTGTCGTCGCACCGACGAGCTGGTGATCGAAGCCAACGTCTTCGGCATCGGCGGGCTCATCGAGTCGAGCGCCGAGAAGGAAGCGCGCGCCGGCTGGGATCTCGAGAAGCCCATGATCCAGCAGTGGGTCCGGCGCCTCGAGACTTGAGCCCGTGCTGTCCGCGCTCGCGACGCTGCTCCTGCCGCTCGCGCTCGGGATCGCGAGCGGTCGTCGAGGCTGGCTCGCCACGCCGCGCCTCACGAGCGAGCAAGCGATGGCGGCCCTGAACCGCTTCGCGCTGCTCGTCGCGTTTCCTTCGCTCGTCGTCGCGACGTTCCTCGACCCGGCGCGGCTCGAGCCGGCGAGCGCGCCGCGCTGGCCCGTGCTCGTGCTCGCCAGCGCACCGCTCCTCGTCGGGGTCGCGGTGTCGAGCGCGATCGGGGGTCGAGCGATCGGAGGAGAGACCTTGCCCTCGCGCGGGACGCTCGCGCTCGTCGCGCTGTTCGGGAACTCGGCCTACCTCGGCCTGCCGCTCGTCGCCGCGGTGCTCGGGCCCGAGGCGTTGCCGATCGCGAGCGTGATCGTGTCGGTGCACGTGGCGCTCACCGTGACGCTCGGCACGGCGATGCTCGAGCCCGCCAGCGCCGAGGGCGCGACGCGCTCGAGAGAGCTCGGACGCCTCGCGCGCACGCTGATCACGAGCCCGCTCGCGATGTCACCGATCGTCGGCGTCGCGCTCGCGACCATCCTCACCGCGCTCGGCCTCTCCGAGCATCCCACCGCCCTCGCGCTCTTCCGCGCGCTCGAGCTCCTCGGCAAGACCGCCTCGCCGCTCGGGATCTTCGTGCTCGGCCTCTTCCTCGGCATGCGTCCACCCACGCTCGCCGGCCCGCGCGGACAGCTCGCGTTCGTGCTCGTGCGCCTCGTCGTCGTCCCGCTCGCGACGATCCTCCTCGCGCTCGCGCTCCGCACGATCACCCCTCTCGATCGCGAGGCCCTCCGGACGCTCGTCCTGCTCGCGTCGGTGCCCGCGGCCATCAGCACCTTCGCGATGGCCGAGCAGGCCGGCGCCGACGCCGAGGCCGTCGCGCGCGCGATCGTCACGACGTCCGTTCTCTCGCTCGCGACGCTGCCCGCCTGCCTCGCCCTGACCGAGCTGCTCTTCCCTTCGTGAGCGGAGCGCGCGTGAGCCGCGCACGACGAGCACGCGCGCGGCGAGTCGTCAGGGCTTCTTCTTCCGGTTCATCCAGGTGGCGAGCACGATGTGGCCGCCGCCCCACGCGAGGGCCATCGTGAAGAAGAGCGCGCCGGTCCAGAAGGCGTTGGCCGCGATGAGGAACGCGCTGCCCGCGAGCAGCGCGCTCACGACCATGCCGCTGTAGATGCGGCGACCGATGAGGTCGTACTGCGCGATCTGCGCGCTGTCCTTGGTGCGCAGCTCGAGGCGGCCCTGCCGGAGATCCTCGAGGATCTCCTGCGCCTGGAGCGGGAAGTCGGTCGCGGCGCCCGAGATGCGCGAGAGCGAGCGCAGGATCTCGGGGAGCATCTTCTCCGGCGAGTAGCGCTGCTGGAGGAGCTTGAGGAAGTACGGCTTCATCTCCTCGTAGAGGTCGAAGCGCGGCGAGATCTCCTTGCCCACGCCCTCCATCGTCATGATGGCCTTGCCCACCATGAGGAAGTCGGGCGGGATCTCGAGGCCGTACTTCTGCGCGCCGTTGACGAGGTCGCGGATGAGCGCGCTCACCTCGATCTCGGCCAGCTGCTTGCCGAGGTACTTCTGCGCGAGCTGTGTGACCTCCGCCTCGAAGGCGTTGCGGTCGACCTTCTTCGTCGGCGTGCCGATCGCGTAGAGCGCGTCCGCGAGGCCGCGGTAGTCCTCCTGCACCGCCGCGACCATGAGGTCGATGGTCTTGTCGCGGAGCTGCGGCGTGAGCCGACCGACGAGGCCGAGATCGATCATGCCGATCACGGGCGCAGCGGCCTGGCCCATGAGGAGGATGTTCCCGGGGTGCGGGTCGGCGTGGAAGAAGCCGTCCTCGAAGATGCTCTTGATGGTGATCGAGAGCATGTTGCGTGTGATGTCCTCGCCGTCGAAGCCGCGCTCGACGGCCTCGTAGACCTTCATGCCGTCGAAGAACTCGAGCACCAGCACGCGCTTGGCGGAGAGGCGCCGGTACACCTTCGGGAAGCGCACGTGCGGCAGGCCCTCGAAGTTCTTCGAGAAGCGCACCGCGTGGTCGGCCTCGAGGCCGAAGTCGAGCTCGGCCGAGATCGCGCGATCGAACTCGCTGACCATCTTGCTCGGCTGGTAGATGCGCGACTCGGGGATGGCGCGCTCGATCGTGCTCGCCAGGAGGTAGAGCAGCTCGATGTCGCGCTCGATCGTGGACTTGATGTTCGGGCGCTGGACCTTGACGACGACGTCGCGTGGAGAGCCGTCCTCGAGGCGGATGCGCGCGCGGTGCACCTGACCGACGGACGCGGAGGCGAGCGGGTTCTCGTCGAAGGCCTCGAAGATCTCGTGGATCTGCGCGTTGAGCTCTCCCTCGATCTGGACCTTGATCTCGGGGAACGGCACGGGCGGCACGCGGTCCTGGAGCTTCTTGAGCTCGAGGATGACGTCGGTCGGCACGAGGTCCGGCCGGGTCGACATGATCTGGCCCAGCTTCACGAAGCTCGGACCGAGGTCGGTGACCACGAGGCGCACGCGCTCGGCGACCGAGCGATTGCCCGTCTCGCTCTTGCCCACGACGAGCGAGCCGAGGGCCGTGCGCGAGAGCACCTCACCGAACCCGTGACGGACGAGCACCGCGACGATCTGCCGGAGGCGATCGAGATCGCGGACGGTGGAGAGCAGGGTGGGCGGCGCCATGGCGGGGGACGGTAGCAGCCCTACGCACGAGCGGCCGTTCACCTTTCAGCCATCGTTCCGGCCCGCGAGTCGCGTGATAGGGTCGCGCGCGATGAACAAGCAGAACTCCCAGATCGCCGCCGGTTGCTCGGGTTGCGGTGCCCTCTTCGCGATCATGCTCTCGTGCCTCGCGACGGGCGGCGTGCCCTACTTCAACTCGGAGGTGGAGCGGTGGGAGCGCAACCGCACCGAGGACATGGCGAGCGGTTACGACTCGTTCATCGTGATGATCGACGAGCACGCGATCGAAGAGAACACGCAGTACATGTACGGCAGCGCGGGATGCGCGGCGTGCTCGGGTCTCATCGGCTTGCTCGGCCTCGGCGGCGCGATCGGCCTCTTCATGCGCAGCCGCAGCGCGCAGGCCTGAGACTCTGTTGCTGCGCCTTCGGCGCGCTGGGGGAGCCTAGGACGGCCCCCCCTACTCCCCCCGCTCGTCGATCGTCGAAGACTCCTCCTCCTCGCTGCTCCAGGGGTTGCTTCGCAACCCCGCCGCAGGGCGCCCCGAGTGCGTCTTCTCGTGGTCGCGCTCTCAGCGGTGTGCGGCGGGGGTGCGCGCCTCGATCTCGGCGCGCCTTCGCGCGATCTCCTCCGGCGGCGTGTGCTCGAGGCGGTCGAGCCGCTCGGTGAGCAGGGGGCCGTAGCCGAAGACGTGCTGCGCGTACGGGTCGCTCGGATCGCGCGCGAGCCACGCGCGCATCGCCGCCGCGACGGCCTCGCGATCCCCCTCGCGCGGCTCGCCTTCTCGCACGCGGTAGAACGCGCCGAGCGTCGGCGCCACGAGCGCCGCCCAGCTGCCGTCTGGTGCCTCGCTCCGCTGCGCGAGCGCGTCGAGCAGCTGGTCCATGGGGTGCGCGCGCGCGCTCGTGTCTCCGAGCGGCGCGTGCTCGGGCACGGGCATCGCGTCTCGGATGGGCGCCACGCCCCGCGCGACGCGACGGAGCGTGCGCTCGGTGGCGAGCCGCGTCTCTTCCAGCGGCTCACCGCGCGCGAGACCGATGCGCGAGAGGTCCGCGCGCGCCGCCGCGGGCATCGATCCCGGCTCACCGAAGGGCTGCGTGCGACCGAGGAGGATGGCCTCGTTGCGCTCGGCGAGGTGGAGGCGTGCGTGCGGGAACACCTCCACGAACGCAGCGAGGATCGAGGCCACCTCGGTCGAGGACATGCCGTGCAGCGGGAGCCACTGCGCGAGCGTGCCCTCGTCCGTGAGCCGCTCGCGCGCGGCCTCGTAGAACTCCACCGAGTAGAGCGCGGACGCTCCCGCGGCGCGCGGTGGTGGCGGCTCGAGCGTGATGACGTCGTAGCGCGCGTCCGTCGTGCGGAGGTGGCGCGCACCGTCCTCGACGATCCAGCGGATCGAGCGCTCGCGCGCGACGTCGTGGTTCACGGCGCGGAAGTACGGGAGCGTCTGCCGGATCGACGGGCTGATGTCGACGGCGTCGATGCGCGAGAAGCCCCACGTGCGCAGGGCATCGAGCGTCGTGCCGGTGCCCACGCACACGAGCAGCGCCCGATCGTGCGGCGAGAGCGCGGAGGGCAGGTGCGCGAGCAAGCGCATGTAGCGCTGCGCGAAGACCGAGTCGCCCGAGTACGAGACGCCATTGGCCACCAGGCGCCGCACCTCGGGCTCGAGCGGCGTGTCGATGCGCACGACCGCCGTCGAGTCCTGGACGCCGTGCTCGGCGTAGAGCACCGGCGCGCGATCGAGCTCCGTCCCGAGGAACCACGCAGGCCCAGGCGCCATCACGGCGAGCGCGACACCGAGGCCGAGCGCGGCCGCCGCATGGAAGCGATGCGCGTGCTCGCGCGCGAGCACGAGGGCCACGGGCAACGCGAGCACCACGAGCGCCCAGCGCGGACCGAGCCACGGAAGGAGCACGAAGCTCGTGAGCGCCGAGCCGAGCGCCGAGAGGATCGTGCCGGCGCCGACGACGCGGCCCACCGCGCCATCACCCGCGACCTCGTCGAGCGCGTCGGCCTGGGCGAAGCCGAGGAGCGTCGCGGGCACGAGCACACCGAGCGCCGTCGCGGCGAGCACACCGAGCACCCAGCGCGTCGCGTCGTCGTCGCGCAGCGGCACGAGCTCGGGCACCGCGGGCGGCGCGGCGAGCAGGAGCAGCACGAGGGGCCCGGCCATCGTGAGCGCGAGCCGCGCTCGCGCCGTTCGCTCCGGCGGAGCGCTTCGCGCGTGCGCGAGGAACCCGAGCGCCTGTCCGAGCACGTAGCTCGCCACGATGGCGGCGAACGTGAGCAGCGCGACGCCCGCATATGGGACGAGGCAGCGATTCCAGATCACCTGCGCGCCGAGGCCGAGCGCGCCGGCCGCAGCGAAGCGCATCGTCGCGGGCAGAGCGCTCGCGGCGGGAGCAGGCGAGGCCGCGGGCGCGCTACGCCCCCGCAGCAGAACGAGCGAGAGCGCGCCGACGCCGGCGTTGCCGACGGACGCCGCGACGCCGAGCGCGTCGAGGCCCACGCGCGGTGCGACGACGATCGCGAGACCGAGGAAGCCGAGCACGGCCCCGACGAGGCCCGCCGCGTAGAGGCTCGTCGTGCGTCGCGGGCTCGGCGGCGTGAGCGCGACGAGGAGCGGATACGTGAGGCCCATGCCGATCGCAGGCACCAGCGTGACGAGCGAGGACGCGACCACGTCGAGCACGAGCGCGGGCGACCCCTGCACACCGAGCGACGCGGACCAGGGTCGATCGCGGAGACAGTGCGCGAGCGTGACGAGGGCGCCGAGCGCGATGGCGAGCTCCGCGACGGCGTAGCTCCGCACGCTCGCGCGTCCTCGTTCCACGAGGCGTGCGGCGAGCCAGCTGCCCGCGCCCGAGCCGAGCATGAAGAGCGTGAGCGTGAGGCCGACGCCCACCGCGGTGTTGCCCACGGCGCGGCCGAGCAGGCGGCCCCACACGAGCTCGTGCGACGCCGCGCAGATCGCGGAGGTGAGCGCGAGCGCGACCGCCGCGAGCGACGTGCGCTCGCTGCCGCTCACCGCACCGTCGTCTCGGCCGCGTCGAAGACGATGTCGACGGCGAGCTTCTGCTGGCCCCAGCGAACGAGGAATGCCCGCCACGCCTCGGTGCCCTGCGCGACGGCCGCGGCGCCCTCCGGTCCGAGCACCTCGCCCGCGTGGTCGAAGAGCACGATCTCGTCGGCCAGGGTGAGCGACAACGTCATCGGGACGAAGCCTTGCTCCTGCGCGCGCGCCATGAGGTCCGCGATGCGCGTGACGACGCGGACCCCGCGCATCGTGGTGGGGATCTCGCGCCTCGCCGACGAGCTCTCGCGCGGATCGTCGGGTCGCTTCAGGCGGCCGATGACAGACATCTGCAGCTGCAAACATCGCCTCGTTCCACCCGACTGCGCAAGAGGTTGCGCACGAGGGCGGCCCTACGCCGCCGGGCGCGGCGGACCTTGTGCGGACCGAAGGGCACGGCGTACGCGTCAGCACGGAGGCCGCATGACCACCACGCTCTTCGGCTCGTGTCACTGTGCGCAGATCCGTGTGGAGCTCGCGACCGGGATCGCGCCGCCGCTCCTTCCGCGACGACGCTGCGGCTGCACGTTCTGTCTCCGCCACAACCCGCGCTACACGAGCGATCCGGGCGGGCACCTGACGATCCGCTTCGCCCGCGAGGAGGACGTGATCCGCTATCGCTTCGGCCTGCGCCTCGGCGACTTCCTCCTCTGCGCGCGCTGCGGCGTGTTCGTGGCGGCGTTCGAGGGCGATCGCGGCGTGCTCAACTCGCTCGTGCTCGATCGCGCCGCGGAGCTCACGTCGAAGACGACGCGCTTCGAGGCCTACGACAGCGAGGACGGGGCCACCCGCCGCGCACGTCGCGCCCGCGTGTGGACACCGTGCTCGCTGGAGATCGCGTGATCACTCGGCGCCGGTCGAGCCGAGGTGCACGTCACGCACGCGTCCGTCCGCGAAGCGGAACGAGAGGTTCGCGTACGCGTTGCCGATCGTGATGCGCTCGCGCGACGCGTCGGTGCGCGGGGACGGGTCCTCACCGCTCGGCACGTCCGCGTACGCCGCGAGCACGTCGTCGTAGGCCGCGCCGATGCCGATGCCGCCCTGCCCGCTCAGGAACGTGCACGGTGCCGAGAGCTCGATCGCGGCGACCTCTGCGCCACCGTCTCCGTCGATCATCCGCGCCGACACGCCGAGCGAGGGCCACTCCCACTGCGCGATGCGCTCGCCGGTCGCCTCCATCTCCTGGAACGGCGGGCGGCTCGGCGGCTCACCGATCGCCGCGACGATCTCCGCCTCGCGCATGCCGAGGCGCAGCGGCCCGAGCGTCTCGTCCTCCCATCGCGCGAGCGAGCGCGCCCCGCCTCCCGACGTCTCGGTCGGCGGCGACGAGCCGCCACACGCAGGCTCGACCACGACGAGGCCGAGCGCGGCGAACAAGACGAGGGAGGCGCGGAGGGTTCGCCTGGTCGGCCGGAGGGTTCGAGGTCGATGCACGTGATCTCCTGAGCGAGGCCGACATTCTGCACGACCCGCACGAGCGCGAAACGACGTTCCATGCAGCGCCCGTCCGGGGCAGGGCCGCTGGCTCGAGCTCGCGGAGCTCGGCCTGGGTCCTGGGGCCGCGGAGGTAGCTCATGGCCCAGCGTCGGAGGAGCAACGTGCGCTGACGGCTGCTCACGGACGACGTCAGGGCCTGCCTCAGCCCGAGTCGTGCGGCGATGCCCGAGCAGAGAGGACATCCCTACGTCGGCCCCGATTCGATCCGCGACGCGGCGCGCAACGCACCTCCAGGCGCGTCCATCTCGTCGCGCGAAGCCCTCGATGCGTGGGCCGCGTCGCGCTCGGCCTCCGAGCTCCGCGATCCACTGACGTACGTAGTCGATCTCGACGGCGTGCTCCGTCTTGCGCCGCGGCGCAGCGAGCACGTTGCCTGCGCGAGCGGTCGAGAAGTGCTCGGCGCCGGCGAGCTCGTGCTCGCGCGCGACGGACGCCGCTGGCGCGTGGCCGAGATCACGAACCTCTCGACGGGCTACTGCCCCCACGCCTCATCGTGGGCGGCCGTCGCGGCCGCGCTCGATCGCGCGGCCATCGCCCGCCCATCTGCCTTCACGCTCACCTTCGCCTTCCGCCGCTGCCTGAGCTGCCGCGCCGTGCAGGTCGTGAAGGACGACGACGACTGCCTCGTCTGCGGTGCTTCGCTCGCGTGAGCTCCGCATCCCCCACCGGATCGTGGCGGGGCTCGCGCCGCCTCCCACAGGCGCAGGATCAAGACGCAGCGGGGTCTGCCGGTACCTGGCTCTCGTGGACGGCGACGACGTGGCGTACCGGTCCCAGCGCGATCAGTCGAAGGACGGTCTGTTCATCCGCCAGATCGACGTGCCCGAACCGAAGCCCCTTTGTCACTGCACCCCATGACGAGCCGAGACGGAAGCAGCGAGAGTCGCTGACGAAGTATGCGCAGGTGGTTGGCGGACGACGACCGATCATCGCCCAGACCTCGACCTTCCCGCGCGCGAGTGCGATCGTGGACGCAAGTCGCGCCGGACCGTCCAGAAAGACCCTGACCATTCGCTGCGCGGCATTTCCCATGAGAATCCCGCAGAGACCATGTGCCGGCCGGCGGCCTCACGCACTGATGCCATGAAGCCGTAGCCAAGCGCCGAGCACAACGAGCTCGTCGGCCGACATCTGCCTGTCGCACTTCTCGTCGCACGCCATCCCTGCCACGCGACTGCAAATCTCGCCTACGACCACATCCGGCTCGTTCTCGCGAGCCACCTCGAGTGCAACTCGCAGAACGGAGTCAATCTGTTCGCTGGCAGACGCGCCGTCCTCAAACGAACAGTCGGACGCAACAGCGAGCGACACGAGGCCAAGGAGCAACACCTGTGTCTCATGGAGAAGCACTGCGTGCGTAAGCCGTTCGAGAGACATTGCCATGACCTCCCCTTCGTCCTGGCCGAACAGCCGAAGATGGAGTCTCAAGTCGCGGGACATGGATTCGGGGGTGTCGGAATGCGACCAACTGCCCCCGCGCCACGGCAGCCTCTGGTCGAGATCGCGAAGCGCGATCTGCGGCACGCTCTCGACGGCTCGTAGTGCGTGAAGGGCCGGCAGAGCTCGCGACTCGAACTCGGCACGGTCGGCCTCCACGCTCGACCCCTGCCACTGCCGTCTAAGGAGACCGACCACGACAAAGCTGCAAAGTGCCGAGGACACGTTCGCGGTCGTTTCGGTTGCTACAGCGGGCATCAGAACGTTGAGAGGATACCTTGTCCGGCCTGCAACCAGGATCACTCTACTCGCCCCGCAACGGCGAACTGGCACATCCGGTCCGCCGCGGCAGGGCCGTCGCACTCGATCGCGCGGCCATTGCCCGCCCATCTGCCTTCACGCTCACCTTCGCCTTCCGCCGCTGCGCGCACTGCGGCGCCGTGCAGGTCGTGAAGGACGACGACGACTGCCTCGTCTGCGACGCTTCGCTCGCGTGAGCGCCGCATCCCTGGGTCACGGGGCCTCGGAGGTAGCTCATGGCCCAGCAGCGTGACGAGCGGCGGGTTCGTCGACGGGCTCGCGGGGTGCGGCGGGTGCGATCACCTCACAAGTCGAGCGCGAGCCCGAGGCCGACATCTCCCGGCCCGCCGGTCGCTCGGAGCTCTGGATGCGTGCGCTCGAGGCGCTCTCTGCGCGCGCCGGAGCCCAGGTCGAGCGCGATTCCCCAGGACAGGGTGATCGCGTGACCGACCAACACCAGCAACCCGAGGACACTCAGGGCGATGCCGGCCGAGCGCTGCGCGTCATCGAAGCTCGTGGCCGTCAACAACAGGAAGGGGCCCGCCACGACCCCCGCTGCGCCGGTGAGGAAGAGCGCTCCTGAGCTGGCGTAGAGCGCGGCCGCGCTCTCGCTGCGACGGTTCACGTCGGCGAGCGCCTGCGCACCGTCGAGTTCGACCGTGGGCGCCGCGGCCTGCGCCGACGCCGACGCGCTCGACAGAATCATCATCAGGCCGATGCAGAGCACGCACAGGGCACGGCCGCAGATCGGTGCACCGTACGCCGCAGCGATCGCCTTCGATTCGAGCCTGGTCCCGACGGCAGCGGTCATGGCCGTACCTCCGAGCCCGGAGACTCGAGGACACGACCGGCACGCCTCCATGGAGCAATCGGCTGACTGGCCGGCCCCCGCGTCGGATGGCCGGCACCTCATCGCGTCGCGTGAGGGCGTCACAGTCGCAGGTCTCGTCGTCGCGCGGGTCTCCGCCTCCTGGCCGGCAGGGGACTCGCGTTCTCGCTGCGCGTCGAGGAGACCTGGAGTCGTCGGAGGTCAGCCCGCCGTGGGTTCGCCAGTGACGGGCGGCGTGTCGGTCGGCGGCGGGTCGGAGGGCGCGGGCTCGGCGGCCTCGGAGTCGGTCGGTGCGGCGGCGGTCGGAAGGCCCATGTCGTCGGCGGACTGATCGGTGCTGGCGACGTCGGGCATGGCGGCGCGCTGCGGCGTGCCTCCGCACGCCGGCAGCGCCAGCAGCGCCGCGACCACGAGGAGCGTGGTGCGCATCAGTCGACGAAGAAGTCGGGGACGAGGTCGGCGGTGGGGTCGACGGCGTACTTGGTGAAGTCCGTGACGCCCTCGCTCTTCAGCACGTCGTCGTCGATGAAGAAGTTGCCCGTGTTCTTCACGTCCTTGCTCGAGCGGTTGAAGATCACGTAGGCGGCGTCGCTCATGATCTCCACGGTGCGCGAGCCCTTCATCGCGGCGTCGCCGCCGAGGAGGTTCTGCACGGCGGCGGTGGCGATGGCGGTGCGCGGCCAGAGCGCGTTCACCGCGATGCCAGCGCCCTTGAACTCCTCGGCCATGCCGAGCACGCACATGCTCATGCCGTACTTGGCCATCGTGTAGGCCACGTGACCGCCGAACCACTGCGGCTTCATCGAGAGCGGCGGCGAGAGGTTCAGGATGTGCGGGTTCGCGGCCTTCTTGAGGTGCGGGATGCACGCCTGCGAGCACAGGAAGGTGCCGCGCGTGTTGATGTGGTGCATCAGGTCGTAGCGCTTCATCGGCGTCTCGAGCGTGCCGGTGAGCGAGATGGCCGAGGCGTTGTTCACGAGGATGTCGATGCCGCCGAAGGTCTCGACGGCCTTGGCCACCGCCGCGTAGACCGCCGCGTCCTCGCGGATGTCCACGGGGATCGCGAGCGCCTTGCCGCCCGCCTTCTCCATGTCCTCGGCGGCCGTGTAGATCGTGCCCGGCAGCTTCGGGTGCGGCTCGGTCGTCTTGGCGACGATCACGATGTTCGCGCCGTCCTTGGCGGCACGGAGGCCGATCGCGTGTCCGATGCCGCGGCTCGCGCCGGTGATGAAGAGCGTCTTGCCTTTCAGGCTCATCTGTCGGGTCTCCTCGAAAGAGAACGGAGGGCCGCGACAGTACCACGCGTCCACGCGGAGACCCGCCCTGGCCGCGGCGCGAGCGGAGCGATGCTGATCCTCGGCGCGTCGTCCCGGCGCGAGGCCGTCACTGGGCGATGACCTCGAGGCGCACGATGTCCCCGAGCACCACGACACGCGAGGCGCCGTCCTCGCCCTCGCCCACGATGACCTGCTGCTGGCCGCGCGCTCGCACGGCGTCGGGGTAGAGCACGTAGGTGCGCTCCGCCCCGCCGCTGCGCTCGATCACGCGGAGCGCCACCTCGTTCGCGATCACGTCCTGAACGAGCTTCTTGGCGACCCGCTCGGTGGGCGGGCCCTCGATCACCTCGAGGATCTCGGGGCCGTCGTCGTCGTCGTCGTCGTCGTCGTCGTCGTCGTCGTCGTCGTCCTCGCGACCCGGGCGCGGGGGTGCCTCGCCGAGCGCGCGCAGCTCGAGGTAGCCCTTGCGACCGAGCGCGCTCTGCGCGTTGGGCGCGTCGAGGAGGACCGCGACGCTGATCAGGTCGTCCGCGTCGAGCGTCGTGTGGAGCGCCTTGCGCCGCCAGTGCGGCGCGAGGAACGCGAAGCTCGCGAGATCGTGGTCGTCGAGCACCCGCGTGGCGGCGGAGGGGTCACCGATCGAAGCGGCCCACGCCACGACCTCGTCCTTCACCTCCGCGGCGGCGCGCGCGAGCAGCCCGAAGTAGCGAGCCTCCACGACGCGCCCGGCGGCCTGCGCCTCGTCGGCGGCGTCCTGCCAGGAGCGGATCGCCTGCTCGGGCGTCTGCGGCCGCGGCGGCCCGTCGGTCACGATCGGGCTCGACACCGAGGCGCGCGCTGCGGGCGCGACGTCGAGCGACCGCTGGCGCGGCGCGGCGGAGACCGCTGGCTCGTCGCGCGCAGGTGAGCCGAGCAGACGCTTGGCGTCCTCGGCGAAGCGCTGCACGAGCGCCTGCTCGAAGCGCGCGCGCAGCGCCGGATCGGGCTTGCGCGTCTCGAGCGGCGCGAACGCCGCCTCGCGCGCCTGACGCTCTTGCTCGCGGGCCTGTGCGCGGAGCTCCGCGAGACCGAACATCGGCGTCGTGGACGCGAGCCCGCGGACGCCGCTCACGTCGAGCGCGGCGGCGCCCTTGCTCGCGAGCGTCGAGAGCGCGACCGGCTCGACGTCGCCCTCGACGAGCAGACACTCCCGCGACGGCCGGCCGAGCGCGCGTGCACCGAGCTGCGCCGCCATCGCATCGAGCGCAGAGGCGTGGCCCTCGATCGCCACCACCGTGCGCGCGCGCAGGTTGCGGCGCGCGGCGTCGTCGAGGAGCGCAGAGACCGTCTCGGGCAGCGGCCGCTTGGAGACCCGCTCGAGCTCCGCACGGACGACCTCGATGGAGAGGCCCGCCGCGAGCCCGCGCGCGACGCTCGACGGCGTGAGGCGGTGCGTGAGCACGTGGTCGGCGCGCGAGAGCTCGGCCACCATCCCGACGACGAGCGTGAGCGACGCGTCGGCCTCCGGGCCGAGCAGCACCTCGAAGCTCGGCGTGACGTGGCCATCGCCGTCGGGTCGCACCAAGCTGCCAGCCCGCGCGACGAGCCTGCCTTCGTGCGTGACCGTCTCGCCCGTCGCGCGGAGGAACGACGCCGGGTCGCCGGGGCCGTGCACGTCGGACTCGCGGAACCAGCCGGCACCGAAGAACGTGTAGAGCGGGTGCAGCACGGCACGCCCCTCGCGCGCGAGGAACGGCCGCGCGATGGACGTCTCGACGTGGAGGTCTCCATCCTTGTCCTCGAGGAGGAGCCCGAGGCGGCGACCGACCTCGAGGCGATGCTCGACCTCCTCGGGCACGAGACCGTTGCCCTTCACGAAGCCCTTGAGCTTGGTGCGGTTGAGCCCGCCTTCGTTCGTCGTGCGCATCGAGCGGTGCGTCGTGAGCGCGAGCGTCGCGGCGAGGTCTCGGCCCGGGCCGCGACCACGCAGATCGGCCGGGTAGGCGTGTGCGGGGTCGACGAGGCCACGGAGGAGCGCGCGGGCCGCCCAGAGCGGCTCGCGGAACGCGAAGAAGAGATGCGGGTTGTGGGCGGGCCACCAGCCGAGGCCCTGCCCGACGAGGTGCTCGAAGCTTGCGCGGACGAGCGTGGCCGGCGCCTCCCATTGCCCGAAGATCGCCGTGAGCCCCTGCGCCTCGACCGCGCCCTCCCGATCGAGGCACTGCGACAGCACCACGAGACAGGCGACCGGCAGCGCGCGCACCGTGCTCTCCACGTGCGCTGCGTCCGCGAGGTGGTCGAGGAGCCACTGGTTGCGCGCGGGCAGCGGAGGCGCGCCGGGCAGGAGCGCACCGAGGCGGGGGTTGCTCGTCGCCCAATTCGAGCTGCCCTTCAGCGCGAGCGCCCTCGGCAGCGCGACCGCAGCGCGCTCGTCGTCAGTGGATCGTGTGGCCACCGGCGCCCTCCTCGTGGCTGAAGTCCTCGACGTAGTAGCGGTAGCCCTGCTCGGTCAGGAAGGACTGTCGGTGGAACGCGTCGCGCTCCTCGACGGTGTCGCGCGTGACGAGCGAGTAGAAGGTCGCGCCGCCGGGCTTGGGGCGGAGGATGCGGCCGAGGCGCTGGGCCTCCTCTTGTCGTGAGCCGTGCGTGCCCGAGAGCTGCACGAGCACGTTCGCCTCGGGCAGATCGATCGCGAAGTTGCCGACGCGCGAGAGCACGAGCGTGCGGATCGCGCCGCGCCGGAACGCGTCGTAGTGCTCGTCGCGCATGGACGCGGGCGTCTCGCCGGTGACGCACGGCGCGCCGAGCATCGTCGCGGCGGCGCGGAGGCCGTCGAGGTAGGTGCCGAGCACGAGCAGGCGATCGCCCGCGTGGCGCTCCGCGATCGTGCGGAGGGCGTCGAGCTTGGTCGGGTTCTCGCCCGCGAGGCGCGCCTGCGCGTGGGAGTCCTCCTGCGCGTAGCGCTCGACGAGGTCGGTCGGGAGCGGGACGCGCACATCGAAGCAGCTGGCCTGCGCGATGTGGCCCGACTTCTCGAGCTCGCGCCACGGGATGTCGAAGCGCTTGGGACCGATCAGCGCGAACACGTCTCCCTCGCGGCCGTCCTCGCGCACGAGCGTGGCGGTGAGGCCGAGGCGGCGGCGCGCCTGCAGCTCCGCGGTGAGGCGGAAGACGGGCGCGGGGAGCAGGTGCACCTCGTCGTAGACGACGAGGCCCCATGGCTCGGCCGCGAGCTTGTCGAAGTGCGCGAAGCCGGTGGCGCCGCCGCCGCCCTTCTTGCCGAGCATGGAGTAGGTCGTGAGCGTGATGGCACCGACGTCCTTCTTGTCGGCGCCGTAGATCGCGACGTCGCGCTCGGAGAGCGAGGTCTTGGCGAGCATCTCCCTTCGCCACTGCAGGCACGCCTCGCGCGAGCTGCCGATGACGAGCGTGCGTGTCGAGAGCGCCTCCATCGCGAGCAGCGCGACGACGGTCTTGCCTGCGCCGCACGGCAGCACGATCACGCCGTGGCTGCCCGAGTCGCGAAAGGCCGCGATGGCCTGCGTCTGGTAGGGGTACGGCGTGAAGCGCTCGCGGCGCGTCGCGATGGACATCGGCGCGCCCTCGACGAGGCCCGCTCGATCGTCGACGGGCCAGCCCAGGCCGAGGAGCACCTGCTTGAGGCGACCGCGATGTCGCTGCGGGACGTAGAGGTCCGCGCCGTCGACGTCGATCATCGGCGCGACCTTCTTCTCACCGACGAGGCGGGTCACGAGGCCGGGCGAGGCGATGCGCAGGCGAAGGAGGCTCGGATCCTCGGGGACGTCCTCCAGGCGCACCTGGCCCCAGCGGCCCATGCGATCGCGGATCTCGTGCTCGAGGTGCGAGGCGATCGCGAAGCGCGCGATCCGCTGGAGGCCCGCGATGACCTGGTCCGCGGTCATGCCGGTGGATGCGCAGTTCCAGAGCGAGAGATCCGAGAGCCGATACGTGTGCACGTGCTCGGGGCTCTTCTCGATCTCGGCGCAGCGGACGAGGAACGCGCGCGCGTCTTCGTAGCCGGGGTGATCGACTTCGAGCAGGACGGAGCGATCGCCCTGCACGATGGCCGCCCTCGATGGATCTGCGTGGGTCACGGCGCGACGGTAATCCAGGACGCGGCGCGCCGACTCCCCTTCCGTCCGCGAGGCTCGAGGCGTGACCAGCCGCCCCGGTGCGCGAGCGCATCGTGCTGCACCGCCCCAGATCGGGCGCGACGGCTGCGGTCGCGCGAGATCTACGCGCGGCCTGGATGGTGCAGGAGCGAGGTCCGCGGTGCCGCGTGGCGTCGCACCAGTCTCGCCCCGGCCTCGCCGGCAGGAGCTCTCCATGTTGCTCGTGATCTTGCTGATCCTGCTCGTGCTCGCGATCGGCGGCGGCGGCTGGGGGCAGAGCCGCTACGGGTATGCGGGCTGGTCACCGGCCGGCATCCTGGTCCTCGTCATCGTCGTCCTCTACTTCAGCGGCCATCTCCGCATCGGCTGAGGCCAGGAGCGGTGCACGTGCGCGCGGACACGGCCTCGATCACCCGCGACCGAGGAGCGAGCGCATGAGCCCACTGACACGTCTCGAGCGCACGACGCAGCGCTCGCAGCGCGCTGCGACCGAGCGCGTGCTGCGCTGGACCCGGGCCAGGCGCGCCGCGCTCGGCATCGGCGCGCTCGTCATGCTCGTCTCTGCGCTCGGTCCGCTCGTGAGCGAAGACGCGTGGCGCCCGATCGCTCCGGCGCTGCGACTCGGCGTCGGCCTCGGGCTGGCCGTGTTCGACGTCGTCCTCGCGATCGGCTTCGCGATCCTCGCGCTCGAGAACCCACGGCTCGATCGCCGCCGCGGCAGCTGGCTCTTCGCGCTGCTCGTCGCTCCGCCGCTGGCCGCACCGCTCTACTGGTGGCTCCACGTCTGGCATGCACCGCAGCACGAGGACCATGTGCGAGGCCCGCGGTGAGCGCCGAGCTCGCAGCGCGAGAGGTCGTGGTTCCGTCTCGCCACGATCGTGGCGAGCGCGCGCGCTGCGGAGGGTCCTTGTCGCGCGCGGGACACGCGAATCGCCCGCAGATTCGACTGGTGCCCTCGAGCGGAGTCCGCGCGTGACGCAGCGCCGGACTGGCATGGTCGCTGCTCGACGAGGCTCGTGACGCATCCATGTCGGACGCGATCCAAACCAGCGAGACACGACAGCCATGACCCTCCCGAACGACAAGCAGACTCCCTCGACCCAGTCCTCCAGCCAGTCGTCCACCAGCGGCGGGGCGAAGCCCTATCCGTTCGACGCCACGCAGATCAAGACGGGCATGCCCATCGTCTGCTCGGAGGACGGCGCGCTCGGCATCGTCGACCGCATGGAAGGCAAGAGCTCCATCAAGCTCAACAAGGACAAGGCCGGCGTGCACCACTACATCCCGCTGGGGTGGGTCTCGCGCGTCGACGCGAAGGTGCACCTCGATCGCCCCGGCGCGCAGGCCATGCGCGAGTGGAAGACGGCCGCACCGATCGGCGCGTGAGCGAACGGCTGCACGCAGGGCCGCGGTGCGTGCAGCTGCCAGGCTGAAGAGTCGAGAGACTGGCCCGAATCCGGGCTGGTCTCTCGATCCTTTGGTCGACACGCCAGGAGCTTCGGGCTGGCGACCGGCGCGAATCGCGCCGTGTGCGTGTGGCTCAGCCGCTCCTCAAGAGCAGGCCCGCGACGCCGACGAAGCCGGCGTCGGCTGCGCGGAAGACGGGCGTCGTGTAGCCCTCGACGAAGAACGCGCTTCGGCGAAGCGTGATCTCGAGCTCACCACGGACGAACACGCCGATCGCGTCGAGGAAGAACGCGCGCAGCTCGAGGCCCGCGTCGACGGCCCACCAGAGCGAGGACGCGCTGAGCGGCTCCATGAGCCCGACGGCGTTGGCGGAGACGCTGCCGAGCTCGAGCGCAGCGAGCGGCGCGACCTCGAGCGTGACCACGTCGATGCGCGCGACGACGAGGCCGACGCCGAGGCGAACACGACCCGCCAGCATCGAGACGTCCGCGCCGACCTGGGGACGCGGCGCCAGACGCGCGCGCTGCTCGGGGAGGAAGCGCAGCTCGAGCCCGATCTCCACGAGGCCTGCGACGCGGCCCATCGCGCCGACCCAGACGCCAGGGGCGAGGCCCGGCATCGCGCCAGCATCGAGCATCAGGCCTGCGCCGCCTGCGAAGCGGAACGCTGGCTCCACCGGGCCGCGCGGGGCGCCGGGGGCGAACGGGCTCGCGAGCGCGCGCGCGGGGTCGGGCGCGAGCGCGCGCGTGAGATCCACGCCACCGAGCAGCTCCGCAGGCTCGGGCTCGGGAGGCGGCGGGGCCGGCTCCGGCTCGGGCTCGGCCGCGTCGAGCGAGAGCGCATCGGGATCGATCTCGAGCGCGAGGATCAGCGCGGCGGCGCGCACGATGGCCTCGCACGAGGCGCCTTCGATGCGGCGGCGGCGCGACGGCCCGAACGTGAGGACCGCGACGTGACGACTCCCGCGCGCGGTGACCGTCACCTCCGCGAAAGGTCCGCCCTCGGGGCGACGGCCGAGGATCCGCTCGATCTCCGCTTCGACCAGGGTGCGTGAGGGGCAGGAGTCGGGCGCCGTCCACGCGAGCAGCGGTGTGTCCTGTGCCTCGAGCGGAGTGGCCGTGAAGACGATCGCGGCGACGAGCACGCACGTCCAGAGCCGCCAAGCGCTCACGAATGCCGGGCGATCTCGCGAATCACCCGCGCATTCGGCTCGAGACTCCCGAGCCGAATTCCAGCTGCACTGCGACGGGCAGGCCACGTCCCGGGCATGATGGCACGCAGACGCAGCTTCGGTGATGATCCTCGGGCCGAGCGGCCATTGTACCGATGAAGCCACTGTACGGATGAAGCCGTCGTGAAACGTCTCCTCGCCATCGCTGCGCTCGTGCTGCTCTCCTCGTGCGAGGAAGAGCGGGTGGTGCTGGGCGTCGATCTCTGCGCCGCGAGCGACTGCGGCGCGCAGCTCGAGGTGCCCGCGCGAGCGTGCGCAGACGGCACGACCGCGGGCTACACGGGCCGCTGCATGCGCGACGAGGCGGTCACCTCCTGCCACTGGGAGATCCTCAGCTGCCCTCCGCTTCCGGAGTGCGCGGAGAGCGACTGCGGGATCTTCCCCGTCGCGTACACGGCCGCGGCGGACGAGGCCGTGGAGTGCCGGCGCGCCTCCAACCGCGTGTGCCGCTGGACCGTGATGGAGCTGCCGGGCTGCGAGCCCACGGACTGCGGCCCCGCCCCCGAGGCCGCCACCGCGGTGATCTGCCCCGGCGGCCAGCTCGGTGGCTTCACGGGTGAGTGCGTGATCGGCCCCGCGGGCGACTGCGTCTGGGAGGTCGCGACCTGCCCCGAACCGCCGGTCGGGACCCTCGATGCCGCGTGCTCGCTCGAGGAGTGCGGCGATCAGCCCGCCGCGTCTCGCATCGCATGCTCGGACGGCTCCGCCGGCGGCAACACGGAGCGCTGCATGCGCACCGGCGACGGCAGCTGCTCCTGGGAGGTGCGCGAGTGCGCCGCGCCGGTCGAGTGCGCCGCGAACGACGACTGCGCCGCGAACGAGTTCTGCGACCGGAGCGCGGTCGCGTGCAACACGAGCATCCGCGGCATGTGCTCGCTCCGCCCCGAGAGCTGCCCCACCTACCTCGACGGCGCGGACCGCACGGTGTGCGCCTGCGATGGCCTCACCTACGAGAGCGCGTGCGCGGCGCAGATCCTCGGCGTGAGCGTCGCGTACGACGGCCCCTGCACCTGAGAGCACGTGGCACTCGGATTGATCGATGCGAGTGCCACGGGCTCGATTCGGCGGGAGGGAGGCTCTCGCCGATTCACTCGG
>JBILLJ010000260.1:0-6854 GCA_044376125.1 Sandaracinaceae bacterium
CGCGGCGACGCGGGCCAGCGCCGTTGCCGAGCACGAGGGCTTCGCAGATCGCGATCACGCCGACGCGAATGCACCCGGCAGGCCCGCGGGGAGTGGCCAGCACACCAACCTCGCGATGGTGCGAGACGCGACGTGCGCCGACGCCCTGCGGTCCTCGCGATCATCGAGACGCGACGTACGCCACGACCTCTGCTGCGTCGCGGCGCGAACCAGAGACGTACGACGTGAGGATCTCCTCGGACCTGCCGGACGCTTCGTGTCGTCCTCGGAGAAGTCTGTGAGCTCGTGACGATCGTCGGCCATGCCCGAAGACGCGGCGACGCGGGCCAGCGCCGTTGCCGAGCACGAGGGCTTCGCAGATCGCGATCGCGCCGACGCGAATGCGCCCGGCAGGCCCGCGGGGAGTGGCCAGCACACCAACCTCGCGATGATGCGAGACGCGACGTGCGCCGAGGCCCCGCGGTCCTCGCGATCATCGAGACGCGACGTACGCCACGACCTCTGCTGCGTCGCGGCGCGAACCAGAAACGCACGACGTGAGGATCTCCTCGGACCTGCCGGACGCTTCGTGTCGTCCTCGGAGAAGTCTGTGAGCCCGTGACGAAGACGCCCCGACGGGTCGCGGCCGGCGCGAGGTCGGCGCGAGTCCTCGCAAGGCTCGGTGTCGGCGTGTCTGCGCTGCGAGCGTCCACTGGCCCGGTGTGTGCTGAGCGGCGGGACATGCGTCAGCTCGTGCCATGCCCCGGTTGTGCGCGACACGTCCATGTCGAAGAGGCCGCGTGCCCGTTCTGCGGAGACGCCTCGCCGCGCGTCGTCCCGGCCCGTCGCGCCCCTCTCGGGCGCTCTCGCGCCGCCATCCTCGGTGCGACCCTGGCCACGACGGTGACCGCGAGCGGCTGCTACGAGGATCACGGACGCGGACGCGACGCCGCCGTCGTGGCGCCCGACGCGGGCCACGACGCGGCGTTCATCGCCGCCTACGGCACGCCCGTCGATGCGAGCTTGCTGCCGCCACCCGACGCGGCGGACGAGCCCGACGCAGGGGCACCCGCCGCGGAGTACGGCGGGCCGCCCCTCTTCGACGACGCCGGCATCGACGCCGGCCACGGCGACCCGGGCGCCGACTACGGCGGTCCACCGTCGGAGTGATGCCTCACTTCTTCTGGCGGCGCGCCGCGGCCGGCTTGAGCACGGGTGCGAGCGTGTCTCGCGCGCCGCGGTCGAGCGCGCGGCCGTGCGCCTTGAGCGCATCGAGGAGCAGGCGCGCCGCGCGCGTCTCGTGGAGATCGACGCGACGCACGAGCGCGATGGTGTCGTCGAAGGCCGGCGCCTCGGGCGCGAGATCCACGAGCGTGCCCGCAGGCAGACCGTGCGCCGCGACGCGACGCGGCAGGATGCCGACGCCCGCACCGTCGATGACGAGGCTCTTCACGAGCTCCATGCTCGAGCAGGTGAGGTGTCTGCGCGGAGCCGCGGACCCGTCGAGGCGCGCGGAGGGCAGCCTCGCGAGGATCCACTGCACCTGCGAGAGCACGGGCACGTAGACGAGCGGCACGCGATCGAGCAACGCGAGCGGATCGCCTGCGACCGACTCGCGCAGCGACGCGCTCGCGATGAGGCCCACGCGATCCGTGAACATCGGGACGATCACGCAGTCGGGATGAGGGCTCGGGTTCACGACGATGCCCACGTCGATGCGCCGATCGACCACGGCCTCGAGCACGTTCTTCGAGTTGCCGTTCCACAGCGCGACCTCGATGGCGGGGTGCTCGCGGAAGAAGCGCGGGAGAAAGCCCGGGAGGAAGTACGCGCCGAGGCTCTCGTGGCAGCCGAGCACGAAGCGACCACGGGGCTCGTGCTCGAGGTCGTCGATCGCGCTCTGCACCTCGGCCGCCGCGCGCACGATGCCCCGCGCGTGTACGAGCAACGTCTCTCCGGTGCGCGTCAGCGTGACGCCCCGCGAGGTGCGCACGAAGAGCGTGGTCCCGAGCTCGCGCTCGAGCTCCTTCATCGCTGCGGTGAGGGCGGGCTGGCTCATGCCGAGCGCCCGCGCGCCGGCCGTGAGCCCGCCGTGCTCCGCCACCGCGAGGAAGTAGCGAAGGGGTGTCGGCACGAGGGTGAGCTCACCGCTCATGCGCGCATGGTAGCCGCTCTCGTGCTAGCGGTACCGCGTGCGACGCGTCTTGCTCTCCACCGTGCTCCTGGCGCTCGGCTGCGACGAGCCCCGCGCCGACCGCGACGCCGCCACACCGGCGCTCGACGCACCCAGCTCCGACGCGGATCGGGGCGACACGAGCGGCGGTGGGTCCGACGCCGGCTCGCTCGACGTCGGCGTCTTCGATGCCGGCGCGTCCGACGCCGGCTCGCTCGAGACGGGCGACGGCTTCGTCTCGTTCGACGCGTTCGGCTCGGCCGATGCGTTCGTGGTGCCCGATGCGTTCGACGTGCCCGATGCGTTCGACGTGCCCGATGCGTTCGTGGTGCCCGATGCGTTCGTGGTGCCCGATGCGTTCGTGGTGCCCGACGCCTTCGTGTCGCGCGATGCGTTCGTCGCGCCCGATGCACGCACTGGAGGCGGCTGCGTCTCGGGCGCGAGCGGCACGCACGTCGTGCGCTTCCGCTGGCGCGGCTCCGGCGCGGGATCGACCGCGTACGTCGACTACGAGACCAACACGCTGCCCGACACGTCGCGCTGGCGCGTCACCGCCAACTCGCGCTCGATCGGCTACCGGCCCGTCTTCGACGACGTCTTCCTCGGCGAGGGCGGCCTCGATCTCGAGGGCACCGCGTTCATCGACGTCGAGCTGAGCCTCTCGGGCCTCTCGAGCCTGCGCGGGGTGACGCTCGCGATCTACGGCCGCTCCTTCAACACCACCGCGAGCGGCAGCTTCGAGTGGCAGACGTTCGACGGAACGGGCGCCGCGCCGTGGGGCCTCGTCGCCAACAGCGCGCCGTACGAGTGGTACGGCGCGGACGCGACGACGGAGTTCACCGCGGGCGATGCGGGCGTCCTTCTCCGCATCTACCCGAGTGGGCCGAGCGCGGCGCTGATCGTGAACCGCGTCGAGGTCTGCTTCGACGCGAGCTGAGAGATGGAGAAAGAATCGATTGGCGCTCGTTGGGGGGCGCCCTGCTGCGGGGTTGCGAAGCAACCCCTGGAGCAGCGAGGAGGAGGAGTCTTCGACGATCGACGAGCGGGGGGAATAGGGGGGCCGTCCTAGGCTCCCCCAGCGCGCCGAAGGCGCAGCAACCCTGACCTCGTCAGCGCCGCTCGAGGCCGGCGCGCAGGTAACGCCGTGCGTGCGCGCGGATGCGCGCGAGCTGCCCGGCGTCGAAGAAGGGCGGGGTCGTCCCGTCGCGGTCGTAGCTCATGAGGTTGTTGGGCGTGCGCGAGTGCGGGTTGCCGAAGTAGTGGCCGAGCTCGTGCGCGAGCGTCGTCGGCCACGCACGCCTCGAGAGGATCACGTAGTGGACGTTGCGGGCGCGCCGAGCGCGCCAGTGAACGCCCATGCGCTCGTTCGGCGGATCGTCGACGTCGACGAGGCGCTCGGTGAGGAACACGTTCACGCGCGTCGGCTCGCCCCGAGCGCTCAGCGCGACACGCGTGCCGAGCGCATCGCGCGCGGCGCGGTCGTCGATCGACGCGAGCGAGGCCTCACTCGGGCTCGCGCGCACCTCGACCAGCTCGAACGCGACCTCCGCCGGCGCGAAGAGCGCGTTGGCCTGACCGACCTGCGCGTCGAGCCACGCGCGAACCGCGTCGGGGGCGTCGGCGTGCGCGACGAGCGCGAAGGTGGTCGGGGCAGGCGTCTGCGAGCGGGAGGGGCTGCCGACCCCGAGCACCACGAGCATCGCCACCACCACCACGAGCGCGACGCCCGCGCGCGCGGGCCGCGTCACGCGCCGAGCTTCGCGCGCACGATGCGCTCGAGGCCGTCCTCGAAGGCGAGCCGGATCGCCAACCATCCCGCACGGTGGATCGAGACCGGGTTGAGCGCGAGATCCGACACGCGCGGCCCGAAGAGATCGGCACGGCTCATCGAGGCGTGCGTGTCGCGCGCCGCCACCGACCTGGCCCCACCACGCAGGCGATCGCCGAGGCCCACGATGCGGCGCGGCTCGCGATCGAGGAGGTACACCGCGAGCTCACCGTCGTGCGGCGTCGCGTAGAAGACGGTGTGCGCGCCCGCGACGATCACGCCACGCAGGCTCGAGAAGTCCGCGCCGGCCTCGAGGAGCGGGCGCACCAGGCCCGACTCGCGCACGATCTCGAAGAGCGCCTCGCGGCCATCGGTGCGGCGCACGCCGATCGCCACGCGCGCCTCGTCGGCGGAGACGAAGGCCCCGAGCGACGCGAGGGCCCGGCCCGTCGACAAGAGGACGTGCTGCTCCTGGCCTCGCATCTCGAGCACGACGCTCCGACCGCGGACGTCGTCCGCGCGCACGATCACGCTCTCGTTCACGACGAGCGGAAGACCGAAGTGACGAGGCAGGGTCTTGTCGTCGAGGAGCGTGACGATGCCGTCGCGCCAGGTCCCGACGATCGGGCGATGCTGGGCCGTGCCGCGGAACGCGAAGGTGCCCGTGCCGCGCTCGTCGAGCGGATCGGTCGTCGGCCCGAGGGGCCCGAGCGACGCGAGGCCCGGGTAGCGGTTGTCGAGCACGGCGTCGGCGATCGCGCCGTCGTGCACGAGCAGCACCTCGTGCTCACCGCGCTTGGCGTAGAAGCTCGTGCCGCCGGCCGCGATCGCGGGGTGGCTCACGACTTCGTGGTCGCGGTAGGCGGCCGCGACGTCGAGCGCACGCGCGGGTGCCGAGCCATCGCCCACGAGCACGGCCGTCGTGCCATCGGCGCGGCGCGCCTGGAACGCGACACGGCCCTCGGCGTCGACCGAGGGGACGTACGGCGCGAAGCTCACGAGCGATCGACCGGGTGCTGCTTCGGCGATGGTGGTGAGCTCCATCTCGTCCGCGCTCGATAGCACGACGCGCGATCACGCGGCGACGCTTCTGTCGACATGCCAGAAGCTTCGGACGACACGCGGCGACGCTTCTGTCGACACGCCAAGAGCTTCGGACGAACGCGAGAAGCCAGACGCAGACCCTGCGCCCCACACGTGCCCACGGTCGGCCGCGCCGTGCGACCAACCGCCTCAGCGTCCGCGGCGGCGCGGGGCCGGTGCCGCGGCGGCGCGGCGCGCGGGCACGGGGGTCGGCCACGGCGTGTCGATCGGCGCGAGGCGCGTCGGCGCGGTCCCAGCGGCCGGCGTGATCTGATCCGGATCGGCGAGGAACTCGAAGTGCATCGTGTCCTGCAGCGTGTCGCGACCGAGCCAGTAGAACCCGAAGCGCTCGAACTGTCGCACCCAGCACTCGGGCATCTGCATGCGCTCGAAGATGGAGCTCACCTCCTGCGCGCAGAGCGGGTGATCCGTCCACGGGGGCACGCAGCCACAGCACGTGTTGATGCTCGGATCGATGTCGATGGCGATGCCGTACACGTGATTGGACACTTCGCCGTTGTGGTACGTGTTCCGATCGCGGATGCCGGAGAGGCGCTGCGCGCGGTACGGCGTGCTCGCGCACTGCGCCTGGATCGCCTGCTCCACGCACGCGAGCGCGGGGTGGATCGAGGCGTTCACGCGCAGGCGGATGCCCATGAAGCGCGTGCCCGCCGCGTTCTGCATGGGTGAGCGCGCGTTCCACTCGGGGCGGCCGAACCCCTCGAAGTAGCCGTAGTGCTCGGTGCGGAAGCGGACGGCCTGCGCCGCGAGCTCGCGGCGTCGCTGGATCTCCTCGCGCGGCATGCGTGCCTTGGTCACCCAGTTGCCGCGGATGAGGTAGTCGATCGGTCGCTGCTCGTTGCACGCGATCCCATCGCTGCCCGCAGGCGGCGTGGGGACCGCGATCGCGTTGTCGCTGGCGGGCGCGCCCGCGTCGGCGTCCTGCGCGCGCGCATCACGCGGCGGCGCCGACACGATCACACCGAGCGCGAACGCAGCGCCGGCGAGGAGGAGCACGGAGAGCGAGCGAGGAGCGAAGGCCGGGGTCGTCACGGGCGAGGGATAGCCCGCGCGATCTCACCGCGCCCGCGCTCCTCTGACGCCCTGCGATTCGTTCGCGGGCGCCTCGCGGGCACCCGGACACCTCAACGGGGCAACGCACCGAGCACGGCCAGCGTGATCGCGTTGCCCACCATGGCCCCGAGCACGATGCCGAGACCCTCGAGGAAGCCGCGCGCACCACGCGCTCGCCCGAGCACGAAGGGCGCCGCGAGCAGGAAGAGCGCACAGAGCGCGAACGCTCCGCTGGCATCAGCACCGCGGTCGACCTCGATCGCTTCTCCGCGATCGATCGCGGCCAGGTCGGCCGAGAACTGTCGATCGACGAGCCACGCAGTGACACCCGCGCCCACCACACACCAGAACATCGCACTGAAGAGCAACACGAGACACCTCCTTGGAAGAACGCGTCTCTCATCGGTCCACCCCCACGGCCGTTGCGTGCCCCCCGAAACTTTTTGGCTCTCCGCGGGGTTTGGTGGGTGGCTGAGAGGGGCTGAAGAGTGCTCGCGGGCCTGAATCACAAGGGGTTGGTGCTGTTCGAGGCGTCGAGGTGACGCGATGCTTCGTGCGCACGGACCGCGGTACGGTTTGGTTCTCTACGCCAACCCTACCGAGGCCCGATGCGCGCGACCACGCTACTCCGGTTGCTGTCACGACTCCAGCCCCAGAAGACCGCCGTGGGCGGGTTCGAGCTCACGGCGGACCACGGGACGCTGTACCTGGACGTGAAGCCCACGACGAGGCGGTTGCGCTGCGGCGTATGCGAGCGAAAGGCCGCGGCGTACGACC
>JBILLJ010000141.1:0-22580 GCA_044376125.1 Sandaracinaceae bacterium
CGCGGACGGCTCGGTCGTGGAGTGGTCGCCCTACCACCACCCGGGCAGCCGGCGTGTCCGCGCGCTCTCGCGCGAAGGCGCGGTGCCGCAGGGCTACATCGATGGTGTGCGTGCGGCGGCCGCGTGCACAGAGGCCGGCAAGCGCCTCTGCACCGACACCGAGTGGCTGCGCGCCTGTCAGGGCAGCGCCGGCAGCCTCTATCCGTACGGCAGCACGCGCAGGACCGGAGTCTGCAACGATCACCGCGACAGGCACCCTGCGGTGGAGCGATTCGGCACGAGCGCGGACTGGATCTGGTCGCGCCTGGGTGATGCGTGCATCAACCAGCTCCCGATGTCCCTCGCGCCGACAGGCTCCTTCACGGGGTGCGAATCGGAGCCCGGCGCCATGGACATGATGGGCAACCTCCACGAGTGGACGTCGGATCCGGCGGGCACCTTCCGCGGCGGCTTCTACGTCGACACCGTGATCAACGGCGAGGGCTGCCTCTACCGCACGACCGCGCACGACAGCGGTCACTGGGACTACTCGACCGGCTTTCGCTGCTGCGCCGATCGCTGAGCCGCGCGCTCACGCCGCACGCTCACGCCGCGCGCCCACGCCGCGCGCCCACGCCGTGTGCCGCAGGATGGGCTCGCGCTGCGGGGTCAGGTCGCGCGGCGACAGACGTCTCCGGCCATCGACGGCAGGCACTCCTCGCCGCTCGCACAGGGCAGCACGCCTCTCGCGCATGGGTGAGCGCAGCGCATCTCGGCGCACGTCTCCTCGACGCCGCAGTCGAGATCGTCGGTGCAGGCCGCTCCCGAGCTGGCCGTGATGGGGGCGTCGGTGGGGCGACACTCTCCGAGCGTGGTGCTCGGATCGCCCGAGTCGCGGTAGATGGCCACGCAGCGGAGCTCGGCCGGACACGCCGAGTCGGCCTCGTCACAGAGCAGGATGCAACGGTCGCTGCTCACCGTGTCGCAGACGGGGGTGCCCGGCAGCGAGACGCAGTCGCGATCCATCCCGCACGAGGGCGAGCAGCGGCCGGTCGGCCAGTCGTCGTTCGGTCCGCGGTAGCAGCCGAGCGCGCCACACTGGGCGTCGGTCGTGCACGTCGTGAGTGGCTCCACCGCGGCGTCGGCGAGCACCGGCGCATCGGCCCCCGCGTCCGACGGCGCAGCCTGACGACACACGCGATCCTCGTGGCAGAACCATCCGCTGGGACAGCGACCGTCGGGGCACGTGTAGCGTCCATCGACGAGCGTCGGCGAGCACGCCTCCAGGGACGGTGCGAGCCCCGCGAGCCCCAGACAGCCAGCGAGCGCGAGGATTGTCGGTCGCGACATCAGAACGTCCCTCGCAGCGTGAGCGAGCCGGGGCCGAAGCCCAGCGACGTGGCGCGCTCCTGCGCGTCCTCCGCGTCGCCGAGCAAGAGGACACCGAGGACCAGCATGCCCGTGCCTGCGATCGCTGCCGCCATGCCGAGCCCTTGGAGCAACGGCGCGCGCTCGTAGGACCCCTCGAGGCTCGACCACGCGGTGCCGGGCGCGGCGCCGCTCACGCGGTCGGACTCGACCAGCCCTGCGAAGAACGACACGAGGCCACCGAGCGTCAGCACCGAGCCCGTCGCGATCACGGCGATGCTGGGCGCGAAGTCGGGCGGGGGAGGTGGTGGCCCGACTGGTGGCACCCTCACGGGGTCGGGCACGCTCGTCTGCGCCTGGACCTCTGGGCGGGCGGTGACGAGCTCGAGCCGCTCTCGCTCGCCGCCGCGCACCTCGACGCGCACGTCCGAGAGGGTCGTGCTGCCTCGTCGCGTCGTCACCACGTGCGTGCCGAGCGACAGGAGGAGCGAGCCGTCCTCTTCGAGCGAGACGGGCGCGGCCGAGTCGTCGACGAAGAGCAGCGCGCCCTCCGGCACGTCCACCTCGTAGCGACCGACGAACGCGTTGGCGCGCGCGAGCGCGGTCTCGACCTGTGCCGTCATCTCCGCGCTCAGCGGTCGGCGAGGATCGTGGAGCGCGGCGCCGAGCGCGCGGACCGCCTCGGCGTATTCACGCAGCTCGAACGCGCACATGCCGATGCCGCGGAGCGTGCGCGCGTTCGGGTACATCCCGTGCGCCTGACGGAACAGCGCTCGCGCCTCCGCGTGGTGGCCCGCCGCGAACTCGGTGACCGCAGCGTTGATCGTGTCGCGGTATCCCGCGGGCGGCTCGGGCGGGATCTCCGTCGGCTGCACGTCCGCCAGCGGCGCCTGCGCGTCCGCGCTCGCGTGCACGTGGACACTCACGCCGAGCGCGAGGACGAGAAGCGCCAGGAGGCGACCCGAGCAGCGGGGCCGCGTCGCATGCGGTGATCGAGCAGACGGTGCGCTCAGAGTCACTTGCATTGACTCACGCTCTCACGTTTCTTGCCGGAGGGTCTGGCCGCAGCCCCTCCCTCTCGCCGAGTGAATCCGAGTGCCACGTGCTCTCACTCGAAGTCCGTGGTGGAGATCGTCCCCGAGCGCCCGGTGGCCGTCATCACGGTCTCCTCCGGCGCGGTCTCTTCGTGTGCAGGGGGCTCCTGCGCTTCGGTCACGCGTGGATGGCGGCGGCTCGCGCCTCCCTGGGGGCCGAGGCGCGGCTCGGGCTCGCGGACCTCACGGGCCACGTCCGCCGGAGGCGTGGAGGTGGTGGGCACGCGCACGATCGCGTCGTCGGTGGGCGTGAGCGTCAGGGCCGCGCCGACCGTCCGCGTCACGTCCTCGTGCGCCGGGGCGGGCGGATCGAGTGCTGGCGGAGGCGCTCCCACCGCGGGCCTGGGGGGCGCGGGCGCGGGCGCCGGCGCGGCGAGCGTCATGCGCGCGACGATCGCGAGCGCCGCTGCCGCGGCAAGGGCCGCCACGACGACCCAGGTCGTGCGGCTCGAGCTGGTGCGGCGCGAGGTGTTCTGGCTCGAGGTCGTGTGGCCGGGGGCCGAGGCGATCTGCGCCGAGCCCTCGTCGTCGACCACCACGAAGTCTTGCGCAGGGAGCGTGACGGCCGTCGCCGGTCGGTCGCCTCCGCGCCCATCTCGCGTCTCCGCGAGCGCTCGATCGATCACGGGCTCGTCGACCGCCTCGGGGCTCGCCTCCGGCTGCGGTGGCGGCGGCTCCGAGCGTGGGCGCGGACGCGGTGTCTCGAAGCGCGCGCCTGCGGCGAACGGCTCGAGCGCGCGCGCGAGCTCGATGACGTCGGCGTATCGATCGGAGGGCTGTCGTGCGATGGCCTTGTGCACGACGGGCGCGAGCAGCGCGCCCTCCGGCGTCGCGTGCTTCTCGAGCGGCTCGGGCGCGCCCGTCGCGATCTGCACCACGAGCGCGGAGTAGTTCTCGCCGTCGAAGGGGAGGCGGCGCGCCAGGGCCTGGTAGAGGATCGTGCCGAGCGCGTACACGTCGCTGCGCTCGTCGACCTCCTTGGAGCCGATGATCTGCTCGGGGGACATGTAGTGCGGCGTGCCGACCGCCATGCCGCTCTTGGTGAGGCCGTCGCTCTCGGTGAGATCGAGGATCTTCGAGACGCCGAAGTCGAGCACCTTGGTGAGCGAACGGCCGCCGTCGTCCGCGTCGCAGACGAAGAGATTGTCCGGCTTGATGTCGCGGTGGACCACGCCCGCGCGGTGGGCGGCGCTCACGCCCTGCATCGCAGAGAGGAGGATCTGCGCGATCTCGGCGACCTCGAGCCGCCGCTCGTCCATCATCGCGCGCAGCGTGCGACCCGAGAGCAGCTCCATCACGAGGTAGATGGCCTCGCCGTCTTCGCCGACGTCGTAGACCGCACACACGTTCGGGTGCTCGATGCGGCCCATCGCGCGGGCCTCGCGCAGGAGGCGCGCGCGCATCTCGTCGGCGCCGTGGAGCGTCGGGAGGATCCACTTGAGCGCGACGCGACGCCCGGTGAGGACGTTCTTCGCGCGATAGACGGCGCCCATCCCGCCCCGACCGATCACGGCCTCGAGCGTGTACTTCCCGCCGATGGTGGAGCCGACCTTCGGGAGCATGGTTCCTGCGGAGGATACGAGGCCTCCGACCGAAATTCTCCTCGAATTGCGGCCGTGGAGGGAGGGGGACGCCGCTGCCACGTACGATCGCTCGATCGTCGCGATCCTGGGCACACCTGCGTCCGGCGCGGCACGAGCGGCGCGAGCGGCGCGTCAGATGTCGTACGCGCCGTGATCGGTGCTCGCCTCTCGCGCGTACGTCCAGACGGCCTCCTCGAGGTCGACGAGCGCCTCGAGACCTTCGCTCTCGAGGAGCGCGTCGTGCAGGGCCGAGCAGCAGCGGTCGATGTGATCGAGCTGGCGGCGACGCGCGAGCGCCTGGAGCTCGCCGAGGTGGGCGAGCGCCACATCCGTCTCACCGAACACGATCGACTCCGCGATGGGCTCGACGAGGGCCGTCGCCGCGTGCGTGGCCGGGTCCCGCGCGGGGCGGGCGAGCGTGCGGGTCAGCCGGCGATCCTCGAGCCGCCGGTGTCTCTCCGCGCGGAGCACGACGTCCTCCAGCTGCTCCGCTTCGAAGGGCTTGGGCAGGAAGTCCGTCACGCCGGCGGCACGGGCACGTGCGCGCGCCTCGTCCGACACGCTGGCGGTCTGGAGCACGAGCCACGGCCGACGACCAGCGCGCGCTCGCTGCGCGATGAGGCGGGCCGTCTCGACGCCGTCGAGCTCGGGCATGTCGAGATCGAGCAGGACGGCATCGAGACGATCGCTCGAGTCGAACAGCGTCAGCGCTTCGCGCCCCGAGGCCGCCGACGACACCGACCACCCCTGCCGCGCGAGCAAGAGCGCCGCGACCTTGCGGTTCACGGGCTCGTCGTCCACCACGAGCGCGGCGAGGCCCTTGGGCGGGGCCGACGGGCGGTTCATCGTCGGCTCGCGCGTGCGGCCGGTGGCCTGTCGCGTCATGCGCACGAGCCGGGTGCGGCGCGGCGGCAGGAGCAGCGTGAGCCCCTCGTCCGTCGTGGCCGAACCCTCGCTCGGGAAACGCAGGCGGACGACCGGCGTCTTGGGATGCCGCGGCGAGGGGGGACCGTCGGTGAACAGCACCGCGATCGAGCGCTCGGGCTCGGCCTGTGGGTCCGCGGAGATCGGCACGATCTGCACGTTGGCGATGCCCGCGGTGCGCTCCATCGCGAGGCGGATGAGCGGGTCGTTCGTGATGAGGCCCGCGGTGGTGATCGTGCCCGACAGCTCACCGTCGAGCGAGACCACGCCGCGCCCGGTCGCGGCGCGCGCGAGCACGAAGCGCGCAGTGAAGGTCGAGCCCCGACCGAGCACGCTCTCGGCCTCGACGTCGCCGCCCATGGCGCGTGCCAGGCGACGCGCGATCACGAGACCGAGGCCCGAGCCTCCACGGCGCGCGCCTTCGCGGCCCTGCGCGTACTCGGAGAAGAGCGCGCCGAGGGCCTCGCTCGAGAGGCCGGGGCCCGTGTCCTCGATGCGGTAGGCGAGCGCGCTGCCCTCGACGCGCACGTCGATGCGAACGTGGCCGCTCGCCGTGAACTTCACGGCGTTGCCGACGAGGTTCTGCACGACCTGCCGCACGCGCATCGCGTCGCCGACGAGCCGAACGGGGAGATCCTCGGGCGGCACCGTGACGAGCACGACACCCTTGGCCGCGGCCTGGGCCGCGAAGAGATCCGCGACGTCCTCGGCGACGGTGAGCGGATCGAAGGGCTCTTCGACCAGCTGCAGCTTTCCGGCGTCGAGACGCGCGAGATCGAGCACCTCGTCGACGAGGCGTCGCAGCACGCGGCCCGAGGACTCGAGGATCGTCACGAGCTCGCGGGCCTCGCGATCGAGCTTGCCGCCGAGCAAGACGTCCGTGATCCCGAGCACGCCGTTGAGCGGAGTGCGGATCTCGTGGCTCATGCGCGTGAGGAAGTCGACGGCCTCCTTCGCGCGGTGGAGCGCCGCGTCGCGCGCCTCCTCGAGCGCGACGTTGGTCTCCGCGACCTCCTTCGCGCTCTCGGCGAGTCGCTCGGCGACCTCGTCGAGCTGCGCGTTCTTGTCCTCGAGCTCCTGCTTGAGCTTCGCGAGGTCGTCGGCGCGCGCGCGGGCCTCCGCGGCGCTGCGTCGGAGGCGTGCGAGCGCGGAGTCGGAGCGCCGCCGCGAGCGCTCCGAGAAGAGCCACATCACCGCGCCGAGCGCGAGCAGCGTCGGCTCCCGCATCGCAGGCGTGGGCGCGAAGACGGGCTCGACCCAGTGCCCCTCGATCGCGACGCGCGCGAGCACGAACGAGACGCCGATCGCCGTGAGCCACGCGAGGCCTGCCGTGGCCGAGGCGACGTAGGTCGCGAGCACTGGCACGCAGACGAGCGTGAGCGCGCCGTCCGTGAGCTGACCCGTGATGACGGAGAAGACGGTGACGGTGATCACCCAGATGGAGGTCGCGAGGTGGAACGCCGCGATCGGGCGACCCGTGTAGGCGATCGCTGCGGCGCCGAGCGTCGAGGCGGCCGCGAGCGCGTGCAGGCCGAGCGCGAGCGCTCCGTGCCCCGCCACGACGTTGAGGGCGGCGAAGAACACCCACACCAGCGCGGCCAGGCCGATCTCGCGGTGCGAGATGGGGACGTCCTCGGCGAGCGGCGGTGGCTCGCTGCGTGGTCCCGGGGGCGTCGACGTCACCGGTGCGAGCGTAACTCGGGGAGGCCGGACGTGAGCAGATCGCGCCTGGGCTCGGTGCGTGCCTCGCGGGCACCGTGGTTCCGGGTCAGGCTGCGCCGGGTGCGACACCTTCGGCCGTCGGCCCGCGCAGCTCGAGCAGCCTCCTCCTGCACGTCCCGTCGGGAGTCGCGGCGATCACGTCTCGTTCTCCGCGCGATCGCGTCGTGCGTGCTCTCGCTCTCGCTCGCGTCGTGCGCGGGCTCGCCTCTGGCGGAGGACCCACCGTCGCCGAGCGACCCGTCGCCTGGGACCGTGCTGCCGTCGGAGAGCGAGCTGCCGCCGGGGGCGCGCGTGCTCTACGTCTCGGCCCGAGGCGACGACTCGAACGATGGTGCGACGCCAGAGCGTGCGCTGCGGAGCCCCGCGCGCGCGCTGTCCCTCGCACGTGACGGAACCGGGGATCGCGTGCTCCTGCGCCGCGGCGACCGGTGGGAGCTCGAGGCGCCGCTGCGCGTGGAGGTGTCGGGGGCGAGCGAGCGCGCACCGTTCGTGCTCGGCGTGCACGGCGGCGGCGACGCGCGCGCGACGCTCGCCACCCGCGGCGAGCACGGCCTCGAGCTCGTGGGGCGCGACGCGATGCGCGGTCTCGAGCACGTGCGGATCGAGGGCCTGGCGCTCGAGGAGCAGCGCAGCGTGGAGAGCGTCGGCGACGGCGTGAGCGAGGGGGTCCACCTCGTCGCGCCGGACGGCGCCACGGCCACCGCGCGCGACGTGACGCTCGAGGACGTGTCGATCCGCGGCTACGGCGTGGGGCTGAGCGCGCTCGGCACCAACACGACCGAGGGCGTGCGCGAGCTGCGCCTGCACCACGTGCTCGTCCTCGACACGCACCACGCGCGCAACGCGATCGGCCTGCTCTTCTCGCGCGTGCGCGGCCTCGAGCTCGACGAGATCGTGGTCGATCGCGTGCAGCGCGACGGACGCGCTCCGTCGGTCTTCGATCACTCGGTCTACATCCAGACGGACTGCGAGGACGTGCACGTGCGCGGCTCGGTCTTCGCGCGCGCGCCCGACGGTGTGATGCAGCGGGCCGGCGGCGTGCTCGAGGACAACCTGATCGTCGACGTCGCGATCGGCGCCCTCGAGGGCTACGTCTTCGGTGGCGCCGTGCCCACGCCCGGAGGCGTGACCTTCCGCGTCGAGCGCAACGTCTTCCTCGATCTCGGAGACCTGTCGCCCGAGCTCGGCCGCGGCATCGGCCTCTATGCGGGCAACGTGCGCAGCGGCGTGGTCTCCCAGAACCTCGTCGCGCGCTCGCGCGCCGCGAGCCCCTGGTCGAGCTGGGCCTTCGCCGTGATGGGCGAGACGAACGACGGCAACATCGGCGTCCGCGATCTCGCGATCGTGCACAACGAGGTGCGCGACATGCCGATGCTGGTGCGCGTCGCGGGCACGGCTCTCGAGACCGTGCGCTTCGAGGACAACCTCGTCGTGCTCCGGCCCGGCCCGCTGCCCGCGCTCAGCCTCGATCGAGAGCTGCCGCTCGTGTTCCTGCGCACGCGCGGCGCGCTCGGAGATCGCCTCCAGGTCGGTCCCACGCAGGTCCCGCTCGCGCCCTGGCTCGCCCAGCACGGCGAGGCGCTCGTGCCCGACGACGCGGCGCGCCCGCTCCGTGACGTCGCGGCCTATCACGCATCGATCGGCGGCAGGCCCTCCCTCGAGGCGTTCCTCGAGGCGGTGCGTGCGCAGTCCGGTCACGGCTGGCGTGCGTCGCTCGGTGGCCGCGCGGCGAGCGCCTGGATCCGCGACACCACCGCCGCGCGGTGATCAGGGGTTGCGGGTCAGCGTCACCTGCCTCGGCGGCAGGCGCAGGCACGGCCCGTCGAGCGAGAGGGGCTCGCCCTCGCGGAGCTCGCGCGCCTCGAAGCGTCGGAGCGCGCGGAGGTTGCCGTCCGGCACGAGCAGCTCGTCGCGCGTGGGATCGAAGACGCCGTCGCCGAGCTCGAACGGCGTGGGCGTGCTCTCGGCGATCACGCGCGTCGCCCCGTCGTCGAGATCGAGCAGGACCAGCCGGTCGGTGCGGCCCTCGCGCACCGAGCCCGACGAGACGTACACGACGCGTCGTGCATCGAGCACGACGAGCCCGTTGCTCGGCGGCGGCAACGCAGGATCGGCCGAGACCGCGAAGCGGCGAGCCTCCGTGAGCCCTTGATCGACGATCGCGACCTCGACGAGCCCGCCGCGAGACTCGTCCTCGCCGAAGGCGTCTCCGCGACAGAGCACCACCGCGCGCCGCGGCTCGCCCGGCACGGCCGCGACCTGGAGGCAGTTCGAGAGGCCTCCGAGCTCGAGCACCTCGGCGCGGCCCGAGTCCGGATCGAGCAGGGCCACGGCGCCTGGGCCGGTGAGCCGGAGCACCAGCGAGGACAGCCGCGCGAGCCCGACGAGCACCCGCGGCGCGTCGCCGTCCTGCATCGCGGCGAGGCCCGCCGGCCGGCCGAAGTAGGTGACGCCGTCGAGCGTCAGGTCCGCGTCGAGCGCGAAGCGATCGACGAGCTCGTGGTTCGCCGCGTCGAGCAGGGCGACGTCGTTGCCGCGCGCGAGCACGGGTGCGCTCGGATCCTCGGCCGGGTTGTGGCGCGAGACGAGCCATCGACCATCGGCGAGCGCGAGCACGTCCTGCGGGTTCGGGCTCGAGCCGCTCGTGCGCCCGCCACGGAGATCGCGCTGCACGAGCGCTTCGGGCGCGCCGAACGGGATCGCGGTGAGCACGTCGGTCTGGTAGCGGTCGATCAGCACGAGCTGGCTCGGATCGGGCGCCGTGCGCGGGAGCACGACGTCTCCCGAGAGCGTCGCGACGATCCCCGGCGGCCGCGAGCCCGAGTCGATGAACGGGCCGACGACCTCGTCACGATCGTTCACCACGACGATCGCGCTCGAGGCGTAGTCGCTCAGCACGACCGCCAGCCGCGGCGCGTCGATCGGAACGAGCTCCTGCTCGCGGCACCGTTCGGGTGCGCTGCAGCCCGCGAGCGCGGCCGCGACGAGGGAGAGCCACCGTCGCGTGCGACTCACGGCGTGCTCGGCGCCCGACGGCCCGCGACACCGTCGATGTCGGCACCATCGCTCACGGGGTCGCGTGGGTAGGGGGCACCGGTGTCGGGGTTCACGAGCAGCGCTGCGCTCGTGAGGCGCACGTAGCGGACGCCTTCCTCGCGCAAGCGGCGCGCGAGCCGTGACTCCTCCGCGCTCCGGCCCACGAGGTCTGCGAGATCGAACGCGTCGCCACCGGCGGTCGGTGCGAGCGGATCGGTGTCGCCGTGCTCCGCGTGGAGCGTCACGGGCGTCACGCCTGCGAAGCCTTCCCACGCGGCGGGGTGCGGCTCGTACGTGGTCTCGTCGCTCGCGAGGTAGTCGTGCGGGAACGCGAGCCATTGCTCTCGGTCGATCGACACCTCGACCACGACGGGGTCCATGAAGTACGCGTCGCGCTCGCGCTCGCGGAAGCCGTTCTCGAAGACGACGAGATCCGCGCCGGGCCCGTCGCGCACCGGCTCGCCGGAGAAGCCGAGCACGAGGTGCCGGCGCTCGCGGTAGTCGAGCGAGTACACGTCGAGGCTGCCAGCGTAGGTGCCGCCGCCACGCACGCCGTTGGTGGCGCGGCTCGGATCTCCGAAGCCGATGCCGGTCGCGCCGGGGGCTTCCACGATCTCGTCCGCGAGCACGCTCATCGCGCCCGTGCCGTCGACACACGCGCTCGTCGCGAGCGAGAGCGCGCCCAGGCAGAGCGCGCCGACCCAGGGCGCGCCGACCCAGGGCGCGCCGAGCGCGCGTGAGCTCGTCGCGGCCCTCATGCCCAGTCCATGCGGAGCACGCCCGAGGCGCGCACGGTCGAGGCCACCTCGTCCGCGCTCTCTGCGCGGGCGAGCGGTGGACAGATGCGGAGCACGCGCTCGGCGACCCGCGCGAGCGACTCCTCGTCGCGCGCGGTGAGCTCGAGCTCGAGGCAGTCCTCGCCCATCGCGCGCACCTCGTAGCGGCCGAACGAGCGCAGCGTGACGAGGAAGCGAACGACGGCGGGCATGCCGATGCCATGCACCGGACCGGCCACGCCGACCGCGGTGACGGCCTCGACGAGATCGCTGCTCGGCGCGATGCCCACCACCAGCGCGAGCGTGGTCGCGTCGCGCCGCACCCGCGCGGGCGCGATCCACTCGAAGGCCGTCAGCCCCGCCTCGGTCGCAGCGACTCGCAGGGCCCGGGCCTCGAGCGACTCGGGGCGCGCGACGCGGAAGAGGCGCACCCACGGGTCCTCGGGCCCGGTGGCCTCGAGCCCGAACCTGCTCACCAGCGCCGCGAGCGCGCTCTCTCGCTCGGCGCTCCACGCGCCCTGGAGGCGAGCCTCGACGGCGGGGAACCGGTAGCGCTCGGGGAACGGGCCCTTGGGCCAGCGCGGCATCGTGCCGGGCGCGTTCATGGCGTCACGGGCGTGAGCGGGCTCCAGGCGAACGTGCCGCAGCCGGTCATCGCGGGGTCGCTGCGGTCGGGGCGCGCCGCCTCGAGCGCCGCCGCCTCGGTCGCCGCGTCGAACGGCGACTGGCAGAAGTAGAGCTGCTCGCCCACACGCACCCACTCGAAGCGGCTGTAGAGGCCGGGCGAGAACATGTTGGCGGCATCGTTTTGGGCGATCGCGAAGTCCGCGGTGTCGTCGATGGTGGTGAACGCGAAGCGCGAGGTGGAGTCGCCGAAGGTCATGCTCCAGCCCTCGGCGTCGATCACGTGCGTCGTGCCGAAGCCGTCGTCGTAGCGACCGGCGATCTCGATGGACGCGGGCCTCGCCGCGTCGCTCGCCATGCCGGCGTCACCGCCCGAGCCGCCTCCGCCGCAGGCCGCGAGCGTCAGCAGTGAGGTGAGCGCCAGCGCAGGCGCCACACGAGAAGAAACCGAGCCACGCACCATCGAACGAGCCATGTCTGCCTCCGAGCCCGCGCCACCCGCGCGGAGCGGGGCGCACCAGACCTCGAAGGGCCTCGCTGCGCAGCACGCGCAGCTCGACGGCTCCACACCCCGTGGAGGTCAGGCACGCAAGTCGCGCGGCAGGTCTCCTGGCTCTCGGTTCGTCCTCGGCAGCATCTTCCCGGTGACTCCGCTCGACGTTCGTCGAGCTCGGCTCCAGTGATGTCTCGCTGCTTCGTCCCCGATCACAGTGGCGGGGGCCGCGCCGGCCTCGTGCACTGGACGTGCACGTTCCGGCTTCCCTCTCTCGCGCCCATCGAGCTCCACGACGGGCGACCGCGCGACGATTCGATTGTCAGCCGCCGAGCTTGCTCGACGCTCGCGTGTCTACGGCCGCGCGGATGTCGGTGCAACCGTCGCGTGCACCCGTCTCGTGCGCCCGGTCTTCCGCACCCACGCCCGGTCTCGGTACGATGGGCTCGATGACCCCGAGGGACCCGAAGCCGCTCTTCCGAGACAGCCTCGAGCGCTGTCTGGCCGACTCGACCTTCACCCAGCGCTTCTATGCGCGCTTCGTGCTCTCGAGCGACGAGGTCGCTGATCGCTTCAAGCACGTCGATCTGAAGCGACAGGCCAACGTGCTCCGCACCTCGCTCTACCTCGTGCTCCGTGGCGCGATGGGGCACTCCGACGGTCTGGATCATCTCGACGACGTCGCGCGCACGCACGCTCTCAGCCGAGGATCATCGACTCGCTGAGGAGCTTGCCCTCGCGGTAGCGCCGGAGGTTCCAGCGCTCGAAGAGCTCCTTCTCCTCTCCGAAGAGGAGGTGCTTCGCGAAGAGCTCTCCCATGATGGGCGCCATCATGAAGCCGTGCCCCATGAAGCCGCTCATGAGGTAGAGGCCGGGCGCCTCGTCGACCTCGCCGCAGAGCGGATTGCCGTCGGGCGTGAGGTCGTAGCAGCCGGCCCACTGGCGGAGGATCTTCACGTGGCCGAGGATCGGCATCGCCTCCGAGAGAGCGCGCGCGTAGAGGCCGAGGAAGCGCGCGGAGCTTCGCTGGTCGAGGCCCTCGGGCACGCGCTCGTTCGAGATGCCGCCGACGATCTCGCCGCGCATCGACTGCGAGAAGTAGAGGCCGTTCTGGAGGTCGCCCACGAGCGGACGCAAGAAGGGCTTGAGCGGCTCGGTCGAGCAGATCTCGTGTCGGTGAGGCTTCGAGGGCAGCTCGACGCCGACCTTGCGCGTGAGCGTCGGGCTCCACGCGCCCGCACAGACGAGCACCCGCGGCGCGCGGATCGTTCCGCGCGGCGTCACCACGCCCACCACCCGCGAGCCCTCGGTCAGCAGATCCTCGACCGCCGTGTGCGTGTGGATCGCGACGCCCAGCGCGCTCGCGGCGCGCGCATAGCCCCACACGAAGGGCCACGGGAACACCACGCCGTCGTCCGGGTTCCAGCTCGCGCACACGACGCGCGAGACGTCGAGCTCGGGCACGAGCTCCTTCACCTCGCTCGGCTCGACGATGCGGGTCGGCAGGCCGTGGGCGCGCTGCAGCTCGGCCGAGGCCGCGAGCTGCTTGGCGCGCTCGTCGGTGCGCGCGAGGAAGAGGTAGCCGCCGCGGCGGAACCACACGTTGATCCGCATGCGGGTCGCGAAGTCCGAGCAGATCGCGATCGAGCGGGTCATGAGCCGGATGTTCGTCTCGCTCGCCCACTGCGCGCGCACGCCGCCGCCGTTGCGGCCCGAGGCGCCGCCGCACAGGTAGCCGCGGTCGATCACGACGATCCGCAGCGGCGTCTCGCTCAGCCTCGCGAGGTTCCACGCGGTCGCGAGGCCCATGATGCCACCGCCCACGACGACGACATCGGCGCGCTCGGGCAGCGCAGCGCGCGGCAGTGCGGGTGGACGTGCGTGCTCGCGCGCGGTCGTCACGCGCCCTCCTCCTCGCCGTCCATCAGCGCGGCGAGCTTGTGGATCGCGATGGGATGAAACGGCGGGCGCGGTGTGATGGGCATCGCCGTGACCTCGCCGCCCCGCTCCGCCAAGAGCCGCGCGCAGAGCGCGACGCACTGCTTGCCCTGACAGAAGCCGGTGCCGAATCCGGTGAAGCGCTTGACCGACTCGAGGTCTCGGTGACCGGCCTCGATGGCCTCGTCGAGCTCCGAGAGCGTCACGTCCTCGCAGCGACACACGATGACCTTGCTCATCGAGCCACTCCCTCACGCGGCGCAGGCGCGCCGAGCGCCGCGATGATCTCCTCGGCCGCACGCTCCGCGTCGGCGATCGCGTCCGCCAGGCTCGGTGCGCCCGCGAGCGCGCCGACGATCCAGGTGCCGTGCGCGCCGGGCACGTGGAGGATCTCGAAGACTCCGTCGCGGAGCTCGGTGCGGGCGCCGGCCTGCACCGCGAGCTCGTACGTCGCGCTCGTGCGGGGCGCGACGATCGCCAGATCACACGGGACCTTCGTTCGCGAGCCGTCGCGCTCGATCGTGACCGACGACACCTGCGTGCGTCCGTCGGCGCGCACGATCGCACGCAGCGGGTGCGGCCCCGACACCGACGCGCCGTGACGCGCGAGCGTGCGTGCGAGACCGACGAGCTCGGTCTCACGCGCCTCGAGGTCGCCGGCGAGCACCACGCGCTCGCCGGGCAGGATGCCGTGCGAGAGGATGCGCGCGGCGGCTTCGGCGCCGATCACACCGGGCAGATCGTTGCCAGCGAACGCCGCGGCGCCTTCGGTGCGCCCGGTCGCCAGCACCCACGCGCGTGCCCTCACGCGCACGAGCCCCGACGGGCCGTCGAGCAGCGCGATGCGCCCCTCGTCCGGCTCGTCGAAGAGGCCGAGCGCGACGTGTCCGAGCAACACCTCCACGCCCGCCCGGCGTGCAGCGTCGGTGAGTCGGAGCGCGCTCGTGCGCCCGTCGGCCTCGGCCCCTCTGTCCAGGCCCGCCCAGCGAAGCTGGCCGCCCGCCTCCTGCTCCTCGTCCACGCAGAGCACGCGCAGCCCGTGCTGCGAGAGCAAGCGGCTCGCGGCGAGACCCGCCGCGCCGGCGCCGACGACGAGCACGTCCGGCTCGCGCGACTCCATCGTGCCTCGGGAGGCCGCAGCGTCCGGCAGCGTCCCGATGCCTGCGACCTCGCGCGCGACGAGCTGCATGACCTGGTTCACCGGCTTGGCCCACGTGAACATCTCGTGGTGGTTCATGCCTCCGGGGAAGAACCAGTCGGCCGCCGAGAGCAGATCGAGCTCGGCCGAGCCGACGACGTTCTGCGTGGAGAGCTCCATGCCGTGCGCCGCCGCCGTGCGGCACGTGCGCACGCTCGGCACGCCATCGACACGCATGAGGCAGCCGTCGCAACGGCCCGAGAAGCACGTGGCGCCTCGAGGCCGGTGGTACTTCACCGAGCGACCGAGCACGAGCCTGCCTGCGGCCAGGAGCGACATCGCGATCGGCTCGCCGGCGCGCGCGGGCACCTCTGCGCCATCGACACGAAGCGTGACGGGCTCGACGGGTTCGAGACGGCGGGCTGCCATGACGCGCGCAGCGTACCGCGTCGCGAGCGCAGCGGAGGTCAGAGCTCGTCGCCACGGAGGAAGCGCATCGCCCGACCAGCTCGGCCGAACCACGCCAGCGTCAGGCCGACGACGCCGGTCACACATGCGCCGAGGACCGGGGAGAGCGCGAAGAGCACCCCGCAGATCACGGCGAGGCCCGTCAGCACCGCGAGGCGCAGGTGGCGTGTGGTCATTCGGAGGTGACGCTCCAGCTTGTCCGCCTCCGGGTGGGGGAGCTGCGGCTTGGCGCGCTTGGGCTTGTCGCGAGCCACCGAACGTGCGGACCGCTTCGTGCGCTTCGCCTTCTTCGCCTTGCCGAGCCGGGCCCCTGCCTGTTCGAGTGCGCGGAGGCTCGCGAGCGCACCGGCGGCGGCCGCCCGCTCGATCGGAGTCTCGCCGTCGAGGCGTCGATCGCAGGGGACGCCCGCGCGCGCCAGCGCGGTGAGCACGGCTGCGGCCGTCGCGTGGTGGAGCGGTGCGATCACGTGGACGACCCGCGAGAGCGCGCGTCGGGTCTTGCCGTCGAGAACGGGCAGACCCAACGCGAGGCGCGGCAGCGCCGCCGTGATCTCCTCCGGGCTCGCGCGCGCGAGCAGGCGCAGGGCCGCCGAGCTCAGACGCAGCTCGGGTGCGATGCGCGAGAGGAGCGGCACGAGGTGCGGCGAACGCTCGCTCACGTGCGCCGTCATCGCCTCGAGGAGCTCGGCCTCGTCGCCCAGCCGCGCCTCGAGCACTCTCACCACCTCGGCCTCTTCGCTGCGGCCGCGCGCACGCGCGAGGAGCGAGACGAGCAGCGTCGCGGCGCGGCTCGGACCGAGCGCACGGAGCAGCGGTACGGCGGCCGAGCCGCGGTACGCGGCGCTCGGCGGGGCGGCCTCGAGGGCCGCGAGCTCGAGGCCTCCTTCTCGCACCACCGGGCCCGCGTCCCGTGCACGAACGGGGCTCCCGAGGAGCGTGAGCAGCTGCTGGGCGTCGATCGTCTCGAGCGCGCGTGCGGCTTCGAGCGCGAGCGAGCTCGTCGCGCGCGCGGCAGGCCCGCCCACGAGATCGTCTTCGTGCTCGTGCTCGGCCTCGAGCGCACGCTCGTCGTCCGCGTCCGCGCGAGGACTGCCGTCGGGGCGCACGTCCTCATCGTAGAGCCGATCGGGGCCAGGCCGCGAAGCGCTCTCTCCGCACTGCGCGGATGCGCAGACGGCTGCCGGAAAATGGATCGCGCTCGCGCCGACGATCGACGATGCGCGCATGCGGGCCACGATCGTGTTCGTTCTCGCGCTCGCTGCGGCTCCTGCCGCGGCGCAGGCCGACGTGACCGTCCTCTACGCGGCGCCTGCGCCGATGGGCCCGCTCGTGGCCGTGCCGGTCGCTGGCGGCGCACCGACGCCGCCGTCCTCGCGCCTCGAGGCGCCACGCGCGAGCGGCAGCACCGCGACGGAGGCCGCGCGTCCCAGCCACGCCGTCGTCGCGCCAGCGCCCGTGCGCACGACCGAGCCCGCGTCGCCGCCCGAGCCTCCGTCGTCCACCGAGCGCACGTCTCCGAGCGAGCCCGCACGCGCGACCGTCGCCGCGCCGCAACCGCGTGCGCTCGGCACCGAGGCGCGCTGCGAGGCCCCTTCGCCCGTGCGCTTCGTGCGCACCACCGACGGCTCACGCGAGGCGCGTCTGCTCCACCTCACGGACTGCCACGGGGCGCCCGACGCCGAGGCGCTGCTCGAGCTCTCGATCCTCGCGCGTCCACGCACCGCCGATCGCCCGAGCCCGCGCGACCTCGCGGCACACGTCGAGGATCCCGAGCTCTTCGCGTCCGAGGTGCGCCGGCTCAATCCGGGCCTCCTCACGCGTCTCCAGGCGATCGCAGATCACTTCCCGGGGCACGACATCGAGATCACGTCGGGCTACCGCCCCGATGCCAACGAGACGAGCCGTCACCGCACGGGCCATGCGCTCGATCTGCGCGTCGTCGGCGCCCCGATCGAAGAGGTCCACGCGTTCGCGCTCGGCTTCGACGAGAGCGGCATCGGTCTCTACCCGACGAGCGAGTTCCTCCACGTCGACGTGCGGCCGCGGGTGACTCGATGGGTCGACCTCGCTGGTCCCGGCGAGCCGGCGAACATGGTGGAGGTGGTCACGGGACGCGACGGGCACGCGGCCTCCGCGCCGGGCTTGCGCTGGCCCGCGGCGCCCGAGCCGGCGACCGCCCGTCTCGAGCCCGCGCCTGCCGCCCGCCGCCGCCGCGCGCGCGGGAGCCGTGACGAGGAAGAGCACCGTGCGGCGCTCCGCGAGGCGCTCCAGGCCCTCGACGCGCTCGACGGTCTCGACCTCCAGGTGCCGTGAACGCGCCCGCGGCTCATGTGAACCGGCGGTCACGTCCGTCCGATTCGTCTCGACCGGATCGGCCGCGATTCCACGGATCCCGTGCGCTTCGCAGCTGGCACGGATCCTGGTAAGCCGAGGACCAACCCGTCTCTTTCGACGGGGGAGGGTGTGCCGTGGACATCTCCTTTCGACGCTTCGCCGATCACCTCCCGCTCGCGCTCGCCGCGACCGCGGCGCTCCTCTCGACCGTCGCCGTCGCCGGATGCTCTCAGGAGAGCAACTACTGCGACGAGACGGCCTGTTATGCCTGCGACGGCTACGGCTGCCGCAGGCTCGAGCCACCGACGCGCTCGGCGTGTCGCTGTGACTTCGAGTGCAGCGCGCCCGGCACCGAGTGCACCTCGCTCGGCTGCACCGAGATGTGCGACGCCGACGCGGACTGCCCGGTCTCGACGCGCTGCCGCGCGGGCCACTGCGTGACGCCGTCCGAGACGGTCGCGGATGCGAGCTGCACCTGCACCACGACGTCGGAGTGCCCTGGCGACGGCGTGATCTGCCGCGACGGCACCTGCGTCCGTGGCTGTCAGGACGCGAGCGACTGCGACGCGAACCAGACGTGCGTCGATGGCTCGTGTGTGCCGACCGTCAACCCTGCGTGCGGCGACACCAACCCCTGCGCGGACGGCCTCGAGTGTGTGGACGGTGAGTGCCGCCAGCCCTCGGACACCTGCCAGTTCTCCTCCGAGTGCGGTGCGGGCCGCGTCTGCGTGAACCAGCGCTGCACCACCGCGTGCGGCACCGACAACCCGTGCCCGACGGGCGCGCAGTGTGTCGAGGGCTTCTGCGAGGAGATCCAGCCCACACCCGGCGACTGCAGCACGAACGCGGACTGCGGCGAGGGCCGCGTGTGCCGTGACACGCGCTGCTTCGACGAGTGTGCGACCGATGGTGAGTGCGGCACGGGTCGCTACTGCCTCGAGGGTCGCTGCCGCCTCGACGATCGCCCCCGCCCGAGCTGCGGCGCGACCGCGATGTGCGCGTCGGGCTCCATCTGCCTCAACGGCAGCTGCCGCATCCCGTGCAGCTCGGTCGACGAGTGTCAGCGCTTCGACGTCCAGTACAACTTCTGCCTGATGAACGTCTGCGCGACTACGAACGAGGCGACCTCGAACTGCATGGGCGCCGAGGACTGCACCAGCGGTCAGTGCGTCGACGGCGTCTGCCGCTGAGCGCCTTGCGGCCGAGCACCTGCCGCTGACCCACGGCTTTCTTCCAACTGCTGGCGCCGCCCCATCGACAGATGCGGGCGGCGCTCGCGTTTCGGGCTCGGGCGGCGCGAATGGCGAGCGCATTCGGGGCGAGCTCCGCGAAGCAGATTTCGAGCGCGCGAACCGCGCTACCATCGCGCCGTGCGAGCCCGGGTCTGCCTCTTCGTCGCGTCGGCGTTCCTCAGCGGTTGTGCGCGCACCGAGCCTGGGCCCGAGGTCGCGTTGCGCGAGACCACCGCGCGCCTGCGTGACGCGACCGAAGGGGGCGAGCTCCCGACCGAACGCGCGGCGGACGAGCGCCGTGAGCTCGCGGAGGCGCTGGATCGCGCGCCCCTCGAGCGCCGTGCCCTCGTGACCGTCGGTGGCGACGAAGGCGCGGTGCGCGCGCTCTTGCTCGTCGAGGAAGACGGCGCATTCCGCGTCGAGGCGGGCGTCCTGGGTGTTCCGACGCTCGACACCCCCGAGCGCGCCATCGCCGCGCTGCATCGCGCGCTCGCCCGCGAGATCGCGCTCGGTCCCGGTGGTCTGCTCGTGGAGGAGGAACGTCGCGTGTGGCTCGAAGAGCGCTTGCGCTATCGCGACGGTACGGCGAGCCCGGAGGCGCTCGACGTGCGCGTGGAAGGCGACAGTGCGACCGCGACGACCCCGCTCGGCGATGAGATCGTGCTGCTCCGCGAAGGCGCCGAGTGGCGTGTCGCGTCGATGCGGGCTGCTGGCTTCGAGTGAGAGCACGTGTCACTCGGATGGATCGATTCGAGCACGTGCCACTCGCATCGATCCATCCAAAGTGACACGTGCTCTGAGGCGCTCGAACTCTCGCGGGCTCGGCCGATTCGGGCGTCAGCCCACCTTGAGCTTCACGACGGCCATCGCGACCGGCGCGTCGCGTCGGTCCTGGTACGCGCTCACCTGGATCACGACGAAGCGGCGACCCTGACGGATCACGGAGGCCTCGCAGAACGTGTCCACCGCGCGCGCCGAGCGCAGGTAGTCGATCGTGAGCGAGATCGTCTTGGGCATGCCCGCGACCTCGCTGACGAAGAGCGCGTGGAAGGACGCCGTCGACTCGAGCAGGCCGGCGAGCGTGCCGCCGTGGAGCGCCTGGATGCTCGCGTCGCCGATGAGCGAGGGCGCGAAGCGCATCGTCACGATCAGGCGCTCGCCCTCGCGCGTGCAAGCGAGACCGAGGAAGCGCGCGTAGGGCACGAGGTCGAGGAGGCGCTGCGGGTCGTTGGACGCGCGGCCTTCGCGCACGGCGGCCTCGAGCGCCTCGAGGCTCGTCGTGATGCCTGTCACCGCGGTCGCGTCGGACGTGCTCATGCGCCCTCCCTTCCGCGTCGCTCGCGCTCGCCGGGCTCGGCCGCGTGCTTGCGCGCGAACGTCGCCGCGCAGGTGGCGATCGGATCACTCTCGTCGTCATGGAACGCGACGCCGCGCACGAACGCCACGCTGCGGCGCACCGCGTAGCACTCCATGCGCACCTGGATGTCCTTGGCGCGCTCGGCGGGGCGCATGTAGTCGATGCGCAGATCGAGCGTCGCGATCGGCGACGGGCGCCCGATGCGCGTCGCCACCGCGAGGCCACCGGAGGCGTCGAGGAGCGTCGAGAGCGCGCCGCCGTGGATCACGCCCGTGGCCGGGTTGCCCACGAGCTTCTCGGCCCACTTGAGGCGCGTCCACACCTCGCCCACGCGGATGCGCACGACCTCGATCCCGATCGCGGCGTTGTGCGGCACGAGGTCACGCCAGGCGTTGTCGACCTGCGCGGCCATCTCCTCGGACCACATCGACTTCGGCTCGTCGCTCATCTCGGGCCGGGAGTCTGCGGGCTCGCTCTCGGCGTCGCAACGGCATCGGTCTCGTGGGGCCATCACGTGCCGCGCGTGAGCAAGCTCGGGTCGAGGGCGCAGAGGTCCGCCTCGGCGCGCTCGGCCCAGCCGCGGTTGGCGAGTGGGCTCGCAGGGCTCGGGTGGAGGATCGCGCCGAACGAGAGGCCCTCGCGTCGTCCGAGCGCGCGCTCCGCGCGTTCCTTTCCGAACGCACCGACGCCGATGATCCAGCGGGGCCGGAGCGTCTGGACGATCTTCACGAGCGCACGATCACAGACCGCGTAGAGCGCCTCGCGCTCGTCGGGCGCGAGCTTGTCGGGGGTGCGGTTGCGTCCGCTCTCCTCGACGAACGCGAGCGGGCAGTAGTTCACGACGAAGAAGCGCGAGAAGAACGTGCGTGGATCGGGGTGACGCGCGCGCACCCAGCCCCAGAAGCGTGCACCCGAGACCTCGGAGCGCGTGCAGGCGAAGCCCTCCACGGGCCGCTTCGGGTGCGCGCCTTCCACCTCGTCGACCGGTGCCTCGACCCGGAGGTAGTCGCGTACGAGCGAGACCTCGCCGAAGGGCACGCCGGTCTGCGCCATGCCGAACGGTCCCGGGTTCATGCCGAGGAAGATCGCGTGCTTGGTGCCGCCGCCGTAGGTCTCGAGGTAGCGCTCGTGGGGGCGCCGCGCGTACTCGAGGGGGTTGTAGACGTAGGCGACGGGATCGTGGAGCTCGAGCTTCGAGACGTCGCGCGACAGCTCGCGGCTGATCCGCGTGAGCGGGTGCATGTCTGCACGGTAGCAGTGTGTCGCGCGGCGATGGGGCCGAGGCGCTGTCCGTTCCCATCGGCACGTCGCGGTCGCGGGGCCCCGCCGCGAGGCGCGAGACGGACGCAACGGTCGGCGGGTCGGGCCGATGAGGCCACCAGTCGCGGAGAGCCGCGCCGGAACGGAGCCCGACATGCACATCGACCTGTCTTCGACGTTCGAGATCCCCGCCCGCCCGCGCAGCGCGCTCGACGCCGTGCGTGGCGCGCTCATCGCGATGCCCGAGACCGCGCTTCACGAGGGCCTCGGCCTGGAGCTCGCGAGCGTGGTCCGGATCGCCGAGCACGCGACCCGCAGCCTCGCGCCATACCGCGACGCGCTCGCGCGGCAGTTCGGCGAGGACGGCCCCGCGGTGCTCGACGAGGTCCTGCTCCTCACCCACGCGCTGCGCGAGGCCGAGGTCGAAGCCTGCGCGCCGCGGGATGCGTTGGGCGCCCCGACCGTCGATCTCCGCGCCCGCGCGCTCGCGCGACTGGCCAGGAGCTACGACCAGCTCCGCCGCATGACGAGCTACTTGCGGTGGGAGCAGGGCGACGCCGACTTGCTCGCACCTGCACTGGCGTCGCTCGCTGCGTGAGCGCCGCGCGGGCCCCTCGCAGGTGTCGGACCTCACCTTCGACGTCGCTCGGACGCGCCGCGCGATCCCGGCGGCGGTGCTTCGAAGGTGCCGGACCTCACCTCGACGTCGGACTTCACCTCGACTCGCGCGATGGGGAGGTGTCGGACCTCACCTTGGATCGCTCGCCTGCTCGCGCGCGACGCGACGCTCGAACCTCGGCGAGCAGACCTCTCCTCGCCTCGCTCCACTCTCGACGCCCTCGACTTGCTTCGCGCGACGGGGGGCGGTGTCGGACCTCACGTTGGATCGTTCGCTTGCTCGCGCGCGACGCGACGCTCGAACCTCGGCGCGCGCACCTCTCCTGGCCTCGCTCCCCTCTCGACTCCCCTTCGCGCACATCGCGCTGACGGAAACACGTCTACCCCGCTCGACCGTTCGGTCGGCGGGCACACGTCTCCCGTCGCGCATCGCGACCAGGACGGCTTCGGGATCGGGATCGACTCGCTACCGACGCGTCACGTCCCACGACGACGGCGCGAACGTGCCGGCCGGGAACTTCACGGGCTTGCCGGTCGCGCGGAACTTCTCGGACGCGACCTTGTGGATCGCGCGCGTCTGCGAGTAGCGCTCGCGGTACTCCTCGACGGCCTTCTTCGAGCCGTGCGCCCACGGCT
>JBILLJ010000143.1:0-22505 GCA_044376125.1 Sandaracinaceae bacterium
CCCGCCGCGCATCATGTACGCGTTCGTCGAGGTGTAGCGACTCCAAGGGATCGCGAGAGATGGCCGTCGGGAGCCCGACGGCAGACGTGTGCCCGCCGGCCGAGAGGTCGAGCGGGCCGGACGTGCTCCGTCGTGGCGGAGGCGCGCGGGGGTGGATCTCGGGTGGGAATCGGTCGCTCCCGCGCGGTCGGCGGAACCCCGCGCCGGCCGCAAGATCCGTTCCCTCATTTCCCTACAGTTTCTTCTCTGAGCAGTTCGTCGATCTCCTCACGCAGCGTGTGGAGCGCCGCGATGGCAGGCGACTCCGGGTCGAAGGCGTGATGCCCCACGCGCACGAGCCCTCGTCCGGCGCGCGCGCGAATCGGCTCCGCCTGCGCCGCGAGACACGCCGCGAGGCGCTCGCCGAGGGCGGAGATCGCCCCGAAGGCCGCGGCATCCCGCGGCAGCCTCACCCTCGCGTAGTCGAGCGCGAGTGCGTCGCCGTGCGCGCGCGCGAACGATCGGCTCGACAGCACGGCCGCGAGGTACGCGACGATCGCGCGAGGCTCCGCCTCGATCCCGCGCTCGCGAAGGAGGCCGACCACGCGCGGCGAGAGGTTCGGCGCGCCGTCACCCACATGCGTCGGGAACGCGCGCGCGCGACACGAGCTGCGTGCCGAGAGGTAACAGTTGTCGATCGGCTGCGAGACGAGCGCCGCGTGCGCCCAGCCCAGCGCCCCGCGGTCCTGCCGCACCGACACCAGCGCGAGCGACGAGCGACGCATGGCGGCGAGCAGCGGCGGCCGCGGGCGATGACAGAGCGACGGATGGAGGAACGCCCAGCGCGAATCGAAGGGGCGATACGCCACCTCCACGACGTGCGCCTCGAGGCCCTCGCGCTCGCGGAGCTCGCGCAGCGCACGAACCGCCTCTCGCGGATCGAAGTGCGGACGACCCCCGAGCGCCACGAGGCCGTTCGCGATCCGCTCCAGACGCTCGAGCAGCGCCCCGCGGTCGCGATCGAACACGAGCTCGTCTCGGTTGCTCTGCACGCCCTCCGCATGGAACGGCAGCCACTCCGCGAGCGACGGCCAGCGCGCGTAGTCCGGCGCGACTCGCGCGCGCGGCCGGAGCGACGCGAGTGGCTCGGCGACGACGACGGGCTTCGGCCGCTCCTCGAGCGCGGCGAGCTTGTCTTCCACGCTCCCGCTCACTGCGCGGTAGGAGACGCGGGCCAGCCGCGCACCGGTGCGAGGCACGCGCGCCGCGAGCAAGATCGCCGCCCCGGGTCGCACGCCGAAGACGTTCTCGTCGAGCACGCCCGGCTCCCTCGCGACGAGCGCCGAGCCACCCAGATCGACGATCGTGATCTCGTCGAAGCGCGACGCGAGGAAGGCGCGCACGCCGCGATGGACCGGTCCATCGAGGTACGAGCTGCTCGTGACGAGCGCGATGGCGCCACCGCCCGGCGCGCGCTCGACCGCATCGGCCGCCCACCGCACGAAGCGGACGTACGCGTCCGCGAGCACACCGCGACGGCGCTCGCGGAGCGGTGCACCGTGCTCGTCCACGTGGAAGTCGCGCACCAGACCCTCGACGAACGCCGGCCCGAGCCCACGCGCCGACCACGGCGGGTTGCCCACGACGAGCCTCGCGGCGCGCGCAGACGACGCACCCTCGGGCCCGGCCGGACACGGTGCCTCGAGCGCGTCGCGCCGCTCGAGCACGAGCCTCCAGCCGCGCAGGGCAGCGAGGCGCTCGAGAACGCCGCGCGTCTTCCCGAAGGCCTCGTGGTCGACGTCGACGCCGACGAGATGCGCGCCGCGGCCGCGTGCGTGGGCCAGCGTCGCCGCGAGGAAGATGCCAGGACCCGTGGCGGGATCGACCACCTCGAGCTCCGCCGCGCCCACGGCCGGCAGCCCGTGCCGCACGAGCATCGCATCGGCCTCGCGGATCATCGCGCGCGCGACCTCGATCGGGGTGTGCACCACGCCCCCGGTCTTGCGACGCGCGGCGGGCAAGGTCGCGTCTCGGCGGCGCGCGGCCGCATCGACGAAGCCGAGCAGCGCGCGAGCCGTTTCGCTATGGTCGGGGCCATGATGCGCGAGGACCTCGAGGAGTCCCTCTTCCGCTTCGTCGAGCGCGTGGCCGACGAGCCGCGCTGGCGATCGCGCGTCCAGCGCGCGATGCGCGTCGCGCTCCGCGTCGCGATCGTCGAGTCTCGGGTGCTCGGACGCGATCGCGTGCTCGACGAGCTGAGCGCGCTCGCCGCGCGCTGGGGACGCTTCCGAGGCCCTCGCCTCGCGCGGATGCTCGACGTCGATCCCAGCGACCCGCGCTCGCTCGGTCGGATCCAGGACTGGGAGGACGCGCTTCTCGGAGTGACGGGGCACTGGACGGTGGAGGGGGCGGTGGAGGGGCGCTGCGTGGCGACCAAGCACGAGACCGCGTGCCCGTTCGCCGATCTCGCCGCGCAGGATACGCGCATCTGCACGCGCCTCGTGCACGGCCTCGAGAGCGCGACGTTCCAGTCGATCGTGCCCGAGTACCGGCTGGTCCCGCTCGGACGGCTGCTCTCGAAGGGCGACGCCTCGTGCACCTTCCGTCACGAGATCCCCGCGACCGAGTCGGCGAGCCAGAGCCTGCCCGCGACGGACCTCGCGAAGGAAACCGACGCCTCGCGCGTATGAAGGGCTCGAACGAGTGGTGAAGCGATCACGACGCCTGGAGCGCGTCTCGGAGGCCCCCAGCGAGCCCCCCGAGAGCGAGACCTCGCGCGCGCTGCGCAAGGTGATGCTCGGCTGCGGCATCACGACGGTCGTCACGCTGCTCCTCGCAGGTCTCTTCGGACTCGGCATCTTCGTCACCGCGCGCTTCGCAGGCGGCGACGAGAGCGCGCGTGGAGAGGAAGAGGACGAGCCGGAGCTCGACGAGAGCGGGCTGCCCGTGCCCACCCACGGGCCCCCGGCCGATCCGACGCTGCCGAGCACGCGGCTCGATCCGCTGGCCGAGATGCGGCGCCGGTACGTGGCGGGCCCGCATGTGCGCATCGAGGGGATGATCCCGAGCGATCGCGCCTACCGCGCGCAGGGCGGGACCTCGCCGTGGCAGAGCGCACGCTCGGCCGACACGCCCTGGCTCGTGCTCGGCGCGACCTACGAGCGCGCCGAGGCACCGCCTGCGACGCCCGTCGGCGCACCCACGATCTTGCACGCGCCGCGCGAGCCCGTCTCGCGGCCCATCGATCTCATCCCCCTCGTGCCCGTGACCGCGCGCGTGGGGGCGATGGACGGCAGCGGCGGACCCGACGTGCTGCACTACCTGGTCTCGTTCGAGGGCTACCCCGGTCACTTCTCGCTGCCGGTGCGTGTGCAGACGGAGCTCGGCCCGGTCGCCGCGAGCGGCTCCGAGGGCGCCGCGATCCGCTTCTCGATCGGCAGCCCTCAGCGACCCGATCGCAGCTTCGTCGATCGTGGTCAGAGCTACGTCGCGACGATGCGCATCCAGGCCGTCGACTCGCAGGGCCGCGTCTCGGCGCCCGTCTCGCGACAGGTGAACATCCTGCCGCTCGGTCAGGGTGATCTCGAGGTCGCGATGACGATGAGCCTCGCGACCGATCTCGACCTCTACGTCACCGACCCCGCGGGCACGACGGTCTACTACGGGAACAACGGCGGCTTCAGCGGGGGACAGCTCGATCAGGACGCCAACGCGGCCTGCAGCGGGAACATGGGCGTGCAGGCCGAGCACATCTTCTGGCCCACCGGCCGCGCGCCCGCCGGCACCTACAGCGTGCGCGTCGCGCACTACGAGAGCTGCGTCGGCGGGCAGCCCGTCGACTACCGCGTCACGGTGCGCGCCTGTGGCGAGACCGTCGTGCTGACGGGCCGCTTCGTGGGCATGGGCAACGGCGAGTCCTGCACCGGCCGCGCAGGCGATCCGACGTGGTGCCAGGAGGTCGTCAGCTTCCAGCTCCCCAGCTGCGTCATGAACAACTGACAAAGCGAGAAACAATCGACGCGGAGGTTCGTCTGGGGCGCCCCGCGGCGGGGTGAGCGCAGCAACCCCTGGAGCAGCGAGGAGGAGGAGTCTTCGACGATCGACGAGCGGGGGGGCAGGGGGGGGCCGTCCTATGCTCCCCCAGCGCGCCGAACGCGCAGGGGCGCCCTGCGGCGGGGTTGCGCAGCAACCCCTGGAGCAGCGAGGAGGAGGAGTCTTCGACGATCGACGAGCGGGGGGGCCAGGGGGGGCCGTCCTAGGCTCCCCCGCGCGCCGAAGGCGCAGAAACCCTGTATGGTCCGCCGCCATGACGATCCGCGCTCCGTTCCTCCTCGGGTCCGTGCTCGCCCTCTCCGTCGCCGCGTGTGGTGAAGAAGCGCCTCCCACCCCGGTCGAGCTCCCGCCGCTGGTCGGCGCGCTCGAGGTGCCGATCTCGTTCCGCAACGACTCGCCCGCGCCGTCGGGCGCGCTGCGGATCGAGGCCTCGATGAACGAGCTGCGCCTGGACGGACAGCCCGTCTACACGGGGCTCTCGCGCGGCCTCGTGCCCGACGCCGAGGCCACGCCCGAGGGGCTCACGCAGCTCCTGACGCAGGTGCGTGCAGCGCCAGCGCGCTCGGCGGCCGTGCTCACGCTGCTCGGGACGGTCCCCTACGAGACGACCGTGCGCGTGGTGCAGACGCTCTCGACCGCGGGCTACCACCAGATCGTGTTCGCGGTGCGACCGCCCGGCGGCAACCCGACGGCGCGCGGCTACCTCGCGCTCGCGAGCCCGATCGTCGCGCCCGCCACGGGCACCGTGACCTTCCCCGGTGGCTCGCGCCGCTGGGAGGAGTTCACCGCGCACTGGGCCGAGATGTACGACGCGTGCCGCGCGGGCCAGTACATCGACTGCGACGGCTCGCCCAACGAGCCCGCGCCCGGCGGCGACTTCCAGGTGGTGCTCTGGGCACGTGGCCAGGGCATGCAGATGCGCTTCAACCAGCTGAACGCGCCCGACGCGGGCGTCGCGGCGCCGGCCCCGGCCGCGTTGATCGAAGGCGTGCCCGCCGATCCTGCCGCAGGCGCCGAGCCGCCGCCCCCGCCCCCCGACACGAGCGGCGTGTTCTCGTTCCGCGCCGACGAGGCGACGCACGTCGAGACCGATCGCGCGACCGGCGCACAGACGCCGAGCTCCGCGATCTCGACGACCGCACGGCCGGTCTGCGGCGCCGCGCCGTGCTCGGTCGTGATCGAGGCCGACGCCGAGACGCCCATCATGCGCGTGATCTCGTTCGTCGGTGCCGCGTTCCCGAACGGCTCGGCCGCGCCCATCGTCGCCTTCCGGACGCCGGAGTGATCATGTCCACCACGACCTCTCGCTTCTTGCTCGGAGCCCTGCTGACCCTCGCGTTGGTCGCGGGCTGCGGTGGCTCGACGCAGCTGGCCGCGAACACGAACAACACCGCACGCCCCGCCGAGGGCGTGACCGTCGAGCTCTCGGCGCTGCGCGTGACGCTGCCCAACGGCATCGTCATCGCGCTCGATCCTGCCGGCGCGATCACGGTGGACGGCGAGGTCTTCGGGACGCTGCAGCCCGACGGGCGCATCACCGCGCCCGACGGCAGCACGCGCAGCGCGCTCCTGGCCGACGGCCAGATCAGCTTCGGCGGCGAGCTGGCGACGGTCCGCATCCAGGGCGATCAGCTGACGAGCCAGGAGGGCGAGCTCGGCACGATCGCCATCGCGCCGCCGGATCGCCTCCAGGATCGGCGCGGCGACGGCACCGTCGTGGCGGACGTGCCCGTGGTCGGGCTCACGTCGAGCAACCACGCGACGCTCCTCTTCGTGGTGACGAGCGTCGCGCTCGCGCAGCTCGAGGACCGCGGCGGCGAGGAGCCGGTGGCCGTCGGCGACGAGGGCGAGGACGAAGACGAAGGCACGCCGCTGCTGCGCGTGCCCGTCGAGGGCGCACCGCAGCGCGGCGCCTCGGACGCGCTCGTGACCATCGTCGTGTTCTCCGACTTCCAGTGCCCCTTCTGCTCGCGCGTCGTGCCGACCCTCGAGCAGGTGATGGAGCGCTACGGCAGCGAGGTGCGCCTCGTGTTCCGCCACAACCCGCTCCCGTTCCACGCGAACGCGATGGGCGCGGCGGAGGCGGCCATGGAGGCCTTCGCGCAGCGCGGGCCGGTCGGCTTCTGGCAGATGCACGATCTCCTCTTCGAGAACCAGACCGCGCTCGAAGCGGCGAGCCTCGAGCTCTACGCGCAGCAGCTGGGGCTCGACATGACGCGCTTCCGGCTCGCGATGGCGAACCACACCCACCAGAGCGCGATCCAGGCGGACATGGCGCTCTCGAGCCGCGTGGGCGCGCGCGGGACGCCGACCTTCTTCATCAACGGCCGCTCCTTCGTCGGCGCCCAGCCCTTCGAGGCCTTCGTGCGCGAGGTCGAGAGGGCGCGCGCGGATGCCCAGGCGCGCATCGCGCGAGGCACGCCACGCGCGCGGGTGTACGACACGATCCTCGCCGAAGGCCGCGCGGCGGCGCCCGAGCCCGAGGCCGTTCGCCCCTCGCCGCCCGAGCCCGAAGAAGATTCGAACCGCCGATGGGCGGTCGGCGACGGCGCGAGCTCGCCGGTGCGCGGCCCGCGCACGGCGCCCGTGACCATCCAGGTCTTCTCGGACTTCCAGTGCCCCTTCTGCTCGCGCGCCGTGCCGACGATGGAGCGCGTGCTCCAGACCTACGGCTCGCGAGTGCGCCTGATCTTCCGCCACTACCCCCTGCCGTTCCATGCCTGGGCGCAGGAGGCCGCGGAGCTCGCGATCGAGATCCGTCGCCAGCGCGGCGACGCGGGCTTCTGGCAGTTCCACGATCTGGTGTTCGAGAACCAGCGCGCGGTGATGGACGCCAGCACCTCGCGCGACGGCCTGCTCGCGCTCGCGCGCCAGGTGCGCGGCGTGAACGTCGCGCAGTGCGAGCGCGCGCTCGATCAGCACACGCACGCCGCCACCGTGCAGGCGGACATGGACGCCGTTCGCGATGCGGGCGCGCAGATCGGCACGCCGTCGTTCTTCATCAACGGCCGGCTGGTGCAGGGCGCGCAGCCCTTCGAGTCGTTCCAGCGCGTGATCGACGAAGAGCTCGCGGCGCCGCGTCCCTGATCGGATCGCACCCTCGCTCACGCCCCCGATTTCCCGGCGGGCGCGATGGCCCTATCCTCCCGGCATGGTCGGTCGGCGAGACTCTCGGATGGCCCGAACCGCGTCGGCGCGCGCGCTCTCTGCGGGCCTCGCCGTCGGCGCGGCGGTGCTCGCGAGCTGCAGCGCGATCGTCGCGCCGGACACGCGCCGGCTCTACACCGAGTCGGACGCCGCGACCGACGCGTCGTTCGTGGCCTACGACGTCGGCCCGATCACGGGGACCATCGCGCCGTCGAACGTGGAGGCGGCGCTGCTCGACATGGGCACGCGCGATCTCTCGATCGAGGTCCCCGCGGTGATCGACACCGCGACGTGCGCAGCGAGCAGCGCGGACGCGCGCGTGGTGCGGCAGCGCGATGGCTCGGAGGTGTGCGCGCTCCTCGTCCGCCAGCTGCGCATCGCGACGACGGGCGCGCTGCGAGGGTTCGGCTGGCGGCCGCTCGTGATCCTCGCCTCGGGTGACGTGGAGATCGCGGGCACGCTCGACGTCTCGGCGCGCGGCGGCGAGAACGGCGCCGGAGGCGGCGTCGGAGGCCGGCCGGAGTCGCGCGACGGCTCGGGCATCGTGCGCGGGCTCGGAGGCCGCACGGAGGGCGAGTTCGGCGACGGCGGCGGCGCGGGCGGTGGCCTGTGCTTCGCTGGTGGCCGCGGCGGTCAGGGCGGTGGCGGCGAAGGCGGCGAGCGCTCCGAGGGCATGATGACCACGCTCGAGCCGCTCACGGGCGGTGGCGGCGGCGGCCTGGGCCCCGGCGGATCTCGTCCCACACCCGACGGCAACTACGGCATCGGCGGAGCGGGCGGCGGCGGCGTGCAGGTGACCGCCCGCGGTCGGCTGCGCGTCACGGGTCGTGTGCTGGCTGGCGGCGGCGGAGGTGGCGGTGGCGCGTATGACCCGCGCGTCGCGAACTGGGGCGCGGGCGGCGGCGGAGGTGGTGGCGGCGGCATCCTGCTCGAGGCGACCGAGCTCCGCATCGAGCCCACGGCCATGCTGCTCGCGACCGGCGGCAGCGGCGGTGCGGGCGCGAGCTCCGAGCTGCCCGTCGATGGCGGCAGCGACGGCCGGGATGCCGCGACGCGCGTCGCGGGCGGAGTGGGCGGAGGCATGTATGGCGCGAGCGGCGGAGCCTCGGGCGGTGGCAGCGAGGGCCCGGGCGCCGATGGAGGCGCGAGCGGGAGCTCGGGCGGCAACGGTGGCGGAGGCGGCGGCGGTGCCGGCTGCATCGTGCTCCGCAGCGCCGGCGGCGCAGCACGCCCGGACGGCGCGACGCTGAGCCCGTCGCGCGGCGGCGTGTTCACCTTCCCGATCCACACGCGCTGATCGCACGCCCGCGGCGCGCGGCCGCGCGCTCACGCCACGTGCATGACGTCGCCGAACGCGAGCAGGAGCGGCAGCGCGCGCGGCAGCCCGTGCACACGGAGCTTGCCCTCGCGCATCGCCGCGAAGAGCGCGCGGTTCACCGGCCCGCGCGGGTCGGGCAGCGCCCCGACCTGCTCCATGCGCGACAGATCGCCGATCTGCTCGAACCCGCCGCGGATCGTGAGATCCGGGACACCGACGATGCCGTCGCGGAAGAGCACCCGCTCGCCCTCGAAGTCGATCGAGATCGCGACCTCGGCGTCCTCCGCGAAGATCGCCATGCGGCCGCGCATGCCGCGCGCGATCGCGACGCGCTCGGGGTGATCCTCGACGTTCTGCCGCAGCATCGTCGAGAGCATGTTCGCGAGGCCGTTGTCCTCGGCGCCGGCCGAGAGCTCGATCGAGAGGCTCATGCGTGGTGCCTCAGACGGGCGGGAAGTCGGTCTGGATCGCGGTCGCGCTCTTCACGAGCTCCTTGGACGCCACGACGAACTTCACGATCGTCGGGAGGTGACCCTTCTCGAGCTTGAGCTTGTTCTGCATCATCGCCTTGGTCGGATCGACCTCGCCCGAGAGCACTTCCTTCCACTTCGGGTACTCGGCGACGATGACGAAGTCCGAGCTCTGCGCCTCGGTGGCCGGCACGTACTGGGCGCCGCGGCACTGACCGGCGTGGAGGTCGAGGACCATCGCCATGTCCTCGGTCGTCCCGATGCGCGCGTCGGCCTTGAGCACGTACGCGACCTTGCCGTGCGTCCAGCCCTTGCCGGCCTCCCGGTAGCCCGCGTTGGCGTTGACGGCGTTCATGAAGGCCTGGGTCCACTCGGCGGAGGGGAACTTGATGCTCATCGCGGGGCTCCGTGGTCACGCCCCGCGTCGGCGGGGGCCGCGAACCTACCGCGGGCCAGGGGCCTCGCAAGGCTGGGGTCCGGCCGAGGGACGCGGGCGGACGGGAGCGTCCACCGGGGCTCCCTTTTCGCCACGGGGCTCGTCTATCCTCGCGTGAGTGAGCAGCGACGCCGGAGATGCGCTCGTCGGGACGATGCTCGGCGGCTATCGCGTCGAGCTGAAGCTCGGCACGGGCGCGACCGGCGTCGTGTTCCGCGCGCGACGCCCCGGCGACAGCCGCGACGTCGCGCTCAAGGTGCTCCACGACAACCTCGGCTCCATCTCGGCCCTCAAGCGTCGCTTCGAGCGCGAGGCGCGTGTGCTCGCGAAGCTCGAGCACCCGAACATCGTGGAGATCACCGACTTCGGTGTCTCGGACGAGGGCCACACCTACATCGCGATGGAGCTGCTCGAAGGCCGCACGCTCGAGCAACAGCTCGACGAGGCGCCCCTGGCACCGCAGCGCGCGCTGTTCGTCACGCGAGAGATCCTCAAGGGCCTCGCGTTCGCTCACGCGCGCCAGGTCGTGCACCGCGACCTCAAGCCCGCGAACGTCTTCTTGTGTGGGCCCGCCGGCGACAAGGTGAAGCTGCTCGACTTCGGCCTGGCCAAGATGCTCAGCGAGGACGACGTCGCCGAGGACGGCACGCTCACGCGCCGTGGCCGCATCGTGGGCACGCCGGCGTACATGGCGCCCGAGCAGATCACCGGGACCGGGCTCGACGTGCGCGCCGACGTGTACGCGACGGGCGTGCTCCTCTACGAGCTGCTCGCGGATCGCCGCCCGTTCCTCTCGGAGCGACGCTCCGAGCTGCTGCGTGCGCACCTGCTCCAGCCGCCGCCGCCGCTGTGCGACGCGCGGAGCGAGCTCTCGGTGGACCCCGCGCTCGAGGCGCTCGTGATGCGCTGCCTCGCGAAGGCACCGGAGGCTCGCTACGTCGACGGCCAGGCGGTGCTCGACGCGCTGGCCACGCTGCCCGAGAACGCGGTGTACCTCAAGCGCCCCACGCCGTCGTCGCACGTGCGCTCGCGCGCGGGTGCCACCTCGGAGGTGATCTCGAGCGGCGAGCGACGCGCCGTGAGCGAGTCGATCTCCGGCGTGCCGGTGCCCGACAAGAAGACGCCCGCGACGCTCTCCGCGCCCGAGCTCGCGGCCTCGGTGCTCGCGAGCGCGCCGGTGCCGACGCGCACGAGCGCGCCGCGCGCCGCGCCGGTGACGCCCGAGGCCGAGGCTCCGAAGGCCGAGCGCGAGCCGACCGATCGCGTGCCCGTGAGCACGCTGCCGCCGCCCGAGCCGCGCATCTCGACGCCGATCCTGTACGTCGTGGCCGCAGGTCTCTTCGCTGCCGCGGCGCTCCTCTGGCTGTGGCTCGGGCCGCGCTGACGCCGACCTGGGAGGGCCGCTCCGGCAGTGGACCACCCCGCGGTGGGTCGCGTATGGTCCGCCCGCTCGCGCGGCCTCCTCGCGCGGGTCGAGCGAGGCCTCCGACGTGACCAGCCCCACCTCTTCCCCCGACCGAGCGCTCATGCCCGAGGGCCCGCCGATCGTCGGCGTCGTGATGGGCTCGAAGTCCGACTGGGAGACCATGCAGCACGCGACCGACACGCTCGCGCTGCTCGGCGTGCCTCACGAGGTGCGCGTGGTCTCGGCGCATCGCACGCCCGATCTCCTCTTCGAGTACGCCGCGAGCGCCGAGACGCGCGGCCTGCGCGTGATCATCGCGGGCGCGGGGGGCGCGGCGCACCTGCCCGGGATGCTCGCGGCCAAGACGCACGTGCCCGTGCTCGGCGTGCCGGTGCAGTCCAAGGCGCTCCATGGTCTGGACTCGCTCCTGTCCATCGTGCAGATGCCCGCGGGCGTGCCCGTGCCGACCTTCGCGATCGGTCGCGCCGGCGCGACGAACGCCGCGCTCACCGCGGCGGCGATCCTCTCTGCGCACGACGCAGCCGTGCGCGAGCGGCTGATCGCGTACCGCACACGGCAGACCGACGGCGTGCTCTCGAACCCCGATCCACGGACCTGAGCGATGCGCATCGGCATCCTCGGCGGTGGCCAGCTCGGGCGGATGCTCGCGATCGCGGCGGTGCCGATGGGCCACGAGGTGGTCGTGCTCGCACAGTCGGCCGACGAGCCGGCGTGCGCCGTCGCGCGCCCGTGCCTCGGTGCATTCGACGACGAGGCCGTGCTCGATCGCTTCGCGCGCTCGGTCGACGTCGTGACCTATGAGTTCGAGAACGTGCCGAGCGCTGCGGTCGAGCGGCTCGCGGCGCGGGTGCCGGTGCGGCCGGGCGCGAAGTCGCTCGTCGTCGCCTCCGATCGCTGGAACGAGAAGTCGACCTTCCGCGCGCTCGGCATCGGCACCGCGCCGTTCCGCGCGGTGGACGACGCGGCCGGGCTCGAAGAGGCCGTGCGAGCGCTGGGGCTGCCCGCGGTGCTCAAGACGCGCCGCCTCGGCTACGACGGCAAGGGCCAGCGCGTGCTGCGCAGCCCCTCGGACGTGCCGGGCGCGTTCGAGGCGATCGGCGCGGTGCCCGCGATCCTCGAGGGCTTCGTCCCGTTCACGCGCGAGCTCTCGATCCTCGGCGTGCGCGGCACCGATGGCGCGATCGCGACGTACCCGCTCGTCGAGAACGTCCACCGGAGCGGCATCCTCTTCCGCACCGACGCGCCCGCCGCGAACGTGAGCGAGCGCCTCGCCAGCCGCGCGCGCGACGCGATCACCGCGCTGCTCGTCGAGCTCGATCACGTCGGTGTGCTCGCGCTCGAGCTCTTCGAGCACGAGGGCGAGCTGCTCGCGAACGAGATCGCGCCACGCGTGCACAACACCGGACACTTCTCGATCGAGGGCGCCGAGACGAGCCAGTTCGAGGCGCACGTGCGCGCGATCACGGGCGAGCCGCTCGGTCCGACCGCGCTCCGCGGGCGCTCGGTGATGATCAACCTCGTCGGCACGATCCCGCCGCGCGAGCGCATCCTCGCGATCGAGGGCGCCCACCTCCACCTCTACGGCAAGACGGAGCGGCCGGGCCGCAAGGTCGGCCACGTCACCGTGCGAAGCGACGATCCGGACGCGCTCGCGGACGCGGTCGCGCGGGTCGTCGCGATCGTCGACGCGCGCTGAGCTCGCCGCCTTCGACGCGCACGTCGCAGATCGCGTCGGCGCGTCCGGGCGTATCCTCGGCGCATGTCCAAGCGCGCGGGTCGGGTCGGTGCCTCGTACAAGCAGCTCTCACCCGGCCAGCTCGATGGGCCCTGGGACGCGATCGTGATCGGCTCGGGCATCGGCGGGCTCGCGTGCGCCGCGCTGCTCGCCAAGCACGCCGGCCAGCGCGTGCTCGTGCTCGAGCGACACTCCACCGCGGGCGGCTTCACGCACACATTCACGCGGCCCGGCTTCGAGTGGGACGTCGGCGTGCACTACCTCGGTCAGCTCGAGCCAGGCACGCCGGTGCGGATGCTCTTCGACGAGATCACGACCGGCGAGATCGAGTGGGCGCGCATGCCCGACGTCTACGATCGCGTGGTCCTGCCGGGCGGCAGCTACGACCTCGTCGCGGGGGGTCGCCGCTTCGTGGACTCGCTCGCGTCGCGCTTCCCCGGCCGCCGTCGAGACCTCGAGCGCTACCTCGGCACCGTGCTCGCAGCCACGCGTGGCGGCGCGCCGTTCTTCGTCGATCGCGCACTGCCCGGGCGCCTCTCGAGCGTGCTCGGCCCGGCGCTGCGCGCGCCGCTGCGTCGCTGGTCCGATCGCACGGCCGAGGAGGTCATCCGCCCGATCGTCGGCGACGGCCCGCTCTACGACGTGCTGACCGCGCAGTGCGGTGACTACGGCCTCACGCCGCGCCACGCGAGCTTCGCGATCCACGCGATGGTGGTCGGCCACTACCTCCGCGGCGCGTACTACCCCGTCGGCGGCAGCCGCGTGATCGCGGAGCGCATCGTGCCGACGATCGAGGACGCAGGCGGCCAGGTGATCGTCGCGGCCGAGGTCGAGCGCATCCTCGTGTCGGGCGGCCGCGCGATCGGCGTGCGCATGACCGATGGTCGCGAGCTCCGCGCGCCCGTCGTGGTGAGCGACGCGGGCGCGCCGAACACCTACCAGCGCCTGCTCGCGCCCGAGATCGCCGAGCCCACCGGCATCCCCGCGCGCCTCCGCGAGGTCGGCCCGAGCGCGGCGCACCTCTCGCTCTACCTCGGCTTCGACCGCACCGATCGCGAGCTCGGCCTCGACGGCACCAACCTCTGGATCTACCCCGAGCCCGATCGCGAGCGCGCGTTCGCGCGCTTCCTCCACGATCCGAGCGCGCCGCTGCCGCTCGTCTACGCGTCGTTCCCCTCCGCCAAGGATCCGAGCTTCGCGGCGCGTCATCCGGGCAAGGCGACGGTCGAGCTCGTCACGATCGCGAGCCTCGCGTGGCTCGAGCGCTGGAAGGACGAGCGCTGGAGGAAGCGCGGCGCCGAGTACGACGCGTGGAAGGCCGCGATGAGCGAGCGCCTCCTCGAGGTCCTCTACCGCGAGCGGCCCTCGCTGCGCGGCCACCTCGCCTACGCGGAGCTCTCCACGCCGCTCTCGACGCGTCACTTCACCGCGCACCCGGACGGCGAGATCTACGGCCTGTCGCACACCCCCGCGCGCTTCCGCTTGCCGCTGCGCGCGCAGAGCCCCGTGCCCGGACTCTTCCTCACGGGCCAGGACCTCGTGAGCTGCGGCGTCGCGGGCGCGCTCTTCGGCGGCGGCCTCACCGCCGCGGCCGTGCTCCGCGGTCGCCTCCTCACGAGCCTCTCGCGTCGCGCGCTCGGGCGCTCGGCCTCGCACACGCGGGAGGCCACGCGGCGCGCCGCGCCGAGCCCGGACGCCCCGCCGGTGTCGCTTTCGTGATGGGACGCACACGCTTCTCGTGTACCGTCGCGGACATGCGCCCGAGGCTCGGTGGTGCCCTGCTCCTCGCGCTCTTCGCGTGCGGCCTCGTCCTGCCCCGCGACGCGCGCGCCACGCCGCCCGATCTCTTCGGCTTCGGTGCGCGCTCGCCGGGCCTCGCGATGACGGGCGCCTCGTACGTCGACGGCTTCGAGTCCGTCTACCTCAACCCCGCGAACCTCGGCTCGGTGCGCCGTCGCTCGTTCTTCTTCGGCGCCGCCGCAGGCAGCTTCGACCTCACGCTCGACGGCCAGCGCTCGCCGCTCGAGTCGGTGCGCGGCACCACGATCGGCTTCACGCTGCCGATCCCCTTCGGCGACATCCTCCAGGATCGCCTCACGCTCGGCGGCGGCTTCTACACGCCGGCGAACGTGCTCCTGCGCGGCGACGTGCGCTTCGCCGAGGTGCCGCAGTGGGCCGTGCTCGGTCGTGGTCAGTCCCTGGCGCTCTACGTCGCGCTGGGCTTCGACTTCCACGGCATCCTCGACGGCCTGCAGGTCGGCCTCGGCATCTCGGCGCTCGCGGCCCTCGTCGGAGATCTGCGCGTACAGCTCGACGAGACGAGCTCGTTCCAGTCGGTGGTCGAGACGCAGCTCATCGCGACGTTCGCGCCCAACGTCGGCATCCGCTTCGAGCAGCCACCCCAGCTCCGCGCGAGCGCGTCTGCGCCCGCCGAGTTCGGAGTGGGGTTGGTCTACCGTCACGAGCTGCGCGCGGACATGGACCTCGAGATCGTCGTCGAGGATCTGCCCGTGCCCCTGCCCGTGCTGACGATCGGCGGCATCACGCAGTACGACCCGGCGCAGGTCGTGATCGAGGGCTACTGGCGACCGATCCCCGAGCTGCGCATCGTCGCGAACGTGACCGCGCGCTTCTGGTCGACCTACCCCGGCCCCACGAGTGCGACCTCGGCCACGAGCTTTCTGCCGCCGTCGGTGCAGTACGCGGACACGTTCAGCCCGCGCGTCGCGCTCGAGGGCATGCTCCACCGCGGCACCGTGGATCTCGCGCTCCGCGGCGGCTACGCGTGGGAGATGTCCCCGACGCCGCCCGCGCGCATGGCGCCGCAGCGGAACCCGGATGGCAGCGTGCGCCTCGAGGACGGCGCGGTCGTGAACGTGCCGCTGCGCCTCGTCGACAACGATCGCCACGTCGTCACCCTCGGCCTCGGCCTGAGCGCCGCGCTCTCGCAGCGCGAGCGCCTCACGCTCGACGTGTTCGGACAGATGCACGTGCTCTCGCCGCGCACCCACCTCGTGGCGCTCGGCTCGACCGATCCGAGCGCGGCACCGCTCGCCTCCTCCGGCTTCATACTCGTGGGCGGCTGGGCCGCAGGGCTGGAGTTCTGATGCGCGCCGCGACCACCACCTCCGCGCCGAGCCTCGCGACCACCTTCGCGTGGAGCCTCGCGCTCGCCACCGCAGCCCTCCTTCCCTCGTCCGCGTGGGCCCAGCCGATCGACACGTACGGCATGGGCTCGCGCGCGGTCGCGATGGGCGGCGCCGTCACGGCCGACGTCGATGACTTCTCGTCGAACTACTACAACCCCGCCGGGCTCGCGCGCTCGGGCGCGGTGCAGGTCGGCATCGGCTACTTCGGCGCCTTCCACGAGCTGTCGCTGAACGACCTCGACTCGAACGTGGACCCGGTGCGGGGCCTCGTGCTCGGCCTCGCGGTGCCCGGCGAGATCGGCGGCGTGCGCTTCGCGTTCGGCCTCGGGGTGCACCTCAACGACGACTACATCTCGCGCACGCGCTCGCTGCCGAGCCGCCGCCCGCGCTGGGAGTTCTACGACAACCGGCCTCGCCGCACGTTCCTCGCCGCGCACCTCGCGATCCGCCCCGTGGAGTGGCTCACGATCGGCGGTGGCATCTCGTTCCTCTCGTTCTCGACGAACACGCTGGCCATCCGCGGTGAGCTCGGGATCCTCGGCGCGGACTCGCGCCTCGAGCACGAGATCCGCGCAGACCTCACGACCATCCGCTACCCGCAGGTGGGCGTGCAGGTGCAGCCGCTGCCCGAGCTCTCGTTCGGCGCCTTGTACCGAGGTCAGTTCGCGCTCGACAACAAGCTGCTCGCGGTCGTCGGCTGCGAGATGCCCGGCGATCCGTTCTGCCGGACGGGCCTCGACTTCACGGGCTTCGGCGATCCTTTCCCCGGCTACTTCAGCCTGCTCAGCCAGGCCGTGAACGCCTTCGTGCCGCAGCAGGTCTCGCTCGGTGGCTCCTGGTCACCGACGACCGACTTCCGGCTGAACGTCGAGGTCACGTGGGTGAACTGGTCGGCCTACGTGAGCCCCGTCGGTCTGTCGGACATCACGCTGCGCATCCAGGTGCCCGAGTCGTTGCGAGACATGATCCGTGTGCCGGAGTCCATCGCGGGCACCACGCCTCAGCCCGCGCTCTTCGAGGATCGCTTCGTGCCGCGCATCGGCGCCGAGGGCGTGATGTTGCGCGAGCGCATCGTGGAGCTGCGCGGTCGCGGTGGCTTCTTCTACGAGCACAGCCCGGTGCCGAACCAGCTCGCGCTCACGAACCTCGCCGACGCGGACCGCTTCGTCTTCTCGCTCGGCTTCGGCGTGCGCCTCACGGATCTGCGGCCGCTCCTTCCTGGCTTCCTCCAGATGGACTTCCACTTCCAGTACTCGCTCCTGCCCGAGCGCGTGATGACGAAGCAGAGCCTCGTCGATCCCACGGGCGACTATCGTGTGGGCGGCAACATCTTCGCGGGCGGCGCGACGCTCCAGGTGGGGTTCGAATGACGCGCACGCTCCGCCTCGCCGCGCTCGTGCTCGCGCTCTCGGGCACCGCAGGCGCCCTCGCGATCGGCGCCACCGGCTGCTCGACGCTCGGCAGCAGCGGCGGCTCGCCCGAGGGCCTGCCGCACAACGGCACCGGTCCCTACCGCGACCTCGACGACGAGGAGACCGGCGTTCGCCCGGCCAACCGCGCGATCGCGATCGGCAACGCCTCCATCGAGAGCGCCATGGTGGCGAGCGACGGCTCGCTCTTCTACGCGAGCGCGCCCGTGATGGGCCGCCCGATGCCCGACGCGGGCCCGCCGGGCGACGACGCTGGACCCATCGACGCGGGACTGGTGGCCGATTCCGGCCCGCCCGACGCGGGCTCGATGCCCGACGCGGGGCCCTCCGCGCCGAGCTTCGCCGCGCCGGACTGGACCGCGCACGGCGCGCGCACGATCTCGCGCAGCGCGCCTCGCGAGGCGATGGGCCTCTCGTTCACGACGCGCAGCCCGGGCTTCGACGTGGGCACGGCGGTCCTCGAGGCCGAGAGCAGCTGGGAGGGCGGCTACGTCAGCGATCCCTGGGCCCTCGTGCGCGACGACGGCTCGGTGCTCCTCTACTACGCGGCCGCGGGGGGCATCGGTGTCGCGACCGCCTCGAGCGTCGCCGGTCCGTACGACGGCAGCGACGCACCCATCGCCCCCGCGCACGACGGCATCGTCCCGCGCCGCCCGAGCGTGATCGACACGCGCCTGCTCGTCGGCGCGAGCCACCCCTTCCTCATGTACTACGAGGACGGCGACGCGATCGTCGTCGCGGGCTCGAGCGACGGTCTCTCGTTCACCACGATCGGCGCGCTCTCGCTCGTGCCGATGACCGCGCGCGACGAGCGCGACGCGGAGGAGATCGCCGTCGGCGGCCCCGGCGCGCTGGTCGTGACCTCGCCCGCGCAGCGCAGCTTCGTGCGCCTCTACTACGAGTCGCGCCGCAGCAACGGCAACACGCTCATCACCCTCGCGGCCTCGCCCGATGGCGCGACCTTCGAGGCCTTCGGCCGCCCGGTGATCGCGGGCAACGACAACGACAGCCGCACGCGACGCTTCCCGAGCGCGGTCGAGATCGACGACCGCCTCTCGCTCCTCTACACGTGGAGCGGCAACTCCCCCGGCGCGAGCGAAGGGACGATCTTCGTGGGCATCGCGCCTTCGGGCGTTCGACTGGCGCCGGAGATGTGAGCGATGGCCGTCGAGATGCGCGGCGCCGCGTTTCTCTCCTTCTTCGAAGGGATCGCGGAGCTCCGCGGGCAGGGCGTGGCCGACGCGGTGCGTGACGCGGTGCGGCCCGATCTCCGCGAGCGCCTCCTCAACGGCGGCATCACGCGCGTCGGCTGGTACCCGATGGAGGACTACTCCGCGCTGCACGACGCGTGCGACGCCGTTGTCGGCGGTGGCGCCGCGTTCGCCACGCAGCTCGGGCGGATCACCACGGATCGCGACACGCGAGGCCTGCTCCGCTACGTGCTCGCGTTCACCACGCCGGAGCTCTTGCTGCGCTACAGCGACAAGGTCTTCGGGAGCTACGTGCGGGGCGCGACCATGCGTGTCGAGAAGCTCGGGCCCAAGCACCAGCTGCTCTGCTGGGACGACTTCCACGGGGCGAGCTTCTTCCTCCACGCCGAGTGGCAGGGAGGCGTCGCGTTCCTCATCGAGCGCGCCGGCGGCCGCGACGTGAAGGTCGTCGGGCGCGCGACGCAGGATCCCTCGCGCGCAGCCTTCGAGGTCAGCTGGGCGTGACCGCGGCGCGTGACCGCACGGGTCAGCCGCCGATCAAGCTCATCCCGACGCGCGCGTGATCATCGTCGAGGGCGGAGCGTGCCGAGCGTCCGGGCTCGAAGAACGAGTGCCCCGGCGCCTTGCTCGCGAGCGCCCAGCTGAGCGCCCAGACGAGCTCGCGATCGCTCACGCCCGCGCGCAGGAGATCGCGCAGCGAGATCGCGCGGCGCGACGCGAGGCACGCGCGCACCTCGCCTTGCGACGTGAGCCGGACGCGATTGCAGCTCGCGCAGAACTCGTCCGACACCGCGGTGATGAAGCCCACGCGCTCGTGCGGCGCCCCGTGGCGCACGAGGTAACGCGCCGGACCGCGCCCCGCGTCGTGTGACGCGTCGGTCCCCAGGCCCAGGGCCGTCAGCTGCGCGCGCATCTCGTCGGCGCCCACGCGCTCGGTGCTCGGAAGGAGCGCGCCCTCTCCGATCGGCATGAGCTCGATGAAGCGGGGCGTCGCCCCGATGGACCAGGCCCAGCGCACGATCGGCTCGAGCTCGGAGAGGTTCTCGCTCCGCAGGACCACGGTGTTCGTCCGCACCGCGAGGCCCGCCACCCGCGCGGCCTCGATGCCCGCGAGCACGCCCGCGAGATCCCCTCCGCGCGTGATGCGGGCGAAGCGCGCGGGATCGAGCGCGTCGATCGACACGTTCACGCCGACGAGCCCGGCCGCGCGAAGCGGCGCGGCGAGCGCGGCCAGGCGCGAGCCGTTCGTGGTCATCCAGACGTCGCCGATGCCCGCGTCGCGGATCATGGCCACGAGGCCCACGGCGTCGCGACGCACGAGGGGCTCGCCGCCCGTGAGGCGCACCCGCGCCACGCCGTGCCTCGCGAGCACCCGCACGAGCCGCGCGATCTCCTCGAACGAGAGCAGCTCCTCGCGCAGGCCGTGCTCGCCCTCGCCTCCCGGAGGCATGCAGTACGTGCAGGCCATGTCGCAGCGATCGGTGATCGAGAGGCGCAGGTAGCGGATGGCGCGGCCGTCGCCGTCGACGATGTCGCGCGGCACCGCCCACTCGGCGGGCACCGGCGGCAGCTCCTCGCGCAGCGCGCGGCGGCTCTCGCCCAGGACGGGCAAGCGCAGCCGGAGGTCACGCGGAGCCTGCATCACCGGACGAGCGTAGTACGTCGGCCCGAAAGTTCGATGCGCCTCGCGCTGGGAGCCCGCGGCGGGCTCACAGCACCTCGTCGTACGCGTCGCGCGCGATCCGGCAGTGCACGAGGCTCGGCCCGCCGAGATCGCGGCTCGCCGCGATCGCACGACCGAGCCCGTGCACGTCCTCCGCGACGAAGGCGTGGAGGCCCATCGCGCGTGCGAGGCCCGCGTAGTCGGTCGCGCCGAGCGTCACCCCGAGCTCGGGCAGCCTCTCCTGCCGCTGCTTGAGCGCGATGAGCCCGAGCGAGGCGTCGTCGATCACGACCACGGTGACGCGCGCCCCGAGATCGCGCGCGGTCGCGAGCTCGCCCAGGCACATGTCGAGGCCTCCGTCGCCCGTGACCGCGAGCACGGGCGCGCCCGTGGCGACGGACGCGCCGATCGCGAGCGGCAGCGCACACGCCATGGTGCAGAGCCCCGTGCTCTGGAGGAGCGCATGCGGCACACGGCTCTCGAAGGCCTGGCTGAGCACGATGCGGTGCGCGCCGGTGTCGACGGTGACGAGGCCGTCGTCGGGCCAGCTCTCGCGCAGGGCGTGCGCGATGGCGCGCGGTCCCCAGCCGTGCGCCTCGGGCGAGAAGATCCGCGCGAGCGAGGCTCGGCCCGCGGAGACCGACTCGTCCCACGCAGGGCGCGAGGGCCGCGGGGCGAGCGCGGCGAGCGCGCTCAGCGTGTGGCCCACGTCACCCACGAGCGAACGATCGACGCGATGCACCCCGTGCCGAGGCGGTCGCGTGGACACGTCGATCACCCAGGTGCGCGCATCGAACGGCTCGCACCAGCCACGCCGCATCTCGATCGGGTCGTAGCCCGCGAGCAGCACGACGTCCGCGCGCGCCACGAGCGGGAGGATCACGGAGTCGGCCTTCGGGGAGAGCCCGGTGCCGCCGAGCGACCGCTCGTGTCGCTCGTCGACGACGCCCTTGGCCTTGTACGTCGTCACGATCGGCACGCCGGCGTCGGCCATCGCGCGCAGCGCCGCCACCGCGCGCGGCTCGAGCGCCTCGAGACCTGCGACGACGAGCGGTCGCTCCGCGCGCGCGAGGCGCTCGGCTGCTGCCTCGATCTCGGCTGCGGGCGCGGGACCGAGCGGGCTCGTGCGCGGCGTGCGTGCATCCGTCGCGGGCACGCGCGTGCGCGCGACGCCGACCTGCACGTCGAGATGCACCGGCCCGAACGGCGGCTCGAGCGCGATCGCGACCGCGCGCCGCACGATCTCCGCCGAGGCACGGGGCGCGACCGAGAAGCTCGCCTTCGCGACGGAGCGGTAGAGCGCGACCTGATCGAGCAGCTGGTGCGTGTACGCGTAGCGCTCGTCCTCGTCGATGCTTCCCGTGATCACGATCAAGGGCACGCGATCCTGCGCCGCGTGCGCCGCGACGTGGAGGGCGTTGGTGGCGCCGGGGCCCACGGTGCCGAGGAGCACCGGCAGCGCGCCCGACGCGTGCCAGGCGCCCTCGGCCACGAAGCCACCGGCGCTCTCGTGACGCACGGCGAGGTAGGTGAGGCCCGCGCGTGCGAGGGCGTCGGCGAGGTGCAGCACCTCCCCGCCCGCGACGCCCGCGACCCACCGTGCGCCTGCGCCCGCGAGCTCGCCGGCGATCACATCGGCGACGGTCGTCTCCTTCATGCCACGTCTCCTCGTGCGCGCGCGATCCTTCGCGCCGCGTCGCGCTCCACCCACGTGAAGATCCGTCGCTGAGCGCGGCTGCCCCCGAGCCTCGGCAGGAGCGGCGCGAGGCGCTGCAGGAGCGCGACGGCCTCGCCCGGGTCGCGCTCCGCCACACGCACCGCCCGCGCGACGCCGCGCTCGTCGCGCAGACGCACGCGCGCCGTGGCAGGGGCCGATCGTTCGACAGCCTCGGTCCGTTCGGTCGAGCGCTTCATCGTGGCCTCCCTGGGTCATGGGTCTCGCGTGTCGCCGCAGCGCCGAGGGCGCCTCGACGTGTGAGGGCATCGGTCGCCTCGCGATCCATGCCCAGCCACTCGCGCAGCACGTCGGCGCCGTCCTCACCCACGCCCGGCGGCGCGCGGCGGTAGCTCACCGGTGTGCGCGAGAGGTGGAGCGGGCTCCCGACGAGCGAGACCGCACCGCTGCCCGCGATCGCCGACGCGAGCTCGACGCGCATGCCGCGAGCGATGGCCTGCGGATCCGCGAAGGCCTCGTCCACGGTGCGCACGGGACCCGCCGGCACGCCCGCCGGAACGAGGGCCTCGAGCCAGCGCTCCGTCGCAGCGGTTCGAAAGCGCTCCGCGAGCATCGGCACGAGCGCCTCGCGGTGCACGACACGCGCTGCGTTGGTGGCGAAGCGCGGATCGGACGCGAGCTCGGGGCGCTCGAGGATCGCGACGAGCTTGGCGAACTGCCCGTCGTTGCCCACCGCGAGCGCGAGCGCGCCATCGGCGGTCTCGAACGACTCGTACGGCACGATCGTCGGGTGCGCGTTGCCGTGGCGCGCGG